>NZ_JBIVTR010000006.1:0-14626 GCF_044756785.1 Streptomyces sp. NPDC091649 | reverse complement strand
CGCGGGCCACGCGGGGCGCGGGGCCCCGGCCCCCCCCCCCCCCCCGGCCCCCGCGGCGCCCGCGGGGTCTGTTAATCACCCCCCCCCGGGCGGGCGGCGGGGGGGGGGGGGGGGGGGGGGGGGCCCCCCCCCCCGCCACCACCCCTTACCTGGAGTGCCCCATGACCACGGCCCCGTCCGAGTTCGACCGCTGGGTCCTGCGCCGCGCCCCTCGCAGCGCCCCCGCGCTGAGGCTGATCTGCGTTCCGTTCGCGGGCGCCGGCCCCGCCGCGTTCCAAGGCTGGAGCGGGCTGCTGCCGGAGTCCGTCGAGCCCTGGCTGCTCCGGCTGCCGGGCCGCGAGTCCCGGTTCCGTGAGGAGCCGCGCACCGAGGTGCCGCTGGTGGTCAAGGAGGCGGCGGCCGTGCTCGGCCCTGCCCTCGACGGCCCGTACGCCCTCTTCGGCCACAGCCTGGGAGCGCTCATCGCCTTCGAGCTCGCCCGCGAACTGCGCCGTTCGTACGGCGCGGAACCGGCCCATCTGTCCGTGTCCGCCCGCTCGGCACCGCACCTGCCCCTGCGCCACGCCGTCGTGCACCAGCTCCCGGACGACCTCTTCCTCGACGCCCTCGACGTGCGGTTCAACGCCATCCCGCCGGCCATCCGCGACGAGCCCCAGATGCGCGCGCTCTACCTGCCGGTGCTCCGCGCGGACGTCACCCTCCTGGAGACGTACGAGTACACGGAGGAGGCCCCTCTCGACTGCCCCATCACCGCCTACGGCGGCATGGAGGACCCGGAGTTCCGCGGCACGGAGCTGGCGGAGTGGAGCCGGCACACCGTTTCCTCGCACCGCCTGCGCATGTTCCCCGGCGGTCACTTCTTCCTCAACGAGCAGCGTGCCGAGCTCGTCTCGGACGTGACGGAAGACCTCTGCCGGGCGATGGTTCCGTGACATCGCTCAGCGGCGGCGCGGCGGCGCCGGAACCCCGCCCGCCGCGCTCGCCCACTCCTGTCCCGCGCGCGCCCGGCGGGGTTCCGGCGCCGCCGGCGGGGCGCCTCAGGATTCCTCGCGCGGATGCGCCTTGGGGATGATCGACGCCGCCATGGCCTTGTTGACCGCGTCCATACGGGAGACGGCGCCGAGCTTGGTGTAGATATTGCGCAGATGGCGCTTGACGGTGCCTTCCGCGATGGAGAGCCGCCGGGCGATCTGGGAGTTGCTCAGGGCCTCCGCCGTCAGCGCGAGGACTTCGCGCTCGCGCGCCGAGAGGATCTCGTCGGGGGACTGGTCCACCCGGTCCAGACCGCGTTGCGAGACGGACAGGATGACGTGGCCGGGCCCTCGGTCGACGACCGAGCTGTGGATCGCCGAGACCAGTTCGTGGCGAGTGGACCCCTTGACCAGGTACGCGCTGGCGCCCAGCGAGAGCAGCTCCCGGGCCAGGACGACGTCGTCGTGCATGGTGAGCACGACGACCCGGGACCGGGGGGAGACGCGCCGCAGCTGGGGCAGCGTCTCCCGCACGCCCTGGCCCGGCATCTCCACGTCGAGGACGACGACGTCCGGGCGCAGCTCCGCCGCTCTGCCGCAGGCGTCCTGGCCGCTGTGCGCCTCTCCCACCACCTCGATGCCGCCGGAGGCGGTGAGGATCTCGGTGATGCCTTCGCGGAAGAGCGTGTGATCGTCAGCGATGAGGACCCTGATCGCTCTGTGTGTAGCCTCCACCCGTTTCCCCCTTCAGCGGTACGAAGACCAGGATGCGGGTGCCACATCCCGGCTGGGATTCCACTGCGACGCTGCCGCCCAGGAGTTCGACCCTCTCACGCATCGACAGCATGCCGCTGTGTCCGCGGGGCGTCGTCGTCCGGGGGTCGAAGCCCACGCCGTCGTCCTCGACGGCGGCGCGCACCTCTCCCGGAGTCACGTGGACTTCGACCGCCACCAGCTTGGCCCGTGCGTGCCGCACGGCGTTGCGCTGCGCCTCACGGACGACCAGGAACAGTTCTTCGGCCACCCAGGCGGGCACCCATGATTCGTCTCCGGTGACCGAGACCCTCACCTGGCCGGGGGCCGCCGCCATGTCCGCGAGGTCCCGGACGAGGGCCGCGTGCAGGGGCTCGGCGTCCACCCTGAGCCGCAGCCCCGTCATGACCTCCCGGAGGCTGGACAGGGAGTCGCGGACCGTCTCCCGCGCCGTGTCCAGCTTCTGGCGTGCCAACGCCGGCTGGTCCTCCTGATACACGTCGTGCAGCTCGAACCAGTTGAGTGCGGAGCCGAGGTGGCCGGCCACTTCGTCGTGGAGCCCGCGTGCCACGCGCAGGCGTTCGTCGTTGTGGGCGCTGCGGATGCGCTCCAGCAGGTACCCGATGTGTGCCACGGAGCGGGCGGTGTGGCGGGCGACGATCTGCCGGTGCAGCAGCGAGAAGAGCACGGCGGTCTCGGCCCCGGAGGGCCGCACGCCCTCGGATTCATCGAGGAGAACGACCACCACCGCGTCGAAGAGCGCGGCGGAGGCGCGGCCCGATTCCACGGGGTGCGTACGGGGTCCGCCGACGGGGCTGCCGTCACCGCCCAGGTATTCCGTACCGTGCGGCAAGTACGTTCCGCGGTGGAGTTCGGCGATCACATGGGCGAGGATCTGCCGCGCCTCATCGACGTAACGCTCCGAGTTGCGCTCCTCGCGGAGCAACGAACTGTCGGTACTGCGGAGCGCGGCCTCGTACGCGGCGAGGATCTCGTCCTTGCGGCGTTCCAGCGCGGCGGCCGCCGTACTGTGCGCATGCCTTCCTGCTACCACGCCGACACCCCCTCGTGACCAGGCGAACTGACCCCGGCCTGCCCCTGCGTTGGCGCTTCGGAGGCTACATCGATCACTGGTCGCGAGTGTGTTAAGAAGTCGTCAATAGTGATTGCACGCACCTTCGCAGACGCACCGCGACGCCGATCGGTACCCCGAACGGCACATGCGGGCACCCCCCGGTCGGTCCACCCGATGCTCCAGCCATTGAAACCGGTCGACCGGCTTGATAAGAATTCAACCAGAGAGAAGCTCGACCCATTGTGTGATTCACGGGAAGCTCCGCCTGCGGGGAGGCAGCAGATCCATGAACGTTCTGATAGTCGAGGATGACGACGGGGTGGCCGAAGCGCTGGAGCAGGCGCTGGGCGTCCAGGGCTATCACCCCCGCCGAGTGGGAACAGGCGTCGAGGCGCTGCGCGAGCTCGCCGACGTGAGCCTCGTTCTGCTCGACCTCGGCCTGCCCGATCTGGACGGGCACGAGGTCTGCCGGCGCATACGGGAGCGGTCCTGCGTCCCCGTCATCACACTCAGCGGCCGGACCGACGAGCTCAACCGCGTGATGGCCCTGCACATGGGCGCCGACGACTTCATCGCGAAGCCGTTCAGCCGGTACGAACTGGTGGCGCGCATCCAGGCCGTACTCCGCCGGGCGGGGGGCTGCCTCCAGCACGCGACGGGAGCGGCGCCCGACCCGCGACCGGTCCCCGCCCCGTTTCCGGCGGCGCCGGCCGCCGAGCCGCCGGCGTCCGGGCCGCCGGCCCCTCCGGCGCCGCGTGTCAGCGGGGGCCGGGAAGCGGCCCAGGAGACCGGGGCGCGCCGCACGGCACAGCCACCCCACCTGGCGGGGCCGCTGCGGCTCGACCCGCGGACCCGCAAGGTGTTCCTGCACACGGAGGAGATATGCATCACCCGCCGGGAGTTCGACCTGCTGGCCATGCTGATCGCCGAGCCGGGCACGGTGATGGAACGCCAGGAGATCATGGCCACCGTCTGGGACGAGAACTGGTTCGGCTCCACCCGGACCCTGGACGTCCATGTCGGCTCACTGCGCAGCAAGTTGGGAAACGAATGGATCGAAACCGTGCGCGGAGTCGGCTATCGGCTCACCGTACCGGCCGCCGCGCTCGCCTGAGACGGGATGCCTACCCCATGACCATCGCCCCGCACGCCACGGCACGCATGGCCGCCCCGGTCCTGCCCCTGGACGGCTCCCCCACCATCGCCGCGGCCGCGGCACACCAGGTCCGCGGCCCTCTGTCCTCCGTACGGCTGCGTCTCGAACTGCTTCAGGACCGGCTGAGCGACGGCCGGGACGCCGCCGCCGGACGAGAGGTCCGCGGAGTCCTGAGGGAGGTGGACCGCCTGTCCGACGTGTTGGAGCAGGTACTGGCCTGGGGCAGCGCCGCCCGCGACACCGCCGCGACCGAGCCGGTCGACGTCCTGGGGGTCACCGCGGCCCGCGTCGACGCGTGGTCGGCGCCGGCGTCCACGCGCGGGGTGGAGCTGTCTCTGGCCGGCGTCGCCGTGACCGGCTCGCAGATCAAGGGAGCCCTGGAACAGGCCCTGGACGTCCTGCTGGACAACGCCCTGCACGTCTCCCCCCGGGGGAGCGAGGTCCTCGTGACCGTACGGGCCACGTCGGCGCACATCCAGGTGGAGGTCCGTGACCAGGGGCCCGGGATGACGGACGAGGAGATCACTCGCGCCTGCCGGCCGTTCTGGCGGGGGGCCTCCGGACGCGGACGGAAGGGCACGGGGCTCGGGCTGACCATCGCCGCGGCTCTCCTCGCGGCCTCCGGCGGCCGCCTGGAGCTGGCCGGCTCACCGACGGGCGGATTGCGCGCGGTCGCGGTGCTGCCCGCCCAGGGGTGACCCTCTCCAGGCCCTCGCCCTCACCCCGTCGACCGCCGCAGCCTCTGACGCAGCGCCGGACCCAGCCCCTTCCCCCGCGCCACGGCCACCAGCAGAACGGTGACCAGCAGCGCCCCGCCCCCCACCGGGACGTAGGTGGCCGCTCCGTCGGCGCCCGCCTCGGAGACCGACCACGCGATCTTGCCCAGGGCCGCCGCGTCGAAGACGACGATTCCCCAGCCGAGCGAGCGGCGCCACAGCGCGGCGCAGAACGCGGCGAGCAGCAGCGGGGCCATGGACAGCATCACCACCTGGAAGGCGTCGGGGTGGGTGAGGAACGCCCGCTCCATGTCGAGCACTCCCTGGATCCGCGGGTCCGGGTTCTCGGGGGCGGGGAACCAGAAGAAGCTCGTCAGCAGGGCGACCAGCGTCAGGGCCAGCCCCCAGGGGCGTCGGCGCCAGGCGAAGTAGGCCAGGGGCAGGAAGAAGAGCGGCCTGATGTACCAGCTCAGCGGGTTGGCGTGACGCTCCCAGGCCCAGTGCAGAAAGTCGGACACAGATCCCATGGAACTCCCGCCCGTTCAACTCATCACCGACAAAAGGACAACGACCCCCGTTCCGCCTCGTCACGGGCGGGACAGGGGTCGCTCTTCTGTGCGGCGGCGGGTCGTCAGCGGGTGCGCGCGAAGCGGGACGGACGGGCGCCGCCGCTGTTCCGCTCAGCGGCCGGAGGACCACCCGCCGGCGGCGCCGTGCGGCGCCGGTTCCACTGCCGCAGCGGCTCTTCGACGAGCCGGAAGCTGAGCCAGGCCAGCAGCACGGAGATCCCGGCCGTCAGCGGCAGCAGGATCAGGAAGCCGCTCATGCCCGCCTCACCCCACTCCACGCCGGCGATGCGCAGTGCCACAGCCATGACGAACATGTGCCACAGGAAGATTCCGTAGGAGATCCGGCCGAGCCACGCGATGACCGGCCGGCGCAGGAGCCGCTCCGGCCCGCTGTCCGGCGCCAGGACGAGCGGCAGGCACAGGCCCACGCAGACCACCAGGTAGGCGAGGTTCTCGACGACGGCCTGCGGGGGCGACGGAGGGCTCATGTGCCCGCCCGCGAGCGGGGACGAAAGGACCGCGTAGCCGACGAGCGCCACGCCCCAGCAGATCCACGGCGACCGCCGCACCAGGCGCACCGCGGGGCTGTCCGCGGCGCCTTGGGCATGGGCGGCCACGGCTCCGAGCCCCATTCCCGCCAGGAAGAACACCAGGTATCCCGGGAGCCACCACATGAGCGTGGGCGTCTCGTGGGCGGCGGAGGAGGCGCTGAGCGCGATCTGCCACAGGAGGCTGAGCGCTTCGGCGAGCACGAACGCCACGATCACCGGCCCGGGCCCGCGCCGCACGGCTGTCACCCGGTGCAGGAGAAGGGCCAGCAGCGGCAGCAGGAGATAGAAGCTGACCTCGGTTCCCAGACTCCAGGTCTGCGAGAAGGCGCTCCACGGTTCCGTGACGGTGTGCGGGAAGTCCCCGTCGACGTAGATGTGCTGGAGGGTCGCGATGCGCAGGAGGCGGGGCGCTTCGGTGAAGACCTCCCGGTGGAAGCAGACCAGCGTCACCAGGACCAGCAGGGTGTAGGCCGGCCAGATGCGCAGGAACCGGCGCCAGTAGTACGCCCCCACCGGGGGCATGGAGCGCCCGGCGAGGGCCGCCGCGGCGTAGGGCCGGTAGAGGAGGAATCCGGAGATGACGAAGAAGATGTACACCGCGACGGCCAGCCGGCTGAGCACATCGGCGGTCAGGCTGTCGCCCTCCCGGTCGAAGGCGATCCCGGTCCATCCGGCGAGGTGCAGGACCAGCACCAGCAACGCGGCCACGGCCCTCAGGCCGTCCATGGCCGGAACGTGGCCGCTCTCGCTGCGGGCAGGAGACTGTTCCTTCACGGCGTCCTCTCTCGCGGAGAAACCTCGGCCGCCCTTCGCGGGGGGGTGTGGAAGGGCGGCCGAGGGTACGTGGTCCGAACGCGGTCAGACGTTCAGATCCCGGCTCTTGAACCGGGCGAGGCCGAGGCCGAGCAGCACGGCGGGGGCCACGAGCAGAACGAGCATCGCGGGGTCGAAGCCCTCGCGCAGCGGGCTGCCGCCGAGGTAGTAGTGGAACGCCGACAGGTACTTGAGCGGTTCGATCGCCTCGGACTGGCTGGCCAGGGCGTTGACGATGAAGGAGAACGCGCCGTAGCCGGCGGTGACCCCGAGCGTCAGCGAGCGGCGGCCGGTGACGGCCCCCGTCGCGAACGCCACGGCCGCGAAGGTGATCACCAGCAGTGCCAGGCCGGCCACGGTGACGAGCAGGTTGCCGAACTCGACCTGCATGTCGAGCGCGGAGTTGAGCACCATGAGCTCCAGCAGGACCACCACCGAGAACCCGAGGACCGCCAGGCAGGTGGCGGCGAACCGCTGCACCAGCAACTGGCCCCGGTCGATGGGCTGGGCGAGGTAGAGGTCGAGCAGGCCCGTCTCCTCCTCGCCCGCGACGGCCTTGGAGCCGGTGATGGTGACGTAGACCAGGAGCAGCAGGGGCACGATCATGCCGAGGATGGTGGCCCTCAGGAAGCCCGCTCCGGTCGCCAGGTCATCGAGGGCGAGCGCCTTCTGGAAGCCACTGGCACTCTCGGTGACCTTGTCCGGGTCGAAGCTGGAGGTGTACATGAGGGTGACGAGAGCCAGACCGGCACCCCAGAAGACCAGTCCGCGGCGCTGGTCCCGCAACGCCTTGCCGAAAACGGCGAGTGGTTCAGCGGACACCGTGCATCTCCTCCTTGGGCTCCTGCGCGTAGGCGTGCAGGAAGATCTCTTCCAGGTCGGGCTCCTCGCACACCAGGCTCACCACGGTGTGCTGAGCCGCCGTCTTCACGAGCGCGTCAGCGGTGCCGTCGAGTGTGCAACTGAGCGTGTTCGCTTGGACGTTGACGTCGCGCACACCCGTCAGCATGGAGAAGTGGCGCGGATCCACCGGGTCTGCGAACCGGATCTCCACCCGGCGCTGCGCCTGCTCCAGCAGGGTGTCCACGTCGGAGACCGAGATGAGCTTGCCGCTGCGGATGATGGCCACCCGGTCACCGACGTGCTGGACCTCGGACAGGATGTGCGAGGACATCAGGACGGTCTGCCCGTTCTGCTTCGCCTCGCGCACCATGGCCAGGAACTCCTGCTGGACCAGGGGGTCCAGTCCGGTCGTCGGCTCGTCGAGGATGAGCAGGTCGGGCGCGTGCATGAAGGCTTGGATGATGCCGACCTTCTGCTTGTTCCCCTTGGACAGGTTGTGCACCGGCCGCTTCAGGTCCACGTTGAGGCGCTCGGCGAGCGACGCGATCGTGGCCTTCTCCACCCCGCCGCGCACCTTGGCGAGGAACTCTAGGAGTTCCAGGCCGCTGCCGCGTCCGGCGAGGGGGAGTTCGCCGGGCAGGTAGCCGATGCGTCGACGCACGTCGTTGCCGCCCTCACGGGGGGCCTTGCCGAACAGTTCGACACGGCCGGAGGTGGGACGGATCAGATCGAGCATCAGCCGGATGGTCGTGGTCTTGCCCGCTCCGTTCGGGCCGAGATAGCCGAACACCTCCCCCTGATTGATGCTCAGTGAGAGTCCGTCCAGGGCCTTGTGTTTCCCGTAGGACTTACTGAGTCCCTCGGCCAGCGCCACAGGGGTCATGCTGCATCCGCTCCTTCTTCGCTTGCTCCCAGCGACTCCAGACGAGGGGCATCTCGCACTCCAGCCACTCGTAGAAGTCGTACATCTCCCGCAGGCGCCGGCTCCGTGCCGGCGGCTCCCCGCCCAGCAGCTCAAGGCCACGGGCGGTCACTTGTCTGAACTCGCCGTACCTGGACGCCTGCGTCATGGCGTGCTCGATCCAGGCGTGAGGGTCGATGCGATAGCGATCACCGCGTTCGCCCGGACGCCTGAAGCGCTCCACCAGCCGGCCGGGCACCAGGTGCCGCAGCGCCGTACTCATGGCACCCACGCTGACGGACAGCGCCTCGGCGATCTGGCCGAGCGTCTGCTCGGCCGGCTCACAGATGAGGAGCCAGCCGATGGCCCGGCCCGACATGCGGACCAGCCCCTGCTGTTCGAGCTGCATGGCCACGGCTTCGACGAACTCCAGCTCGGACGGACTTGCCGTCGCATCGGTCACCAACCTTCACCCCCTTTCGCTTGTTCAGAATACACTGAACAGACAGCACGTACTAGTCATCCTAGCGAGACCGTGATTGCAGAACCGGTACGCAGTGACTGCGTACGCCCTCGACGCTAAGGTGCTTCTTCCCCCCGACGACCCGCCTGACCTGCATATACGTCGAAGTGAGCGGAGGGCGGTACCTCTTTCGGGACACCGGGGCAGCCATCCGTTGCCCCGCCCCCGGGAGGTCCCGAACATCGGTGCGGAGGGAACCAACCACGCCCCCCGAACGGGAGAACCACATGTCTTCTCGGCTCTTCACCTCGGAGTCCGTGACCGAGGGCCACCCCGACAAGATCGCTGACCGCATCAGCGACGCTGTCCTGGACGCACTGCTCGCACAGGACCCGACGGCACGCGTCGCGGTGGAAACCCTGATCACCACGGGCCAGGTGCACGTGGCCGGGGAGGTCACGACCACCGCTTACGCCGACATACCCGCACTCATCCGCGACGCCGTGCTCGACATCGGCTACGACTCCTCCGCCAAGGGCTTCGACGGCACCTCGTGCGGGGTGTCCGTGTCGATCGGCGCGCAGTCCCCGGACATCGCGCAGGGCGTCGACTCCGCGTACGAGGCCCGGGTGGAAGGAGACGACGACGAGCTGGACCGGCAGGGCGCGGGCGACCAGGGCCTGATGTTCGGCTACGCGAGCGACGAGACGCCCGAGCTGATGCCGCTGCCGATCAGCCTCGCGCACCGCCTGTCGCGCCGGCTGTCCGCGGTCCGCAAGGACGGCACCGTCCCCTACCTGCGCCCGGACGGCAAGACGCAGGTCACCATCGAGTACCAGGGCAGCAGGCCCGCCCGCCTGGACACGGTCGTCGTGTCCTCGCAGCACGCCTCGGACATCGACCTCGGCTCGCTGCTCACCCCCGACATCCGGGAGCACGTCGTCGAGCACGTCCTCAAGGAGCTCGCCGAAGCCGGTCTCGACCTGGAGACCGACGGCTACCGCCTGCTGGTCAACCCGACCGGCCGCTTCGAGATCGGCGGCCCGATGGGCGATGCCGGCCTCACCGGCCGAAAGATCATCATCGACACGTACGGCGGCATGGCCCGCCACGGCGGCGGCGCCTTCTCCGGCAAGGACCCGTCCAAGGTCGACCGCTCCGCCGCGTACGCCACACGCTGGGTCGCCAAGAACGTGGTCGCCGCGGGCCTCGCCCGCCGCTGCGAGGTCCAGGTCGCCTACGCCATCGGCAAGGCCGAACCCGTGGGGCTCTTCGTCGAGACCTTCGGCACCGCCGCGGTCGCCCAGAGCGTGATCGAGGAGGCGATCTCCTCGGTCTTCGACCTCCGCCCGGCCGCGATCATCCGCGACCTCGACCTGCTCCGCCCCATCTACGCGCAGACGTCCGCCTACGGCCACTTCGGCCGTGAGCTCCCGGACTTCACCTGGGAGCGGACCGACCGCGTGGACGCGCTGCGCTCGGCCGCGGGGCTGTAGGACCCGCGGCCTGCCGCCCTCGCGCCCTCGTGTGCCCACCGCCCGAAAGGATCGTCCATGAGTATCGTCGAGGAGAGGCTCCCGGCGCATCCGCCGCCCGACGTGGCGCCGGGGTCCGCCCCCATCGCTCCGGCCGCGCCCGCCGGTGAGGAGCCGCGCCGGCCCAGCATGCGCGAGCGGGTCGCCGAACTGGCGGCGCTGCGCTCGCGGGCGCACAGCGGGCCGAGCCCGAAGGCGACCGAGGCGCAGCACGCCAAGGGCAAGCTGACCGCCCGGGAGCGCCTGGAACTCCTCTTCGACGAGGGGACGTTCATCGAGGTCGAGGGGTTTCGCCGGCATCGCGCCACCGGCTTCGGCCTTGAGGCGAAGCGCCCGCACTCCGACGGCGTGCTCATCGGGTGGGGCCTCGTCGGGAGGCGGCGGGTCTTCGCGTACGCCCACGACTTCCGCGTCTTCGGCGGCGCCCTGGGCGAGGCGCACGCCGAGAAGATCCACAAGATCATGGATCTGGCCGAGTCGGCCGGCGCACCGGTCGTGGGCCTGTGCGACGGAGCGGGCGCCCGCATCCAGGAAGGTGTCACGGCGCTGGCCGGCTACGGCGGCATCTTCCAGCGCAACGTACGCAACTCCGGCGTGATACCGCAGATCAGCGTCATCATGGGCCCGTGCGCGGGCGGCGCCGCCTACTCCCCCGCACTCACCGACTTCGTGTTCATGGTCCGGGGGACCTCCCAGATGTTCATCACCGGGCCCGATGTGGTCCAGGCGGTGACCGGCGAGCAGATCAGCCACGACGGCCTCGGCGGGGCCGATGTCCACGCCGCCGCCTCGGGTGTGGCCTCGTTCCTGTACGACGACGAGGAGAGCTGTCTCGCCGAGGTGCGCTACCTGCTGTCGCTGCTGCCGTCGAACAACCGCGAGCTGCCGCCGGCGGCTGAGGCCGAGGACCCGGTGGACCGGCGGTGCGAGGCTCTGCTCGACCTGGTGCCGGCCGATCCGAACCACGCGTACGACATGCGCCGGGTCATCGAGGAGATCGCCGACGACGGCGAGTACGTCGAGATCCACGAACGCTGGGCCACGAACATCGTGTGCGCGCTGACCCGGCTGGGCGGTGAGGTGGTCGGCGTCGTCGCCAACCAGCCGGCCAGTCTGGCCGGGGTACTGGACATCAACGCGTCGGAGAAGGGGGCGCGCTTCGTCCAGATGTGCGACGCCTTCAACATTCCCCTGGTCACCCTGGTCGACGTCCCCGGCTTCCTGCCGGGTGTCGACCAGGAGCACGGCGGCGTCATCCGCCACGGCGCGAAGCTCCTGTACGCGTACTGCAACGCCACCGTCCCCCGCATCTCGGTAGTGCTGCGCAAGGCGTACGGCGGGGCCTACATCGTCATGGACTCCCGCTCCATCGGCACCGACCTGGCGCTGGCCTGGCCGGTCAACGAGATCGCGGTGATGGGCGCCGAAGGCGCGGCCAACGTCGTCTTCCGGCGCGAGATCGCCGCGTCCGACGATCCCGAGTCCACACGGGCCGAGCGGATCGCGGAGTACCGGCACGAACTCATGCACCCCTATTACGCGGCCGAACGCGGCCTGGTCGACGACGTGATCGACCCCGCCGAGACCCGAACCCGCCTCATCGGCGCACTGGCCGTCCTCAGGGGCAAGCACGCGGCGCTGCCCGGCCGCAAGCACGGGAACCAACCTCAGTGAGCGCCGGCATACGCGTCCTGCGCGGCAACCCCGACCACGAGGAGCTGGCCGCCGTGACGGCGGTGCTGCTCGCCCTCGCGACGCGCCGGGACGAAGCGTCGCCGAGCTCCGCGCCCGCCCGGCCGGGCGCCGCCTGGGCCCTTCGCCCGGACGCGCACCGAACCGCTGGAGCCTGGGCCTCCGCCCCGCGGCCCACCTGGCAACCGTCCCTCTGACCCGCGCCTTCCCGACCTCAGGTTCAAGGAGAAACGCCGTGCGTATCGCCGTGACCGGCTCGATCGCGACCGACCACCTCATGGTCTTCCCAGGCCGCTTCGCCGACCAGCTGCTCAGCGAGCAGCTCGAACGGGTGTCGCTGTCCTTCCTTGCCGACCGGCTGGAGGTCCGGCGCGGCGGTGTGGGCGCCAACATCGCCTTCGGCCTCGGCCGGCTGGGACTGCGGCCCGTCCTGGTGGGCGCGGCGGGCACCGACTTCGCCGACTACGAGCACCGTCTGCGGGACGCGGGCGTGGACACCGCCTCCGTCCGGATCAGCGAGAGTCTGCACACCGCGCGATTCGTGTGCACCACGGACAACGACCAGAACCAGATAGCCACCTTCTACGCGGGCGCCATGGCGGAAGCCCGCCGGATCGACCTCGCCGAGGTGTCACGCGCGGCGGGCCGCCTGGATCTCGTCCTGGTCGGTGCGGACGACCCGCAGGCCATGCTGCGGCACACCTCCCTCGCCCATGACCTGGACATCGCCGTGGCCGCCGACCCCTCGCAGCAGCTCGCCCGCCTCGACGCCGAACAGACCAGGCGGCTGGTGGACGGGGCCCGTTGGCTGTTCACCAACGAGTACGAGGCGGCTCTCCTCATGGAGCGGACCGGCTGGAGCGAACAGGAGGTCCTCGAACGGGTCCGGAGCTGGATCGTCACCCGCGGCGCCGAAGGCGTCTCGGTCACCTCGCGCGACGGCAACCGCATCGACGTCCCCGCGGTGCCCGCGGACACCATCGCCGACCCGACCGGCGTCGGCGACGCCTTCCGTGCCGGGTTCCTCGCCGGCATCGCCGGGGAACTCCCCCACCGGCGCGCGGCCCAGCTCGGCTGCGCTCTGGCCACGGTGGTCATCGAATCGGTCGGCACCCAGGAGTACAAGCTGCTCGCCGCCGACCTGGTCGCCCGCATCGACCGTGCGTACGGCAGCGAGGCCGCACGGGAGACAGAGCCGCTGCTGGCGGGTGTGTCATGAGCGGCCCCCGGACGCGGCGCGTCGCCGCACTCCGCGAAGCCCTCGCCACGCGTGTGGTGGTGGCCGACGGCGCGATGGGCACGATGCTCCAGGCGCAGGACCCCACCCTGGAGGACTTCGAGAACCTCGAAGGCTGCAACGAGATTTTGAACGTGACCCGCCCGGACATCGTCCGCTCGGTCCACGAGGAGTACTTCGCGGTCGGCGTCGACTGCGTCGAGACCAACACCTTCGGCACCAACTTCGCCGCCCTGAGCGAGTACGACATCACCGAGCGCAACTTCGAGCTCTCCGAGGCCGGCGCCCGCATCGCCCGCGAGGTCGCCGACGAGTACACCGAGAAGACCGGCCGGCAGCGGTGGGTCCTGGGCTCGATGGGGCCCGGCACCAAACTGCCGACCTTGGGCCACGCCCCGTACACCGTGCTGCGCGACGCCTACCGCACCAACGCCGAGGGCATGATCGCGGGCGGCGCCGACGCCCTCCTGGTGGAGACCACCCAGGACCTGTTGCAGACGAAGGCGGCGGTTCTCGGCGCGAAGCGGGCGCTCGCCGACGCGGGCCTCGAACTCCCCCTTCTCGTGCAGGTGACGGTGGAGACGACCGGCACGATGCTCCTCGGCTCGGAGATCGGCGCCGCGCTGACGGCCCTGGAGCCGCTCGGCATCGACCTGATCGGCCTGAACTGCGCCACTGGGCCGGCCGAGATGAGCGAACACCTGCGCTATCTCGCCCGCCACGCCCGGACCCGGGTCTCAGCCATGCCGAACGCCGGCCTGCCGGTCCTGGGCAAGAACGGCGCGCACTACCCGCTGTCGCCCGGCGAACTGGCGGACGCGCACGAGTCGTTCGTCGCCGAGTACGGCGTCTCCCTGGTGGGCGGCTGCTGCGGCACGACCCCCGCGCACCTGCGGGCCGTCGTCGAGCGGGTACGGGGGCGGGTGCCGGCGGTCCGCCGGCCGGTCCCCGAGCCCGGTGCCGCCTCGCTCTACCAGACGGTGCCCTTCCGTCAGGACACGTCATATCTCGCTATCGGAGAGCGTACGAACGCCAATGGGTCGAAGAAGTTCCGCGAGGCCATGCTGGAGGGCCGCTGGGACGACTGCGTGGAGGTGGCTCGCGACCAGATTCAGGAGGGAGCGCACCTGCTGGACCTGTGTGTCGACTACGTGGGCCGCGACGGCGTGGCCGACATGGCAGAGGTCGCAGGAAGGCTCGCCACGGCCTCGACCCTGCCGATCGTGCTGGACTCCACCGAAGTCGAGGTGATCCGGGCCGGTTTGGAGAAGCTGGGCGGCCGGGCCGTCATCAACTCCGTCAACTACGAGGACGGGGACGGGCCCGAGTCGCGCTTCGCGCAGGTCAGCGC
>NZ_JBIVTR010000005.1:23841-356157 GCF_044756785.1 Streptomyces sp. NPDC091649 | reverse complement strand
TGCCGCCCGCGAACTGCCCGGCATTGCGCCGGACCGGACGGTGGCCGGACCTCTCATCAGCGTCTCCGACGGCACCTCCCGGGCCCGGTGACACCACCCCCCAGGTCATGCCTTCGACAGGGGGCAACAGTCATGCCGGGCCCGGAGGCCAGCGGCCCTCTTGCAGGACCGCGAAAAACATAACGGGGGGCTGCGGTCAGTCGGCGATGGGCAGGTAGACCCGGTTGCCCGCCGCCGCGAACTCCTTCGACTTCTCGGCCATGCCCTGCTCGATCTCCTCCTGCGAGCCTCCGTGCTGACGCCGGATGTCCTGGGAGATCTTCATCGAGCAGAACTTCGGCCCGCACATCGAGCAGAAGTGCGCCGTCTTCGCCGGTTCGGCGGGCAGCGTCTCGTCATGGAACTCCCGTGCCGTGTCCGGGTCCAGAGCCAGGTTGAACTGGTCCTCCCAGCGGAACTCGAACCGCGCGTCGGACAGCGCGTCGTCCCACTCCTGCGCGCCCGGGTGCCCCTTGGCCAGGTCGGCCGCGTGGGCGGCGATCTTGTAGGTGATGACCCCGGTCTTCACGTCATCCCGGTTCGGCAGCCCCAGGTGCTCCTTGGGCGTGACGTAACAGAGCATCGCGGTGCCCCACCAGGCGATCATCGCGGCGCCGATGCCGGAGGTGATGTGGTCGTAGGCGGGCGCGATGTCCGTGGTCAGCGGGCCGAGCGTGTAGAACGGCGCCTCCTCGCAGATTTCCTGCTGGAGGTCGATGTTCTCCTTGATCTTGTGCATCGGGACGTGCCCGGGGCCCTCGATCATGGTCTGGACGCCGTGCCGCTTGGCGATCGTGTTCAGCTCGCCCAGCGTCCGCAATTCGGCGAACTGCGCCTCGTCGTTGGCGTCCGCGATCGAACCGGGCCGCAGTCCGTCACCCAGCGAGTAGGTGACGTCGTACGTCGCGAGGATCTCGCACAGCTCCTCGAAGTGCTCGTAGAGGAACGACTCCTTGTGGTGGGCGAGACACCAGGCCGCCATGATCGAACCGCCGCGCGAGACGATGCCGGTCTTGCGACGGGCCGTCAGCGGTACGTACGGCAGGCGCACTCCGGCGTGCACCGTCATGTAGTCCACGCCCTGCTCGGCCTGTTCGATGACGGTGTCCTTGTAGATCTCCCAGGCCAGCTCCTCGGCCCGGCCGTCGACCTTCTCCAGGGCCTGGTAGAGCGGCACGGTGCCGATCGGCACGGGGGAGTTGCGCAGCACCCATTCACGAGTGGTGTGGATGTTGCGGCCGGTGGACAGGTCCATGACCGTGTCGGCGCCCCACTTCGTCGCCCACGTCATCTTGTCCACCTCCTCCTCGATGGAGGAGGAGACGGCCGAGTTGCCGATGTTGGCGTTGACCTTCACCAGGAACCGCTTGCCGATGATCATCGGCTCGATCTCGGGGTGGTTCACGTTGGCGGGCAGCACCGCCCGCCCCTCCGCGATCTCCTCGCGGACGACCTCGGCCTCCACGTTCTCCCGGATCGCGACGTACTCCATCTCCGGGGTGATCTCCCCCCGTCGGGCGTACGCGAGCTGGGTGACGGGACGGCCGTCGCGGCTGCGGCGCGGCTGGCGCGGGCGGCCGGGGAAGACGGCGTCGAGGTTGCGCAGTCCGCCGCGCGGCGTGGTGTGCTTGAGCCCGTCGTCCTCGGGGCGGGCCGGGCGGCCCGCGTACTCCTCGGTGTCGCCGCGGGCGATGATCCAGTTCTCCCGCAGGGGCGCGAGGCCGCGGCGGACATCGGTGTCGATGGAGGGGTCGGTGTACGGCCCCGACGTGTCGTACAGCGTCACGTCGTTGCCGTTGGTGAGGTGCACCTGTCGGACCGGCACCAGGAGGTCCGGGCGTGAGCCCTGGACGTATCCCTTGTGCCAGCCGATGGACTTCCCGGCCTCGTCTCTCGGCGTCCCGTCGCCCGGCGTCGTGCCGTTCGGCGTTCCGTCGTTCTGTTTCGAGGCAGGCGTGCGTGCGTCCGCTGTGGTCATGAGACCTACTCCCTACGCCGGCATTACCCGGTAACAGGTTCGGCGGTCGGCGCAGCTGATCCGTATCGGTGTACGGCGGTCAGCGCCCTCTCAGCCCGGTGCTCCGAGCTCCCGCGTGTGCAAAGGTGCCTCCACGCTAGCGTTCTTTCCGGCGAGCTGACCAGGGGGCACCCCTGTTCTTGCGATGATCGCCCCGTGACCTCCCCCCAAAACGACCCCGCACCCCAGCCGCCCCAGGGCCACAGCCACGGCCACACACACAGCCACGGGCCCGCCGCCCCGGTGTCCCAGCACCTGCGCAAGGTCATCGCCGCGGTGCTGATCCCGTTCGCGACGGCGGTCGTCGTCGGCCTGATCGCGTTCTGGCCGGGCGGCGCGCCCGACCACGAGCGCACCGGCGTCGGATTCGACCGGCAGACCCAGGACGGAAAGGTCGTCCAGGTCGTCAACGTCGACTGTGCGGACGTCAACGCCGCGCAGGTGCCCCCGACCGGCGACACCTCCACACCCTCCGGCCGGGAGGCCGTCAACGAGCAGGAGGGGGAGTGCGCGAAGGCAACCATCGAGGTGACCAGCGGCGACGACAAGGGCCGCACGTTCGTCGAGGTGGTCCAGCCGGACGCGCCCCGTCAGCTGAGCGAGGGCCAGGGCGTGGTCGTCGCGTACGCCCCCGACGCCCCGCGCGACCTCCAGTACTCGGTGACCGACGTGGACCGGAAGGTCCCGATGTCGGTGCTGGCCGGGATCTTCGCGCTGGCGGTGGTCCTGGTGGGGAGGTTGCGCGGGGTCATGGCGCTGGTGGCGCTGGCCGTGTCGTTCACCGTGCTGACCCTGTTCATCCTGCCGGCGATCCTTCAGGGCTCGAACCCACTGGTCGTGGCGGTGATCGGGGCCAGCGCCATCATGCTGGCGGCCCTCTACCTGTGTCACGGGGTGACGGCCCGTACGTCCGTGGCGGTCGTCGGCACACTGATCTCACTGCTGCTGATCGGGCTGCTGGGCTCCCTGTTCATCGGCTGGGCGCATCTCAGCGGCAACACCGATGACAACACCGGCCTCATCCACGGCCTCTACCCGGATATCGATATGAGCGGGCTGCTGCTGGCCGGCGTCATCATCGGTTCGCTCGGCGTGCTCGACGATGTGACGGTCACCCAGACCTCCGCCGTCTGGGAACTGCACCAGGCCGACCCGCGGATGGGTTGGAAGGGTCTGTACCGGGCAGGTATCCGCATCGGAAGGGACCACATCGCGTCGGTGGTCAACACCCTGGTGCTGGCGTACGCGGGCGCGGCGCTGCCGCTGCTGCTGCTCTTCTCCATCGCCCAGAGCAGCGTGGGGACGGTGGCCAACAGCGAGCTGGTCGCCGAGGAGATCGTCCGCACGCTGGTGGGGTCGATCGGCCTGGTCGCCTCGGTGCCGGTGACCACGGTGCTCGCCGCGCTGGTCGTCTCCGCGGACCGCCCGGGGTCCGGCGGCGCACAGACGGCTACGGCCGCACCCGCGCGGGCCGGGCGGGGCCGTCGCCGTAGAAAGGGATGACGGGCCGGCATCCGGTCAGCCCGCGTTCTGCTCCTCGGCGAGGATGCGGCCGAGCGCATCCTCCAGGTTCCCGTCGAAGTCACCCAGCGTGTGTTCCTGACCGAGCGGCACGAGCTTGTCCGTCCGGTCGAGGAACGCCACCAGCGGCGCCGTCCCCGCCCGGAACAGCGCACGGTCCGCGCCGACCTGGAGCCGGATGTGCACATCGCCGAGACCCTCGGGCTCGGTCGGGCCGATGTGCACATCTCCGTCGCCACTGGGGCTGTTGAGCCCGTCCAGCAGCAGTTCACGGCCGAATGCCCAGGTCACAGGGGCATCGCCGGGAAGATGGAACGTCATACGGATGGCGTACGGATCGCCGACCTCGTACCGAAGCTCCACCGGAATACGGAACGAGAGCTCCTCGGAGACGAGGAAGCTCATCATGACCTCTGCTTGAACCGACTCGCGCATCGTTCAACCCCGCAGTAGATGAAACTGGCCAGGAATGATCCCCTATGGCCCTATTGACGCCATCGTGGTGCACGCGATAGCAGATCACAAGGAGTGATTTTTCAGATACTGATAGAGAACACGAACGAACGCAAGAGGCTGGCGACTTCGCCACGTAACTGTTCGACTGCGGGCAGCAACCGTTCTTCCCGGTCCAGGGGTACGGAAATGGCCATCGCGGCAATGGTGGCACCGGCCGTGACGGGAATCGCGGCGCATACGGTCCCCAGTGCGTACTCCTGGCGTTCGATGACCGGTTCACCTCGTCGGAGGGTGCGCAGCCGCTCAAGGAGTGTGGCTCGATCTCGCACTGAGTAACGGGTGAGAGGGCGCACCGGGTGCCGGTCCAGGTGGTCCTCGCGGGCCCTCTCGTCGAGCTGGGCGAGCAGGCACTGGCCGATGGCGTGGGCGTGGGCGGTCTCCCGGAACGAGGCCCACTCCTCCACCGCCGGGGTGTCGGGGGCGTCCGCGACCGCGATGAGCTCGATCTCGCCGTCGCAGTAGACCGCGCAGTACACGGGCATCCCGATGACGTCGCGCCAGTGGCCGAGGGAGTCGGCGACGGAGGCGGGGCGCGGGCTGGTCCGGACGCCGGGGGCCGCGGTCAGGTTCTCGGCGGCCGCGCCGAAGAGGAAGACGCCGTTCTCGCGGCGGAGGTAGCCCTCGTGGGTGAGGGTGCGCAGCAGGTGATACGCGGTCGGCAGCGGTAGCCCGGCCTCACGCGCCAGCTGCTTGGCGGGCGCCCCGTCCCGATGAGCGCCCACAGCCTCCAGCAGCCTCAACGCCCGCTGCACCGAACCGATCAACGTCGGGACAGCGGTACTCGATGCCGTGGTCAAAGGTCACCCCCAGGCATGGTGACGGGCCGTCGGCCCTCCCGTGGGGGCCGCCCCCACGGGCCTGCCGCGATCCCGAGGACCGGAGGGGAACCGGAGATCCGGTGACCCGTGACCGGCGAGGACCGGTCCGGGCGCCGGCGATCGGAGGCCAACGACCGGACTGTCGTACCCAGGACCGATCAGGTGATCGATATGGTGACGGAAGGTCACATTCCGGATGGCGGCAGTGGATGCCACTGTATCGACCGTCTGCGGCAGATGGGTGGTTTCCTCCGGGACTTAGCTCTGCTGGGCTAATCCTCCCCGCCGGAGCTGACCGCGCCGCGCTGGCGCCCGGTCCGGGTGGCCGGCCGGGACCGGGCGAAGTGGGGAACGGTACGGGGACGGGCCGGCCCCCGCGCCGGCCCGTTGATGTGGTGGTCCGTGTCCTACCAGTCACCGCGTGAGGACGACGACGACATGAACTTCCGGACGACGAAGATCAGCCCGCCGACCAGGACGACGAAGACCAGCGCCTTGAAGAGCAGGCTGATCACGAAGCCGACCACGCTGGCGATCAGACCGCCGAACACGAAGATCGCGACGACGGGCACCGCGATCCACTTCACCCACCAGGGCATTCCCGCGAATATCTCCCGCACGGCCATCGCCTCTACCTCGTCTCTCTGAGTCCTTGCCTCGATGCTAAAGGCGCGAGGGCCCCCCGCGGGGGCCGGGCAGCCCTTGAAGACCCCTGATCGAGCCCCTAGGGATCCCCGGGGGACGGAACCCCGGGGCCCTTCCGGCAGGCGCTCAGCCCTCGGGCGGCGAGAAGACGACCATCACCCGCAGGTCCTCGGTGATGTGGTGGAACTTGTGCTCCACCCCCGCGGGGACGTAGACGACGCTTCCCCTGCTGACCTGCGTCGTCTCCATGCCGACCGTGATCGACGCACGCCCGCTGACGACGAAGTAGACCTCGTCCTGCTGATGCGGCTGCTGCGGATCGAGCGCGCCCGCGTCCAGCGCGTACAGACCGACCGACATGTTCCGCTCCCGCACGAACTGGAGGTAGGCACCGTCGTTGGCGGCGCGCTCCGCCTCCAGCTCATCCAGTCTGAATGCCTTCATGGCCCGTTCCGCCCCTTGTACCCACGCTGTCGGCTGTACCCGTGCTGCCGGTGTCCAGCACCGATCATGTCTGCCACGATCAGACACATGAAGAATTTCGTAGTCAAGACGGTCGCCAACGCGGGTGCGCTGGCCGTCGCCATCTGGCTGATCGGCAACATCACGCTGGAGGGCGGCACCACCGGCCGCAAGGTCCTCACCCTGATCCTGGTCGCGCTGATCTTCGGGCTGGTGAACTTCCTGGTGAAGCCGGTGGTCCAGCTGCTGACGTTCCCCTTGTTCATTCTGACGCTGGGGCTGATCACCCTGGTGGTCAACGCCCTGATGCTGATGCTGACCTCCTGGCTGGCCGGTGTGTTCGATCTCAGCTTCCACGTCGAGGGGTTCTGGACGGCGGTGCTCGGTGGCCTGATCATCTCGGTCGTGTCCTGGGCGCTCAACGTCGTCCTCCCCGACGAGAGCTGATTCCGGGGCGCGGCCGTGCCGGACCTCCGGAGAAGGCCGCTCCCGGGCTCTGGAAGAGTGCGGGGAACACCGGTCCACCTCCGGCGAGCGCAGCTGAGGAGCAGGCATGAGCACCATGGGCGACGGAACGCGCGCGGTACGCGCCGGACTTCCCGAACCGGAGCAGTTCGAACCCACCTTGCCCGGCCCGGTGTTCGCCGCGCACTTCCACCTCTCCGGCGACCCGGTGGGGCCCTATACCTACGGCCGCGAGACCAACCCGACCTGGACCCACCTGGAGCGGGCCATCGGCGAGCTGGAGGCCCCCGGTGAGGACGTGGGCACGACGGTGTTCGCCTCGGGCATGGCGGCGATCACCGCGGTGCTCCTCTCCCAGCTCCGCTCGGGCGACGCCGTGGTCCTGCCGGACGACGGCTACCAGGCGCTCCCCCTCGTACGGGACCAGCTGGCGGCGTACGGCGTCGAGGTCCGGACCGCGCCGACCGGCGGAGACGCCCAGCTGGACCTGCTGCCCGGGGCGAAGCTGCTGTGGATCGAGAGCCCGTCCAATCCGGGCCTGGACGTGTGCGACATCCGGCGGCTGGTGGAGGCGGCGCACGCGGCGGGCGTCCTGGTCGCCGTCGACAACACCCTGGCCACCCCGATCGGCCAGCGCCCGCTGGAGCTGGGCGCGGACTTCTCGGTCGCCAGCGACACCAAGGGCATGACCGGGCACGGTGACATCCTGCTCGGCCATGTGACCTGCCGCGATCCCCGGCTCACGGCGGACGTACGGCGCTGGCGCAAGGTCGTGGGGGCGATCCCGGGGCCGATGGAGGCATGGCTCGCCCATCGCTCGCTGGCCACCCTCCACCTGCGCATCGACCGTCAGTGCAGCTCGGCCCTGGCTCTCGCCGAGGCACTGGCCGCGCGTACGGAGGTCACCGGGCTGCGGTACCCGGGGCTTCCCACCGACCCGTCGTACACCGTCGCGGCCCGCCAGATGCGGCGCTTCGGTTCCGTGGTGTCCTTCGAGCTGGGCGACCGGGAGACCGCTGAGCGCTTCCTGTCCGCGCTGCGCCTGGTCGACGACGCGACAAGCTTCGGCGGTGTCCGGTCGACCGCCGAGCGCCGGGGCCGCTGGGGCGGCGACGCCGTGGCGGAGGGCTTCATCCGCTTCTCGGTCGGCGCGGAGGATCCCGAGGACCTGCTCGCCGATGTCGAACAGGCGCTGGACGCGGCGGTCCGCTAGGCCGGGAGAGTTTCGGACGGCCCTCCACGGGCCACCCTCTTGCCATGACCGAACGTCCTGTGGTCAAGCGCACCGCACGCGCCATCCTGCTCGACGGCGACGATCTCATCCTGATCAAGCGCACGAAGCCGGGAGTCGATCCGTACTGGATCACGCCCGGCGGCGGAGTCGAACCGGAGGACGCCACCGTCGTCGACGCACTGCACCGCGAGGTCGACGAGGAACTCGGCGCCAAGGTCGTCGACGTGGTGCCGTGTTTCGTCGACACCGTGGAGCACATCGCGGACGGCGGCGTGGCGGGGGTGAAGGTCCAGCACTTCTTCGTCTGCCGGCTGGCCTCGATGGACATCTCCCTGCGGCACGGCCCGGAGATCGACGAACCCTCCGGGGAGTACGAGATCGTCCGGGTGCCGTTCAGCCGGGTCGGGATCGCCGCCGTGCACCTCGTTCCGCTCTCCCTGCGGCATTATCTGGACGGCAACATCGAAGGCGTACGGGCCATGCACGCCCCCGACCTGGGCTGACCTCCCGCACCTCGGGCAGGCGCTCTCGCCCGGCCGGGACGCGTGCTCCTCGCCCCGTGCCGTGGACGCTCCCGCTGCCGCACGCCCGGGACATACGGCTCGGCACCGTGTTTCACGTGAAACCGCTCGTGCGCTCCCGGCGCGGCAGGCGGCTGCGGATCTCGGCCAGTTCGGCGAAATCGGTGGACGCGCGATCACCCCGTCAGACAGCCTGGCCCCATGCACAGCCCCTCACCCCGCTCCCTCGTCGACCTGCCGATCCGACGCCTGAACCGGGGAGACCTGGTTCCCTGCGCCGATCTCTGCGAGGACCGCGGCTGGCCGCGCGACGAACACCGGTGGGGGCTGCTCCTCTCGGCCGGAACCGGGTACGGAATCGACGCCCCCGACGGCAAGGGCCTGGCGGCGACTTGCTTGACCATGCCGTACGGGCCCGATCTCGCCGCGGTCGGGATGCTGCTCGTCGCCGGACGCTACGCACGCCGAGGGATCGCCCGCCGGCTGATGCGGCATGTGATGGAGGCGGCGGGGGACACCCCGCTCGCCCTGTACGCCACCGAGCAGGGGCAGCCGCTGTACGAGGACCTGGGCTTCTCCGCCGTGGGTCTGGCCGAACGCGTCGGCGGCCGTTTCGGCCCGGTCGCCCCCGCCGGCTCGGCTCCGGCCGCCCACTCCCGGCCGGCCGTGACCACACGCCCGGCCGCCGCCGGCGACCTGCGGGCGATGGTCCGCCTCGACCTCGCCGCCTTCGGCGCCGACCGGACGCATCTCCTCACCCGGCTCCCCGCCTTCTCCGACCGGCTCCAGGTCGCCGAGGAGCACGGCGAACTGGTCGGCTACGCGGCGCTCTGGCCGAGCGGGCCGTCCGGGGTGATCGGGCCGCTGATCGCACGGGACACCGCCACCGCGCAGGCCCTGGTCACCGCCCTGGCCGCCACGACGGACCGGCCGCTGCGGGCCGATGTCGACGCCCGGCACAAGGAACTGCTCGGCTGGCTGGCGGAGCGCGGGCTGGGGCCCCTGTCCCGGACCACCGCGATGACGTACGGCATCCCGGAGCTGCCCGGCGACGCCGCCCACAGGTTCGCCCCGCTCACGGTCGCGACGGGCTGACGGGGAGCGGCCGGTACCCCTGGGGCGGGCGGTGCGGCTGTTCCGCGGTGCCGGCGGGCCGGCCCGCCTGAGGAGCGAGGATCAGTGCCGCGCCGTCGCCGCGGCGGCCGGTTGCGGGCTGCTCCCGGCGACGATCCTGCCCTTGCCGGTCTCCCGGCGCTCCAGCAGGCCGGAGAGCACAGCCAGAACCAGGGCGGACGCGGCGAGCGCGGCGCCGACCCAGTTGGGCGCGGTGTAGCCGAGACCGGCCGCGATGACGATGCCGCCGAGCCAGGCGGAGAGGGCGTTGCCGAGGTTGAAGGCGCCGATGTTGACCGCGGAGGCCAGTGTCGGCGCACCCGCCGCCTGATCGAGGACCCGTTTCTGCAGCGGTGGCACGGTCGCGAAGCCCAGGGCGCCGATCAGGACGATGGTGACGGCAGCGGCGACCTTGTGGTGGGCGGTCACGGTGAACAGGCCGAGGACCACGGCGAGCGCACCCAGCGAGGCGTACAGCATGGGCATCAGGTGGCGGTCGGCGAACCTGCCGCCGATCAGGTTGCCGCCCACCATGCCGAGGCCGAAGAGGACGAGCAGCCAGGTGACGGACGAGGCCGAGTAGCCGGCGACCTCGGTCATCATCGGAGTGATGTAGGTGATCGCGGCGAAGACCCCGCCGAAGCCCAGGACGGTCATGGCCATCGCCAGCAGAACCTGGACATTGCGGAACGCGGCCAGTTCGTGGCGGATGCGCACGCCTTCCGGCCCGGGCTGGTCCGGGACGAGTTTCGCGACGCCGAGCAGCCCCACGACCCCGAGAACGGCGACGCCGAGGAACGTGGTCCGCCAGCCCGCGGTCTGCCCGATGAGCGTGCCGAGCGGAACCCCGACGACGTTGGCGACGGTGAGTCCGGTGAACATCATGGCGATGGCCCCGGCCTTCTTCCGCGGGGCGACCAGACCGGCGGCGACCACCGAGCCGATGCCGAAGAAGGCACCGTGCGCGAGGGAGGCGATCACGCGTCCGGCGAGCATGACGCCGAAGACGGGGGCGAGCGCGGACACGACGTTGCCCACGATGAACAGCCCCATGAGGAGCATCAGCATGCGCTTGCGGGTGACGCGGGTGCCCAGCAGCGTCATCAGCGGGGCACCGAGGACCACACCGAGCGCGTAGCCGGTCACCAGGAAGCCCGCCGTGGGGATCGAGACCCGGAAGTCACCGGCGACCTCGGGGAGCAGCCCCATGATCACGAACTCGGTCGTTCCGATCCCGAACGCCCCGATGGCGAGGGCGAGGAGCGCGAGGGGCACGGGGATCACCTTTCAGGAAAATTGCGTAAGCACCTTACGGGCGTCCACATTAATTGCAGACGCTGGCTATACGCAAACGCGGACTATTGCACTCGTCGCCTATCCTGGAGTCACGCAGCTCCCGTACGGAGGAGAGAGACATGACAGCGACCGATCCCGCCCTGACCGCCATCGCCCAGAGCTGGTGCGCGCTCTCCCTGCTCCACGGGAAGATCGAGGCCCGTATCGAACGGGCTCTCCAGGCCGGCCACGGGCTCAGCGCACGCGAGTACTCCCTGCTCGACGTGTTGAGCCGACAGCACAACGGCACGGGCGGGCACCTCCAGATGAAGCAGGTGGCGGACGCCGTCGTCCTCAGCCAGAGCGCCACCACCCGGCTCGTGACCCGGCTTGAGGACCGCGGGCTGCTCACCCGCTACCTGTGCGACACCGACCGCCGGGGCATCTACACCGACGTCACCGAGGCCGGCCTCACGCTGCTGGAGGCCGCCCGGCCGACGAACGACAGCGCACTGCGGGCGGCCCTGGACGAGGCGGCGCAGAACCCGGAGCTCGCTCCCCTGGTCAGGGCCGTCGAAGATCTGAAGGTCCTGGCCTGAGCAGCACCGGCCCCCGGCCGATAGCCGGCCTGACCTGGCTGTCCTGGCTGACCGGCGGGAAGGCCCACCGCGGCCGTCCTAGGATTCCGATCATGAGTGATCTCGCCGTACGCCCCGCCACCCCGGATGACCTGGCCCGGGTGGTCGCCATGCTCGCCGACGACCCCTTGGGCGCACAGCGCGAGTCACCGGACGATCTCGCCCCTTACCGGGAGGCGTTCCAGAGGCTGGCCGACGACCCGAATCAGCACGTGGTCGTCGCCGTCCGCGAGGACCGGGTCGTCGGCACGCTGCAGCTGACCATCGTCCCGGGGCTGTCCCGTCGCGGCGCGACCCGCTCGATCATCGAGGGTGTCCGCGTCCATGCCGACGAGCGCGGCAGCGGCCTCGGCACCCAGCTCATCCAGTGGGCGGTGGACGAATCCCGACGTCAGAACTGCCAGTTGGTGCAGCTGACCTCGGACGTCACCCGCGAAGACGCACACCGCTTCTACGAGCGGCTCGGCTTCACAGCCAGCCATGTGGGCTTCAAACTGGCGCTCTGACCAGAGCGGGCCGGGAATCGAGCGGGCCAGCGGGAGCCGAGCGGACGAGCGGGCGTCGACGGACCGGTGGGTGCTTACGGCCCGGTGGTTGCCGTCGGCCGCGGGCGCCGCGGGCCCATGGGCGCCCACCGGACCGCCGGGTCGACGACTGTTTCACGTGAAACACCACCGGCCCATCGGGACTGCCGACCTGATCGGCGAGGTCTTCTCGGCATGGGTTCAATCGCGTCCGAGCCCGCGCCAGCCCTCCGCGTCCACTCCGCCAGGCACGGCCGACCCCGCCTCGTAGGGGTCCCGGGTGAAGACGAACGAGCCCAGGTCGAGGTGGTCGACCGAGCCGTCGTCCTTGCGTACGACGCTCAGGGTCTCCCCCGCGTAGTAGCCGTTCTGGCCCGTCCACGTGCCGTCCGAGCCGTAGGTGAAGGCCGCGCCACGGCCACTGCCGCCCAGCGGAGTGAGCTGTAGGCCCCGGCCCTCCGTGAGCCGCAGCGTGAACGTCTGGGTGCCCCAGTGCCAGATCCCGGTCAGCGCGAGCAGTTCGTCGTCCACCTCGGGCAGCGGACGCCACGGGTCCGGAATCCGCGGCTCGGCTTCGGCGACGATACCCAGGAGTTCGGCGGCCACCATCGCGGCGGGCAGCCCGGAGGTGACGTTGGCGAGAGCGACCGCGGCCACGTCTTCCTCCTCACTGGCCCAGAGACCGGCGACGAACCCGGGCAGCGACCCCGAATGCCCGAACAGCACGAGCCCCTCGCCCCCGACGATCTGAAGCCCCAGACCGTAGCCGCTTCCGCCCGTCTCGACCGGGGCTGCGGGAGTACGCATCTCCCGCACGGAGGCCGCCGAAAGCACCCGGTCGTCGCCCTCCATCAGGAAGGCGGCGAACCGCAGCAGGTCCTCCGCGGTGGACCAGAGCTGCCCGGCGGGCGCCATGATCCCGAGGTCCTCGGCGGGTTCGCTCATCATGACGTCGGCCCAGGGATGGACGGCCCAGCCGTCGGCGTGCGGTGCCACTGGCGCGGTCGTCGTCCGGTGCATGCCCAGCGGTTCCAGGATCTCGCGGCGCAGTGCCTCCTCCCAGGAGACTCCGCGTACCGCTTCGACCAGTGAACCGAGCAGGGTGTAGCCCGGATTCGAGTAGTGATGGCGATGACCGGCCGGATGTGTCCCCGGCCGGTCGCCCAGCACGTCGGCGAGCTCGGGCCGCAGGTGTCCGGGCGTCCGTTCCCACCAGGGGGCGGGCGCTTCGGCACCCAGCCCCGCGCTGTGCCCCAGCAACTGGAAGACGGTCGCTCCGCCCGCGCCCGTGCCGGGGAGGTGCTTCTCCAGCGGATCGTCCAGGCCGACCAGGCCCTCGTCCCGCAGCCGCAGGACCAGAACGGCCGTGAACGTCTTGGTGATCGAGCCGATCCGGTACTGCGTATCGGCGTCGGGAGCGTGTCCCTCGACGCACGCACGCGCCCCGCTCCAGGCCGTACGCCCCTGGCGTCGCACGGCGGCCACGAGAGAGGGGGCGCGGCCGTCCCGCTGTGCGACGGCGATACGGTGCGACAGAGCACGCCGGGTCTGGGGTAGCAGGTCTTCGGCTAGAGAAGTCATGGTGCAACCCCTACCCGACACGCCCCTTCCTGACGAACCCTTTTCCGCGGAGCCGAAACCCGCTGGAGCCGAAACCCGGCGGCATCGAAGCCGGCCGGAGCCGAAGACTGCGGAGCCGGTCAGTCGGCCGGCGCCGACCGACCGGCGCGCGGTGGGCCCGAACGTGGGGCTCAGCGCTTGCGGCGGTACGTCCGGACCAGTGCGCCGTTCTCGAAAGTCCGCACTCCCTCAAGGGTGAACTCGGTGACCCCGGAACCGGACCCGAACATCGGCATACCGACTCCGTACACCACCGGGTAGGTCTTGATCACGAGCTCGTCGATCTCGTCGAGCAGTTCCCCAGCCAACTGGGACCCGCCGCAGAGCCAGATGTCCAGCTCGCCGTCCTCGGCCTTGAGCTCCCTGATCCGGGCGACTGGGTTCTCCGCGATCAGCTCGACGTTCCGGTGAGGGGGCTCCGTGAGCGTCCGGGAGGCGACGAGCTCCCGCAGGTGGCCGTACGGGCTGGCGATGTCCGCGTCCAGCGCCAGCTGATAGCTACGGCGCCCCTGGACGACGGTGTCGAAGTGCTGGTTCTCGGCGTCGTGGAGCCCGAGGGCCTGACGGCCCTCGGCGGAGATGGTCTCCGGGTACTCCGACTTCAGGAAGTCGACGAACTCCTCGCTGACGAAGGGCATCATCGCCGAGGCGTCACCACGGGAATCCCCGATGAAGCCGTCGATCGAGCAGGCGATGAAGTAAGTGAGACTGCGCACGAGCTCCCCGTTCCGTCGATGGGTGCGGGCCTGACGGCCCGGATGGCACGGCAGGCGCGACCACCCACCGTAACCACGTCACTTATAGTGCTTCACATGTAGTGGTTGTGCAAGCCTCTTTTCGAGACCGGACAGGCAGGAAGAACGCTGATGGCGAAGAACCCCGAACGCAGGATCATGCTCACGGACGCGGCGGTCGACGTCCTGGCGCACGAAGGCGCCCGAGGGCTCACCTTCCGCGCCGTGGACGCCCGGGCGGGCGTACCGGTGGGCACCGCGTCGAACTACTTCACCAGCCGCGACGACCTCCTGATGCAGACCGGGGCCCGTATCAGCAGCCGGATGACGCCGGACCCGGCGCACGTCGAACAGATCATGCTCCCCGCCCCCTCACGGGAACTGGTCACCGAGCTGATGCACTGGCTGATCCGGCGGATGACCGAGGACCGGAACGGCTACCTGGCCATGCTGGAACTCCGGCTGGAGGCGACCCGCCGCCCCGAACTGCGCACCCAGTTGACACGAACCGTGCGCGCGGGCTTCGAGTACAGCCACTCCTTCCACCACGACCGGGGTCTGCCGGGCGACCACGACGCCTTTCTGGTCCTCTACCTGGCCATGACCGGGCTGCTCCTGGAACACTTCACGCTCCCGGACATGCTCGGCGGCATCGGTCTCGACCGGCTGGTCGAGAGCGTGGTCGCCCGGACCATCCCCGCCGGCTGACGCTTCCGCCCTGTCGGCTCGCACGGCTCTCCCGTGTCGTGATCCGCGTGTGGGCGTCCGGACGAAGCCGTCACGGTCGTCGGCTCTCGGACGCGCGAGCCGTGCACCGTCGAGCGGCCCATGACCTCGCCCAGGGCGCGCACCTGCGGCCCCGGACGCAGGGCGTAATGACGTTGCGTCACACCGACCGGCACTGTACGTTCGCTCGCGCCGAGAAGGTCGGTGTCACGGCGTCGGCCCGGCACACCCCCAGGAAGGACGACCCACCATTCCCACCAAGACGGTGCAGATCCCCACGACGGACGGCCTGGCCGACGGCTTCGCCGTCCTTCCCGAGCACGGCGGCCGGCATCCAGGGGTGCTGATGTACGGGGATGCCTTCGGCGACCGGCCCACACTGCGGGAGCTGGCCCGCGAGCTGGCCGGGCACGGGTACTACGTGCTCGTCCCCAACTTCTTCTACCGGAACGGGCCGGCACCGGTCGTCGACCTCCCCGCGCACATCGGTGAAGAGGACCGGCTCCCGCTCATCGGCCGGCTGATGCCGCTGATCGAGGCGCACACGACCGAACGCGTCCTGCGCGACGCCGACTCCTACATCGAGTTCCTCACGGCCCAGCCCGAGGTGGCGACCGGGCCGCTCGCGGTGACCGGCTACTGCATCGGCGGCCTCCTGGCGACCCGCACGGCTGCGGCCCACCCCGGGCAGGTGGCCGCCCTCGCCGCGTTCCACGCGCCTGTCGCCGCCGACGGTCCCGACAGCCTGCGCCGCCTCACGGCCGAGGTCCACTTCGGCCACGCCGCGACGGACATCACGCCCGAGGCGCTCGACGAGCTCAACCGCTCCCTGGACGCCGCGGGGGTCGGCTACACCTCCGAGATCTACCCCGGCACCGTCCACGGCTTCACCATGTCCGACACCGACGCCTTCGACCCGGCGGGGCTGCGACACCACTGGGACCGCCTGCTGCCCCTCCTCGCCCGCACCCTGCCGAACGGCTGAGAACCGCCGCCGCAGGCCGCCGTACGCCTCGGCACCAGGCCGCAGGAGCGGGCCGAACCGCCCCCTGCGCGGTTACGAGGACGCTGGCCGGCCCAGCTCCTCGGGCCCGTAGAGGGCGGCCGTCGCCCCCGTCTCCAAGGCCCAGTAGCGGTCTCCGTACGACCAGTGCCACCACTCTGTGGGGTAGTTGACCAGGCCCGTGGCGGCGAGCGCGGATCCGAGCACTTCCCGGCGGGAGCGGGCCTCGTCGCCGATGGTGTCGGCGCGCGTGTAGCAGCCGCCCGCGCTCTCCTCGGGCGACGCGTTCATACGGGTGCCCATGTCGAGTTCACGGCCGTCGCCATCGGCGAGCGTCACGTCGACGGCGGCCCCGGCGCTGTGCGGTGCGATCTCCGGTGGGGACACGTAACGGCTGGCCGCCGAGCGGATCCGCCCGTCGGACCATTGCGGATGCTCGCCACGCAACTGGGCCGCGTACGCGTCGAAGTAGCGACGCTGGAGGGACGGCGGGCGGTACCCCTCGACGAACAACAGCCGCAGCCCCCGGGGGAGCTGTGCCTGCGCGGCGAGGAGGCGGTCGAGCACGCCTGCCCGCACGTGGGCGAAGGAACCGGCGGAGTCCAGCCACTTCCGCTCGTCGACCAGCAGGGACCCGTCCCGTCGCACATCCACGAGCGGTTCACCGCACTCCTGAACGGGCACGGCTGCGACCTTCGGGTCGGACATCAGAACGATCTCGGTCATGCCGCGATCATCTCGTGGCCCGGGAGCCGTCCGCCGCGAAACGTCCAGCCCAGCCCCCGCGTGCGCTGCGGGGTGCGGTCGCCTCGGCAGTCCCGGGGGCCCCGGCGCGGGCACGCGGCCCGGGGGATGTGCGAGGGGGCGGTCACTCCGCTGGCCCAGGGCTCCTGGTGCGCCGGTTCGCATGGAAGCGCGCCTTCTTCTGGCGGTTGCCGCAGGTGTTCATGTCGCACCATTTGCGGGTGCGGCTTCGGCTGGTGTCGAAGAAGGCGGCTCGGCAGGTCGGCGAGGCGCACAAGGCCAGCCTCCCGTCCCGTTCACCCGCGATGACGCTGATCGTGTCGGCGGCGACCACGCCGAGGGCGTCTTCCAGGCGGGAAGCCGAGCCGAGACTCCATCGCCGCTTGCCGTCGGGCGTCAGGACCGCCGCGGCCCGGCCCTGAGCGCTGCGCTCATTGATGACGTGGACGGCGGACTCGGGGAGAGCTTCCTGGAGCGCGGCCGCCGTCGCGGCGGCGTGGATCGACTCCCGCAGCTCCCGGGCCCGTTCGAGCCCGACGGCGTCGCAGGAATCCACGGCGAGGCCGTACACCGCCAGCCAGTCGATGAGCCGCTGCGGCGTGGGGATGCGCTCCACCGCGTCGCCATGACGCTCCGAGAGGGTCCCCGTGAAGCTGGTGGCCAGCACGGTACCGAGGCGAAAGTCGGGGAAGCCGGCGCGCATGGAACCACCTTAGCCGGTTGCATGCGAACACGAAAGAGTAAGAGAACCGCCATAGCCGGTTCGCGGAAGTCGTGGCCGGTTCCGCGATGGCCAGGAGGTCTCATGTCCCGCCCGACCGCCGACGTGCGAACGTGCGCAACCCACGCGACCGACGCCGACCTCGATGAGCTGCGCGCGCGGCTGGCGGCGGCGCGGCTGCCGGAAGCGGAGACGGTTCCCCGCGCCGCGTCCGGCAGCCGCCGATGGGACCAGGGCGTGCCGCTGGCCGATCTCACCGAGGTCGTGCACTACTGGCGCACGGAGTACGACTGGCGGTCCTTCGAGGATCGCCTCAACGGCATCGGCCAGTTCCGCACGACCATCGACGGGCTGGGGATCCATTTCCTCCACCGCCGGTCCGCACGCGCGGATGCGACTCCGCTGGTCATGACGCACGGCTGGCCGGGCAGCGTCGCCGAATTCATCGACGTGGTGGACGAATTGGCAGACCCCGGGAACGCGGACGCGCCGGCGTTCCACATCGTGGTCCCGTCACTGCCCGGCTTCGGTTACAGCGACAAGCCGGCCGCCACCGGGTGGGGAACGGAAAGGATCGCGGCCGCGTGGGTGGAGCTGATGGGAAGGCTCGGCTACGACGAGTTCCTCGCCCACGGAGGGGACTGGGGCGGAAACATCACCACGGTTCTCGGCGGCCGGTTCCCGGCGCACGTGCTCGGCGTGCACACCCTGTTCGCGGAGGCGCCACCCGGTCTGACGACGGACGGCCTGACGGCGGTCGAACGCGGGTGGACGGAGGAGACCCGCGATTTCTGGCGCCACCGCGCGGCGTACGCGAAACAGCAGGCGACCCGGCCACAGACCATCGGTTACTCACTCGTCGACTCACCGGTCGGGCTGCTGGCCTGGATTCTCGACAAGTTCGCCGAATGGTCGGACACCGAGGACAGCCCCTTCGAGACGATCCCCATGGACAGAATCCTTGACGACGTCACCCTGTACTGGCTGACGCGGAGCGGCGCGTCAGCGGCCCGCATCTACTACGAAAGCCACAATTCCCTCGACCCGGAACTCCGGGTCGAGGTCCCGTCAGCGGTCACCATGTACCCCCGGGACATCGAGAAGACCCCGCGCCCCTGGGCACAGGAGCGGTACCGGCGGATCGTCCGCTGGAGGACGCCCGACACCGGCGGCCACTTCCCGTCGCTGGAGGTTCCCGACGATTTCGTCAAGGACCTGCAAGAGGGCCTCGCGGCTGTGCTGGCCGCCGGTCGGTGAGCGCGCCTGTGCGGCACGGAATCCCGCAGGACGGGGTGATGGGCCGCTGGCCATGGTGCGTCAGGAGGCGGGGACGGGCTCCAGCCGGTAGGCGTCCCCGTGGGCGACCACGCGGCCGGCGGTGGGCGGTGCGAAGTGGGTGCCGAGGAGGAGGGTGTCCGTGCCGGCGAGGGAGCCGAGCACCTGGCGGCGGGTCGCCTCGGACTGCCGCGGGTCGATGTCGACGCAGGCGCCGATGACGGGGTGGGCGAGCTGGACGGGGTGGTGGACGCAGTCGCCGGAGATCAGCGCCCGCTCCCCCCGGCTTGCCAGTTCCACGGCGACATGGCCGGGAGTGTGGCCGGGAGACGGGATCAGACGCAGGCCGGGGGCGACCTCGACCCCCTCGTGCGGGACGTCGACCGTGCTCAGCAGACCCGCTTGTTCGACCGGGATCACGGAGTCGCGGAACATCTGCGCGCGGGCCTCCTCCATGTCGTACGCGGCCCAGAACTCCCGCTCCGCGCGGGAGGTGAGGTAACGGGCGTTGGGGAAGGTCGGGACCCATGCGCCGTCCACCTGGCGTGTGTTCCAGCCGACGTGATCGGCGTGCAGGTGGGTGAGGATCACCAGATCCACGGACTCCGGAGCGAAACCGGCGGCGGTGAGGCGCTCCAGGAAGTCGGTCCGCAGGTTGTGCCAGGCCGGGTTGGCCCGCTCCTTGCCGTTGCCGATGCCGGTGTCGACGAGCACGCGCAGCCCGTTCACGACGAACGCGAAGCTGTGGCTGTCGATGCGCAGAATCCCGTCCTGGTCGGCGAAGTGGGGGTGCAGCCAGTCCTGGGCGGTCACCACCTCGGGGGTGGCGTCGGGCAGCAGCCAGGGTCCGGTCGCGGGCGGCAGGGGGATTTCGTCGATGCGGTGGACGGTGACGCCGCCCACGGTCCAGGAGGGGGCGGGGACGGCGGTGGGGGAGGTGTGCATGGTGTGTCGTTTCCTTCGTTGTCTTCAGCGGAAGCGGTCGGTCGTCGTCAGTCAGTGGGAAGGGTCGGTCGTCGTCAGCGGGAACGGTCGGGCGTCGTCGTCAGCGGGAACGGTCAGGCGTCGTCAGCGGGAACGGTCGGCTTCGGGGCGGTCCGCCCGGCCTCGTGGCGCGCTGAGTGCCGCCAGGGCGGACAGGGCGAGGAGAGCGGCGGTGACGGCGTAGGCGTGTGAGGTGGCCCCCAACCCGTAGTGCCGGGTGGCGGCGCCCGCGGCGACGGCGGGCAGGCTCATGGAGAGGTAGCTGAGGATGTAGTAGGCGGCCAGTGTCGCGGCGCGGTCCCCCTCGTCGAGCGAGGCGAGGAGCATACGCAGCGCCCCCTGGGACACGGCGCCGAAGGCGATGCCGGCCAGCGCCGCGCCGCCGTAGACGGCGGGCAGCCCGGCACCGTGCAGACCGCTCAGGGTCAGGGCCGCGGCGGGCAGGACGGACAGGCAGCCGCCGGTCACCGTGGCGCGGGGCGGCCTGCGCCGCAGCGCCCATACGGTCAGCGCGGCGCTGGCGCTGAGGGCGAAGAAGACCATGCCGCGAGCCGCTTGCGGGGCGTCGGGGGCCACCAGGCGTACGAGGGCCGGACCGAGGGAGGAGTAGAAGCCGCCCAGCGCCCAGACGGTGCAGACAGCGGCTCCCGCGGACAGCAGGGCACGGCGAGCCGGCGACGGGACGCTGACCCGCGGGCGCAGCGACCGCAGCGCTCCCGCGTGGGGGTGGGCCGTCTCCGTGGTGAAGGCGGCCGCGATCGCCTGGACGAGGAACAACGCCCCCAGCAGTACGTAGACGGTGACGGTGGGAGCGGGGGCGAAGCGGACCAGCACGGTGGAGACGAGCACGCCGGCGGCCATGCCGGCGACCGGGGTGACGCTGTTGGCCAGGGCGGACCGGCCCGGGCGCCGGGGGTTCTCCAGATCGAGGAGCGCCGCGCCCGCCGCGCTGGTGGCCGCGCCGGTGGCCGCTCCTTGCAGGACCCGGGCCACGGTCAGGGAACCCGCGCCGTCCGCTGAGGCCAGGAGGGCCATGGAGGCGGCCGCCGTGAGCAGGGCGCCCGTCAGGACGGGGCGTCGCCCCAGGTGGTCGGAGAGCGCTCCGGTCGTGAGCAGGGCCACCAGGAAGGCCAGGGCGTACGCGCTGAAGACCACGGTGACGTCGAGCGCGGAGAGGCCCCACCGGTCCTGGTAAAGGGCGTAGAGGGGGGTCGGAGCGCTGGACGCGGCCAGGAGGGCCGCGAGTATCGACACGTCGAGGGCGAAAGAAGCCGTGCGCCTCTTCGTACGGGTGCGGGCGGCCCGGGGAACGACCGGCGCGGGCCCAGCGGACGCCGCAGACCCGTCGGACGCCACGGGTGCGTCGGGCAGCGCGGGCGCGTCGGCCACCGCTTGAACGCCGGAGATGACGCCGGGCATGGGACTCCTTCCGTAAACGCAACGAATTTGCGTTAGCTCGACCGTAGGGCCTACGGTCGAGCTAACGCAAACCGTTAGCTTTTGGAATGGGGCCCTTCGCCGCCCCGCCCTTGATCAGGAGAAACCTGTGTCCTCCGCCGAACTCACGCCGACCGAGGCCGCCCGCTGGGCGGCCCGCGCCGGTCTTCAGCTGCCCGATGACCGCCACGCCGCGGTCGCCGCCACCGCCGACCACATCCACTCCGTCGTCGCGGTCCTGCGCGAGCTGGACTTCGGGGACACCCCGCCCGCCGGCGCCTACCGCGCCGGAAAGGAGAAGCACGATGCAGCCGTATGAGCTGACCCTCGCCGACGCCGCGCAGCAGATCCGGGCGCGCCGGCTGTCCCCCGTCGAGCTGGTGGACTCGGTCCTCGACCGCGTCGACCAGGTGGACCCACACGTCGAGGCGTACGTCGCGGTCACCGCCGAGCAGGCCCGGAGCGCGGCGCGGGAGGCCGAGCGGGAAGCGGCCCGCGGCGCGTTCCGGGGGCCGCTGCACGGCGTCCCGGCCGGGCTCAAGGACCTGATCGACGTCGCCGGTTCGCCCACCAGCGCCAGTTCCCGGGTCCGGGCGGGCCACCGCGCCGCCGCCGACAGCACGGTCGCCGCCCGGCTGCGGGCCGCGGGCTCCGTCCTGGTCGGCAAGACCCACACCCACGAGTTCGCCTACGGCCTGACCACCCCGCAGACCGGCAACGCCTGGGACCCCGGCCGGGTCGCGGGAGGCTCCAGCGGCGGGTCCGCCGTCGCGGTGGCGGCCGGGGCGGCGACCTTCGCCCTGGGCACCGACACCGGCGGGTCGATCCGGGTTCCCGCCGCGCTGAACGGGGTCGTCGGCCTCAAGCCCACGTACGGGCTGGTGCCGCGCCACGGCGTCACATCGCTGTCCTGGTCGCTGGACCACGTCGGCCCGGTCACCCGCACCGTCCAGGACGCGGCCCTGGTCCTGGACGTCCTCGCCGGCCACGACCCGCGTGACCCCGCCTCGCTGGACGTCCCCGCCGTCGGCCACCGGCCGGAGCAGGAGCCTGACCTGACGGGCGTACGCGTCGGGGTGCCGCGCAACTACTTCTTCGACCATGTCGACGCGGAGGTGGAGACCGCCGTCCGCCGGGGCATCGCGCACCTGGAGACGCTCGGCGCCCGACTCGTCCCGGTCGACATCCCGATGACCCGGTACATCCAGGCCACCCAGTGGGGGCTGATGGTGCCGGAGGCCACCGCTTACCACGAAGGCACGCTGCGTACGGTCCCCGAGCTCTACCAGGCGGACGTCCGCATCCTCCTGGAAGCCGGCGAGCTGATGGGCGCGGGCGACTATCTGCGTGCCCAGCGCTCCCGGACGCTCATGCAGGAGGAATGGGCCCGCGTTCTGGAGACGGTCGACGTGATCGCCGCCCCGGCCGTCCCGATGACCGCGGTGAAGGCCGGCCAGGAGAGCGTCACCTGGGCCGACGGCTCGACCGAGGCCGTCTCCGACGCCTACGTGCGTCTGTCCTCCCCGGCCAACATCACCGGAGTGCCCGCCCTCTCCCTGCCGGTGGGCCACGACACGGCGGGCATGCCGATCGGCATGCAGTTGCTCGGCCGGCCCTTCGGCGAGCGGCAGCTGCTGCGGGTGGGCCACGCCTACGAGCGGACGCAGTCCGCCCGGCCGCTCGCGCCGGCCGCCTGAGAGGGGCGTGCGGGCCGCCTGAGAGGGGCGTGCGGACCGGCCGCTTCCGGCCCGGCCCCCCCGGCGTCCGGCTCCGACCCGGCCCCTCTGACCTCCGGCTCCGACCCGGGCCGGGCCGGGCCGGAGGCCCGCGGCGAGGAGACCGGCGAGGGGGCGAGCCGGCACGGCCGTCGAGCCGCCACACTCCCCCTAAACGCAATATCCGTGCTTTAAGGTGGAGTCATGAGTCGTAAGCCGATGGTTCGCCCCGGCGGGCGCAGTGCACGGGTCCAAACCGCCGTGCACACCGCTGTCCGCGAGATCCTGTCGGAGCGGGGCCGCGACGCGCTGACCGTCCCGCTGGTCGCCCAGCGCGCCGGAGTCACCCCCTCGACGATCTACCGCCGCTGGGGTGACCTTCAGGAGCTGCTGTCGGACGTCGCGGTGGAGCGGCTGCGGCCCGACACCGCGCCGGAGAGCCACGGCGACCTGCTGTCCGACCTGACGGCCTGGGCCGAACAGTTCCTCGACGAGATGTCGTCCCCCTCCGGCCGCGCCTACATCCGTGACGCTCTGCTCGGCGACCCGGACGGCAGCAACGCCGGTCAGTGCTCGGCCTACGCGGCCGAGCAGGTCGCCGTCATACTCGCCCGCGCGCTCGGCCGCCGGGAGGACGCTCCCGACGTCGAGACGGCGATGGACCGCTTGGTCGCCCCCATGATGTACCGCATCCTCTTCCGCCCGGCCGGGCTCGACGCCGCGTACGCCCGTCGGCTCGTGACCGGCCTCCTCGACGCGGGCGGAGAACACCCCCGCCCGTGACCCGCGTTCCTCGCGGCCCGGGCAGGGGGGCGCCCGGACCCACCGCTGCTCGTGCCGGCGGGCTGTGGCGGCTCGGACGCGGCGGGGGGACCCGTCAGGTCTGCGCCATGTCCACGAAGCGGGAGTAGTGGCCCTGGAATGCCACGGTGATGGTGGCAGTCGGGCCGTTACGGTGCTTGCCGACGATGATGTCGGCCTCGCCCGCCCGCGGTGACTCCTTCTCGTACGCGTCCTCGCGGTGGAGCAGGATGACCATGTCGGCGTCCTGCTCGATGGAGCCGGACTCGCGCAGGTCGGACACCATCGGCTTCTTGTCCGTGCGCTGCTCGGGACCACGGTTCAGCTGCGACAGCGCGATCACCGGGACCTCCAGCTCCTTGGCCAGCAGCTTCAGGTTTCGGGACATGTCCGAGACCTCCTGCTGGCGGCTCTCGGACCGCTTGGACCCACCGGCCTGCATCAGCTGCAGATAGTCGATGATCACGAGTTTGATGTCGTTGCGCTGCTTGAGCCGACGGCACTTCGCGCGGATCTCCATCATCGACAGGTTGGGTGAGTCGTCGATGTAGAGCGGCGCGGCCGATACCTCGGGCATCCGACGCGCGAGGCGGGTCCAGTCCTCGTCCGTCATCGTGCCCGACCGCATGTGGTGCAGGGCCACCCGCGCCTCGGCCGAGAGCAGACGCATCGCGATCTCGTTGCGCCCCATTTCGAGGGAGAAGATGACGCTGGGCAGGTTGTTCTTGATCGAGGCCGCGCGCGCGAAATCCAGTGCCAGCGTGGACTTGCCCATGGCGGGGCGGGCCGCGATGACGATCATCTGGCCGGGGTGCATGCCGTTCGTCAGGGCGTCGAGGTCCGTGAAGCCCGTCGGCACCCCGGTCATCTCACCGCTGCGTGATCCGATGGCCTCGATCTCGTCGAGCGCGCCCTCCATGATGTCGCCGAGCGGGAGGTAGTCCTCGCTGGTGCGCTGCTCGGTGACCGCGTAGATCTCGGCCTGCGCGGAGTTGACGATCTCGTCGACGTCCCCGTCGGCCGCGTATCCCATCTGCGTGATCTTCGTGCCGGCCTCGACCAGCCGCCGGAGCACGGCCCGCTCGTGGACGATCTCCGCGTAGTACGAGGCGTTGGCCGCGGTCGGAACGGACTGCACCAGGGTGTGCAGATACGGCGCTCCGCCGACCTTGGTGATCTCGCCGCGTTTGACCAGCTCGGCGGCGACGGTGATCGGGTCGGCCGGCTCGCCCTTGGCGTAGAGGTCGAGGATCGCCGTGTAGACGGTCTCGTGGGCCGGACGGTAGAAGTCGTGGCCCTTGATGATCTCCACGACGTCCGCGATGGCGTCCTTGGACAGCAGCATGCCGCCGAGGACCGACTGCTCGGCGTCGAGGTCCTGAGGCGGCACGCGCTCGAAGCCGGGCGAGCCGCCCTCCCACGCCTCGTCCGAGCCGCGGTCATGGCGGTCCTCGCGCCCCTTGCGGTCCCCGCGACGCTGGCGGGAGACAGGCAGACGGTCCCCGGGGCCGGCCTCGGTCCAGGGGTCGTCCAAAGGCTCGGGAATGCTCACCGGGCCGCCTCCTCCCGTCCGCATCGCGGACCTAGCCGTGCCACTCTTTCTTACGGCACGGCACCGACAAACAGGTCGCCCGACTCCACTTCCGGCGCATCTGGTTCGGTGGATTCCGGTGCCGGAACGGAGTGCGGGCGCCGCACCACGGTAGGCCCCTCCGCACCGTCAGCCAATCTGGTTATCCACAGGGCATGTGGACGACGGACCAGATGCTGTGGAGAACCCCGCCGAACCTGTGCACGGACCGGGGGACAGCACTGTGGACAAACTCATAGCGACACCAGCACAGCCGCCCTGACCTGGCATTTCTTCGTCCACGGACTGTGGGGGAGAAAAACTTTCCCCCACATTTCAAGATCACCTCGGAGGGCGCGGGAGGGAAGGCCCCGCAGGGGCAAAAGTAAGGGACAAGGTCGCATTGCATCTCTTACCTGTGGAAGATTAGATTGACCCTCATGACCCAGGCCCCCGCGACCCCGAAGAACGGCCGCCGACGGCACGACCGCGAGATCCTCGCCCTTGCCGTTCCGGCGTTCGGCGCGCTCGTCGCCGAGCCCCTGTTCGTGATGGTCGACAGCGCAGTCATCGGCCACCTCGGCACCCCGCAACTGGCCGGCCTCGGCATCGCCGCAGCCCTTCTGATGACCGCGGTGAGCGTCTTCGTCTTTCTCGCCTACGCCACCACAGCGGCCGTCGCCCGCCGCGTCGGGGCAGGCGATCTGCCCGCCGCCATCCGGCAGGGCATGGACGGCATCTGGCTGGCCCTCCTGCTCGGAGCCGCCGTCGTCGCCATCGCCATGCCGACAGCTCCCTGGCTCGTCGGCGTCTTCGGGGCGTCCGACACCGCGGCTCCCTACGCGATCATCTACCTGCGGATCTCGATTCTCGGCATCCCGGCCATGCTCGTCGTGCTCGCCGCCACCGGCGTACTGCGCGGTCTCCAGGACACCCGCACCCCGCTGTACGTCGCCATCGGCGGTTTCACGGCGAACGCCGTCCTCAGCGTGACCCTCGTCCACAGTGCCGGGCTCGGCATCGCCGGGTCCGCCTGGGGAACGGTGATCGCCCAGGTCGGCATGGCCGCCGCCTACCTCGTCGTGGTGGTCCGCGGAGCCCGAAAGCACGGTGCCTCCCTGCGGCCCGACGCGGTCGGCATCAGGGCCGGCGCGCGGGCCGGGGCGCCCCTGCTCGTCCGGACCCTGTCCCTGCGTGCCGTCCTGATGATCGCCACCGCCGTCGCAGCCCGGCTCGGGGACGTCGACATCGCCGCGCACCAGATCATTCTCTCCCTCTGGAGCCTGACCGCCTTCGCGCTCGACGCCATCGCCATCGCCGGGCAGGCGATCATCGGTCGGTATCTGGGGGCGGACGACGAGAAGGGCGCGCGGGACGCCTGCCGCCGCATGGTCGAGTGGGGCATCGGTTGCGGCATCCTGCTCGGCGTCGTGATCGTGCTGGCCCGACCGCTGTTCATTCCGCTCTTCACGAGTGACCCCTCGGTGAAGGACACCCTTCTCCCCGCACTCCTGGTCGTGGCGGTCTCCCAGCCGATCGCCGGAGTGGTCTTCGTCCTGGATGGCGTCCTGATGGGAGCGGGCGACGGACGCTATCTGGCCTGGGCGATGCTGGTGACGCTCGCCGTCTTCGCTCCCGTCGCGCTTCTCGTGCCCTCCCTCGGCGGCGGGCTCACCGCGCTCTGGTGGGCGATGACGCTGATGATGACCGTCCGCCTCATCACCCTCTGGCTGCGTGCCAGGTCAGGTCGGTGGATCGTCACCGGAGCCACCCGCTGAACCGCACGCTTCGCGCGATGTTTCACGTGAAACGGGCTGCTGTTCGTTTCACGTGAAACACGGCGCCTTCTCCACCCGGAACACCGCGCATCCTTCACGCGTAACACTGAGCATCCATTATGTGGAACACCGGGCACCCCAGAAACCGGTGAAGGGCCGCACCCGATGGGTGCGGCCCTTCACTGACTCAGCTGAGCTCTGCCCTTAGGCAGCAACGACCTCGACGCCGAGCTTCGCTGCGACCTCGGGGTGCAGACGGACGGACACCTGGTGTCCGCCGAGCGTCTTGATCGGCGAGCCGAGCTCGACGCGACGCTTGTCGACGTCGGGACCACCGGCAGCCTTGATCGCCGAAGCGATGTCGGCCGGGGTCACGGAGCCGAAGAGACGGCCGGCGTCGCCGGAGCGAACAGCCAGACGGACCTTCACGCCCTCGAGCTTGGCCTTGATCTCGTTGGCCTGCTCGATCGTCGCGATCTCGTGGATCTTGCGGGCGCGGCGAATCTGCGCCACGTCCTTCTCGCCGCCCTTGGTCCAGCGAATGGCGAAGCCACGCGGAACCAGGTAGTTACGGGCGTATCCGTCCTTGACGTCGACGACGTCGCCGGCGGCACCGAGGCCAGAGACCTCGTGGGTGAGGATGATCTTCATGCTCTTGTCACCCTTCCCTTATCGCGCGGTGGACGTGTAGGGCAGCAGCGCCATCTCACGGCTGTTCTTGACTGCCGTGGCGACGTCACGCTGGTGCTGCGTGCAGTTGCCGGTGACGCGGCGGGCACGGATCTTGCCGCGGTCGGAAATGAACTTCCGCAGCATGTTCGTGTCCTTGTAGTCCACGTACTGGGTCTTGTCCTTGCAGAACGCGCAGACCTTCTTCTTAGGCTTGCGCACAGGCGGCTTCGCCATGGTGTTTCTCCTGTGTGATCAAGAAGTGGGGGTACGAGCAGCCCTAGAAGGGAGGCTCGTCCGAGTAGCCGCCGCCAGAAGTACCGCCGGAGCCGCCGGAACCGCCGGGGCTTCCGCCCCAGCCGCTTCCGCCGCCCTGCTGTCCCCCGCCGCCCTGGCCGCCGGTCGGCGCGCCGGTCGACCACGGGTCGTCGGCGGGTGCACCGCCGCCGCCCTGCTGGCCACCTCCACCGGGACCGCCGCCCCAGTTGTTGCCGCCGCCCTGCTGGCCGCCGCCGTATCCACCCTGGCCGCCCTGACCACCGCGACCCGTGGTCTTGGTGACCTTGGCCGTGGCGTTCTTGAGGCTGGGGCCGACTTCCTCGACGTCCAGCTCGTAGACCGTGCGCTTGACGCCCTCACGGTCCTCGTAGGACCGCTGCTTCAGCCGGCCCTGCACGACGACGCGCATGCCTCGCTGGAGCGACTCCGCGACGTTCTCCGCCGCCTGACGCCAGACCGAGCAGGTGAGGAACAGCCCTTCGCCGTCCTTCCACTCATTGGTCTGCCGGTCGAAGATGCGGGGAGTGGACGCGACACGGAACTTCGCGACCGCCGCACCGGACGGGGTGAAGCGCAGCTCGGGGTCGTCGACGAGATTGCCGACGACCGTGATGACGGTCTCGCCTGCCATGGGTGAACCTCTCGGCGGGGATTGCTTCTGGCTGCTTGCTGCTACTCGAACCCGAAAACCGCTGAGCTAGATGCTCAGTGGATCTCGGGACGGAGGACCTTGGTCCGGAGGACCGACTCGTTCAGGTTCATCTGGCGGTCGAGCTCCTTGACGACCGCAGGCTCGGCCTGCAGGTCGATGACCGAGTAGATGCCCTCGGGCTTCTTCTTGATCTCGTAGGCGAGCCGACGACGGCCCCAGGTGTCGACCTTCTCCACCTTTCCGTCGCCCTCACGGACGACGGAGAGGAAGTTCTCGATCAGCGGGGAGACTGCTCGCTCCTCGAGATCGGGGTCGAGGATGACCATCACCTCGTAGTGACGCATGTGGAACCCACCTCCTTTGGACTCAGCGGCCACGGTCGTTCCGTGGCAGGAGGGTCGTGATGCGTGATGCAACGGCGTCCCCGAGGAGAACACCCAGCACTGACAATCCGCGGCCGAACCGCCCCGGAGAGGGGGTTCGGGTAGAGACTTGCCGCGCTGGCCTGGGCAGACACCGGTGCAGACCGTACAGACTACCCGTAGACCGGCTTCCGGTTGAAATCAGGAGCTCAGAGGGCACAATCGAGACAGAAGCGGTGTGAGAGGCGCTACATCCGCCGCGGTGCGGAAGGCGCCGGACGCACCCGCCCATCCGTCCGGCCAGGAGGTACTCCATGGCACAGACCATCCGCCCCGCAGGCTCCCGGCCCCGAACGGGCGGCCGGCGGGCCACCGGCTCGCTCTTCGCGACGGACGGCAAGCCGCACCCGCTCCAGGACACCCTGCTCGCCGTGACCCTCGTGCTGGGCGCTCTCGCCTTCGTGACGGCGATGTTCCACCACCTGCACCTGGTCAGCTCGTGGGCCGGGCTGGTCGGCATCCTGACCGGTGGGTACGGGATGTACGTCTCCAGGACCACCGGCGAACGGTTCGGCCTGATCATCGGGCTCGGCGCCGCGGCCGTCGGCTTCTTCCTCGGCATGGCCCACGGCGGCCTCTTCGGCGGCGTGATCACCTGACCGGAGCACCGGCCGGAGTGCCCACCGGGCACCCGCCGGGGCACCGACCGGCTCGGACACCCCGGGTGCCCGAGCCGGTCCGCCGTGCGCTCCGGCCCCCCGGGGTCAGGCCGGGCGCCCCTCGGTCGCAGTAGGCTTCGGCGCGAGAGCCGGAGCCCCTGACCGATGGGGACACACCTGCCGAGGAGCGCCCCGCATGAGCCTGACCCTGAGGACCATCAGCCGAGAGCAGCATCTGGCGTACATCCAGAGCCTGCCCTCGGCCAGTCACTGCCAGGTCCCGGCGTGGGCTGATGTGAAGACCGAATGGCGCTCGGAGAGTCTGGGCTGGTTCGACAAGAACGGCGAGATCGTCGGCGCCGGCCTCGTCCTGTACCGCCAGCTGCCCAAGATCAAGCGCTACCTGGCATACCTCCCCGAGGGCCCGGTGATCAACTGGTACGCGCCGAACCTGGACGACTGGCTCCAGCCGATGCTCGCCCACCTCAAGCAGCAGGGCGCCTTCTCCGTGAAGATGGGCCCGCCGGTCGTCATCCGGCGCTGGGACTCGGCGGCCATCAAGTCCGGCATCCAGGACCCGGACGTCAAGCGCCTGCGTGACGTCGAGGCGACGCACATCGAGCCGCGCGCCTTCGAGGTCGCGGACCGGCTGCGGAAGATGGGCTGGCAGCAGGGCGAGGACGGCGGCGCCGGGTTCGGTGACGTACAGCCCCGCTACGTCTTCCAGGTGCCGCTGGCCAACCGCTCGCTGGAGGACGTCCTCAAGGGCTTCAACCAGCTGTGGCGCCGCAACATCAAGAAGGCCGACAAGGCCGGCGTCGAGGTCGTCCAGGGCGGCTACGAGGACCTGGCCGAGTGGCAGCGGCTCTACGAGATCACCGCCGTGCGCGACCACTTCCGGCCGCGCCCGCTCTCGTACTTCCAGCGCATGTGGACCGTCCTCAACTCCGAGGACCCCAACCGGATGCGGCTCTACTTCGCCCGGCACAACGGCGTGAACCTCTCCGCGGCCACGATGCTCGTCGTCGGCGGACACGTCTGGTACTCGTACGGCGCCTCCGACAACATCGGACGCGAGGTCCGGCCGTCGAACGCGATGCAGTGGCGCATGCTGCGCGACAGCTACGCCATGGGCGCGACCGTCTACGACCTGCGCGGGATCAGCGACTCGCTGGACGAGACCGACCACCTCTTCGGCCTGATCCAGTTCAAGGTCGGCACCGGCGGTGAGGCCGTCGAGTACGTCGGCGAGTGGGACTTCCCGCTCAACAAGCTGCTCCACAAGGCGCTCGACATCTATATGTCGCGCCGCTGACCCGCTTCACCACCGCACAGCTGGACCGCACACACCGTTAGTTCCTGATTCACCGCAGCCACCAGAAAGGTTCCGGGCCGGCCATGGCGCTCTCCCTCTACGTCGACACCGCGCGCTGGCGGGCGCACCAGAAGTCCGTGATCGACCAGTTCCCGGGTCTCGTACCCGTCTGCAAGGGCAACGGCTACGGCTTCGGCCACGAGCGCCTCGCCGACGAGACGATCCGCTTCGGATCCGACACCCTCGCCGTCGGGACGACCTACGAGGCCGCGCGCGTCAAGGACTGGTTCAGCGGCGACCTGCTCGTCCTGACCCCCTTCCGGCGCGGTGAGGAGCCCGTACCGCTTCCGGACCGCGTCATCCGGTCCGTCTCCTCCGTCGACGGGGTGCACGCCCTGGTGGGCGCCCGGGTCGTCATCGAGTGCATGAGCTCGATGAAGCGCCACGGCGTCAAGGAGGAGGAGCTCGGCCAGCTGCACGCGGCGATCGAGGACGTACGGCTCGAAGGCTTCGCCCTGCACCTGCCGCTCGACCGCACCGACGGTTCCGACGCCGTCGAGGAGGTCATCGGCTGGATGGACCGGCTGCGCGCGGCCCGGCTGCCGCTGCACACCATGTTCGTCAGCCACCTGCGCGCCGAGGAGCTGGCCCGGCTCCAGCAGCAGTTCCCGCAGACCCGCTTCCGCGCCCGTATCGGCACCCGGCTCTGGCTCGGGGACCACGAGGCCACCGAGTACCGGGGCGCGGTTCTGGACGTCACCCCCGTCGTCAAGGGCGACCGGTTCGGCTACCGGCAGCAGCGGGCCGCGTCCGACGGCTGGCTGGTCGTCGTGGCCGGCGGCACGTCCCACGGGGTCGGCCTGGAGGCGCCCAAGGCGCTGCACGGCGTGATGCCGCGGGCCAAGGGCGTCGCCCGCGCGGGCCTGGCCACGGTCAACCGCAACCTGTCGCCGTTCGTCTGGGCGGGCAAGCAGCGGTGGTTCGCCGAGCCGCCGCACATGCAGGTGTCGATCCTGTTCGTTCCCTCGGACGCCCAGGAGCCGCGGGTCGGCGACGAACTGGTCGCCCATCTGCGCCACACGACCACGCAGTACGACCGGCTCGTCGACCGCTGAGGCGCCCCGGCGCGGCCCCGGACGGCCGCGCCGGGACCCCGGGTCAGCCGCCGTCCCGGGCGGGCGCCACGCCCCACTCCACCGCAGGCCCCGTGACAGCGGGGGCCGTGCGCCCGGACGGACGGGCCTGCGGCGCCAGCACGAACGCGTCGGCAGCCCCGTCGAGGACCCCGCCCGACGGATCGTCCGACCCGTCCCGTCGCACCGGGTCCTTCTCCGGCCGGAGGATGTCCCGGACGATCAGCGCGCACAGGTACAGCGTTCCCAGCAGGTGCAGGGCGATCGCGACCTGGTAGCCCTCCTGCGGCAGCCCCTGGTGCTTGTCCCCGCCGCTGGTGTAGGCGAGGTAGAACCAGATCCCGAGGAAGTACATGACCTCGCACGCCTGCCAGATGAGGAAGTCGCGCCAGCGGGGCCGGGCCAGCACGGCCAGCGGGATCAGCCAGAGCACGTACTGCGGTGAGTAGACCTTGTTCGTCAGGATGAACGCGGCCACCACCAGGAACGCCAGCTGGGCGAAGCGGGGCCTGCGGGCCGCGGACAGCGCCAGGCCCGCGATGCCCGCGCAGAAGACGACCATCAGGGCGACCGAGGCGGTGTTGACCGTCTCCACGTCGATCGGCTTGCCCGTGCGCTGGGTGATGATCAGCCAGAACGAGCCGAAGTCGATGGGCCGCTCCTGGCTGAAGGTGTAGAACTTCCGCCATCCCTCGGGGGCGAGGATCATCACCGGCAGGTTCACCACCAGCCAGGCCCCTCCCGCGCCCAGCAGGGCCGTCCCGAACGCGCGCAGCCTGCCCGCCCGCCAGCAGAGCACCAGGAGCGGGCCGAGCAACAGGACGGGGTAGAGCTTGGCGGCCGTGGCCAGGCCGATGAGGATGCCGAACGCGAGCACCCGGCCCCGGGACCACATGAGCATCGCCGCGGCGGTCAGGGCTACGGCCAGCAGGTCCCAGTTGATGGTCGCGGTGAGGACGAACGCGGGCGCCAGCGCGACCAGGAGGCCGTCCCAGGGGCGGCGGCGGTGCGTACGGACGGTGCACACGGCGATGATCACGGCGCAGATCATCAGCATGCCCGCGTTGACCATCCAGTACATCTGCTCGCGCTGCTGGACGGGGTCGCTGTCGGGCGTCAGCGTCAGCCAGGCGGCGACCTGCATGAACACCCCGGTCAGCACGGGGTACTCCAGGTACTGCATATCGCCGCTCAGCCGGTCGAAGTACGGTACGAGGCCGTCGGCGAACCCGCGTCCCAGAAAGAGGTGCGGGATGTCGGAGTAGCAGGCGTGCGTGTACTGCGAGGTGGCCCCGCGGAACCAGGCCCATTCGTAGCAGGGGATCTTCTGCACCATGCCGAGGGCGAACATCCCGATCATGACCAGCGCGACGACGCGCACGGGTGTGAGCGGGCCGTCGCCGAGGCGCGCCCAGCGTCCCACCCGGCCACCGAACAGCTCGCTGCCGGCCGCCGCGACCTCGTCCTGATCGGTGGGCCGCACGACGGGCCGTTCCTGGTGCACGCTCGTGTCCTCTGCGCTGGGGCTTGGCATGCCGCACATCCTGCCGTACAGGGCTGTGCCCGGGGCAAGGACGGCCCGGGGACACGACAGGAAGCCCACACGACGCCGCGTGCGGCCGGGAACGCGGTGAGGGCCGCCGTACCCGGTCGGGTACGGCGGCCCTCACCGCTGTGCTGGTCCGGCTCGTGCGGAGACCCGGCGCGGGGTCCGGTCAGCCGGCGTTGCCCCAGATGCTGTTGCCACCGTTGGGGTTGCCGTTCCCGCCCTGGGCGCCGCCGTTGTCGGCGCCGTCGGACGTTCCGGTGTTGTCGCCCCCGCCCTCGGAGGTTCCGGTGTTGTCGCCCCCGCCCTCGGATGTTCCGGTGTTGTCTCCTCCGGCGTCCGCCCCGGCGTTCGCTCCGCCGTTGGCGTCCTGGCAGTCCGGGTCGAAGAAGCCGCAGGTCTTGCTCGGTGTCGGCGAAGGGCTCGGGGTGGTCGGGGTCGGCGACGGCGTCGCGGGCGGCGACGGCTCGTCGGAGGGCGTCTCCGAAGGCGTGGGACTGGGCGTCGGGCTGGGACTGGCCGCGCCGCCGCCCCACACCATCTCGCCCAGGTCCTGCGGCTCGGGGAAGGAGATCGCCTTCTTGCCCTTCATCGCCCCGGCCATGTAGTCGTGCCAGATGGAGGCCGGGAACGAGGCTCCGTGGATCTTCTTCTCGCCACCCGTGCCGAACATCTCCAGGAACTCGCGATCTTCGTTCGTCTCGTCGTCGTCGAGCCGGAACATGCTGATGGCGGTCGAGATCTGCGGCGTGTATCCGACGAACCAGGCGGACCGGTTGCCGTCCGTCGTACCGGTCTTGCCGGCGGCCTCACGGCCCTCCAGGCGGGCGGGCTTGCCCGTCCCGTTCTCCACGACGTTCTTGAGCACGTCGGTGACGTTGTCGGCGATGATCGGGCTGAAGGCGCGCTTGGGCTTCTTCCTGTGCTTGAAGACGGTCACGCCCTCACGCTTCACCTCGGTCACCGAGTACGTGTCGTTCTGCTGGCCGCTCGTGGCGAAGGTGGCGTAGGAGCCCGCCATACGGATCGCGCTGGGCGACGAGGTCCCGATGGAGAAGGAGGGAACGGTCGCGTCCGCCATGAAGGTGTCGTCCTTCAGACCAGAGGCGACGGCGACGTCCTTGACCTTGTCCGTCCCGACGTCCATGCCGAGCTGGACGAACGGCGAGTTGGCGGACTGCTCCATGGCCTTCCGCAGGTCGATCTCACCGTAGTCGTGGTGGCCGTCGTTGGTCTGACGCCACTCCTTGTCGTCCTCGTTCAGCCAGATCTTGCCCGTGTAGTCCCTGATCCGCAGACCGTTGTCGCCGTTGTAGACGCTCTCCGGCGAGACCTTGGTGCGCTGCGATTCGCTCTGCTCCGGGCCACCGGAGGGATCGCGCACGCCGTACTGCATGGCGGCGGCCAGGACGAAGGGCTTGAACGTCGAACCGACCTGGGCACCGGTGGCGTCAGCGTTGTTCGTGAAGTGCGTGGTGGCGTCCTGCCCGCCGTACGTGGCGATGATGGCACCGGTCTTCGCGTCCACGGAAGCACCGCCGAACTCGACGTGCGTGTCCGTGTCGGGACGCTCCTCGGGCCGGATCTTGGCCTTGTAGACCTTCTTCACCGCCGCTTCGAGCTGCTCCACCTGCTCCTTCTGGAAGGTGGTGTGGATCTCGAAGCCGCCCAGTTCGAGGTCCTTGGCGTCGATGCCCTGGTCGTTGTTGGCGAGGAAGTACTTCTTGGCGAGGTCCACCAGATAGCCGGTCTGGCCGCCCAGCTTGGCGTCCTTCACCTTCGGCACCGGCATGGGGAATTCCTTGAACGTGGCGCGCTTCTCCGCCGTCATGCGCCCGTCCTTAACCTGCTCGTCAAGGATCCACTTCCACCGTTCTTTGGCCCGCTTGGTGTTCTTCTCCTCCGTCGCGTTGACCTTGTCGATGTCGGTGGCGCCGGCGGGGTCGTAGTAGCTCGCGCCCTTGAGCAGGGTGGCGAGGAAGGCGCACTCGCTCGCGTTCAGCTCACCGGCGTCCTTGTTGTAGTAGGTGCGGGCCGCTGCCTGCAACCCCGAAGCCCCACGGCCGTAGTACGAGACGTTGAGGTAGCCGGCCATCACCTCTTCCTTCGACACATCGCCGGCGACCTTGAGGGTGATGAAGAGCTCCTGGAACTTCCGCTTGAGCGTCTGGTCCTGGGTGAGCATGGAGTTCTTCACGTACTGCTGGGTGATGGTCGAGCCGCCCTGGGTCTCGCCGCCCGTGGCCATGTTGAACACCGCGCGCCCTATGCCCATTGGGTCGATGCCGCGGTCCGTCTCGAAACTCTTGTTCTCGGCCGAGATCACGGCGTTGCGCATCTCCACCGGGATCTGCTCGTACTTGAGCATCTGACGGTTCGCCGCACCGCCGGTCGCCACCATCTGCGTGCCGTCGGCCCAGTAGTAGACGTTGTTCTGCGCCTTGGCCGTTTTATTGATGTCCGGTGGGACCACAAACGCATAGGCGATGCCTCCAATACCCATCAGCACGCCGAGGAACGCCAGGCAGAGCCCCGATACCAGCTTCCAGGAGGGCACCCAGCGGCGGAACCCGTACTTGCCGTACCGCGGGTAGTCGATAAAGCGCTTCTTGCCGGGACCATCGTCGTCGCGCCCCCGGCCCCTCGGGCCGTCGGATCCGCCACCGCGCCGTCGGCCGCCGCTCTGGGCAGCACGGCGGGCCTCGGCTCGGCTGCCGTACTGGCGCTCCTGGCCACCGTGTGACTCGGACGGCGATTCGGAAGGTGATGCCGAAGTGGCTCTGCGTGACGGGGCCGCTCGGCGTCCGGTCGGCTGCTGGGCGGCTCGTCTGGCCGCGGCACGCCCGCCGCCTTGTGGCTGAGGCGTTTTGCGACGGTGCTCGCTCATGGAACGACTACTCCTCGGGCAGGCGAGAACGCCTGGAAGCGGCAGTTGAGATCCGGTCCCCCCGAATGACGGACAAGCCGCTGCGGGAGGCTCGTCCGCAGTGCAACCGACAGTCCGCGATGACTGACGCGCGAAGGCGTCTCGCGGTTCCCGGTGGTCTGCATGCCGCACAGACTACGCACGGTCAAAACCCGCCTAGGGCCGAACTTCACCCCAAACAACGCAAGTCGAACCAAGGTAATCGTCGATGTGACGCCGCTCACGAAGGCGACCCTTGTCGAAGCGCACAGACCGATCTATCGTGCTGATGTATCGAGTCGATACATCAGCACGGCATAAGGGCACCGGTTGTTCCGGTGGACCGTGCCGGCGGAAGCAGCGGGAGAAGGAGGAGGCACCGGTGAGCAGACGCTCCGGCATCCTCGAGTTCGCCGTTCTCGGCCTGCTCCGCGAGTCGCCGATGCACGGCTATGAGCTGCGCAAACGCCTCAACACCTCGCTGGGGATCTTCCGTGCGTTCAGTTACGGAACCCTCTACCCCTGCCTCAAGACGCTGGTCGCCAGCGGCTGGTTGATCGAGGAGCCCGCCGGCGTCCCGGCGGACGCCCCGCCGGTCTCCGGGCGCTCGGCCGCTGCCTCCTCCTCACTGACGGGACGCCGGGCGAAGATCGTCTACCGGTTGACGGCAGAAGGTAAGGAGCACTTCGAGGAGCTGCTGTCGCACACCGGTCCGGACGCCTGGGAGGACGAGCACTTCGCAGCCCGCTTCGCCTTCTTCGGCCAGACCGAACGAGAAGTGCGGATGCGGGTCCTCGAAGGCCGGCGCAGCCGGCTGGAGGAGCGCCTGGAGAAGATGCGCGCGTCTCTGGCCCGCACCCGCGAACGACTCGACGACTACACACTTGAGCTTCAGCGGCACGGCATGGAGTCCGTGGAGCGCGAAGTGCGCTGGCTGAACGAGCTCATCGAGAGCGAGCGGTCGGGACGGGATCAGCGACGATCCTCGCCCGGGGGCTCTGCTCAGCAGGACACACCTGGAGAGACGGGCGGCCTGCCCCGGCACCGGGACAACACCCCGCCGGATCCGTCCGACGACACCGCCAAGTGAAGTCATCGCACCCCGCGGCGACTTCATCGGAAACATCGATTACACAGGGAGCAACCGGAATGGGTTCGGTTCGCGTAGCCATCGTAGGCGTGGGCAACTGCGCCGCCTCGCTGGTGCAGGGCGTCGAGTACTACAAGGACGCCGATCCGGCCGGCAAGGTGCCCGGTCTGATGCACGTCCAGTTCGGCGATTACCACGTCAGCGACGTCGAGTTCGTCGCCGCCTTCGACGTCGACGCGAAGAAGGTCGGCCTCGACCTCGCGGATGCCATCGGCGCCAGCGAGAACAACACCATCAAGATCGCGGACGTGCCGAACACGGGCGTGACCGTCCAGCGCGGCCACACCCACGACGGTCTCGGCAAGTACTACCGCGAGACGATCGAGGAGTCCGCGGACGCCCCGGTGGACGTCGTCCAGGTCCTCAAGGACAAGCAGGTCGACGTTCTGGTCTGCTACCTGCCCGTCGGCTCCGAGGTCGCTGCGAAGTTCTACGCGCAGTGCGCCATCGACGCCAAGGTCGCGTTCGTCAACGCTCTCCCGGTGTTCATCGCCGGCACCAAGGAGTGGGCGGACAAGTTCACCGAGGCCGGTGTCCCGATCGTCGGCGACGACATCAAGTCCCAGGTGGGCGCCACCATCACGCACCGCGTGATGGCGAAGCTCTTCGAGGACCGCGGTGTCATCCTGGACCGCACGATGCAGCTGAACGTCGGCGGCAACATGGACTTCAAGAACATGCTCGAGCGTGAGCGCCTGGAGTCCAAGAAGATCTCGAAGACGCAGGCCGTCACCTCGCAGATCCGCGACCGCGAGCTCGGTGCGGACAACGTCCACATCGGCCCCTCGGACTACGTGGCCTGGCTGGACGACCGCAAGTGGGCGTACGTGCGCCTCGAGGGCCGCGCGTTCGGCGATGTCCCGCTGAACCTGGAGTACAAGCTCGAGGTGTGGGACTCCCCGAACTCGGCCGGTGTCATCATCGACGCCGTCCGTGCGGCGAAGATCGCCAAGGACCGCGGCATCGGTGGCCCGATCCTCTCGGCGTCGAGCTACTTCATGAAGTCCCCGCCGGTGCAGTACTTCGACGACGAGGCCCGCGAGAACGTCGAGAGGTTCATCAACGGCGACACCGAGAGCTGAACCGGCCCTCCCGGCCGACACAGCCTCACCGGAGCTGAGCGGAGACGCTCACCTCTTCCTGCCGCACGTCGGGGGTCCCCGGGTAATCCGCCCGCGGACCCCCGACGTGTGTGACGCTTGCTCCCATGTCTGTCGCGCGTGATCTGCGCACCCTGCTGCGCCTGCGGAACTTCCGCCGCCTGCTCACCGTGCGGCTCCTTTCCCAGTCCGCCGACGGCGTCTACCAGGTCGCCCTCGCCGCGTACGTCGTCTTCTCCCCGGAGAAGCAGACGTCCGCCGCCGCCATCGCTTCCGCGATGGCCGTGCTCCTCCTGCCCTACTCCTTGATCGGGCCGTTCGCCGGGGTGCTGCTGGACCGCTGGCCCCGGCGTCAGGTCTTCCTCTACGGGAATCTTCTGCGGGCCGCCCTGGCCTGCTCGACGGCTCTGCTGATCCTCGCCTCGATGCCCGACTGGCTGTTCTACGCCTCGGCCCTCTGCGTCACCGCCGTCAACCGTTTCGTGCTGGCCGGCCTCTCCGCCGCCCTGCCCAGAGTGGTCGACACCGAACGCCTCGTCGTCGCCAACTCCCTCTCCCCGACCGCGGGCACCCTGGCGGCGACTGCCGGGGGCGGCCTCGCCTTCGCCGTACGGCTGCTGGCCGACGAGTCCGACGCGGCGGTCGTGCTGCTGGGCTCGATGCTCTACCTGCTCTCCGCGCTGGCGTCCCTGAGTCTGCCGCGGACGCTGCTCGGACCGGACACGGACGGGGCTCCCCTGCGACTGCGGGCGGCTCTGGCCGTCACCGCACGCGGGCTCGTCGCCGGGCTGGGTCATCTGTCCCAGCGGACGCACGCGGCCTGGGCGCTGGCCGCCATGACCGTGCTCCGCTTCTGTTACGGCGCACTCACGGTGATGCTGCTCATGCTGTGCCGCTACGCCTGGTCGGACACCGAGTCCGACGGGCTCGCCCTGCTCGGCCTGGCGGTCGGGGTGTCCGGTGCGGGCTTCTTCGTCGCCGCCGTCCTCACGCCGTGGGCGGTGGGGCAGCTCGGCCGGTACGGATGGATCGTGGGCTGTGCCGGGGCGGCGGCGGTGCTGGTGCCCTCGCTCGGCCTCTCCTTCGCTCCCGCCCCGATGCTGATCGCCGCCTTCGTGCTCGGCGTCGTGACGCAGGGCTCGAAGATCGCCACCGACACGGTCGTGCAGACCTCGGTCGACGATGCGTTCCGAGGCCGGGTCTTCTCGCTCTACGACGTGCTCTTCAACGTCGCGTTCGTGAGCGCTGCCGGGGTAGCGGCGTTGATGCTCCCGCCGGACGGCAGATCAGTCGCCGTCGTGGCGGTCGTATCGGTGCTCTACGCGGCGGTCGCGGTGACGATGTTCAGACGGCGACGCACCGACACCCATCAGTAGCCGCCCCGGGGGATGTGCGGAGGGGCGTTGTTTCACGTGAAACGACCCCCCTCCGCACATCCACCGGGGCGTTGTTTCACGTGAAACAACGCCCCGGTGGGCTCAGCCCTGCTGCGCCCACCACTCCTTGAGCGCCGCCACCGCGGCGTCCCGCTCCATCGGCCCGTGCTCCAGGCGCTGCTCCAGCAGGAACCCGTACGCCTTGCCGATCACCGGCCCGGGGCCGACGTCGAGGATCCGCATGATCTCGTTGCCGTCCAGGTCGGGACGGATCGAGTCGAGCTCCTCCTGCTCCTTCAGCAGAGCGATGCGCTCCTCCAGCCCGTCGTAGGTCCGGGAGAGCGCGTTCGCCTTGCGCTTGTTCCGGGTCGTGCAGTCCGAGCGGGTCAGCTTGTGCAGACGCTCCAGCAGCGGCCCGGCGTCACGGACGTACCGGCGCACCGCGGAGTCGGTCCACTCGCCGTCGCCGTACCCGTGGAAGCGCAGATGGAGCTCCACGAGTTTCGACACGTCCTTGACCAGCTCGTTGGAGTACTTGAGCTCGGTCATGCGCTTCTTCGTCATCTTCGCGCCCACCACCTCGTGGTGATGGAAAGAGACCCGTCCGTCCTTCTCGAAACGGCGGGTCCTCGGCTTGCCGATGTCGTGGAGCAGCGCGGCCAGGCGCAAAACGAGGTCCGGACCGTCCTCCTCCAGGTCGATGGCCTGCTCCAGGACGGTCAGCGAGTGCTCGTAGACGTCCTTGTGGCGGTGATGCTCGTCACTCTCCAGGCGCAGCGCGGGAAGCTCGGGCAGCACATGATCAGCCAGCCCGGTGTCGACCAGGAGCCCCAGGCCCTTGCGCGGGTGCTGGGAGAGCAGCAGCTTGTTGAGCTCGTCACGGACCCGCTCGGCGGAGACGATGCCGATCCGCGCGGCCATCTCCGTCATCGCGGTGACGACCTCGGGGGCTACCTCGAAGTCGAGCTGCGCGGCGAAGCGGGCCGCGCGCAGCATGCGCAGCGGGTCGTCCGAGAAGGACGCCTCGGGCGTGCCCGGGGTGCGCAGCACCCGCTCGGCGAGGTCCTTCAGGCCCCCGTACGGATCGACGAACTCCTTCTGCGGCAGCGCCACGGCCATCGCGTTGACCGTGAAGTCGCGGCGCACGAGGTCGTCCTCGATGGACTCTCCGTAGGAGACCTCCGGCTTGCGCGAGTTCCGGTCGTACGCCTCGGACCGGTAGGTCGTGACCTCGATCTGGTAGCCGTCCTTCTGGGAACCGACGGTGCCGAAGGCGATCCCGACCTCCCACACCGAGTCGGCCCAGGGCCGGACGATCTTGAGCACGTCCTCGGGGCGGGCATCGGTGGTGAAGTCCAAGTCGTTCCCGAGCCTGCCCAGCAGTGCGTCGCGGACCGAGCCGCCGACCAGCGCGAGGCCGAATCCGGCCTCCTGGAATCGGCGGGCGAGGTCGTCGGCGACCGGGGACACCCGCAGCAGCTCACTCACCGCGCGGTGCTGCACCTGGCTCAGTGCACTGGCGTTCTCTTCGTTGGCGTTCGGCACAACAGAAAAGGGTACGTGCACGGACCGCCCGCGGCGTCATCGTTTACGGGGGCCCTGCGGGATGCCCGCGATCATGTGCGACGGACCCCAGCACGTCGGCCCGCCGCACCTCGTTACCATGCGGGGACGCAGGACCGAACGATCGACAGCATCTGACGACGACGAGGGACGGGTAGGCGCGTGGCCGAGGCGGCAGACTTCCAGGGGGCCCGTCGGCCTCCTGCCCGCCGGTGGCTCCGGCGCACGGCCGCAGCGGTGCTCGGAGCGCCCCTGCTGGCCGGTCTTCTAGCTGTTCCGGCTGCTGGATCCGCCCCGGCCGCCGAGCCTGCCAAGGCCCCCACGGGCTCCCGTACGGTCGATGTGTCCCTGAACACGCTCTCCCCGAGCGTTCCCACCGAGGACGACACCCTGACCGTCTCCGGAACGCTCACCAACAAGGGCAAGGAGACGATCAGCGCCGCCGAGGTCGATCTGCGGGTCGGCCCGCGGCTCTCGGGCCGGGGAGAGGTCGACGACGCCGCGAAACGTTCCGCGTACGTTCCCGGCGCCGATCCGGCCCCGGTCGGGGACGCGTACACGGTGAAGATTCCCAAGCTCGCCAAGGGGATCAGCCAGGACTTCACCCTCTCCGTGCCCGTCGACAAGCTGGACCTGGACGACCCGGGCGTCTACCAGCTCGGCGTCTCGGTCTCCGGCCGCACGGCCGCGGTCCCCTATGAACGGGTGCTGGGCATCGAGCGCTCGTTCCTGCCGTGGCAGCCCGAGGCGAGCGACAGCAGGACGAAGCTCACCTTCCTCTGGCCCCTGATCGCCTCGCCCCACGTCACGGCGGAGACCCGCTCGGACGAACAGCAGACTCCCGTGTTCACCGACGACGACCTGGCCAAGGAACTGGTGCCCGGGGGCCGGCTGGAGCGGATGGTGTCCCTGGGCAGCCGGCTCCCCGTGACCTGGGTCGTCGACCCGGACCTCCTGGCGAGCGTCGCGGCGATGGCCGGCACGTACGAGGTCGAGTCGGACGGCGCCACCGTCCCGGGCAAGAACCAGACCGTCGCCAAGCAGTGGCTGACCGCTCTGGAGAAGGTGGTGGAGGACGGCAAGGTCATCGCGCTGCCCTTCGCCGACCCCGACCTGGCCTCCATCGCGCACCGCGGCAAGAACGTCTCCGGAACGCTCAGCCATCTGCAGAACGCCTCCGCGGTGGCCGCCACCGCGGTGGAGACCATCCTCCACGTGAAGCCGTCCACCGACTTCGCCTGGCCCGTGAACGGCGCCGTGGACTCCTCCATCGTCGATGTGGCGACCTCGGCGGGCGCCCACAACGTGATCGCCCGCAGCGACAGCTTCCGCGAGACCTCCCGCCTCCCGTACACGCCGACCGCGGCGCGGCCGATCGGCGGAGGGACCACCGCCGTCGTCGCGGACGCCCGGCTGTCGACTTTGTTCGACGGCGACATGTCGAGGGCGGGCGCCTCCACCCTCGCGGTACAGAAGTTCCTCGCCCAGACCCTCGCACTCACCGAGCAGGCGCCGGACAACGAGCGCAGCATCGTCGTGGCCCCGCCCCGGATGCCCTCCACCGCGCAGGCCCAGACAATGGCCCGCGCCCTGGAGGGCCTGGCGGGCAGCCGCTGGACGCAGCCCCTCGACCTCGTCGCCGCCGCCGAGGAGAAGCCCGACCCGAGGGCCACCGCCAAGGTCCCCCGGGGCTCCGCGTACCCCAAGAAGCTCCGCGCCCAGGAACTGCCGACACAGGCGTTCCAGGACATCAGGGCCACCCAGAGCTCGCTCAACAGCTTCGAGACGATCCTGACGCAGCCCGAGCGCGTGGTGACGCCCTTCGGCAACGCCATCAACCGCTCGATGTCGACGTCCTGGCGCGGGCGGTCCCTGGAAGCGCAGCAGTACCGGGACGCGGTCCGCGACTACCTGCAGAGCCTCACCTCCGAGGTGCAGCTCATCGAGAAGTCCGACGTCACCCTCTCCGGGCGCAGCGCGACGATCCCGGTCACCGTGCAGAACAAGCTGGTGCAAGGCGTCGACCGGCTTGTTCTCCGGCTGACCTCGGACAACATCCGGCTCAAGTTCAACGGCGACGGCACCACCACCGCACTGCCGGTCAGCATCGCGGGCGGACACAGCCAGTCGGTGAAGTTCGACACGTCGACCAGCGCCAACGGCCGGGCTCAGGTGACCGCCCGGCTGTTCACCGAGAACGGCACCCCGTACGGCGACGAGATGACCTTCACCGTGAAGGTCTCCGAGGTGACTCCCACCGTGCTGCTCGTCATCGCCGGCGGACTGCTGCTCCTGGTCCTGGCAGGCATCAGGATGTACACCCACCGCAAGCGCGCCGTGGCGAGCGGCACGGCGGACGGCAACGGCGACGGCCCCGGGCAGCCGAGTGACCCGACTCCGGACACCGGTCCGGAAAGCGGGGCCCCGTCGGGAACGGGTGAGAAAGTGGACCGTTGAGCGATGTCTGTCGTGGCCGGCCGGCCGGGGACGATGAGGTAGGGGTTTCGATGAACGCGCCGTACGACGGTGACCGCGGACAGGGCGCGGGCGGAGCAGCGTCTCCGGGCGGGCCTCCGGTTCCACCGGGCGCGGGCCAGGACGGCTCCGCGCCGCCGGACCCGTACCTCCAGCACGCCTACGAGGACGACCCGTACCGGGCGCGGGACCTGGCCGCCCAGGACCCCGTGGGCGAGGCGCTCTACGACCGCGCCGCGCACCCGCCGCCGCCTCCCGGCACCTACCAGGAGCCGGGGCCCCTCTACCAGCAGCCGCCCGCGGCCCCGTACGCCCCCGACCCACGCGTCTGGGCCCCGACTCCGCCACCCGAGCCCGCAGGCCCCTCCCGGCACCTTCCGTACGGGGACCGCCCGGCGACCACGCAGTTCGTCGGTGTCGACGATCTCGTCACCCAGGCGTCGGACGACCGGCAGGAGCCGGACGCCTTCGCCCACCTCTTCCGGGACCAGGAGGGAGCGGGGAGGCCCCCGGTACCCCCGCAGGCCGAACCGGCTCCCGCACCCGCTCCCGCCAAGGGCGGCGGAGGCAAGGTCTCCGGGCTCCTGAGGTCCAGCGCGGTCATGGCCGCCGGCACCCTCGTCTCCCGGCTCACCGGATTCGTGCGGTCCCTGGTGATCACCGCCGCCCTCGGCGCCGCGCTGCTCGGTGACAGCTACACCATCGCCTACACCCTGCCGACGATGATCTACATCCTCACCGTCGGCGGCGGTCTGAACTCGGTCTTCGTCCCGCAGCTCGTACGCGCCATGAAGAACGACGAGGACGGCGGCGAAGCCTTCGCCAACCGGCTCCTGACGCTGGTGATGGTCGCGCTCGGCACGATCGTCGCCGTCGCGGTGTTCGCCGCACCGACGCTGATCCACATGCTGTCCCCCACGATCGCGAACGACGTCGCCGCCAACAGCGTCGCCGTCACCTTCGCCCGCTACTGCCTGCCGACCATCTTCTTCATGGGCGTGCACGTGGTGATGGGGCAGATCCTCAACGCCCGCGGCAAGTTCGGCGCGATGATGTGGACCCCGGTCCTGAACAACATCGTCATGATCATCACGTTCGGGCTGTTCATCTGGGTCTACGGCACCTCCGGTGAGTCGCAGATGGGCGTGGACACCATCCCGCCGGAGGGCGTCCGGCTGCTGGGCATCGGCACCCTGCTCGGCCTCGTCGTCCAGTCCCTGGCCATGATTCCGTACCTGCGCGAAACGGGCTTCCGCTTCCGCCCCCGGTTCGACTGGAAGGGCCACGGGCTCGGCAAGACCATCAAGCTGGCCAAGTGGACCGTGCTCTTCGTCCTCGCCAACCAGGCGGGGGTGCTGGTCGTCACCCAGCTCTCCACGGCGGCCGGTGCGGCCTCGGGCCACGACGGCACCGGGTTCCTGGCCTACTCCAACGCCCAGCTGATCTGGGGCATGCCGCAGGCCATCATCACCGTCTCCGTCATGGCGGCGCTGCTGCCCCGCATCTCCCGCGCCGCCCATGACAACGACCCGGGCGCGGTCCGTGACGACATCTCCCAGGGACTGCGCAACTCCGCCGTGGCCATCGTGCCGGTGGCCTTCGCCTTCCTCGCGCTCGGCCTGCCGATGGCCACCCTGCTGTACGCCTCCAGCGGCACCGAGGCCGCCCGCTCCATGGGCTTCATCCTCATGGCCTTCGCGCTCGGCCTGATCCCGTACTCCGTGCAGTACGTCGTCCTCCGCGGGTTCTACGCGTACGAGGACACCCGCACCCCCTTCTACAACACGGTCATAGTGGCCGCCGTCAACGCGGCCGCGTCCGCGCTCTGTTACGTCGTCCTGCCGGCCCGCTGGGCCGTCGTCGGCATGGCCTTCTCCTACGGCCTGGCCTACGCGGTCGGCGTCGGCGTCGCCTGGCGGCGGCTGCGCAACCGGCTGGGCGGCGACCTGGACGGGGCGCACGTCGTGCGCACCTACGCCCGACTGTGCATGGCCGCGGTGCCCGCCGCCCTGGTCGGCGGCGGCGCCGGATTCGGCATCCTGGAAGTGGTCGGAACCGGTGCCCTCGGTTCGCTGGTCGCCCTGGTCTGCGGCGGCGCCCTCCTCCTGGGCCTCTTCTTCGTCGCGGCGAAGAAGATGCGCATCGAAGAGGTCAACGGCCTGGTCGGCATGGTCCGTGGACGGCTCGGACGCTGAATGAGCGCCCGTCCGCACAACCATCGCCGCACTCCGCGTGTCGTGGATAGCGCCGGAGTGTGGGCACAATTGGCGTGACTGTGCAGAGCTGGCTGGCATCGCGCAACGGATGGGGAGGCAGGAACGACGGTGGCGGAACGTAGCACGGCCGCCGTCGACGTGGCCGACAACGGCGGCGACGAGCCGCTGACCGCCAAGGCGGACGAGGCCACGACCGACGGGACGGCGCAAGCCGAGGACACCAAGGGCGCGAGCCCCGAGGACACCGAGAACACCGAGAACACGGACGGTGGGCGGGAGCGTTCCGAGGCCGTTCCGGCATCACCCGACCTGCACAGCGGTCACAAGCTCGCCAGGCGCTACCGCTTGGAGGAGTGCGTCACCCGTCTGGACGGCTTCAGCAGCTGGCGCGCGGTCGACGAGAAGCTCCGCCGGGCGGTGGGCGTCCACCTCCTGCCCGCGGAACACCCGCGGGCCCGCTCGGTGCTGGCCGCCGCCCGTTCCTCGGCGCTTCTCGGCGACCCCCGCTTCGTCCAGGTCCTCGACGCCGTCGAGGAGAACGACCTCGTCTACGTGGTCCACGAGTGGCTCCCGGACGCCACCGAACTCACCGCGCTGCTGGCCGCCGGGCCGATGGAAGCCCACGACGCCTACCAGCTCGTCAGCCAGCTCTCCCAGGCGATGGCCGCCGCCCACCGCGAGGGCCTGTCCCATCTCTGCCTCACCCCCGGTGCGGTGCTGCGCAGTTCCACCGGGCAGTACCGCATCCGCGGCCTCGCCGTGAACGCCGCCCTGCGCGGCATCACCGCCGAGCGTCCCCTCCGTACGGACACCGAGGCCATCGGCGCCCTTCTGTACGCCGCGCTGACCCACCGCTGGCCATACGGGGACGCCGCCCACGGGCTCGACGGGCTGCCCAAGGGCATGGGGCTCATCGCCCCGGACCAGGTCCGCGCCGGCATCCACCGCGGTCTCTCCGAACTGGCCATGCGGGCGCTCGCCAACGACGGTGCCACCGCCTCCCGCCAGGAACCCCCCTGCACCACCCCGGACGAGCTGGCCAAGGCCGTCGCGGCCATGCCGCGCGTCCTTCCTCCCGAGCCCACCTTCACCGCGCCGCCGGCGTACCAGCGCACGACCTATCAGCAGGGCACGTACGGACGCCCGTCCTCCCACCCGTCCGCCGTCACGCAGCCCGTGATGGTGGCTCCTCCGGCCCCCCTGCAGAGCCGTACCGGCCGCGCACTCAAGTGGTCGGTCTCCGCGCTCCTCATCGCCGCGCTGGGCCTCGGCAGTTGGCAGCTCGCGGAGGCGCTGCTCGACCGGACCAAGGGCTCCGACGACACGGGCATCACCGAGCCGGACAAGGACGACAAGAACAAGGACGAGAAGAACGCGCCATCCGCCGAACCCCTGGACATCGCGGGGGCCACGGAGTTCATGCCCGACGGCTCCGGGATAAAGCAGCGGGACGTGGCGAACTCCGTCGACGGCAGCCCCGGAACATCCTGGGTCACCCCGCGATACCAGGGCTTCGCCAACTTCGGCAACCTCCCCCAGCGCAAGCAGGGCAGCGGAATCGTCGTCGACCTCGGCAAGGTGCGGGACGTCTCCGGCGTCGACGTGTCCCTGTACCGCAGCGGGCAGACGACGACCGTCCTCGCCGCCTCCCCGGACGCCTCGTCCCCGTCCACGACGGCCGACTTCGACCAGCCGATCGTCAAGCGGACGGTCGCGGGTTCGACGCTCAAGAAGAAGCTCGACGAGCCCGTCCGCACGCGTTACGTCCTGGTCCACATCACGGAACTCCCCTCGGACGGCACGGGCGGCTACCGGGGCGGCATCACCGACATCACCGTCCTCGGCTGATCCACGGACCGGCACGGCCCGCCCGTACCGTCCCTGATCACCGGCCCCACCGGCCCGTTACTGTGGGGCCGACCGTCCGCCCCACCGAGCGCCTGCGGCGACAAGGGTTGCGGCCGTCACACCCGTGGCGGCAGGCTTCTCCCCGTCGCACCGCATCGACGGGCGCGGCCCGCATGTGTCATCGGATCTGGTTCGGAGGGGGAGCACGGTGGATTCCGTTCCACCAGAGGCACCGAGCGACTCGGACCTGCTCGCCCAACACGTGGCGGGCGCCCCCGACGCCTTCGGTGAGCTCGTACGCCGCCATCGCAACCGGCTCTGGGCCGTGGCGCTGCGCACCCTGGGGGACAGGGAGGAGGCGGCCGACGCCGTTCAGGACGCCCTGGTCTCCGCCTTCCGCGCCGCCCACACCTTCCGCGGCCAGTCAGCCGTCACCACATGGCTGCACCGGATCACCGTCAACGCCTGCCTCGACCGGGTCCGCAAGGCCGCGTCCCGCAAGACCTCCCCCGTGGACGACGCCGAACGGCTCGACCAGCTCCTGGAACCCCACGAATCGGCCGAGGCCCCCGCCGTGCGGCAGGACCTCCACCGCCAGCTCCAGAAAGCCCTGGCCACCCTGCCCCCCGAGCAGCGGGCGGCCCTCGTCCTCGTCGACATGCAGGGCTACCCCGTAGCGGAAGCGGCCAGCATCCTGGAGGTGCCGACCGGCACCGTGAAAAGCCGCTGCGCCCGGGGCCGGGCGAGGCTGGCCCCGCTGGTCCGCCATCTGCGTGCCGGAACCGCGGGGCAGCTCTCCGACGAGGAGAACAGCTCCGCCGGAAGGAACCGGACACCCGGAGCATCCGTCCCATCTGCGTCAGGCCCCAGAGACGCAGGAGCAAGCGATCCCGCCGCGACCAAGGGAGGAGGTGGGCGCCCGTGACATCCACGGCCGACACGGCTCAGCACCCGGAGGTCTCCGAGATCTCCGATCTCACCGAGGGGCTGCTCTCCTCTTCCCGGGCGGTGGAAGTCCGGCAGCACGTCGCTCGGTGCGACCTCTGCTCGGAAGTGCAGGGCTCCCTGGAGGAGATCCGCGGACTGCTCGGAACGATGCCCGCCCCCGAGCCGATGCCCGAGGACATCGTCGCCCGCATCGACGCGGCCCTCGCGGCGGAGACCCTCTCCACACCCGCCGCCGACGAGCCGGTCGTTGTTTCACGTGAAACAACGACCGGCGGGAGCACGACGACCGACCGGACAGCCGCCGCTGCCGTCAGCGTCGGCTCCTCTGTCCCGGACCGCCCCGCGGGCCGGTCGTCCGCCGCGACCGGACCGGGCCGCCGTCCCGCCCGCCGGCGTCGGCGCGCCGTGGTCCTCGGCACCGCGTTCGGTGCCGCGGTCATCGGGATGGGCGTCTTCTTCCTTCAGTCCATCGCCCCGTCCGGCGACGCCTCCAGGACCGCCGCCGACAGCGGAGTCAGCGCCGCGGAGAGCAGCGCGCACCCGTACGCCGTCGGCACGCTCGAAGCCCGGGTGCGGGACCTCCTCGGCGGCGGGGAGAGCCCGGACAGCCCAGGCGCCAAGAAGGTGCCGCCGGGAGCGGACACCAAGTCGACGACCGAGGCCCTCACCCCCGATACCGAGGCGTCCAGGAGCCCTTTGCAGGCCCCTGCCGTCACCGTGCCTCCCTGCGTGCGGCAGGCCACCGGCCGCACCACGCCGGCACTCGCCCTCGACGAGGGGACCTACCAGGGGGCGGACACCTACCTCGTCGTCCTTCCGCACCCGAGCGACCCCTCCCGTGTACAGGCATACCTCGTGGCCGCGGCCTGCGTGGACGACGCCCCGGAGTCCCCCGGACAGCTACTGCTCACCCGTACCTACAACCGCCCCTGAAACCGTGCGCGACCGCCGCGGCACGTTCGGGAATGCATCAGCCGTAGGATCCGTTGGGTGGGGTGAGAGTCGTTGAACCGACCCCCGTAGGCAGTTAGGCAGTCTGCAGAAACGAGGAAGAAACCCGTGAGCGACGTCCGTAATGTGATCATCATCGGCTCCGGACCGGCCGGGTACACCGCCGCGCTGTACACCGCCCGCGCCTCGCTGAACCCGTTGGTCTTCGAGGGCGCCGTCACGGCCGGCGGTGCGCTGATGAACACCACCGACGTGGAGAACTTCCCCGGCTTCCAGGACGGCATCATGGGCCCCGAGCTCATGGACAACATGCGGGCCCAGGCCGAGCGCTTCGGCGCCGAGCTGATCCCCGACGACGTGGTCGCGGTCGACCTCACCGGTGACATCAAGACCGTCACCGACACCGCGGGCACCGTCCACCGCGCCAAGGCCGTCATCGTCACGACCGGCTCCCAGCACCGCAAGCTCGGACTGCCCAACGAGGACGCCCTCTCCGGACGCGGCGTCTCCTGGTGCGCCACCTGCGACGGCTTCTTCTTCAAGGACCACGACATCGCCGTGATCGGCGGCGGCGACACCGCGATGGAGGAGGCGACCTTCCTCTCCCGCTTCGCCAAGTCGGTCACGATCGTCCACCGCCGTGACACCCTGCGCGCCTCCAAGGCCATGCAGGACCGGGCCTTCGCGGACCCGAAGATCAGGTTCGCCTGGGACAGCGAGGTCGCCGAGGTCAAGGGCGACCAGAAGCTTTCCGGCCTGACCCTGCGCAGCACCAAGACCGGCGAGACGTCCGAGCTCCCCGTGACCGGCCTGTTCATCGCCGTCGGCCACGACCCCCGCACCGAGCTCTTCAAGGGCCAGCTGGAGCTCGACGACGAGGGATACCTGAAGGTGGAGGCGCCCTCCACGCGCACCAACCTGACCGGCGTCTTCGGCGCCGGAGACGTGGTCGACCACACCTACCGTCAGGCCATCACGGCAGCGGGCACCGGCTGCTCCGCCGCCCTGGACGCCGAGCGCTTCCTCGCGGCCCTGGCCGACGCGGAGCCCGCCGAGCCGGAGAAGACCCCGGCCGTCTGAACGTCCGCACCGCACCCCACCACCCCGACAGACTAAGGAGGCCGCCGTGGCCGGCGACCTGAAGCACGTTACGGATGACACCTTCGACGAGGTCGTCCTCAAGAGCGACAAGCCCGTTCTGGTGGACTTCTGGGCCGCCTGGTGCGGCCCGTGCCGCCAGATCGCCCCGTCGCTGGAGGCGATCGCAGCAGAGCACGGCGACCAGATCGAGATCGTCAAGCTCAACATCGACGAGAACCCGGCCACCGCCGCCAAGTACGGCGTGATGTCCATCCCGACCCTGAACGTGTACCAGGGCGGCGAGGTTGCCAAGACCATCGTCGGGGCCAAGCCGAAGGCCGCGATCCTCCGCGACCTCGAAGGCTTCATCAGCGCCTAGTCACGCACCGCGCGATGTTTCACGTGAAACGGGCTCACCCTCTGGGGCGGGCCCGTTTCGCATGGCCGACGACCCGGTCCGGCCTCACAGCGGCCGCAGCACCGGCTCCTTCTGGACCGCTCCCAGAAGACGGTCGAGCGCCATCTCCACGTCTTCCTTCCAGGAGAGCGTCGTCCGCAGCTCCAGCCTCATCCGCGGATACACAGGATGCGGCCGCACGGTCTTGAAGCCGACGGCCAGCAGATGATCGGCGGGGAGTACGCACGTGGCTCGCTCGGACCGAGCGTCCCCGAACGCCTCGATCGCCTTGAAGCCCCGGCGCAGGACGTCCTTGGCCACCGTCTGCACCATGACACGGCCCAGCCCCTGGCCCTGGTACTCGGGAATGATCAGCCCGGTGATGAGCTGGACGGCATCAGCGGAGACCGGACTGGTCGGGAACGACGTCGAGCGGGGGACGTAGGCGGGCGGGGCGTAGAGCATAAAGCCGACCGGGGCGTCGTCCACATAGACCACCCGGCCGCAGGAGCCCCACTCCAGGAGCACCGCGGAGATCCAGGCTTCCTTCTCCAGCTCCGGCCTGCCCGCCTTCACCGCGGCTTCGCCACTGACCGGGTCAAGCTCCCAGAAGACGCACGAGCGGCACCGCTGGGGGAGATCCGGAAGGTTGTCCAGGGTGAGTGGTACGAGCCGACGCCCCATGACGGCGATCCCTCACTTCCTTCGCCCGCCGCTTCACGTGCGGCTGTCGGCGCGCTGCGTTCAGGCCGCAGACCGCCGACGGATACCCCGCCGGCACCGGGCTCAGCCCGACCGTGACGAGCCGGCCACGGCTCACTCTTCGCAAGGCGTCCCCCCTCCTCCGAGGCCGGACGCCATGGATACGCCGTTCCCCTGAACGCATCGTAGCCACCCGGAGGTGGCGCGGTCACCGGGAGAAGGCAAAGGGCGGACCGTGTTCCGGTAGACACCGGAGCATGGCCCGCCCTCCATGGGTTTCGCCGGTCAGCCCTTGTCGTCCTCTTCGGACGTCTCGGCGAGGCGGCTCTCCAGCACACGGCCCTCGCCCGGAGCGAGGCTGCCGAGAATCCGGTCCAGGTCCTCCATCGAGGCGAACTCGACGACGATCTTGCCCTTCTTCTGCCCCAGGTCGACCTTCACCCGGGTTTCGAAGCGGTCGGACAGGCGGGTCGCCAGGTCGGTCAGGGCAGGGGACACCCGGCCGCCGGCCCTCGGGCCCTTGGACTTCGGAGAGCTCGTGGGGCGCGAGCCCATGAGTGTCACGATCTCCTCGACCGCGCGCACCGAAAGCCCTTCCGCCACGATGCGATGGGCCAGCCGGTCCTGCTCCTCCGAGTCGTCCACGGACAGCAGAGCCCGGGCGTGGCCGGCCGACAGGACTCCTGCGGCGACCCGGCGCTGCACCGGCGGAGAGAGCCGCAGAAGCCTCAGCGTGTTCGTCACCTGCGGACGCGATCGGCCGATCCGGTCGGCCAGCTGGTCATGGGTGCACTGGAAGTCCTTGAGCAGCTGGTCGTACGCGGCGGCCTCCTCCAGCGGATTCAGCTGCGCCCGGTGGAGGTTCTCCAGCAGCGCGTCCAGCAGCAGCTTCTCGTCGTCCGTGGCGCGGACGATGGTGGGAATCCGCTCCAGGCCCGCTTCCCGGCAGGCCCTCCACCGGCGCTCACCCATGATGAGCTCGTAGCTGTCCGGGCCCGCCTTGCGGACGACGACCGGCTGGAGAAGACCGACTTCCTTGATGGAGACGACCAGCTCGGCCAGCGCGTCCTCGTCGAAGACCTCACGGGGCTGGCGGGGGTTCGGGGTGATCGTCGCGATCGGAAGCTCGGCGAAATACGCGCCCGAGGTCCCGCCGTCCTGCTCGGGCCGGCCCTCCGGGGCGGGCGCCGGCTCCGGCACCGCCGGGACGGACGGCAACGCGGTCACCTTCGCCGCGGCCACGCCACGCTCCGCCGTCAGAACGGGTCCGGTGCCGGACGACGCCGCCCCGACTCCGGGCGACGGCACCTGCTTCTCCTGGGGAGCGGCAGGGATCAGCGCACCGAGCCCACGTCCCAGTCCTCTACGACGCTCACTCACTGAAGGCCCTCCGAAACGTTCTGCTGGCTGTTCTGACTGCTCGTGTGGGCGTGCTGAGCCTCGTAGTGCATCCCTACGCCCCGCAGGGCGATCTCCCGGGCGGCTTCGAGATAGGAGAGCGAACCGCTGGATCCCGGATCGTAGGTCAGCACGGTCTGGCCGTAGCTCGGCGCCTCCGAGATCCGCACGGACCTCGGGATACTGGTCCGCAGCACTTCCTTGCCGAAGTGCGTCCGGACCTCCTCGGCGACCTGGGAGGCGAGCCTCGTCCGGCCGTCGTACATCGTCAGCAGGATCGTCGAGACATGCAGGTCCGGATTCAGATGTCCCCGCACCAGGTCGACGTTCCGCAGGAGCTGCCCCAAGCCCTCCAGCGCGTAGTACTCGCACTGGATGGGGATGAGCACCTCGGCCCCGGCCACCAGTGCGTTCACCGTCAACAGGCCCAGCGAGGGCGGGCAGTCGATGAGGATGTAGTCCAGCGGCTGCTCATATGCCTGGATGGCCCGCTGGAGCCGGCTCTCCCGCGCCACCAGCGAGACCAGCTCGATCTCCGCACCGGCGAGATCGATGGTGGCCGGGGCGCAGAAGAGACCTTCGACATCCGGCACGGGCTGGACGACCTCGGAGAGCGGGCGGCTATCCACCAGAACGTCGTAGATCGAGGGAACATCCGCATGGTGGTCGATGCCCAGAGCCGTGGAAGCATTGCCCTGCGGGTCGAGGTCGACCACGAGAACGCGCGCTCCGTGGAGCGCCAGGGAAGCGGCCAGGTTGACCGTCGAGGTCGTCTTGCCGACCCCACCCTTCTGGTTGGCCACCACCATGACACGGGTCCGGTCAGGGCGGGGCAGCCCTTCGCCGGCGCGGCCGAGGGCTTCGACCGCCAGCTGAGCGGCACGGCCGATGGGTGTGTCGTCCATCGGCGGCGGTGTTTCACGTGAAACACCCTCACCCACAGACTCGGTTCGGGGACCGGGGACCGGGTCGGTCATCGGTCCCGCGATGTTGGCGTCGGACCGCAAGGATTCACTCTCCTCGGCTTCAGGCTCACAATGAGCAGAGCCTGCCATGCTTTCGGTGTCGTGAACCAGCGAGGCCCGCTGTTCTGTGGATGAATCCGTGCGTGTGGACAACTCGGCAACCCGTCCGGGTTTGCGGTCGCGCGGCGTGGCAGCCGCACGACCACGGCCGATGATTCCCTGCAGCAGAGAGCGACGTTTCACGTGAAACACGATGCCCCCGCGAAGCAACTACCAGGCCACGACACTCCGCACGGGGCACATATCGCCACCTTCCGGTAGAACCGCTGGTAAGTGGCCCAAAGTGCAACAGAAACCGCATACCGGCCGATCCCCGGAGGCCCCCGCGCGGGGCGTGGCGCCGCTCCGCGAAGTCGCTCAGCGGCGCCTGCGTGTGCGTCCCGTCCGAGCGGCCTTGGCCCTCTTTGCGGCGAACCTCACACCACCCGGACTCTCACCCACCACGACGCGGACCACGGTGGACAGCGGATCGACCAAGCCTTCGCCGACATGCAGCACCTCGGTCTCCAGGACACCGAGCTTGCTGAGTGCGGACCGTGCGCCGTTGAGCTCCTCCTCGGCGGTGTCGCCCTTGAGCGCGAGCATCTCCCCGTACGGCTTCAGCAGGGGCACCCCCCAGCCGGCCAGCCGGTCCAGCGGGGCCACCGCGCGAGCGGTCACCACCTGGACGGGTTGAAGCGTTCCGAGGACCTCCTCGGCCCGGCCGCGCACGACGGTCACATGGTCCAGGCCGAGCAGCTCGACGACTTCCTGGAGGAAGTTCGTACGCCGGAGGAGCGGCTCCAGCAAGGTGATCTTGAGATCTGGGCGCACCAGAGCCAGCGGGATACCGGGCAGGCCCGCACCCGAGCCCACATCGCAGACCGTGACGCCTTCGGGCACGACCTCGGAGAGCACCGCACAGTTCAGCAGGTGCCGCTCCCACAGCCGGGGTACTTCACGCGGGCCGATCAGCCCTCGCTTGACCCCGGCGTCCGCGAGGAGTTCCGCGTACCGGACGGCATCCGGGTAGCGCTCTCCGAACACCGCCTGGGCCTCCGCAGGTGCCTGGGGGAGCTCTGCTGCCTCCGTCACGGGGGACCGTCCTTCCATACCGCACTAGCGCACTGTGGGTGGCTGACTATCAGGCTGACAAGATCGGCCCCGCCTGCGAACAGACGGGGCCGACAGTACAAGGATCCGGTCAGGCCGGGAGAACGACGACGAAGCGCTGCGGCTCCTCGCCCTCCGACTCGCTCCGGAGACCGGCTGCTGCGATCGCGTCGTGCACGACCTTGCGCTCGAACGGCGTCATCGGGTCCAGCTTCACCGGCGCGCCCGAGCTCTTGACCTCGTCCGCGGCCTTGGCGCCCAGCTCCGCGAGGGTCTCGCGCTTCTTGGCCCGGAACCCGCCGATGTCCAGCATCAGGCGGCTGCGGTCACCGGTCTCCCGGTGGACGGCCAGTCGCGTCAGCTCCTGGAGCGCCTCCAGAACCTCACCGTCACGGCCCACGAGCTTCTGGAGGTCGCGTGCCGATTCGCTGATGATCGACACCGCGGCCCGGTCCGCCTCGACGTCCATGTCGATGTCGCCGTCGAGGTCCGCGATGTCGAGCAGCCCCTCGAGGTAGTCGGCCGCGATCTCGCCCTCCTGCTCCAGGCGGGTCAGGGTGTCGCTGCCGGCCTCAGCGGTGGCCGTGGAAGTGGTGCCTTCCGTCACGGATGGACTCCTTCTTACTTCTTGGACGGGTGCTTGGGCCGCTGCGGACCCTTGCGCTGTCCGGACTTGGCTTGGCGTGAGGAACCGGAGGCGGGCTTGCCCGCCGACTTCGGCTTTTCGTCCTGCGGTGCGTCCTGCTTCTCGAGCGAGGTCTTCGAGCCGGCCGCCGCGGGATCCGAGTCCTTGGTCCCGCCTGCCGTGGCAGCGGCCGTCTGGCGCTTGGCCTTGGTCTGGCGCTTGGGCTGCTGACGCTTGTGCGCCTGACCCTCGGCCTCGGCGGCGGCGGTCTCGCTCTTCTGTACCGTGCCGTCCTCCTGGGCCGCCAGGCCCAGCTTGCCGAGGCCGGTGATGAACTTGCGCTCGATGTCGTTGCGGTCGGGACCCTTGGCCACGATCGCCTTGACGGTGTTGCGCCGGGTACGGCCACGCACCTGCTCGTGGGCGCTCACGCTCTTGAGCACACGCTGGAGGTAGGCGTCCTGCGCCTTGCTGCCCGGGGTCGGGTTCTGGTTGATCACGTACATCTGCTGACCCATGGTCCAGACGTTCGTGGTCAGCCAGTAGACGAGGACACCGACGGGGAAGTTGATGCCCATCACGGCGAAGATGACCGGGAAGATGTACATCAGCATCTTCTGCTGCTGCATGTACGGGGTCTTCACCGTCAGGTCGACGTTCTTCGTCATCAGCTGGCGCTGGGTGAAGAACTGCGAGGCGGACATCAGCACGATCATGATCGCGGTGACGATCCGGACGTCCAGCAGGTCGGCGTTGAGCGAGGTGACCTTCTCGACGCTGTCCGTGAACTTCGCGGCGAGCGGTGCGCCGAAGATGTGCGCCTCACGGGCGCTGTCCAGAAGGTCCTGGTTGATCGCCCCGATCTTCTTGCCCGAGGCGATGGACGAGAGGACGTGGTACAGGGCGAAGAAGAACGGCGACTGCGCCAGGATGGGAAGGCACGAGGAGAGCGGGTTGGTGCCCGTCTCCTTGTACAGCTTCATCATCTCTTCGGACTGACGCTGCTTGTCGTTCTTGTAGCGCTCCTGGATCGCCTTCATCTTCGGCTGGAGCACCTGCATGTTGCGGGTCGACTTGATCTGCTTCACGAAGAGCGGGATCAGGCAGATCCGGATCAACACCACCAGCGACACGATCGACAGGCCCCAGGCCCAGCCGGAGTCGTCACCGAAGATCGCCCCGTAGACCTTGTGGAACTGAACGATGACCCATGAGACAGGTGTGGTGATGAAGCTGAACAGACTGGCAATCGTGTCCACTAATCAAGCTCCTTGAGCATTGGGCGAGGTCTCTGCGGCCGGGCTCGGCGGTTCGGAGACCGACCCCCCGGACGGCACATCAGCGGCGGACTCCCCGCCCTTGTCGCCACGCAGGGCGTTGCGCAGCAGCTCGTGCCACCGCGGACGCTTGCGTGGCGGAACATGATCCACACCGCCGGGTGACCACGGATTGCACCGAAGGATGCGCCAGGCCGTCAGCGCTGTTCCCTTGATGGCACCGTGCCTGTCGATCGACGTATATCCATAGTGGGAACACGACGGGTAATAGCGGCAGACAGGCCCGAGGAGTGGACTGATCGTCCACTGGTACAGCTTGATGAGAGCAAGCAGCGGGTACTTCATCGCGCGCCCCCTCCCAGCAGCCGCTGAAGTGCGGCGTCCAGGTCTCGGGCCAGCTGTGCATGGTCGGCGTCGCCCGCACCGGGCAGCGCCCGTACGACAACAAGGCTACCGGGGGGCAGCAGAGCCAGCCGGTCGCGGACCAGGTGGCGGAGTTTCCGCTTCACCGAGGTACGGACGACGGCGCCCCCCACGGCTTTGCTGACGACGAAACCCGCACGTGGTGGGGGAACAGTCTCCCCCGCCACGTGCGGGTCCGTTTCACCGCTGCGTAGATGGACGACGAGTAGCGGACGTCCGGCTCGACGTCCTCGTCGTACCGCGGTCGCGAAGTCCTCGCGCCGCCTCAGCCGATTCTCGGTAGGCAGCACGTCATGGACCTGTAAGCGATCAGGCGGACAGGCTGCTGCGGCCCTTGCCACGGCGGTTCGCGAGAATCGCACGGCCGGCACGGGTACGCATGCGCAGCCGGAAGCCATGGGTCTTGGCGCGACGACGGTTGTTCGGCTGGAAGGTGCGCTTGCTCACTCGGGGGCTCCAGAAATGATTCGTGTGTTGGCGGGACATCGCCTGGCTGTCACCGTGCGCCCACGAGGAACTCGCGTAAACGCCTTAGTGCACCGCTTCACAATCACAGATCGTGATCTTTGCCCATCGGAGGCAGGCGGCAGCAGCCATCGACAACTCGACCTGGTCACGGTACGCGCGGCTACGCCATCCGGTCAAACCGGCTCCGCACCGCCCCTCATTGTGCACAGCCTGTGGACAACAACTTGTACCGCGCGGGTCGGCCTGACTACCGTGGCTGAACTCCGGTTCTTTTCCTTCCCGACTGCCGGGCCTCACCCGACCCGACCCATCCCGTCCCGAGAACCACACATTCGTGGGACATGCGAGAGAGCGTGCCTTGTGGCTGACGTACCTGCCGATCTTGCCGCAGTGTGGCCGCGAGTGCTGGAACAACTCCTCGGGGACGGCCAGCAGGGCATCGAACCGAAGGACAAGCAGTGGATCGAGCGCTGCCAGCCGCTGGCACTCGTCGCCGACACCGCGCTGCTCGCCGTTCCCAACGAATGGGGCAAGCGGGTCCTGGAGGGCCGGCTCGCACCGCTCATCAGCGAGACGCTGACCCGCGAGTGCGGCCGCCCGATCCGGATCGCGATCACCGTCGACGACTCCGCGGGCGACCCGCCGTCGCCCCCGATGCACCAGTCGCACCAGTCGCACCAGAGCCAGCAGGGCCACCGCTACCCGGCTCAGCCCCGTGAGGAAGCACCGCGGGGAGACGCCTACGACGGCTACGGCCACCGGCCCTCGGACGACGGCATGCCGACGGCCCGGCCGGCCTACCCCGACTACCAGCAGCAGCGCCCGGAGCCCGGCGCCTGGCCGCGTACCCAGGAGGACCTCTCCTGGCAGCAGCCGCGGCACGGCGGGTACCAGGACCGCGACCAGCCCTCCGGCGAGCCCTACCGCGACACCGACTCCTACCGGGAGAACGAGCAGTACCGCGAGCAGCCCTCCGAGCAGTGGCGCGAGCCCTACGGCACCGGCCGCCCCCAGCAGCCCCAGCACGACTACCGCTCGCAGCCGCCCGAGCACCAGGGGTACGAGCAGCAGCGTCCCGACCGGCAGGACCAGCAGCCGCAGCACCGCCAGGGCGGGCACGGCCCCGGGCGCACCGGCGGCTCGGTCCCCGGCCCGATGGGCGCCCAGCCGGCCCCCGCGCCGGGGCCCGGTGAACCGCAGGCCCGGCTGAACCCGAAGTACCTCTTCGACACCTTCGTCATCGGGGCCTCCAACCGGTTCGCGCACGCCGCTGCCGTCGCTGTCGCCGAGGCGCCCGCGAAGGCGTACAACCCCCTGTTCATCTACGGGGAGTCGGGGCTCGGCAAGACCCACCTGCTGCACGCCATCGGGCACTACGCGCGGAGCCTCTACCCGGGGACCCGGGTGCGGTACGTGAGCTCGGAGGAGTTCACCAACGAGTTCATCAACTCGATCCGCGACGGCAAGGGCGACACCTTCCGCAAGCGCTACCGCGACGTGGACATCCTGCTGGTCGACGACATCCAGTTCCTGGCGAGCAAGGAGTCGACGCAGGAGGAGTTCTTCCACACCTTCAATACGCTGCACAACGCGAACAAGCAGATCGTGCTCTCCTCGGACCGGCCGCCCAAGCAGCTGGTGACGCTGGAGGACCGGCTGCGCAACCGTTTCGAGTGGGGCCTGACGACCGACGTCCAGCCGCCCGAGCTGGAGACCCGGATCGCGATCCTCCGCAAGAAGGCGGTGCAGGAGCAGCTCAACGCCCCGCCGGAGGTCCTGGAGTTCATCGCTTCGCGGATCTCGCGCAACATCCGTGAGCTGGAGGGCGCCCTGATCCGGGTGACCGCCTTCGCGTCCCTGAACAGGCAGCCGGTGGACCTCGGACTCACCGAGATCGTCCTGAAGGACCTGATTCCCGGTGGCGAGGAGGCGGCCCCGGAGATCACCGCGCCGGCCATCATGGCGGCGACCGCGGACTACTTCGGCCTCACCGTGGACGACCTCTGCGGGTCCTCGCGAAGCCGGGTCCTGGTGACGGCGCGCCAGATCGCGATGTATCTGTGCCGCGAGCTGACCGACCTCTCGCTGCCGAAGATCGGTGCGCAGTTCGGCGGCCGCGACCACACGACGGTGATGCACGCAGACCGGAAGATCCGGGCGCTGATGGCGGAGCGACGCTCCATCTACAACCAGGTCACCGAGCTGACCAACCGCATCAAGAACGGCTGACGCCGGCCTCTCCGGCTCTCCGGACGCGTTCCCGGGGCGCCTGCCGCGGACCACCACGGTCCGCGGCAGGCGCCCTTTCGCGTTCCCCGAGCCCGCCGATCGAGCCCTGGGGCCCGGCCGGTCGCGCGCCCGAGCCCGCTCGGCGCGGCTCCGAAGGCTCTGCGAGGGCCGGTCGGGGGCCTACGGAAGCGCTCGGCGAGCGGCTCCGGGCGTCACCGGCACCCGCGACGAGCACACCGCCGAGCCCATGCTGTTCGAATACTGGCCGCTCAGAGGCCCTTCTCCACAGATGTACGGGAAATCTCCCGTCCACAGCCTGGGGACTGGGAAGTTGTCCATATTGCGTCCACAGGGTGTGCTGCCGATACTTCATCAGGCCAGGTCATGTGGTTGGGGATTTGTGGTCAACCGTGATCCACAGCCTGTGGACAAACTTTTCGTCCACAGGGGGTCCTCGCTGTTGTCCACCGGCGGCCCACAGGCTGGGCTCTGTTGTCCCCAGCTTCTCCACACCCCTGTCCACTGTTCGGCAACGCAACACACGCCCTCACCGCCCTGAGTGAAAGGCGTCACACCAAGGTGGTCGGTTGGGCTGTGGGGAACAGGGGTAAAGCTGGGGACAGACCTGGGGAGAAGTGGCCCCCTCCTGTGCATCGGGTGTGCAGAACTTTCGTCCGTCCACAGAAAGCCCCGGTTGTCCACGGGCGCCACCCACAGGACCGGTGGACAAAAAACCGTCGCTGACCTGCGCAAACGACGTTATCCACGGTATCCACAAGCCCTACTACTACTACCACCCAGAGTTAGCCAGGAATCCGCTTCGAAGTGGGGCCTGTGTACAACTCGACCGTCGACCGCCGCGAGGCTCTCGGCCCGACTTGACCCCGAGCAGCAACGACTGTCGGTGCCGTACGTCAGACTGGACCCCGGAGCCTCCCCAGCCCTCGGCAGGGAGCTCCGGTCCAGACGACGAAGGCCAGCAGGGCGAGCGAGCAACAGCAGGAGGCGGTTCCGGTGAAGATCCGGGTGGAGCGCGATGTACTCGCGGAGGCGGTGGCCTGGGTGGCCCGCAGCCTCCCGGCCCGTCCGCCGGCGCCCGTTCTCGCGGGCCTTCTGCTGAAGGCCGAGGACGGGGCTCTCAGCTTCTCCAGCTTCGACTACGAGGTCTCCGCCAGGGTCTCCGTCGACGCGGAGGTCGACGAGGACGGCACGGTGCTCGTCTCCGGCCGGCTGCTCGCCGACATCTGCCGCGCCCTGCCCAACCGCCCGGTGGAGATCTCCACCGACGGCGTGCGGGCCACGGTCGTCTGCGGCTCCTCCCGCTTCACCCTCCACACGCTGCCGGTGGAGGAGTACCCCGCGCTGCCGCAGATGCCGACCGCCACGGGCACCGTCCCCGGTGAGGTCTTCGCCTCGGCCGCCGCCCAGGTCGCCATCGCCGCCGGCCGCGACGACACGCTGCCGGTGCTCACGGGCGTGCGGATCGAGATCGAGGGCGACACCGTCACCCTCGCCTCCACCGACCGCTACCGCTTCGCGGTCCGCGAGTTCCTGTGGAAGCCGGAGAACGCCGACGCCTCGGCGGTCGCCCTGGTGCCCGCGAAGACCCTCCTGGACACCGCCAAGGCACTCACCAGCGGCGACACGGTCACCCTGGCGCTCTCCGGCTCCGGCGCGGGCGAGGGCCTGATCGGTTTCGAGGGCGCCGGGCGCCGGACGACCACCCGCCTGCTGGAGGGCGACCTGCCGAAGTACCGCACGCTGTTCCCGACGGAGTTCAACTCCGTGGCGGTGATCGAGACGGCGCCCTTCGTCGAGGCCGTCAAGCGTGTGGCCCTGGTCGCCGAGCGCAACACTCCCGTACGGCTCAGCTTCGAGCAGGGCGTCCTCATCCTGGAAGCCGGTTCCAGTGACGACGCACAGGCTGTGGAGCGCGTCGACGCGGTGCTGGAGGGCGACGACATCTCCATCGCCTTCAACCCGACGTTCCTGCTGGACGGTCTGAGCGCGATCGACTCCCCGGTCGCCCAGCTCTCCTTCACCACGTCCACCAAGCCCGCCCTGCTCAGCGGCCGCCCGGCCGTCGACGCCGAGGCGGACGACGCGTACAAGTACCTGATCATGCCGGTGCGCCTCTCCGGCTGAGCCCGGCCTCCTCCGGCCGATCGGGGGACGTTTCCGCGGCAGTTTCCGGCGGGCCCGCTCGGCGCGGAGCGGGCCCGCCGCGCTGTCCCCGGCCGGGCGTAGGCTCGGTCCTGGGTGCACAACGCCCCGATGCTTATCGCCACGACGCTTAAGGAATCTCTGATGGAGCTCGGTCTCGTCGGCCTCGGCAAGATGGGCGGCAACATGCGCGAGCGCATCCGCCGCGCAGGCCACACCGTCATCGGTTACGACCGCAACCCGGATGTCGCCGATGTCCACAGTCTCGAAGAGCTTGTGGGCAAGTTGAAGGGTCCACGGGTCGTCTGGGTCATGGTCCCCGCCGGCGCCGCCACCCAGACCACGATCGACGAGCTGGCCGAGCTGCTCTCGCCCGGTGACGTCGTCGTCGACGGCGGGAACTCGCGCTGGACCGACGACGAGAAGCACGGCGTCGAGCTGGGCCTCAAGGACATCGGCTTCGTGGACTGCGGCGTCTCGGGCGGCGTCTGGGGCCTGGAGAACGGCTACGCCCTGATGTACGGCGGCACCGACGAGAACGTGGCGAAGGTCCAGCCGATCTTCGACGCCCTGAAGCCCGAGGGCGACTTCGGCTCCGTGCACGCGGGCAAGGTCGGCGCCGGCCACTTCGCGAAGATGGTCCACAACGGCATCGAGTACGCCATGATGCAGGCGTACGCCGAGGGCTGGGAGCTGCTGGAGAAGGTCGACTCCGTCACCGACGTGCGCGAGGTCTTCCGCTCCTGGCAGGAGGGCACGGTCATCCGCTCCTGGCTGCTCGACCTCGCGGTCAACGCCCTCGACGACGACGAGCACCTGGACAAGCTCCGGGGCTTCGCCGCCGACTCGGGCGAGGGCCGCTGGACGGTGGAGGCCGCGATCGACAACGCGGTGCCGCTGCCCGCGATCACGGCGTCGCTGTTCGCGCGGTTCGCCTCGCGCCAGGACGACTCACCGCAGATGAAGATGATCGCCGCGCTGCGCAACCAGTTCGGCGGGCACGCGGTCGAGAACAAGAAGTAGACCGCCGCGGGAACGCGGCACCCACGCACGACGGCACCACACAGCGGAACAGAAAGGCCCGGGAGGTCGGCGCACATGCATGTCACCCATCTCTCGCTGGCCGACTTCCGCTCGTACGCCCGGGTCGAGGTCCCTCTCGACCCGGGCGTCACCGCGTTCGTGGGGCCCAACGGGCAGGGCAAGACCAATCTCGTCGAGGCCGTCGGCTATCTCGCCACCCTCGGCAGCCACCGGGTCTCCTCGGACGCCCCGCTGGTGCGGATGGGCGCGGAGCGGGCGGTGATCCGCGCGGCGGTCACCCAGGGCGAGCGTTCGCAGCTGATCGAGCTGGAGCTGAACCCCGGACGCGCCAACCGGGCCCGGATCAACAGGTCCTCGCAGGTCAGACCCCGTGACGTGCTGGGCATCGTACGGACCGTGCTGTTCGCGCCGGAGGATCTGGCGCTGGTGAAGGGCGACCCCGGCGAGCGGCGGCGGTTCCTGGACGAGCTGATCACGGCGCGCGCCCCCCGGATGGCCGGGGTCCGCTCGGACTACGAGCGGGTGCTCAAGCAGCGCAACACCCTGTTGAAGTCCGCGGCGATGGCCCGGCGGCACGGCGGCCGCTCGATGGACATGTCCACGCTCGACGTCTGGGACCAGCATCTGGGACGGGTGGGCGCCGAGCTGCTCGCGCAGCGCCTCGATCTGATCGCCACGCTCCAGCCGCTGGCCGACAAGGCGTACGGGGACGTCGCGCCGGGCGGCGGTCCGGTGGCGCTGGAGTACCGCAGCTCCGTCGGCGAGGACGTGGGTCCCGCGCGTACCCGCGACGAGCTGTACGCGCAGCTGATCGCGGCGCTCGAAGGAGTCCGCAAGCAGGAGATCGAGCGGGGTGTGACCCTCGTCGGCCCGCACCGCGACGATCTGGTGCTCGGTCTGCGGGGGATGCCGGCGAAGGGGTACGCCAGTCACGGCGAGTCCTGGAGTTACGCGCTGGCGCTGCGGCTGGCCAGTTACGAGCTGCTGCGCTCCGAGGGCAACGAGCCGGTGCTGGTCCTGGACGACGTCTTCGCCGAGCTGGACGCCCGCCGCCGGGAGCGGCTGGCGGAGCTGGTGGCCCCGGGCGAGCAGGTGCTGGTGACGGCCGCGGTGGCCGAGGACGTTCCGGGTGTGCTGGCGGGAACGCGGTACGCGGTGACCGCGGGCGAGGTGGCACGCGTATGACCGGCCGGGGTGAGAGCGCGGCGGGCCGGCGGGGCTCGGCCTCCCGGGCGGGCGGTACGGGAGGCTCGCGCGCGGCTCGCGCGAAAGGCACGGACCGGGCGGGCGGTGCCGGCGGCCCGGGCGAGGCGCTGCCGGATCCGGCCCTGTCCGAGGGGGCCTCGGGGACGCCTTCCGGGGCGTCGAAGCCGCCCGAGGTGACCGGGGTCGATCTCGCCCGGGTCGCGTTGCGGGCGGCGAAGGAGCAGGCCAGGGCACGGGGCGCGGCGGCGCAGCAGAGGAAGCAGGCGCGGCGGGGCGGCGGACTGCGCTCGGGGGCCCGGTCGGACGGCCGGGACCCGTTGGCGCTGGGCTCCGCGATCAACCGGCTGATCACCGAGCGGGGCTGGGAGACGCCCGCCGCGGTCGGCGGGGTGATGGGGCGGTGGCCGCAGATCGTCGGCGACGACCTGGCGAATCACTGCGTACCGCTGCGGTACGACGACGATCCGGACGCCCGGGTGCTGACCGTGAGCTGTGACTCGACGGCGTGGGCGACGCAGCTGCGGCTGCTGGCCCCGCAGCTGGTGGCCCGGCTGAACGCGGACCTGGGGCAGGGCACCGTGCGGATGATCAAAGTGGTCGGGCCGGGGGGCCCGGAGCGCCGGTTCGGGCCGTTGCGGGCGCCCGGCAGCAAGGGCCCCGGGGACACCTACGGATGAGCCTTCGGGCGGCGTCGGCCGGAGGCGGCCCGCGCCGCGTCGGCCCGCGGGCGCGCCTCCCGCTTTCCCGGCGGCTCCCGCCGCCTCACCGAGGATGACCCCTCGATACCGCTGAGCTGCACGTTCGTCGTAAAATTGTCGTGTACTGGGCGAGCTTCTGGGTGGGTTCGGCGGGATTTGCTCCGGAGGAAACCGGACGGTACGGCCGGAGCGTCCCTCACCGTAGCGGGAGGTTGACAGGCCGAAGCGCTCCAGGCCCGTCAGGGCCTCTTGGAGCCCCTTCCCGAATATGGGGAGTCGTCAGCCGCTCATTCAGGGCGGCACATGCGTACTCAGGTACCGGCAAACCCCCATTCATGTCAGCGCTACCGGTAGACTGGTGAGTAATCCCGCCGATGAGGCGGGAGTCGTCGATACAAGCCGAACGACGCAGCCGCTCCCGCTTGCCGGAGAACGGCCTGTGCTGTGCCAGAAAGGGCGCTTCGTGGCCGATTCCGGCAACCCCAACGAGAACATTCCGTCCACAGTCGGTGAGAACGGCGAGGTCGCCGCCTCGTACGACGCCAGCGCGATCACCGTGCTGGAAGGGCTGGACGCGGTCCGCAAGCGGCCTGGCATGTACATCGGCTCGACCGGTGAGCGCGGCCTGCACCACCTCGTGCAGGAAGTCGTCGACAACTCGGTCGACGAGGCGATGGCGGGCCACGCGGACACCATCGACGTCACGATCCTCGCCGACGGCGGGGTGCGTGTGATCGACAACGGCCGGGGCATCCCGGTCGGCATCGTGCCGTCCGAGGGCAAGCCGGCCGTCGAGGTCGTGCTGACGGTCCTGCACGCGGGCGGCAAGTTCGGCGGCGGCGGCTACGCCGTCTCCGGCGGTCTGCACGGCGTCGGCGTCTCCGTCGTCAACGCCCTGTCCACCCGGGTCGCCGTCGAGGTCAAGACCGACGGCTACCGCTGGACCCAGGACTACAAGCTCGGCGTCCCGACCGCCCCGCTGGCCCAGCACGAAGCCACCGAGGAGACCGGCACGACGGTCACCTTCTGGGCCGACGGGGACATCTTCGAGACCACCGAGTACAGCTTCGAGACCCTTTCGCGCCGCTTCCAGGAGATGGCGTTCCTCAACAAGGGCCTCACCCTCAAGCTGACCGACGAGCGGGAGTCGGCGAAGGCGACGGCGGGCGCGGACAGCGCGGACGCCGTCGAGCCCGCCGCGGAGGAGGCCGCGCGCTCGGTCACCTACCACTACGAAAACGGCATCGTCGATTTCGTGAAGTACCTCAACTCCCGCAAGGGCGACGTCATTCACCAGTCGGTGATCGACATCGAGGCCGAGGACAAGGACCGCCTCCTCTCGGCCGAGATCGCCATGCAGTGGAACACGCAGTACACCGAGGGCGTCTACTCCTTCGCCAACGCGATCCACACGCACGAGGGCGGCACGCACGAGGAGGGCTTCCGTGCGGCGCTGACCTCGCTGGTCAACCGGTACGCGCGCGACAAGAAGCTGCTCCGCGAGAAGGACGACAACCTCACCGGCGAGGACGTCCGCGAGGGCCTCACCGCGATCATCTCGGTGAAGCTGGGCGAGCCGCAGTTCGAGGGCCAGACGAAGACCAAGCTGGGCAACACGGAGGCCAAGACCTTCGTGCAGAAGGTCGTCCACGAGCAGCTGACGGACTGGTTCGACCGGAACCCCAACGAGGCCGCCGACATCATCCGCAAGGGCATCGCCGCCTCGACCGCCCGGGTGGCGGCCCGCAAGGCGCGCGACCTGACGCGGCGCAAGGGGCTCCTGGAGAGCGCCTCGCTGCCGGGCAAGCTCAGCGACTGCCAGTCGAACGACCCCACCAAGTGCGAGATCTTCATCGTCGAGGGTGACTCGGCCGGTGGTTCGGCGAAGTCCGGCCGTAATCCGATGTACCAGGCGATCCTGCCCATCCGCGGCAAGATCCTGAACGTCGAGAAGGCCCGGATCGACAAGATCCTCCAGAACACCGAGGTCCAGGCGCTGATCTCGGCGTTCGGCACCGGGGTCCACGAGGACTTCGACATCGAGAAGCTCCGCTATCACAAGATCATCCTGATGGCGGACGCCGACGTCGACGGTCAGCACATCAACACGCTGCTGCTGACCTTCCTCTTCCGCTTCATGCGACCGCTGGTGGAGCAGGGCAACGTCTATCTCTCGCGCCCGCCGCTCTACAAGATCAAGTGGGGCCGGGACGACTTCGAGTACGCGTACTCGGACCGGGAGCGGGACGCGCTCGTGGCACTCGGCAAGCAGAACGGCAAGCGGATCAAGGAAGACTCGATCCAGCGCTTCAAGGGCCTCGGCGAGATGAACGCCGAAGAGCTGCGCATCACCACCATGGACGTCGACCACCGGGTCCTCGGTCAGGTCACGCTGGACGACGCCGCGCAGGCCGACGACCTGTTCTCGGTGCTCATGGGTGAGGACGTCGAGGCGCGGCGCTCGTTCATCCAGCGCAACGCCAAGGACGTCCGCTTCCTCGACATCTGAGTCGGCCGTACCAGCGACGCCGCAGCTCGAAAGGACTTTGACCAGCAATGGCCGACGACAACACCCCTGTGACACCTGAACCCGTGATGCCCGAAGAGGAAGCCGCGATCCCCGGTGTGGGCATGCGTGTCGAGCCCGTCGGGCTCGAGACGGAGATGCAGCGCTCCTACCTCGACTACGCGATGTCCGTCATCGTCTCGCGTGCGCTCCCCGACGTACGGGACGGCCTCAAGCCCGTCCACCGCCGGGTGCTGTACGCGATGTACGACGGCGGGTACCGCCCCGAGAAGGGCTTCTACAAGTGCGCCCGCGTCGTCGGCGACGTCATGGGCACGTACCACCCGCACGGCGACTCCTCCATCTACGACGCCCTGGTGCGCCTCGCGCAGCACTGGTCGATGCGGATGCCGCTGGTGGACTCCAACGGCAACTTCGGTTCCCCGGGCAACGACCCGGCCGCCGCGATGCGGTACACCGAGTGCAAGATGATGCCGCTGTCCATGGAGATGGTCCGGGACATCGACGAGGAGACCGTCGACTTCCAGGACAACTACGACGGCCGCAACCAGGAGCCGACGGTCCTGCCGGCGCGCTTCCCGAACCTGCTGGTCAACGGCTCCGCGGGGATCGCGGTCGGCATGGCGACCAACATCCCCCCGCACAACCTGCGCGAGGTCGCCGCCGGCGCCCAGTGGTATCTGGAGCACCCCGAGGCGTCGCACGAGGAGCTGCTGGACGCGCTGATCGAGCGCATCAAGGGCCCCGACTTCCCCACCGGCGCGCTGGTCGTGGGCCGCAAGGGCATCGAGGAGGCGTACCGCACCGGCCGCGGCTCGATCACGATGCGCGCGGTCGTCGCGGTCGAGGAGATCCAGGGCCGTCAGTGCCTGGTCGTCACGGAGCTTCCGTACCAGACCAACCCCGACAACCTCGCGCAGAAGATCGCCGACCTGGTCAAGGACGGCAAGGTCGGCGGGATCGCGGACGTCCGCGACGAGACCTCCTCGCGTACGGGGCAGCGTCTGGTCGTGGTCCTGAAGCGGGACGCCGTCGCCAAGGTCGTCCTGAACAACCTGTACAAGCACACCGACCTCCAGACGAACTTCGGCGCGAACATGCTGGCGCTCGTCGACGGGGTGCCGCGCACGCTGTCGATCGACGCGTTCATCCGCCACTGGGTGACGCACCAGATCGAGGTCATCGTCCGGCGGACGAAGTTCCGGCTGCGCAAGGCCGAGGAGCGGGCGCACATCCTGCGCGGCCTCCTCAAGGCCCTCAACGCCATCGACGAGGTCATCGCCCTCATCCGGCGTTCGAACACGGTGGACATCGCGCGCGAGGGCCTGATGGGCCTGCTGGAGATCGACGAGCTCCAGGCGAACGCGATCCTGGAGATGCAGCTGCGCCGGCTGGCCGCGCTGGAGCACCAGAAGATCACCGCCGAGCACGACGAGCTCCAGGCGAAGATCAACGAGTACAACGAGATCCTGGCCTCGCCCGCCAAGCAGCGCACCATCGTCAGCGAGGAGCTGGCGGCGATCGTCGACAAGTTCGGCGACGACCGGCGCTCCCAGCTGGTGCCCTTCGACGGTGACATGTCCATCGAGGACCTGATCGCCGAGGAGGACATCGTCGTCACGATCTCCCGCAGCGGTTATGTGAAGCGCACCAAGACGGACGACTACCGCTCGCAGAAGCGCGGCGGCAAGGGCGTGCGCGGGACGAAGCTGCGGGAAGACGACATCGTCGACCACTTCTTCGTCTCCACCACCCACCACTGGCTGCTGTTCTTCACGAACAAGGGCCGGGTCTACCGGGCCAAGGCGTACGAGCTTCCGGACGCCGGCCGGGACGCGCGCGGCCAGCACGTCGCCAACCTGCTGGCCTTCCAGCCGGACGAGAAGATCGCCCGCATCCTGGCGATCCGCGACTACGAGGCCGTGCCGTACCTGATCCTGGCGACCAAGGGCGGCCTGGTGAAGAAGACCGCGCTCAAGGACTACGACTCGCCGCGCTCGGGCGGTGTCATCGCGATCAACCTGCGCGAGATGCCGGACGGCGGTGACGACGAGCTGATCGGCGCGGAGCTGGTGTCGGCCGAGGACGATCTGCTGCTCATCAGCAAGAAGGCCCAGTCGATCAGGTTCACCGCGACGGACGACGCGCTGCGCCCGATGGGCCGTGCCACCTCGGGCGTCAAGGGGATGAGTTTCCGCGAGGGCGACCAGCTGCTCTCGATGAATGTCGTCCGGCCCGGTACGTTCGTCTTCACCGCCACCGACGGCGGGTACGCGAAGCGGACCGCCGTCGACGAGTACCGCGTCCAGGGCCGCGGCGGTCTCGGCATCAAGGCCGCCAAGATCGTGGAGGACCGGGGGTCGCTCGTCGGTGCGCTGGTGGTCGAGGAGACGGACGAGATTCTCGCCATCACACTCGGCGGTGGTGTGATTCGTACGCGAGTCAATGAAGTCAGGGAGACGGGCCGTGACACCATGGGCGTCCAACTGATCAATCTGGGCAAGCGGGATGCCGTCGTCGGCATCGCGCGCAACGCCGAGGCCGGTCGTGAGGCGGAAGAGGTCGATGGGGCCGATGATGCTGATGGCGAGATGGCCGAGGTCCACGCCGAAGGCGTGACAGAGGGCACTGTCGAGGGCACGGAGCCTTCGACCGGGGAGCACGAGGAGTAGAGCGTGAGTGGAGCCACGGGCGCCGGTTCGGCCGCTTCCGGAGCCGGCGCGAACGGTGCCCGTGGCCCTGCCACGGACTCCCAAGGGGGCACTGTGACGGACACACGAGGGCCTCAGCCCCAGTACGAGGGTTACGCGACCGGGCCGCTGCCCGGCGAGCGTGAGCCCGCACCGGGGCCTTCGGGGCCGTACCACCCGCCCCAGGCGTATCAAGCGCCCGGCGGCAGCACCCAGGGGGGCCAGCGCCCGGCCGAGGGCACGCTGGGCGGCGCGCAGGGCGTGGGCGGCGCCCAGGCGACGCGCAAGCCGCGCACGGGGGCACGCACCACGCCCCGCACCCGCAAGGCACGGCTGCGGGTGGCCAAGGCCGACCCGTGGTCGGTGATGAAGGTCAGCTTCCTGCTGTCGATCGCGCTGGGCATCTGCGCCGTGGTCGCGTCGGCGGTGCTGTGGATGGTCATGGACGCCATGGGCGTCTTCGAGACCGTCGGCGGCACCATCAGCGAGGCCACCGGCTCGAACGAGAGCAACGGCTTCGATCTGCAGTCGTTCCTGTCGCTGCCGCGGGTGCTCATCTTCACGTCGGTCATCGCCGTGATCGACGTGGTGCTGGCCACCGCGCTGGCGACGCTGGGCGCCTTCATCTACAACCTGTCGGCGGGCTTCGTGGGCGGTGTCGAGCTCACGCTGGCCGAGGACGAGTAGCGCCCCGAGTATCGATTTTGGGACTGGCCCCGACGTGCGCTAATCTTCAGGAGTCAGCGCGAGAGCGCGGCGGGGCTATAGCTCAGTTGGTTAGAGCGCATCCCTGATAAGGATGAGGCCACAGGTTCAAATCCTGTTAGCCCCACAGCACGAAGACCCCCAGTCACCAGTGGCTGGGGGTCTTCGCGTTGGCGGGACGGGGAGTGGGAACGCGCCGGTCCGGGCCGCGCTCGGTCGGGCGCCGGCGAACCGGTACCGGCCGACGGCCGGAGGCAGCCCGCCGGCCGCGGCCCGGCCCGTGGCGCCCGCACCGGCCCGTCCGCGCGGGAGGCCCGGGCGGCGTGCTGAGGAGGGCCACGTGCGCACAGAGGAAGGCCCGTGCGTGCGGGGAAAACGACGTGCGTACAGAGGAAGGCCCGTGCGTGCGGAGGGGGCGCCCATGGCGTACGAGCAGGGCCCGGCGCGTAGGAGCTGGCCCTTTGGGCGTACGGGAGAGACGCCCCGGGTCCGAGGCGGGGCCCCGGTGGCGCGGGGCGGGTCGCGGTGCGGGCACGGAAAAGGCCCCCGGCCGGTGTGAACCGACCAGAGGCCCCGGAGTGCGGTGGCACCGGAATCAGGGAGGTGGCACCGGGGAGTCGCCTTCCGGGGCCGTGGAGCGGGAGCCGGCCGGGCCGGAGACGCGGGCGGTCTCCTCGGGGTCGAGCGACAGCTGGCGGGTGACCGGGGAGGACCCGTGGGCCTCGGCGCGGATGCGCTGCTTCATCGTGGGTGGAAGGGCCCGGTCACGCGGAAGGGTCCACCGGACCGAGGGAGCGATCGGGGTTGCCGCGGTGGCGCCCGTGTGCTCCTGGGCCGTGGCGCTCGGCATCGTGGCGGCGTTCGCGGCGGGGGCCGTGGCGGTGGCGAGGCCCAGCGACGCCAGGAGGGCGAAGAAGGCGGTGATGAAGGCGGTCCAGATGTTCTTGGGCTGGAAGGTGCTCATGGCCCCTCGCTTTCGGACGGTCCGGTTGCTGACTTCTCCGATCATGTGGATCCGGGCCGTGATTTCGAGGAGCGACGCCCTCGCTGCGCCGATCTTCGGATGAACACCACTCGTATGGTGCAACTGCGGTGGACAAGCCCTCACGGGCCGTCGAAAGGGGGCGCCGGAAGGCCGCTCGGGAGCCCGAGAAGAGGCCGCTTCGGGGCTCCGGGCAGGTCACCGATCGGTATCGGCCGGTGTGTATAGTCGGCGACAGAAGGCCCTTACGCCAAGGAAAGACGAGGTCGCGCGGTGAAGAAGCTTCTCCTGGTCGCACTGGCCGCCATCGGCGGGCTCCTCGTGTACCGCCAGATCCAGGCGGATCGCGCCGAGCAGGATCTGTGGACGGAGGCGACCGACTCCGTGCCCGCAGGTTCGGGTGTGTGAGACGGCACAGTCTGTTACGGGCCCCGGTCGCTGAGCGGCCGGGGCTTCGTGCTGTCCGGGGCCCGCGCACCCTCGCGCGGGCCCTTTGTGGTGCGTACCCCCCCTTCGCGACGCTTTCGCCCTTCGCGGTTCCGGGATGCGGCGCGCACCTCATCGGTTCGGTTGAGTGACTGATCGAATTGCTCCAGTGAACTCCTGATGGGGCCCTCGCGGCGGCGGGAACGCGGACAAGAAGGGCAATCCGTCTCCCGCCGGAGACAGCGGAGGCGCGGGCGGGGCAGGATGGACCGGATCCGCGGCCGGGCGGTCGACGGACGCCGGCGCGTGAGGACGACGAGGGGAAGCGCGTGAAGAGGCAGCGCAACAGGAGCCGGGTGGCGGCCGCGGTGCTCGCCGCGATGTGCGCGGCGGCGGTCCTGCCGGGGCAGGCGCACGCGGCCGGCCCCGGGGTGTACGCGTTCGACCCCGACGCGAAGAACGTGCAGGGGGCGGTGGCGAACGTCGAGGCGTCCGTACTCGACGAGGGCGTCCCGTACCGCAGCACGATCAGGCCGGGGGAGAAGCTCTACTACCGGGTCACGCTGGACGACGTGTCCACCGCCTACGTATCGGCGGTCGCGGTGCCCGGCGACAGCGGCGAAGTCGCCTACGGCGACGGCATCACCGTCAGCCTCCGCGAAACCGACGACACCCGGTGCGGCTCGGACCGGGCCGCCTTCGGCTCGGGCGGGTACGCCCGCCCCATCGCCGCGTACGCCTACCGCACCGTCGAGGAAGGTGCCGGCACCTGCCAGGAGAGCGGTCAGTACGACGTCCTGGTCGAGCGCGAGAGCGAGGAGACCTCCAACTCGGACGCCTGGGACCTGGAGTTGCGCTTCCTTCAGGAGCCGCGGCTGAAGAGCGGGTCGGCCATGCCGACCGACGGGCCCGAAAGCTGGCCCTCGGCCTCGGCCCGGCCGCTGACCGGGAAGCAGCGGAAGCGGTCCGGCGGGGCCGGGTACTCCGAGGCCACCAGCCTGGAGAACGGCCGCTGGCAGGACACCGTCGCGCCGGGGCAGACGCGCTTCTACCGGGTTCCGGTGGACTGGGGCCAGCAGATCCACGCCACCGCCGGACTCTCCAACAGCACCGGCGCCACCGCGGAGTTCGTGGGCAACGCGCTGACCCTGACGCTGGGCAACCCGGCCCTCGGCCACGTCTCCGACGCGACGCTCTCGTACTCCGGAAGGCCCGCGTCCGCGTCCCTGAAGCCGCTGCCGCCGGTGGCCTACCGCAACCGGTTCGCCCCCTCGGCCCAGGTCAACGCCATGCGCTTCGCGGGCTGGTACTACCTGTCGGTGTCCCTCAGCCCGAAGTTGAAGGAGTCCTACGGCTCCGAGCCGATCCCCTTCGAACTGTCGGTCCAGGTGAAGAACAGGGCCGAGTCCTCCCCGTACGAGGGTGACGCCGGGGCCTTCGGCGTCACCGACCAGGACCGGGAAGTGGCCCGTAAGGGGAAGAACGCCCGTGAGGCCGCGCGGAGCGGCCCGATGACCGTGGTCGCCGCGGCCGGGATCGGCACGGGGTCGGTGCTGCTGCTCGGGCTGGGCGTCTGGACGCTGCTGGCCCGCCGACGCGCGGCGGCCGGCACCCCTGCCGCCGGATATCCGGCCGACGGAGTGCACCGGCCGGGCCACCAGCCGCCGCAGGGCCGGTAGTCGGCCCGGCACGCCCGGACCGCGTCGGCGGCTGTCGCCCCCCGGCCCCTCGGGCCGGGGGTCGTCGGATCCGGGTCGTCGGGTGCTCGGATCCGGCCGTCGGATCGGGGGCCGTCAGATCTGGGTCAGGGCCCAGATGCCGACCGCGAAGCAGAGCAACGCCACCACCAGTACCGGGACCGCCACCTTCGGGGGCGGTCCCGGGCGCGTTCGCCCTACGGGAGCGTGCGGAGCCGGCGTCGGCGGGTGCTGCGCGGTATAGGGGCGGGTGGCGGCGTGGCCGGCCGGGGCGCCGGAGGCCGGCGCCCGGGAGAGAGCGGGCGCGCCGACTGCGGCGGGCGGGGGCGACGCGTCCGGTGCGGCCGGAGGCTGCTGGAACACCGGCTGCGGGGACGGCGGTCGCCGGTGCTCCGGTGCTCCGGCCGGGGGCGCGAGGTGGAAGCTGCCCGTCTCCGACATCGAGACGGGGGGCGGTGCGGAGGGCTGCCCGCCCGACGGCTGCCGGACGTCCCGCCGCGCCGCTCCCGCACCGGGGGCGGGTTCCCGGGGAGTGGCTACGGGCCCGTCGGGGCCGAACCCCGCCGGCAGCGGCCCGATCTGGTCGAACACCTCCACCGGCTCGTCCTCCGGGCCGGGTTCGGGCAGCATTTCGACGGCCGCGGTCAGGGCCTTGCGCGCGCCCGTCGCGGTCCGGAAGCGGGCCTGCGGGTCGGGCTGGAGGAGGCCGGCGAGAACCTGCCACAGCGGCTCAGGAATGCCGTCGGGGGCGCCCGGAGTGCCGTGTGCGGCGAAGTGCTCGACCAGGGCCTGGGAGTCCGGCTTCCGGCCCTGGAGGAGGTAGAGCGCGACCAGGCCGACCGCGAAGAGGTCGGCGGGGAAGTCGGGCTCGGCTCCCATCATCTGCTCCGGGGCGAAGTAACCGGGCGTGCCGACCACGTAGTCGGTCTCGGTCAGCCGCGGTTCGCCCTTGCGCATCGAAATGCCGAAATCGGAGAGGCGCAGATGCGGGCGGCCCGACCCGGTCGCCTCCATCAGGATGTTGGCGGGCTTGATGTCGCGGTGCACCACGCCCTCGGCGTGCACCGTGGACAGGCCGGAGAGCAGCTGGTCCAGCAGCAGGCAGACGAAGCGCGGGGGCAACGGGCCGTAGTCGCCTATGACATGGGCGAGCGAGCCGCCGCTCACCAGGTCCATGGTGAACAGCACCTTGTCGTCGTCGGCCGCCCAGCTGGCCGGGGCCAGCACATGCGGGTGCTCGATGCGCAGGGCCTGCTCGCGGACGAAGCGCAGCAGCGTGTGCGCGTCGCTCTGCTGGAGCACCTTGGCCGCGACGTACCTGCGGCGCCGGTGGTCCCAGGCGCGCCAGACGGCGCCGACGCCACCCCGCCCGATCGGATCGATCAGTTCGTACCGACCAGCGAATACCTCACCCATCGCGCTGCGCCCGCTCCCCGTTCCCGTGGTGCCGCGGCCGCTGCCGCGGCCCGTGTCCGGCCCCGTTCCCTGTCGGCGCCAGGGCGCTGCGCGGTGTGCGCCTGCCCCGGCTCCGGTGCCGTTCCGTCGTGTCCCCCGAGCCCCGGCTCCCCCGTCCGGTCCGGGCGGGAGGCCCTAGCCCTGGTGCCCCTCGTAGTGCGCGACCGCGTCCGCGGTGCGTCCCGCCCCGTACACCTTGAGGAACTCTGCCAGCTCCGGGTGGGTCGGGGCGAGGGCGTCCGCGGCGTCGATGATGTCGCCGGCCGCCGCGACCGACCGCAGCAGCGACTGGATCTCGCGGACCACACGGCGGACGGTGGGGGCGCCGCCGGTCGAGGAGGTCTGGCCGGTGGCGGTCAGGACCGAACCGCCCTGCGACTTCTTGATCTCCTCCATGCGCTCGGTGGCCTCGCCCGCGCTGACGCTGCCGTCGGCCACCTGGCTCGCCAGCTCCTGAAGGGCCTGGACGCGCTGGACCACGGCGGGGTTCCCGATCTTGGCCCGCTGGCCGCTCATCAGCTGGGAGAGCATCGGGGCGGAGAGCCCGAGGACAGCGGCCAGCCGGGCCTGGTTCAGGCCGAGATCATCGATCAGCCGGCGGAAGAGCGCCCCCAACGGCTCTCCGTACCAACTGCGTTGAAGTTCTCTGGCTCTTGCCGTCGCCTCTTGTTGCGCTGCGTCCATGGCGTCTCCCCATCGCTGCGGCTTCGCTGCTGCGAACCTTGCGAGCATCTTACGGAGCGTGGTCGTCCACCGGGAGTCCCTATCCTTTTGCAGGATTACGGGGGTCACCCGGTACTCTGGTCTGCGACGGTGGCCCTGGCGCGGAAGTGCTGGGAGCTGCCCTCGTCGGCTGTACCCGGGGCCTTAGCTCAGTTGGTAGAGCGCTGCCTTTGCAAGGCAGATGTCAGGAGTTCGAATCTCCTAGGCTCCACAGAAGGCGCGCCCTCCTGACCTGCGGAAACGCAGGTCAGGAGGGCGTTTTTGTCGCCGTCTGCGCACGGCCGGTGTCCGAACCGCGCGCGGGGGCGCCGCAGCCGGGGCGCCGTCCGCCGGGTGCGGCAGGCGTGTTCGGGCCGGCCCTCAGAGGTCGGCGACGTCGACGAGCCCGTCCTGGACGGCCCGGGCCACCAGGCTCGCCTTGGTCCGCGCGGGGCGGCCGACGTTCGCGTACTTGATCCGCACCCGGTCCAGATACGAGTTGACCGTCCGCACGGAGATGCCGAGACGCTGCGCGACCAGTTCCTTCGACTCCGACTGGAACCACTCGATGAGCACGTTCTCCTCCCGCGCGGAGAGCTGCGGGCGGTCGGCGCGGGCGTTGGTGCCCAGCGCGCCGGCCAGCGCGGGAGGCATGTAGGGCCGCTCATCGGCTGCCGCCAGCGTCGCCTCGACCAGGTGCTCCTGGCCCTCGCTCTTGGTCAGGAAGGTCGCGGCTCCCAGGTCCAGGCAGGTGAGCGCGGTCTTCTCGTCGTCCCGCATCGAGTAGACGACCACCTGACGGCCGGCGTCGACGAGGCTCCGGAGGCTGCTGAAGGCGGGGCCCGCGTCGCCCAGTTGCAGGTCCAGGACGACTACGTCGGCCGTATCGCCCGGCGCGTTCCAGGCTTCCCGTACGGAGGCGCCCGCGGCGACCACGGTGATGAGCCGCGGTGAGGCGCGGTACCACATCTCCACGCCCGAGAGGATGGCGGGATGATCGTCGATGACGACCACACTGACCGGTGCGTCGTTATTCATGGCCGGTCACTCCTGATGACGCCGGTCTGACCCAGCTCGCTTCTGCCCAGACACTTGCACCGCGCGCAGTTCTCACCACGGACACATCCGGGTGCGTCGCTCGGTTGTACGACGGGGCAGCCGCTCCCGCGGTTCCGCCGTCGGCGCAGTCCACGCCCACCACGCTCACGCGGACGGTGCCGGGGGTCCACACGACGGTGACCCGCGCGGCCGAGCGGGTGCGGCCCAGGGTCACCGCCACCGGGTCGATCAGCTCCCTGCGCACCTCCACCGGCACCGCACCGGGCCGGCCGCGTACGGCGAGGCTCACCGTCACCCCGTGGTGCTCGGCCATCTCGACACAGGCCCGCAACTCGTTCAGCAGCGGGTCGGAGACGGCGTCGCCCTCGGCGAAGAGGCGGCGCATACGGGCGCCCTCCACACCGCACCGGAGCCTGACCTCCTCGTCGTGCGGACTCAGCACCCCGTGGCCGAGGCCCACGAGCAGCGGCACGGTCGTCGCCGTCAGCGCGCGGTAGCGCTCCTTGTGATCACTCTGCAGGTGCTCGTGGATGCGTTCCCGGGTACGCAGTTCCTCCTCCCGGGCGGCCGCCGATCCCGCCGCCGGCGCCGTGCCGTGGAGCAGGTGCGTCATCAGGACGCCGACGGAGAGCTGGAGGCCGCAACTGCCGATCGTGGAGATCCCCAGGACGGCCGCCTCGGCCGCGGTCGGCACCCCGGACAGGACCACGGCGGTCGCGGTCACCCCCGCATGGGCCGCGAGGAACACCGCGTACACCCTGACCCGCAGGTCGGCCAGCAGGAACAGCGCATGCCAGCCGACCACCCCGAACGCCCAGTCCGCCGCACCCGTCGACTGCCCCGGCGGAAGCGTGAACGCGCTCACCGCCGAGACGGCCAGGACCGCGCCCAGGCACCACCCGCGCACGCCCGGCGGTATCTGCCTGCCGCGCAGCAGATAGGAGCCCCCGGCCCCCGCGACGGCGGCGAGGCAGACGAAGGCGGCTGTCTGGGCCCACGCGGGGTGGTACACGTCCTGGTGGGCCACGAGCCGGCGCAGCGAGATGGTGAACTGCCACACGAGGCAGATCAGCAGCGCGACCAGCTGGGCCCCGTAGAGGAGCTGCCCGCGGATGAAGCGGACGGCCGCCGTGTGCTGTGCCTGGTCGCGGGGCGGGCGCGGGGCGTGTGCGGCCTGCCTTCCGTCGCGGCCCCGCGGCGCCGGGCCCCGGTCGTGCCAGTGCCACCGCACGCGGGTCCCGGTGCCCGGACGCGAGGTGATGGAAGCGACGCCTCCGACCGCGCGCATCCTGCCGATGATGGAACCGGAGATGCCCCGGCGCCGTGCCGGGACGGCGTCCGGATCGAAGCCCCGCCCCGCGTCCGACAGTTCGACGACCGCGCCCTCCCCTTCCCGCCACGCCCGGAGTTCCGCCTCCCGCACTCCCGCATGGCGTGCCACGTTGGTGACGGCCTCCCGGACGCCGTTGAATATCGCGAGCCCGGGGCCGGACGGAATCGTCAGCGGGCCTTCTATCCGCGTCGTGAGCCGCACCCTGGCCCTTCCCTCGCCCTCGGGCACACAACCGAGGAGTGCCGCGAGGTCGACGCTCCCCGTCTCGAATCCGGGCATGGCGGACAGCGCCTCCAGATCCTGCCGGGCACGTGGAGGCAGCCACGACCAATCCAGGCTGTCGCCCTGGGAGACCATCAGGAGGGTGGCGCTAGCCGTGTCGTGCAGAGTCGCCAGGTACTCGCGTTCGGTCGCCCGCCGCGCCGCGGCGACCTCGGCCTCGCGGCGCAGGGCCGCCCTCACCGCGGCCGACCGGTCAGCCGCCCTGGCCCGCGCCCGAACGATGAGGTAGGCCGCCCTCGCCAGGCCCACCTGGATCAGCATGCGCACCAGGGGCGCCAGGTCGGGGTCGTGCGTGGGCGAGGAGAGGACGTCCCCCAGTGCGCAGACGGCGGCTCCCAGCACGGCGAGGGCGGCCCCGGCCGCGGGGCGCGTCGCCCATTCGAACTGGAAGGCGATGACGCTGATGCCGACGGTCACCTCCACCATGGCGTTCGCGCCCTCGCCGCCGAGGACCGGCTGAGACAGTCCCATCAGCATCAGCACCGCCGAGTCCAGCGCCCAGACCAGGGCGGACGGGAGCGGGCGGGTGAGCGAGCGAAGGCGCACGCCGCAGACGAGGACAGCGGGCAACAGCAGTGACAGCGCCGGGGGAACGTCCGCCGCGTCGGCCTGGAGGAGGCCGAGCACCCCGCACAGACAGACCACGGTGGACCTGAGCCACATCCCGTACCGCTCGACGGTGTGGTTCACCAGCCGCTCGCTGTTCCCCTCGTGCCCCCCAAGCCGCATGGGGCCGAGGTTAGTTGACGGGCGAACGAGCAGGTCGGGATGTGGGGCGAACGACCGGCACACCCCGTGACCGGGCGGCGCTAATGTGCCCGTCGAGAACCACAGGCAACCACGGGGAAACGGGGAATTCCATGCAGAGAACTCAGAGGCGGTTCACGCTGCTTCTTGCCGCAGCGCTCGCGGCTGCGCTCACTTTTCTCACGGTCGCACCGGCCTCTGCGGCGGGCAAGCCGGGCAGGTCGAACGGGAGCGGTAACCGGGTCATCTTCGTTCACGGCTACTCCCCGATCACCAAGCACAACTGCGTCAAGTACTTCGACGACGCCCGCAGGCATTTCGCCGCCAACAAGTGGAAGGGCAATCTGCTCACCTTCGGGTACTACACGAAGAACACGAAGTGTTCGTACAATGCCGGCGGAAGCCGTGACACGTCCATCAAGGACGTGGCGAAGAAATTCGCGAACTACGTCTCGAAGCACTACACGGAGAAGAACAAGAAGGTCGACGTCGTCGCCCACTCCATGGGTGGTCTCGTCGTTCGCGCCGCTCTGCACTACACGCACAAGCGTGCCGCGGGCTTCCCGAAGAAGCTCTACATCGAGGACGTCGTCACGCTCGGCACCCCGCATGCCGGAATCACGAAGAGCAGGGCGGCACTGTGTGGAAAATCCCGGCAGTGCAAGGACATGAGGCCGGGCAGCAGCTTCCTCAAGGGCCTCCCGAGCAAGATGCCGAGCACCACCAGGAACGGCAACATGAGCACCGACTGGACCACCATCTCCTCGTATGACGACGGAACCGTCTCCGAGTCCTCGGGCATCGCCGGCACGGCGGACCACGAGGTCCAGTACAACGACGGAATCAACCACGGCGAACTCATGACGACCGCCTCCGGAAAGCACAACGGCAGAATCAAGTACTCGACCAAGTGGACCAAGTGGCACAAGCGCATCTCCCCTGTGGGGCAGGCGCGCCTGGCGGTCTACTGGCACTCCACGACCTGATCCCGCCGGGACGCCGAGTGACAGAAGGCGCGGTCGTCCCCCCGGGGGCGACCGCACCTTCCTCGCGAGGTGGCCGATGCGGTGGGCCGGGGCGGGCGGGACGGCGGCCGCGCCGGCGCCGGGTGCGCTGACGGCGTCTGGCCACCGACGTTTCCGCCCGCACCGGCAGGGGCGGGCGCGCGTTCGGCGGGCCGGTGTTATTCGGATGTCCTCTCGGGAGCTGTCCGATAGATTTACTCACCATGGATCCACTGAACGAAAAGGTCGTCCGTCATTCCTTTGTGAACTGCACCAAGGGGGAGGCGTCCCGGCTGCGGCTCCCGCTTGATTTCGGCGAACTGCCCTGGGAAGACCTGGACTTCCTCGGCTGGGTCGACCCCGGCGCGCTGCTGCGGTCGCATATCGTCATGCCGGGCCCCGACGGACCGCGCGGTATCACCCTGCGTGTGTCCAGTGCCGCCCGGAAGAGTGCGGTGAAGTCCAGCATGTGCCAGATATGCTTCACCGGTCATGCGTCGACCGGCGTGAATCTGTTCGTCGCCCCGCTGGCCGGCCCGGCCGGGCGGCAGGGCAATACCGTGGGCGTCTATGCGTGTGCGGACCTCGCCTGCTCCCTGTACCTGCGGGGGAAGCGGCAGCCCAAACTGCGGTTCGGCCGGTACGAGGAATCGCTCACTCTTGACGAGCGCATCGCGCGGGCGATGGACAATCTGAACAAATTCGCGGACAAGGTGGTCGGGGCCGCCTGACGCACCGGACACGGCCGGCGCACCGGACACGCTCGACGCGTCGGACACGCGAGGCGCCGGCACGGCCGCGGCACCGGACACGCCCGGAACACCGGACCCGCCGAGGCGCCGAACGCCGGCCTCTCCCCGGTGGGGCGCCCGCCGAGCGCCGCGTACGGGCCGGTCCACCGGACCTCCTCGCCGCACGCCTCCACCGTCCCTGCGCCCCCGGCCCCTGCGGACCTCTGAGTGCCGAGCCGGGCCCGATCTCGTACGATCCGGAACTGTCTCGCTTCCTCCGGGACCGAGTTCCGGGCACACCAGGCACACTTCATACGTAAACAGTCGAGCCACAGAAGGACTCAGGCATGATCACGTTGACGAAGGAAGACGGCCCGGCGGACCTGGGTGGGGTGACGCATCTGTCCATCGGGGCCTCCTGGGACCCGACCGTCGGGAGCAGCGGCGGCCTGATGGGGAAGATCAGGCAGAAGGCCGGCACGGACCTCGACCTGATCGCCATCGCGTTGCAGGGCGGGGACCCGGTGCGGCTGGCCGGCCTGGACTCCCTGGACCCGCTGGGCAACGGCTCGCTGGTGCACAGCGGGGACAACCAGACCGGTCACGGGGACGGTGACGACGAGACGGTGACCGTCGAGTTCGCCAAGATTCCTTCGAACATCACGTCGATCGTCTTCATCGCCGCCGCGTACAAGAAGCGCAGCGCGTTCAGCAACGCGCGCAACATCAGCTTCAAGGTGTACGACGCGACGGGCGGCAGCACGCAGCAGGTCGCCGACATCTGGCCGAGCATGCTCACCCAGGACAACGGCGTCGCCGTGGCCAAGGCGGTGCGTGAGGGCGCGGGCTGGAAGCTCCAGGTGATCAACGAGACCGGGAAGATCAAGCAGGGCGACGAGCAGGCCCTGATGCGCTTCGCCGTCAGCCGGTAGTCGCTGACGGCAGCCGGGGCCGGGACTCCGGAGCCGCCGGCACGGCTGAGCGGGACGACAGAGCACACGGACGCGGCTGCGGCACCGCTCAGGCGGGTGCCGCAGCCGCGTCCCTGTCGTCAGGGGGTACGGACGGGTCTGTCGGGCCGTGCGTACGGGAGCCCTGTGCCGGACCGGGTCAGGGCCGGTCCTCGCGGCCGGGGGCGCCCCCCTCGCCCGCCTCGGCCTCGGCCTCGGCCTGCTTGGCCTCGACCTCCGGATCGAGGTCGGCCCGGTCACTGCCGTCGACCGAGCCGAGCGGCGAACGCTCGTCGCCCACCTCGGTGGCGACGGGCGGCTCGACCAGCCAGTCCGGGTTGGCCTGCTTGTCCCACCAGCGCCAGGCGGCATAGGCGCCGCCCGCCAGGACACCCAGTACCAGGAATCCCTTGGCCGCCCGGCCCGCCTTGGCCCGCCGCTGGTGCTTCCTGGCCAGCTTCTGGATCTCCTTGGCCGTCACCTGGCTGCGCAGCGCCGCCAGGGCCGCCGCGCTGCGGGCCGAAGCCTGCTCGGCGACCGGCAGGGCCACCGCCCGGGCGTGCTCGACGTGGGGCGCGGTGTAGTCGGCGGCGTTCCGTGCGGCCTTCCGGGTGGAGACCGCGGCGCGGTGCGCGGCCTCGTCGACCCTGGGCGGCACGTGCGTACGGGCCTGTTCGAGGCGTGGTGCGAGATGGGACGCGTACTGGACACGGGCCTGCCGGGCCGCCTTCGTCACCTTGGGCGCGAGCCGTGCGCGCGCCTCGTGCGCGTAGTGCGCCGCCTGCTCCTTGGCCGTGTCGGCGTAGGGCGCCACCACGTCCGCGGCGTGCTGCGCGCTGTCCTTCGCCGAGTCGGTGGCGGCGCGCACGCTGTCGATGCGGGTCACGAGATCCTCCTCCTTGGTGGCGGGTAGGTACTCCGCCTGTCCGCCCAGTTCGAAATCATGCCTGTTGCGGCCATGCCCGGCATTGCGGGACGGGCATCCGGGGCATGATCGCCCGTCGCGGTCAAAACGGTTCATGTGAAGTGTGCCGACGACAATGCCACGGTTCGGTGGTGAACGCGCCGTTTCGCCCGGCATCCGGCCGTACATTTCCCGGTCCGTGGGAGGATCGGCGGACGTCAGCGAAGGATTTGACGGCAGGCGAAGGATGAAGAAGGGCAGACCGTGGCCGAGCAGCTTTACGCCACCTTGAAGACCAATCGGGGCGACATCGAGATCCGACTCCTGCCGAACCATGCCCCCAAGACGGTCAGGAACTTCGTGGAGCTGGCCACCGGGCAGCGCGAGTGGGTCAACCCGGAGACCGGCGAGAAGACCACGGACCGGCTGTACGACGGCACCGTCTTCCACCGGGTCCTCAGCGGCTTCATGATCCAGGGCGGCGATCCGCTGGGCAACGGCACCGGCGGCCCCGGCTACCAGTTCGCCGACGAGTTCCACCCGGAGCTGGGTTTCACCCAGCCGTATCTGCTGGCCATGGCGAACGCCGGCCCGGGGACGAACGGCTCGCAGTTCTTCCTGACCGTGTCCCCGACCGCCTGGCTGACCGGCAAGCACACCATCTTCGGCGAGGTGGCCGACGAGGCGGGCCGCAAGGTCGTCGACGCCATCGCGGCCACCCCGACCAACCCGCGCACCGGCCGTCCGCTCCAGGACGTGGTGATCGAGTCCGTGGTCGTCGAGACCCGCTGAGGCCCGGTGCGGGCACGCTGCCGAGGAGCCTGGCCGAGGGGTTCCCGGAGAGCCGTGCCGAGAGCTTCGCCGGGCCCCGGCCGGGCGCCCTCGCGGGAACCAACCGTCCTGCCCGTCCGTACTGATAGGAGCGGACCAGCGGGGCGGCCCCGCCCGCGCCGCCCGAGCGACGAGGACCGAGAGGCAGGCCAGGACCGATGGACCAGCAGCCGCCGGGGGACCGTGACGCCGTGGGAAGTGGCGCCGCGACGCCGACCTGCTACCGCCACCCCGACCGCGAGACCGGCATCAGCTGTACGCGCTGCGAGCGGCCGATCTGCCCGGAGTGCATGGTCAGCGCCTCGGTCGGGTTCCAGTGCCCCGACTGCGTACGGCAGGGTTCGGGCACCGGGCACCACCCGGCCGCCGCCCGGCCGCGCACGCTGGCGGGCGGCACCGTGGCCGCCGATCCGCGCCTGGTCACCAAGATTCTGCTGGGCGTCAATCTCGCCGTCTTCCTGCTGGTCAGCATCCGTCCCGCACTGGTGAACGATCTGACGCTGCTCGGGCTGGCGTGGGACCCGAGCCCGCCTCCGGGATCCGTCGAGGGCGTCGCCGAGGGGCAGTGGTACCGCCTGGTGACCTCGATGTTCCTGCACCAGGAAGTGCTGCACATCGGGTTCAACATGCTGGGGCTGTGGTGGCTCGGCGGACAGCTGGAGGCCGCGCTCGGACGTCTCCGCTATTCCGCGCTCTACCTGCTGTCCGGCCTCGCGGGCAGCGCCCTGACGTATCTCCTCGCCGAGCCGAACCAGGGTTCGCTCGGGGCTTCCGGCGCCGTCTACGGCCTGTTCGGCGGCATCGCCGTCCTGATGCGCCGCATGAACTACGACATGCGGCCGGTTCTGGTGCTGCTGGCGCTGAACCTGGTCTTCACCTTCACCAGGGACGGCATCGCCTGGGAGGCGCACGTCGGCGGTCTGATCGCCGGCGTCGCGATCGCCGTCGCCATGGTGCACGCCCCGCGCGAGCACCGTACGGCGGTGCAGGCCGGCACCTGTGCGCTGGTCCTGCTGGCGGCCGTCGGGATGATCGTCGCCCGGACCATGGCCCTTACCTGAGCGGGATTCCGCCGGGAGCCGGTTCAAGCGCGGCCCGGGGCCGGGTTTTCGTGCCGGACGAGGCTCTCCGCCCCCAGTCGGACCGAAGTTGTCCACAGTGTGCGCAGAATCTTGTGCATGGCAAGAGGAACAGGTGTTCCCCACGTCGCTGAGCTGGGTTTTTCCTTATGCGGAAAGGGGTGCGACCCGCCTCGGAGAGGGGGGTCGCAGTCACACCGGCGTCAACTTGAGGGCAAGTTATCCACAGATCGTCTGACCTTTTCCCCCGACTGTGGATAACTCTGTGGGTAACTCAGGGCACAGCTTGCGCGGAGGCATGCCGAGCGGCTACGGGGTGGGTCGGCCGCCGCCGCGACGTCAGTGGCGGAAGGCCGTCACTTCCACTGCGTCGACACGGCGAAGCCACCGGCGATGAAGCCGAAGCCGACCACGATGTTCCAGTTGCCCAGGGCGTCGACCGGGAGGTTGCCCTCGGTCACGTAGAACACCACGATCCAGGCCAGCCCGATGAGGAACAGGGCCAGCATCACCGGAGCGACCCAACTGCGGTTGGTCAGCTTAATGGCCGTCGACTGCTTCGCCGCGGGCGGCGTGAAATCGGCCTTCTTGCGGATACGTGACTTCGGCACGAGGGACTCTCCTGTCGATGCGCTGCGTGACCGCGCAGAGATCGGTGGCGGGCGCCGGGGGCGGCGTGCCAGGGGGAATGCTGCCTCCCCCGAGCGTCCGTTAGCGTAGTGCTTCTCTGGCGCCTGATGAGATAAGGGTACGTTGAGCAATTCTGCCGACTCCCCCGAAGGCCCGGCCCGGCGCACCTCCGTGTGGGCGGCCCGGGGGCTCACCGCTGCGGTTTTCGCCCTGGCCGGACTCATCTTCGTCACCAGCGCCAACACCGCCAAGGGCACCAACCTGCGCAGCGACTCCTCCCTGCTCAAGCTCTCCGACCTGATCCGCGAGCGCAGCGAGAAGAACGGCGAGCTGAACGACGCGGCCGCCGCCGCGCGCGCGGACATCGACACCCTCGCCCAGCGCGACGACGGTTCCACCAAGGCCGAGGACGCCCGGCTCAAGGCCCTGGAGAAGGCGGCCGGCACCACGAAGATCACCGGCGACTCCATCAGCGTGACCCTCGACGACGCGCCCCCCGACGCGACCGCCAACCCCGGCTACCCCGACCCCCAGCCCAACGACCTGGTCATCCACCAGCAGGACCTGCAGGCCGTGGTGAACGCGCTGTGGCAGGGCGGGGCACGCGGAATCGAGGTGATGGACCAGCGGCTGATCTCCACCAGCGCGGTCCGCTGCGTGGGGAACACGCTGATCCTCCAGGGCCGCGTCTACTCCCCGCCGTACAAGGTCACCGCCGTCGGCGACCCGGGCAAGCTCAAGCGGGCGCTCAACGACTCCACCGCGATCCAGAACTACCTGCTGTACGTGAAGGCGTACGGGCTGGGCTGGAAAGTCGACGAGAACGAGTCGGTGACTCTTCCCGGCTACTCGGGCACAGTGGATCTCCACTACGCGCAGCCTGTGGAGTGAGCCCGAGCTGAGCCCCGGGGAGGCCGTCCGGTGTCGGTGCGAGTCGTCGTCAGAATCCTCAGCGAACTCTGCGTCACCGTGGGCGCGCTGATCATCCTCTTCGTCGTCTATTTCCTGTTCTGGACGGGTGTGAAGGCCGCCGACGCGGCCGAGGGCCAGATCGACACGCTCCACGGCCAGTGGGCCCGGGGGCCGGAGACGCCGGCCCCGCCCCCCGCCTCCGCCCGGCCCGCTCCCCCGGCGGCCCCGGCCCCGTACCGCGAGGGGAAACCCTTCGCGATGCTGCACGTCCCCCGGTTCGGCGCCGACTGGGAGTGGCCGGTCCTGGAGAACACCGCGACCGAAACCCTGCGGAAGGGGCTGGGGCACTACAGCGGAACCGCCCGCCCCGGAGAAACGGGCAACTTCGCGGTGGCCGGCCACCGGCGGACCTACGGCGACCCCTTCAAGGACTTCCCGACACTGCGCCCCGGGGACGCGGTGGCCGTCAACGACGGGACGACCTGGTTCACGTACCGCGTCGTGAGGAAGCCGTACCGGACCGTGCCCACCGACACCGCCGTCGTCGACCCGGTGCCCCGCGCCTCCGGCTTCGAGGGCCCCGGACGCTATCTGACGCTCACCACGTGCGAGCCGGAATGGGGCAGCAGCCACCGGCTGATCGCCTGGGCGCACCTGGACGCGACCCGGCCGGTGAGCGAGGGGAGACCGCCGGCGCTGTCCGGCTGACCCCCGCTTTCCCCCGGCTGACCCCCTGCCCGGCCGCGGCACTCTAGTCTGGTGCGGGTACCGAATGGAGGGGTCAGCATGTACGGCTGGATCTGGCGGCATCTGCCGGGCAACGCATGGGTGCGGAGCGTCATCTCGCTCGTGCTGGTTCTGGCGGTCGTCTACGCGCTGTTCCAGTACGTGTTCCCGTGGGCCGAGCCGCTGCTCCCGTTCGGTGACGTGACCGTCGACGGCGCGAGCGCCCACGGAGCGGGAGCCGGCCGGTGAGCGCACGCGTCCTCGTCGTGGACAACTACGACAGCTTCGTCTTCAACCTCGTCCAGTACCTCTACCAGCTCGGCGCCGAGTGCGAGGTGCTGCGCAACGACGAGGTGACCACCGCCCATGCCCAGGACGGCTTCGACGGCGTCCTGCTCTCGCCCGGACCCGGCACGCCCGAGCAGGCCGGCGTCTGCGTCGAGATGGTGCGCCACTGCGCGGACACCGGCGTTCCGGTCTTCGGCGTCTGCCTGGGGATGCAGTCGATGGCCGTCGCCTACGGCGGCGTCGTCGACCGGGCCCCCGAACTGCTGCACGGCAAGACCTCCCCCGTGACCCACGAGGGCCAGGGGGTCTTCGCCGGACTGCCGTCGCCCTTCACCGCGACCCGCTACCACTCGCTCGCCGCCGAACCCGGCGCGCTGCCCCCGGAGCTGGAGGTCACCGCCCGCACGGCGGACGGCATCATCATGGGGCTGCGCCACCGCGACCGGGCGGTGGAGGGCGTGCAGTTCCACCCCGAGTCGGTGCTCACCGAACACGGCCACCTGATGCTCGCCAACTGGCTGGAGCAGTGCGGAGACCAGGGGGCCGTCGCGCGGTCGGCGGGTCTCGCGCCGGTGGTGGGCAAGGCCGCGGCGTGACCGCAGGCCACCGGGGGCACGGAGCCGGACCGGACGGCCCCTACGCGCGGGAGGCGTACGGGGACGGCGGCGCGTACGGGGCGGGGGGCGCGTACGGGGCGGGGGGCGCGTACGGGGACGGCGGCGCGTTCGTGGCCGCGGTGGACGGCCTCGCGGATCCCCTCAACGACCCGCTGCCCGGCGGGCACGCCTCGCCGTGGTTGCGCGCGGAAACCCCGCCGGACGGAACGGACGGCCTCGGGGCGGTCCCCGGGCCGGGCCTCGGGGTGCCGGAGCCCGCGCCCCGGCACGCGGCGGCGGCGCAGCCGCCGCACAACGCGGGTCACGCGCCCCACCAAGGGCCTCAGCGGCCCCGGGAAGCCCCGAACGAGTGGTACGACCCGGTCGGCTACCAACGCGACTGGTACGGGCCGCAGGAGCCCGCTGCGCGAATAGCTCCGACGGAGGAGCCGGCCCCGGCCCCCGGCCTCCCCGCCGAGCCGCCCACCGAGGTCTTCGCCGCTGTCGCCGGGGGGCCCGCCGAGCCGCGCACCGAAGTCATCGGCCGCGTCCCCGCCGAGCCCGCCTCCGCCGCGGACCCCGCCGAGCCTTCCCCGCCGCCCTCCGGCGGGCGGGCCGAGCGGCGGCGTGCGGCCAAGGGGCGCGGACGTCGGCGCCCCGGACCGTCCGGGGAGCAGCCCGCCCCGGCCGCCGGCGCCCCGATGTCCCGGGTGGAGGCGCGGCGAGCGGCCCGGGCGGCCAAGGACAGCCCTGCGGTCGTCGCCAGCCGGGTGGTCGGCGAGACGTTCATCTCGCTGGGCGTCCTGATGCTGCTCTTCGTCACCTACCAGCTGTGGTGGACCAACGTCCGGGCCGAGCAGATCGCCGGCAAGGAGACGAACCGCATCCAGGACGCGTGGGCCAGCGGCGACCGGAAGCCCGGGGCGTTCGCGCCCGGCGAGGGCTTCGCGATCATGCACATCCCCAAGCTGGACGTCGTCGCGCCGATCGCCGAGGGCATCGACAAGGAGAAGGTCCTCGACCGGGGGATGATCGGCCACTACGCCGAGGGCAGGCTCAAGACGGCGATGCCCTCCGACAAGCAGGGCAACTTCTCCGTGGCCGGGCACCGCAACACCCACGGCGAGCCGTTCCGCTACATCAACAAGCTCAGCCCCGGGGACCCGATCGTGGTCGAGACCCGGGACGCGTACTACACGTACGAGATGGCCAGCATCCTCCCGCAGACCTCCCCGTCCAACATCTCGGTGATCGACCCGGTGCCGGCGGGTTCCGGGTTCGAGGGGCCGGGCCGGTACCTCACGCTGACGACCTGCACCCCGGAATTCACGAGTACCTACCGGATGATCGTCTGGGGCAAGATGGTCGACGAACGGCCGCGCAGCGAGGGAAAGCCCGACGCGCTCGTCGGCTGAACATCCTCACGACAGGGGCGGTGCGGTGGCAGCGAGGACCGAGCACGACGAGCGGGCCGGCACGTCCGCGTCCCCGCCCCCGGCGCGTCGGCGCGGCCGCCACCCCGTCGCGACGGCGGTCAGCGTCTTCGGCGAACTGCTGATCACCGCGGGCCTGGTGCTCGCGCTGTTCGTCGCGTACTCCCTGTGGTGGACCAACGTGCTCGCCGACCGCGAGGCCGACAGGCAGGGCGACACCGTGCGCAGCAGGTGGGCCGGCGGTCCGGGGGCCCTGGACACCAAGGACGGCATCGGGTTCCTGCACGTACCCGCCATGGAGAACGGCGAGATCCTGGTCAAGAAGGGCACCGACCCCGAGACCCTGAACAACGGCATCGCCGGCTACTACACGGACCCGGTCGAGTCGGCCCTCCCCTGGGACGAGGAGGGCAACTTCGCGCTGGCCGCGCACCGTGACGGGCACGGCGCGAAGTTCCACAACATCCACAAGCTCAAGAACGGTGATCCGGTCGTCTTCGAGACCAAGGACACCTGGTACGTCTACAAGGTCTACAAGTCGCTCCCCGAGACCTCGAAGTTCAACGTCGACGTGATCCGGCCGGTCCCGGAGGAGTCGGGCGTCGATGAGCCGGGCCGCTACATCACGTTGACGACCTGCACCCCGGTCTACACCTCGAAGTACCGGTACATCGTGTGGGGCGAGCTGGAGCGTACGGAGAAGGTCGACAAGGACCGCACGAAGCCGGCCGAGCTGCGCTGAGCAGCCGCACACGCTCACGGACGGGCCCCGGTCACCAGGGTGGTGACCGGGGCCCGTCCGTACGCGGTGGGTGCGCGGGGGTCAGTCGCCCCGGCCTCCGAAGAGGCCGCCCCCGCCGTTTCCGCCGTTTCCGCCGTTTCCACCGCCCTCGATGGTCACGAGGATGACGGTGCTGCCCTTCTCCGCCTGCGTGGTCGGTGCAGGACTGCTGGTGATCACCCGGGCGTCCGGCTTGTCGACCGAGTTCGGGGCGAGCTGGACCACGAAGCCGAGCCCTTCGAGCTGGCCCTTCACGTCCTGGTACGACTTGCCGCCGATGTCACCGGGGATCTGGACCTGCTCCGGCTGCGCCGGCCCCTTGGAGACCTTCAGGACGATCTGCACGTCCTTGGCCTGCTTGCTCGGGCCCGCCGGAGTCTGTTCGACCACCTCTCCGGCAGGCTTCTCCGAGTCCACGTCGGCCCGCGAGACGTTGGTGAACCCGAGCTGGTTGAGCTGGGCCACAGCGGCGTCGTACTGACGGGTGCGCACGTCGGGCATCGGGTCGGTCGTCTGCACGGCCACGGTGATGGTGATCTCGGCACCCTCCTCGGCCTTCGCGCCGCCCTTGGGGTCCTGCTTGATCACGCTTCCCTCGTCCGCCTCGGACTCCGCCGTGGTGACGTTGACCGTGAAGCCCTTCTCCTCCAGGACCTGACGGGCGCCGTCCTCGGACTTCTCCAGGACGTTGGGGACTTCGGTCTTCGGCGCTCCGGTGGAGACGACGACCGTGACGGTGCCGTCCTTGTCCATCAGCGTCTCGCTCGTCGGGTCCTGCGAGCAGATCTCGCCCTTCTCCTGGTCCTCGCACGGCTCCTCGGCGCCCACCTTCACGGTGACGCCGGTGCGGGCCGCGAGTTTCTCCGCGTTCTCCAGCGTGGAGCCCACCAGGTTGGGGGCGCTGATCCGGCCGTCGTCACTGGTCGGGCTGAAGATCACCCGGCCGATCAGAACCGCGCCGACGAGCACCAAAATTCCCGCGATGACCAGCAGGATCGTCGAGGTGTTGCTCTTCTTCTGCTGGCGCCGGCGGTCCGGGCGGTCGTCGTAGCCGTAACCGCCGTCGTCCGGGTTGACCGGCGGCAGCATCGAGGTCTGCGCGTTGTTCGGGTCGGACGGGTGCAGGGCGGCGGTGGGCTGGTCGCTGTTGTAGCCGTCGTAGCCGTCGTAGCCGTCGTAGCCCCCGTACCCCGCGGCGCCCATCGCCGCCGTGGCCGCGACCGGCCTGCCGTCGAGGCACGCCTCGATGTCGGCCCGCATCTCGTCGGCGGACTGGTAGCGGTAGTCCGGGTCCTTGGTGAGCGCCTTCAGCACGATCGCGTCCATCTCGGGCGTGATCTCGGGGTCGAAGTTGCTCGGCGGCTGCGGCTCCTCCCGGACGTGCTGGTAGGCCACCGCGACCGGCGAGTCCCCGACGAACGGGGGCCGCACGGCGAGCAGCTCGTACAGCAGGCAGCCGGTGGAGTAGAGGTCGGATCGGGCGTCGACCTGCTCGCCCTTGGCCTGCTCCGGGGAGAGGTACTGGGCGGTGCCGATGACCGCGGCGGTCTGCGTCATCGTCATCCCGGAGTCGCCCATGGCGCGGGCGATGCCGAAGTCCATGACCTTGACCTGGCCGGTGCGCGTCAGCATGACGTTCGCCGGTTTGATGTCGCGGTGGACGATCTGGGCGCGGTGCGAGTACTCCAGGGCCTGGAGGATGCCGACCGTCATCTCCAGCGTGCGCTCGGGGAGCAGTCTGCGACCGGAGTGCAGCAGCTCCCTCAGCGTCGACCCGTCGACGTACTCCATCACGATGTACGGGATGGAGACCCCGTCGACGTAGTCCTCGCCGGTGTCGTACACGGCGACGATCGCCGGGTGGTTGAGCGATGCGGCCGACTGGGCCTCACGGCGGAACCGGGCCTGGAACGACGGGTCGCGGGCCAGATCGGCCCGGAGCGTCTTCACCGCTACGGTGCGGCCGAGCCGGGTATCGTGCGCGAGGTAGACCTCGGCCATGCCACCACGGCCGAGCACCGAGCCCAGCTCGTACCGGCCGCCGAGGCGACGCGGCTCTTCCATAACTGTTCCAGCCCTCTCCGTCAGTCCCGACCGCACCCGTGTGTGGTCCGCGGCGGTGCGCTGTTCGCGCATACGCTACCGGGCACGGGTGACGTGATCAGCCCGCACCCGGCAGCCGATATCCGACCGGTATCCGATGTCCGGCATGACGGACGACCGCCGTGACAGGTCTCACTTCTCGCTGTCGATGACCGCCTTCATCACGTCGCGCGCGATGGGGGCGGCCAGCCCGCCGCCGGAGATGTCGTCCCGGTTGGCGTTGCCGTCCTCGACCACGACGGCGACCGCGACCGGGGAGCCGTCGTCGGTCTTCGCGTACGAGATGAACCAGGCGTACGGCTTCTCGCTGTTGTTCAGACCGTGCTGGGCGGTACCGGTCTTGCCGCCCACTGTGACGCCGGGGATCCGTGCGTTGGTTCCCGTGCCGTCCTTGACCACGGTCTCCATCATCTGCTGGACCTTCTGGGCGTTCTCGCCGGAGAGCGCGCGGCTGAGCTCCTCGGGCTCGTGGGTGTAGACCGTGTCGAGGTCGGGCGCCTGGCGCTCGGCGACCATGTACGGCTGCATCAGCTTGCCGTCGTTGGCGATCGCGGAGGCCACCATGGCCATCTGGAGCGGGGTGGCCCGGTTGGACGCCTGGCCGATGCCGGCCATCGCGTTCTGCGGCCTGTTGTCCTCGGGGTAGACGCTCGCGTCGGCGCGGACGGGCGTGAAGACTTCCTCGTTGAAGCCGAACTTGTCCGCCTGCTCGATCATCTTCTCGTTGCCGAGGTCGTCGCTCATCTTCCCGAAGACGGTGTTGCACGACACCCGCAGGGCTTCGCGCAGCGTGGCGTTCTCGCAGGGGATGTCGCCCTCGTTCTTCAGCGGGACGCTGGTCTGCGGCAGCGTCCAGGGCAGCGGCGAGTCCGTCTTGGCGTCGATGTCGTCGTAGAGCCCGTTCTCCAGGGCGGCTGCGGCGGTGACGACCTTGAAGGTGGACCCCGGGGGGTAGGTCTCGCGCAACGCCCGGTTGAGCATCGGCTTGTCCTTGTCCTTCAGGAGCTTCTGCCGGGCCTCGGAGTCCTTGTCGGAGTTGCCCGCGAAGACCGAGGGGTCGTACGAGGGCGTGCTCGCCAGCGCCAGGATGGCACCGGTCTTCGGGTCGAGGGCGACGACGGCGCCCTTCTTGTCGCCGAGCCCCTCGAAGGCGGCCTTCTGGGCGTCGCCGTTCAGGGTGGTGACGACGTTGCCGCCCTGCTTCTCCTCCCCGGTGAACATGGAGAGGGTGCGGTTGAAGAACAGCTGGTCGTCGTTGCCGGTGAGGATGCCGTCCTCTAGTTTCTCCAGCTGGGAGGAGTCGAACGCCTGCGAGGAATAGCCGGTCACCGGGGCCCACATGGCGCCGTTCTTCCAGACCCGCTTGTACGTGAAGTCGCTGCCGTCGGTCTCGACGGAGCCGGTGACGGCCTTGCCGTCCACGATGATGTCGCCGCGCTCGTGGGCGTACCGCTCGATGCGGATGCGGCGGTTCTCGTCGCGGTCGGTGAGTTCGTCGGCGCGGACGTACTGGATCCAGTTGTCCCGGACGAGCAGGGCGAGCATCAGGAGACCGCAGAAGATCGCGACGCGGCGCAGGGGCTTGTTCACGGGCGTACCACCTGCGTCATCTCGGCGTCGGTCGAGGGTGCGGGCGCCGGTGCCGGCCGGCGGGCGGTGTCGCTGATCCGGATCAGGATGCCGATCAGGGCCCAGTTGGCGATGACCGACGACCCACCGGCCGCGAGGAACGGCATGGTCATACCGGTGAGCGGGATGAGGCCCATGACACCGCCGGCGACGACGAAGACCTGGATGGCGAACGCTCCGGAGAGCCCGATGGCCAGCAGCTTGCCGAACGGGTCGCGGGCGGCCAGCGAGGTGCGCACGCCTCGCTCGACGATCAGCCCGTACAGCAGGAGGAACGCCATGACCCCGGCGAGCCCCAGCTCCTCGCCCACGGTCGCGAGGATGAAGTCGGTGTTGGCGGCGAAGAGGATGAGGTCGGAGTGACCCTGGCCGAGGCCGGTCCCGAGCGTGCCGCCGGAGCCGAAGGCCATCAGTACCTGGGCCATCTGCTCACTGGCGGCGTGGGTGCCCCAGCCGGCGAAGGGGTCGAGCCACGCGGTGACCCGGTCCTGCACGTGCTTCTCGAAGGAGGCCACGCCGACCGCGCCCACGGCCGACATGGTGAGGCCGAAGACGATCCAGCTGGTGCGCTCGGTCGCCACGTAGAGCATGACGACGAACATGCCGAAGAAGAGGAGCGAGGTGCCGAGGTCGGTCTCGAAGACGAGGATCAGGATCGACATCGCCCAGATGGCGAGGATCGGACCGAGGTCCCGCCCGCGGGGCAGGTACATGCCCATGAACCGGCGGCTGGCCAGGGCCAGGGCGTCGCGCTTCACCATCAGATAGCCGGAGAAGAAGATCGCGATGACGATCTTCGCGAACTCGCCGGGCTGGATGGAGCCGATGCCGGGGATGGTGATCCAGATCCTCGCGCCGAACTGGGCCGGGAAGAACATCGGCAGAATCAGCAGGATGAGCGCCACCACCATGGAGATGTAGGTGTAGCGCTGGAGGATGCGGTGGTCCTTGAGCAGGAGCAGCACACCGATGAACAGCGCCACGCCCATCGCCGAGAAGATCAGCTGCTTGGAGGCGGCGGGCGCGAAGCTGGGGTGGGCGAGCAGCCGCTCCGACTGGTCCAGGCGCCAGATCAGCGCCAGGCCCAGGCCGTTCAGCAGGGTTGCCAGTGGCAGCAGCAGCGGATCGGCGTACTTGGCGAACCTGCGCACCACGAGGTGGCCGACGCCGCCGAGCAGGGCGAGTCCCGCTCCGTAGCCGAGCATGCCCGAGGGCAGTTCGCCGTTGAGGGCGAGGCCCACGTTGGCATAGGCGAACACCGAGATGGCGACGGCGAAGACGACGAGCGCCAGCTCGGTGTTGCGGCGGCTCGGCGCGTCGATCGCGCCGATGGTGGTCGTGTTGGTGACAACGCTCATGGTGCTGAAGGCCCCCTACGGCTTACTGCTTACCGCACTGCGGGACCAGCTTCTTCTCTTCCTCCGAGAGGCTGGGGCCGGGAGTGGGAGCGGTGGTCTGCTTGGTCGCCTTGGCGGAAGACGTGGCGGAAGTCCTGGTGGCGGGGGCCCCGGCGGTGCCGTCGGCCTCGCCCGCGTCCGTACGGTCCCGGTTCTCGGCCTCGGCCGCACGGCGCTGCGCGGCCTTCTTGCAGGCGGACGCCTGGGCGGCGAGCTCGGCGACCTTCTCGCGGGCGTCGGTGATGTTGCCCTCGGCGATGGTCGACTCGACCTGCTTGCGCTGGTACGGCGGCAGGTACTTGAGCTCGATCTCGGGGTGGTTCTTCTCGACCTTCGAGAGCGAGACCCAGGCGAGGTCCTGGCTGATGCCCTGGAACAGCGCGACGTTCTCGTCCTGGGCGCCGACGTAGTACTGCGTCTGCGTCCAGCGGTAGCCGCCGTACAGGCCGCCGCCGATCACAGCCAGCGCGAGCACGACGTAGAGGGAACGCTTCAGCCATTTACGGCCGCCGCGCGGCTGGGTGAAGTCGTCGTCCGGGTACGCGTCGTAGGAGCCGTCGGGCATGCCCTCGTAGCCCACGTCGCCGCTGCCGGGCGGGCCGAAGCCGCCGGCGGGCGGGGGCGCGGGGCGGCCGAGGCCGGCCGCGCGTCCGGCGGGCGTCTGCATGGCCCCGCCGTCGCCCAGCTGGGCCTGGTTCTCCGCGACCGCGCCGACGACGACCGGGGTGTCGTTGAGCTGCCTGGCCAGGGTGTCGTTGCTGTCGACGTCCAGGACGTCGGCCACGATGCAGGTGATGTTGTCCGGGCCGCCGCCGCGCAGAGCGAGCTGGATCAGCTCCTGGATGGTCTCCTGCGGGCCCTGGTAGCTGGCGAGGGTCTCTTCCATCGTCTGGTGCGAGACAACGCCGGAGAGGCCGTCCGAGCAGATCAAGTAGCGGTCGCCGGCGCGGACTTCGCGGATGGAGAGATCCGGCTCGACGTGGTCGCCGCTGCCCAGCGCCCGCATCAGCAGGGAGCGCTGCGGGTGGGTGGTGGCCTCTTCCTCGGTGATCCGGCCCTCGTCGACGAGCCGCTGCACCCAGGTGTGGTCCTGGGTGATCTGCGTCAGGACGCCGTCGCGCAGCAGGTACGCGCGGGAGTCGCCGACGTGCACCAGGCCCAGGCGCTGACCGGTCCAGAGCAGGGCGGTGAGCGTGGTGCCCATGCCCTCCAGCTGGGGGTCCTCCTCGACCATGACGCGCAGCTGGTCGTTGGCCTGCTGCACGGCCGTGCCGAGCGAGGTGAGGAGATCGCTTCCCGGTACGTCGTCGTCGAGCGGGACGAGCGTGGAGATCACCTCGGAGCTGGCGACCTCACCGGCCGCCTGTCCGCCCATGCCGTCGGCGATCGCGAGGAGCCGGGGGCCGGCGTAGCCGGAGTCCTCGTTGCCCTCCCGGATCATGCCCTTGTGCGAGCCGGCGGCGAAGCGCAGCGACAGACTCATGCGCACCTCGCCCGTCGGCTCGGGGTACAGCCTGTCTCGAGCCACACTGCCCACCCTCCGGTCGGGAACCGGGCAGCGTCCGTCGTCCGGGCCGCCGCGGCTCGCTCGCTCCGCTCGCTCATTGTCGTACTACTTCCGCAGCTCGATGACGGTCTTGCCGATACGGATCGGCGCGCCCAGCGGAACTGGTGTCGGGGTGGTGAGCCGGGTCCGTTCCAGATACGTGCCGTTGGTGGACCCGAGATCCTCGACGATCCACTGGCCGTCACGGTCCGGGTAGATCCTGGCATGCCTGCTGGACGCGTAGTCGTCGTCCAGCACGATCGTTGAATCGTGGGCCCGGCCCAGGGTGATGGTCTGGCCCTGGAGCGCGACCGTGGTGCCTGTGAGCGTGCCTTCGGACACGACCAGCTTGGTGGGTGCCCCCCGGCGCTGTCGGCCGGACTGCTGGCGCTGCTGGGGCGGCGCCGCTTGTTGTTGTTGGCGGCCCTGTTGCGGGCGCGCGTCGGCGGCAGTGCGGCGTGAGCCGCGCTGCGTGACGCGCGTTCCGAACAGGTCGCTGCGGATGACCTGAACGGCCACGATGACGAACAGCCACAGAACAGCCAGGAAACCTAGCCGCATGACCGTCAGGGTCAGCTCTGACATGGCCCCCGCTTCACCCTTCGGCTTGCCGGTAAACGATGGTGGTGCTGCCCACGACGATCCGCGAGCCGTCGCGGAGCGTAGCGCGGGTGGTGTGCTGCCCGTCTACCACGATGCCGTTGGTAGACCCGAGATCCTGGATCGTCGAGGGCGTTCCGGTCCGGATCTCACAGTGCCGGCGCGAGACGCCGGGGTCGTCGATCCGCACGTCGGCGTCGGTGGATCGTCCCATCACCAACGTCGGGCGGGAGATCTGATGGCGGGTGCCGTTGATCTCGATCCAGCGCCGCGTCCGGGCGTCCGGCAGGGAGCCGGGCGCGGCCGGCGGGCGCCGGTCGTCCGTGGGGGCCGGGGGCCGTCCGGCGCCGGGCGGCGGGGCCGCGGGCATCGGCGGAGCGGCGCTCGGGGGGTAGCCGTAGCCGCCGGGAGCCCGCGGGGCGGCGGGCCGCCCGGCCGCGGGCTGCGAAGGGGCCGACGGGTCCTGCTGTGACGAACTCGACGCCAGCGTGCGGCTGCGGACCCGGTAGAGCCCGGTGTCGAGGTCGTCGGCCTTCTCCAGGTGGACCTTGATCGGTCCCATGAAGGTGTAGCGCTGCTGCTTGGCGTAGTCGCGCACCAGGCCGGAGAGTTCGTCGCCCAGCTGGCCGGAGTACGGGCTGAGCCGCTCGTAGTCGGGCGTGCTGAGCTCGACGATGAAGTCGTTGGGGACGACGGTCCGTTCGCGGTTCCAGATCGTCGCGTTGTTGTCGCACTCGCGCTGGAGGGCGCCGGCGATCTCGACGGGCTGCACCTCGGACTTGAAGACCTTGGCGAAGGTGCCGTTGACCAGCCCCTCGAGGCGCTGCTCGAAACGCTTCATGACCCCCATGGGGCACCTCCTCCGGTGTCATCGTCCCTGTACTGCTTACTGATCGTATCCACGCGTAGGGAAATCGGCTGGTTCCCCTTGTCTGGCCTGTGGATGAGTGTCACCTCTCACACGGATCGTAGAGGTGGCCTCCTCACAGTGTCCCGCACCCGGGACGCACTCTGGAGGAGTGGGGGCGATGGTTCGGGGTTCCCGCTTCCCCTCCGGAAGGCGGCGAAACAACGGATGTGAATCCACCCTGTCCACCGTGCTAATCTTCCGTTTGTCGCCAGGCGCTCGCACCACACGGTGAGGGAGCCCGGAAACACCACTTATGCGCGAGTGGCGGAACGGCAGACGCGCTGGCTTCAGGTGCCAGTGTCCTTAGGGACGTGGGGGTTCAAATCCCCCCTCGCGCACCATCGGGACAGAGAACGTCAGTGTCCTGGTAGCACCGACGAAATGGTCGGCATCGTGATGACGATGCCGACCATTTCGCTTTTGCCGCTGGTCGCAGGGCGTGCGGCCCTGACGGGCGACTCCGTCGGCTCCGGCCTCGCGGACCGTCACGGCCTCACCGGCGTTGACCTCTCCGCCGCGGTCGGGCCCGTCGTCGCGGGCCGCTCGGCCGTCGGACCGTCCTCGCGGTGCTCGCGCCGCGACGGCGTCAACCGCTGCCACCGGCGCCGGCCCGCTACGGGGCGGGCGTGCGGGTTCGGTGGGCGTGGGGTCTGGTCGGGCGTGCGGGTTCGGTGGGCGTGAGGTCTGGACGACGACCGTGGGGCCGCGGTTCGTTCTTCCGCGACGGGTCCTTCGTCGTTCCGTTCCGTGGTTCGATGCGGGGTGCCCGTGGTGGCCCTTGTCTCCCGTGTTCTCGGCGGGCCGTCTTTCCGGCGGTGTTTTCGACGGTCGGGAGGGGTACGGACAGGCGGGTAGGGATGAGGCGGCAGCGGTTGCCCGCGGGCGGTGATCCACCGGATGCGGGCACGGTTTCCGGACAGACCGATAGCCGGTGCGACGGCGCACTTGCATACGCTGGCCACAGAGGTTGGATCGACGGCGACTCGGCGGTGAAGGGCTGAGCGCACAGAACGTCCCGGAGGCAGGAAATGGCGAAGCAGGCTCGCGCGGTCCAGACGTGGCGGTCGATCGTTGACGCCGCGGCGAGTGTCTTCGACGACTACGGCTACGAGCGTGCCGCCATCTCGGAGATTCTCCGTCGCGCCAAGGTCACCAAGGGCGCCCTGTACTTCCACTTCGCCTCCAAGGAGGCCATCGCGCAGGCGATCATGGACGAGCAGACCTCCACGGTCGAGTTCGAGCAGGAGGGATCGCCGCTGCAGTCCCTGGTGGACGGCGGCCAGCAGTTCGCTTTCGCCCTGCGCCACAACGCGATGGCCCGGGCCGGGACCAGGCTCTCCATCGAAGGCGTCTTCCTCGGCGGGCCGCATCCCTGGAGCGACTGGATCGACGCGACGGCCCGGATGCTGGAGCTGGGGCAGGAGCGGGGCGAGGTCTTCCCACAGATTGACCCCATGGTGTCGGCCAAGATCATCGTCGCTTCGTTCACCGGTATTCAGCTGGTCTCGGAGGCCGACTCCGGCCGGGCTGATCTGCGCGAACAGGTGGCGGAGATGTGGCGCCACATCCTGCCGTCGATCGCTCATCCCGGAGTCATCGCCCACATCAAGCCCGAGGGCCGGGTGGATCTGGCGGCCCAGGCACGGGAGAAGGCGGAGCGGGAGGAGCAGGAGGCCCGGAGCGCCGCCGCGGCGAAGGACGCGGCCTCCGATCCGGCGACGGACGCGGACTCCCGGTCGGGCGGAGCGGGGCTGCGGGGCGGTGAATCCAGCCGAGGTATGCGGGCTGGGCAGACGGCTGACGAGGCCGACGAGGAGCCCGCAGGCGCCGGGGTGGCGGCCGGAGGGGCCGTCTGATCCCCTCGTCGAGCGTGCTGTGTTTCACGTGAAACGCCCGATTCATCAGAGAATCAGGGTCGTCATGCGGCAGGGCTGCGGAGCTTCTGGGAGCTTCGCAGCCCTGCGGCGTTTGCGCGGTCTTCTACGGTCCTGTGGTTCAGACGGCGAGGCGGGTGGCGAGAGCCTTCGCCTTCTCTCGAGCGTCGTCGAACGCCTTGGTGCGGGAGGCTTCGGCGAGCGGGACCAGTTCGGCCATCGACGGCTGCGAGGAAGCGAGCGTCAGCTCCGGAACGATGAAGTCCACCTCGGCCGAGAACATGCCCGCGAACACCTTCTCCAAGTAATTCTGGACAAATTCGAAGCTCTCGCGCGGGGTGCCCGGAGCGTATGAACCGCCGCGGCTGGCGACGACGGTCACCGGGGTGCCGGCGACGGGGGAGTCGGGTCCCACGTTGTGGCCGACGATGATCACCTGGTCCAGCCATGCCTTGAGGGTGGACGGGATCGTGAAGTTGTACATCGGCGCGCCGATCAGGACGGCGTCCGCCGTGGCCAGTTCCTCGGCCAGTTCCCGGCGCAGCGGGTCGTCGGCGCCCGCGGCCGCCGCGCCGGCGTCCAGGTGGGGCAGCGGGTCGGCGGCGAGGTCGCGATGGACGACGGTGCCGTCCGGGTGCTGCTCGCGCCAGGCATGGACGAACGCCGCGGTGACGTCGCGAGAGACGGAGCCCTGAGGGAAGACGGCGGAGTCGAGGTGCAGAAGCGTGGCCATGGGGATCTCCACAGTGAGCGAAAGGGACGAGTGCGGTCCGGTGAGACCTCGCGGCGTCCGTAGCGAATCCATTCAGTACGTAACTACTAATAGCATAGTTGCTTATTTTTTGTAAGCTCCCAACGCCGGCGCAGTACTCTAGGGGTATGGCGGATCACAGCGAGCAGGCATGTCGGCGGGTCGATGGGGGGATCAGTCGCGTCTTCGAGTTGCTCGGCAAGCGCTGGACCGGCCCGATCGTCTCGGTGTTGCTGCAGCGGCCGGTGCACTTCGCCGAGCTGCGCCGGGCGATTCCGGGGATCAGCGAGCGCATGCTCTCGGACCGGCTGACCGAACTCGGTGCGGCCGGTCTGGTGCTCCGCGAGGTAGACGAGGGCCCGCCCCTGCGCGTCGCCTACCGCCTCACCGAAGCCGGTGCCGCGATGGAGCCCGCGCTCAAGGAGCTCGGGCGGTGGGCGGACGCCTATCTGGCGCCGGACACCGAAACGGGCTGCTGAACGGGCCGCCGGCGCTCCGTCGTGGCCGCCGGCGGATGACTAGCGGAGGTCCGGGGTTCCGGAGCCGTTGTACCGCAGCAGGTAGTCCGCGAAGCGGGCCAGGTCCTCGGCCGTCCAGTCGGCCAGTCGCTCCTGATACGCGGCCCGGCGGCTCGCCTGGGTGGCGGTCAGGGCGCGGGTGCCTGCCTCGGTGGGGTGCAGGACCTGGATGCGGTGGTCGGCGGGGTCCGGGTGGCGCTCGATCAAGCCGAGCTTCTCCAGGTTCGAGATCTGCCGGCTGACCGTCGACTTGTCCAGCATGTAGTGCGTCGCCAGGTCGGTGGCCCGGCAGCCGTGCCGGTCGTCGATGTGCGCCAGCAGTGTGTAGGAGACCAGGGGCAGCGCCGGATGCATCCGCGCCGCCGCGGCCCGCGCCCGGCGCGCGAAAGCGGTCAGCTCGCGCTGGATGACCTCAAGCGCTTCCTCGCGCTCGCTTCCGCTGGTGGTGTTCGACACGGATCCGCTCCCGGAGTCGGATTGTTTTCCCGGATTCAAGTTGTAGAATACAACGAGTCGGTAGTTGTAAAAGCCAACCATAGGAGATCGTTCGGATGTCCGCAGGCTCTCGTACCGCTTCCGGGTCCACCGCCGGGGCGCTGCGCCATGTGCTGGGTCACCTCCTCACGCCTCTGTTGATGTGCGTCGGCATGGGGCTCGCCTATCTGGGGGCCTTCCACGCCCCGCAGCCGCACGATCTGCGGGTGGACGTCGTCGGCTCGGGCGCGAGCGCGCAGGTGCTGGCCCAGAACCTGCAGGACCAGGCGGACGGGGCGCTGAGCGTACGGACGGTGGCGGACCGCTCCACGGCCGTGGAGCACCTCAGGACGCAGGCCAGCTACGGGGCGTACCTGCCCGGCGGGAGCCCCGAACTGGTCGTGGCCACCGCCTCGTCGGACACCAGCGCCACCGTCGTCGAGAAGGTCTTCACTCGGGTCGCGGCGGAACAGGGCGCTCCGCTGAAGGTGACGAACGTGACGCCGACCGCGGACGGCGATCCGACCGGGCAGGGCATCTTCTTCCTGCTGGTCGCGATCAGCATCGGTTCGTACGCCTCGGTCGCCGTGATCGGCGGTGCGGGCGGTGTACTGCCGCTGCGGATCAGGGCCGCCCTGGTGGCCGGCGCCTCGCTCGTGGTCAGCCTGATCGGCGCGGCGTTCGCGGGTCCGCTGTTCGGTCTGGTCGATCACGGCCTGGCCGGGCTGTGGGCGCTGGCCTGGCTCTACTGCGCGGGCATCCTGCTGATCGGCGTCGGGCTGCACACCTTCTTGAAGCGGTGGACGACGCTCGGAGTGATGGTCCTGTTCGTCATGCTCAACTTCACGAGCTCCGGCGGCATCTTCCGACCCGAGCTGCAGCCCGGATTCTTCGGCTGGCTGCACTCGTTCTGGAACGGCGCGGGCTTCATCGAGGGAGTGCGCAGCCATGTCTACTTCGGCGGCCATGCGCTCGGCGGACATGTGCTCGTCCTGGCCCTCTGGTTCGTCGCGGGGCTGGCGGTGCTGGGCCTCGCCGGCCTGGCCGAGTCCCGCGGGCGGGCCGAGTCGTCCGGCGAGGGTGCGTCGCCCGAGGCGGCGGTGCGGACCTCCGAAAAGGACATGGAGGAAGAGCTGGAGGAGGCGGTCGGCGTCTGACCGGACCGTGGTCCTCCGCAGTCGTCCACAGGGTGCGAGGCTGATTGTCCACAGGCCCGGCGGTGATGCGGGCATCGGCGGTACCGTCGTGCCCGGTCGCTGGTGGACAGGGCCGCTGGACGGCCGGACGGCCGGGCAGCTGGAAGCGGTACGAGGCGGGGGAGGCGACGCTCCATGAGCGGAACCGGGGCGACGACGACTGAGCGGCGGGCTGCGGGGGATGATCTGCGCATTCCTGTCGTGCCCGGGTTCGCCCGGCGTGGGGCCGCGAGTTCGCCGAAGGCGGCGGGCAAGGCGCTCCGCGCCCGCGTGCCGCGCTCCTCGCACGCCTCGCTGGTCCTGCCTCCGGGACGGCCCGACGCGGTGCGGGCCGTCGAGGAGTCGAACCGCGGGCGGGTGCCGGGCCTGACACCGATACGGGTGGGCCGGATGGCGGCCACCCCGTTCGCCTTCCTGCGGGGTGCGGCCGGACTGATGGCCCATGACCTGTCGGGCAGCCCCGTCACCGGGGTGGGCGCGCAGCTCTGCGGCGACGCGCACGCGGCCAACTTCGGCCTCTACGGCGATGCCCGGGGCAGCCTGGTCATCGATCTGAACGACTTCGACGAGACCGCTTTCGGGCCGTGGGAGTGGGACCTCAAGCGCCTCGCGACCTCCCTCGTGCTCGCGGGCCGTGCCGCCGGCGCCGACGAGGACACGTGCCTCCGGGGCGCGTACGACGCCGTCGGCGCCTACCGGCGCACGATGCGGCTGCTGGCCCGGCTGCCCGCCCTCGACGCCTGGAACGCCATCGCGGACGAGGAACTCGTCTCGCACACGGACGCACGTGACCTGGTCGGCACCCTGGAGCGGGTCTCGGAGAAGGCCCGCAACAACACCAGCGCCCGCTTCGCCGCCCGCTCGACCGAGGAGTGCCCCGACGGCGGCCGGCGCTTCGTCGACTCCCGGCCCGTGCTGCGCCGGGTGCCGGACGCCGAGGCCGCGGCCGTGGCCGCCGGGCTCGGTGACTATCTCGCCACCGTCTCCGAGGACCGGACGCCGCTCCTGGCCCGGTACGCGATCCACGACGTCGCCTTCCGCGTGGTCGGAACCGGCAGCGTGGGGACGCGGTCGTACGTGGTGCTGCTGCTCGACCACCGAGGCGAGCCGCTGGTCCTCCAGGTGAAGGAGGCCCGCCCCTCGGTGCTCGCCCCCTATCTGCCCGCGGTCGGTTTCGATGTGCCGGAGGTGGCGCACGAGGGCCGCCGGGTGGTGCTCGGGCAGAAGCGGATGCAGGTCGTCAGCGACATCCTGCTCGGGTGGGCGGACGTCGACGGCAGGCAGTTCCAGGTCCGGCAGTTCAGGAACCGCAAGGGCAGCGTGGACCCCGCCGCGCTCGCCGCCGACCAGGTGGACGACTACGGGCGGATGACCGGCGCGCTGCTCGCCCGGGCGCACGCGCACAGCGCCGACCCCCGCCTGCTGGCGGGCTACTGCGGCAAGAACGAGGAGCTCGACGGGGCGGTGGCCGCCTTCGCGGTGACGTACGCCGACCGTACGGAGGCGGATCACGCCGAACTGGTGCGGGCGATCAGGGCGGGCAGGCTGACCGCCGAGTTCGGTATATGACCGGTTGGTGAGGTGGTGGCCCCGGGCCCGGGTCCACCGGGTGTGCGGGGCCGCCGGGCCGGGGCCATACGCTGGACGGGTGACCGACGAAGCCGCCGGGGTGCCGACCACCCGGAACGACGAAGACCGGCAGGACCACCACCGGCAGGACCACACCCGGCCGGAACCGCCCCGGGCCGAACCCGGCGCGCCGGACGTGCCGGAGCCGGACGCACCGGAGACACCGGACCGTTCCGGTGGGGCGGCCGCGGCCGGGGAGCACGCCGGGCCCGAGGATGCCGCGCCGCGCCCCGAGGCGCGCCTGGCCAGGGCGGTGCAGGTCGCCGAGCAGGCGTTGATCGAGTTCGAGATCGCGGTGGAGACCTTCCGGGTGGAGGTCGAGAACTTCTCCCGGCTGCACCATCAGAGGCTCGGCCCGATGTACACCCGCCTCGACGAGCTGGACGCGCTGATCGCCGAGGCTCGGGCCGCCAGGACCGGGGACCCGGAGGACGAGCGCAGGGCGCGGGAGGCGCGGGCGGTCGTCATGCCGATGCCCGGGGTCGACGAGATGTTCCACGACTGGATGGACAGCGACGGGCTGTCTCCCGAAGCAGCGGCCATGCTCACCGAGCAGCAGGTCCGGCCGCCGAAGCGGGTCAGGCCGAGCGAGGAGGCGCGCAAGCTCTACCGGGAGCTGGCCCGCAAGGCGCACCCGGACCTCGCCCAGGACGAGCCGGAGCGGCAGCGCCGGGACGAATTCATCGCCCGGGTGAACGCCGCCTACGGGCGGGGCGACGTCGAACTGCTCAAGGAGCTCGTGGCGGAGTGGGCGGCCGGCCCGGCGCAGCCCCTGAGCCCGCTGAGCGAGAGCGAGGAGCTCTACGCCCGGCTGGAGTGGCTCAGCCGGCGCAAGGAACTGCTGACCGTGCTCGCCAAGGAGCTGGAGGAGGGTGCGATCGGCTCGATGCTGCGGATGGCCCCGGACGACCCCGACCAGCTGCTGGAGGACATCGCTGAGCAACTGCTGGGCGAGGTGTCCCGGCGGGAGGCCGAGCTCGCGGAGATGGTGCAGTAGCGTTCCGGGTGACCCCGCCGCGTATGTACGAGGCCCAAGACCGCACGAGAGAAGGCATGACCCATGAACTTCGCCCCGCTGCCCTCCGTGGACGCCGCGGCGGTGCCGTCGGACGGCTTCGTCCTGGACGTCCGTGAGAACGACGAGTGGGCAGCCGGTCACGTCGAGGGGGCGCTGCACATTCCGATGAGCGACTTCGTGGGCCGGTTCGGCGAGCTGACCGAGGCCGCCGGGGACGACCGGCGGGTACACGTGATGTGCCGGGTCGGGGGCCGGTCGGCCCAGGTCACCCAGTACCTGGTCCAGCAGGGCATCGACGCGGTGAACGTCGACGGCGGCATGCAGGCGTGGGACGGCGCCGGACGCCCGATGGTCACGGACAACGGGACGCCCGCCTTCGTCCTCTGAGCCGAGCCCTCCCGCCCGGCGACGCCCCGCCCGCCGAACTCCGCGAACTCCGCGAACTCCGCCGAGGTCCGTCGGTCGCGGCTCGGCGGCTGGCGTCAGCCGAGGGGGTGCGCGGCCAACAAGTCGCCCAGGGCCTCCTCGTGGGCGGCGGCCGGGCCGAGGGAGAGCTCGATCTGTTTCGCCCAGGCGTGGAAGCGGTGCAGCGGGTAGTCCGTGTCCGCGCCGAAGCCGCCGTGCAGATGCTGTGCGGTCTGTACGACGCGGCGGACGCCGTCGGAGGCCCAGATCCTCGCCACGGCGACATCGCCCGCGACGGGCAGCGGGCCCCCGGCTTCGGCCGATATCCGCCAGGCCGCCTGCCAGAGCGTCGCCTCCATCGCCCGCAGATCGGTGTACCGGTCGGCCGCCTGGACCGCCACCGCCTGGAAGGTGGCGACCGGGAACCCGAACTGTTCGCGCCTGCCGGTGTAGTCGGCGGTCATCGCGAGCACCCGCTCGCCCAGCCCGAGCGCGAGCGCGCAGGTTCCCGTGATGAGCAGGGAACGCAACCACTCCCAGCAGCCCGCCGTATATCGATCAGCTCGCGCGCCTCCACGCGCACCGCGTCGAGCCGGACCTCGGCCAGGCGTTCACCGCTGGTAAAGACCTGGCCCGCCAGGGTGACGCCCTCGCGGGTACGGCGCACGAGGGCCAGGACCGGCCCGCCCCCGGCGGTGTGCGCGGGAATGGCGATCCAGTCGGCCGCCTGGGCCCAGGGGACCGCGGACTGCACCCCGTCGAGCACCCAGCCGGAGCCCTCTACCGGAGCGTCGGCCTCTCCGTCGCCCTGCCCGTACGGCCGTGCCCTCACGGCGAGTTCGGCCGGATCGTGACCGCTGCGCCCGTTGGCGCCGACCGTCAGGATCAGTTCGCCCCGCCCCGCCCGGGGAAGCAGGTCCGCAGCTAGGTCGCCTCCGCCGTACCGCTGCACCGCCATCGCGACGGCGCAGCTCTCCAGCAGCGGGACCCTGGCCAGCACTTTGGCCGACTCCCGCAGGACCAGGCAGAGCGCGATGGGGTCGAGGCCCGCGCCCCCGTGGTCCGGCGACAGAGTGAGTCCGAGCAGGTCCGTGCGCGCCAGCTCGTTCCACAGCTGCCGGTCGATGTCCTCCGCCACGGCGCCCCGGGTCAGGGCGGGGCTGGGAGCTCGGTCGGGTGCGATATCCGAGAAGACCGCCCTGGCAGCCTCGACCGCCGCCTGCTGTTCCTCGGTGAAGGCGAAGTCCACTGCCCTTGCCTCCCGTTTGCACGTTGGCTCGCCGGCGGCAGTCAAGATAGAACACGTTCTACAAGAAGGGAACAGCGCCGGGGGTACGGCCTCCATCGGCGACCACGGGCGACCACGGGCAGCCGCGGGCAGCCGCTGGCGGCCGCTGGCGGCCATCGGCGGCCTCGGCAGTGCCGGCGGCTCCGGGCGGCGGCCCGGCTTGGACAGCCTCAGGTCGGAACGCGCCCATGGCCTCAGCGGTCCGAACGGTGACCTCGGCGGTCGAGCGGACCCGGTGGCCTCAGCGGTCGAAGTCCAGCTCCACCTCCGGGGTGAGCGGATGCGACTGACAGGCCAGTACGAAGCCCGCCCCGGTCTCCTCCGGCTCCAGCGCGAAGTTGCGGTCCATGCGGACCTCGCCCGACACGAGGAATGCCCGGCAGGTCCCGCACACCCCGCCCTTGCAGGCGTACGGAGCGTCCGAACGTCTCCGCAGCACCGTCTCCAGCAGGGATTCGGAGTCCTGTACGGGCCAACTGCCCGAGCGGCCGTGCAGGGTGGCCGTCAGCACGGAGTCGGAGGGGGTGGCGACGTCGGCCACCGGCACGTCGGCGGGAGCTTCGTCGACGTGGAAGATCTCCTGATGGACCCGGGAACGGTCGACGCCGAGCGCGCGCAAAGCCTTCTCCGCGCCCCGTACGAGGCCGAGCGGCCCGCACAGGAACCAGCCGTCCACCTCGGGCACCGGAAGCAGAGCGGGCAGCAGGCCGGTGAGCCGGTCGGCGTCCAGTCGCCCGGAGGGGAGCCCCGCTGACTGATCCTCCCGGGAGAGGGCGGTGACCAGCTGGAAGCGGTCCGGATGCCGGTCCTTGAGGTCGGCCACCTCGTCGAGGAACATCGTCGAGGCTGCCGTACGGTCACTGCGGATCAGGCAGAACCGCGCCTCCGGCTCCCGGTCGAGCAGCGTTGCCGCCATCGACAGCACCGGGGTGATGCCGCTGCCGCCGACCACGGCCGCGAACAGGCCCGGGCGCGGCTTCAGGACGAAGCGGCCCATCGGCGGCATGGCCTCCACCTGGTCCCCGACGGCCAGTTCCTTCAGGGCGTACGTGGAGAACGAACCGCCCTCGACCCTGCGGATGCCCACGCGCAGCACCGGGTCGCCGGGTCGCTCGGTGGCCGGTGCGCAGATCGAGTACGAGCGGCGGATCTCCTGGCCGTCCACGGTGTAGCGCACGTTCAGATGCTGACCGGGAGTGTGGCGGAAGGTCTCGCGCAACTCGGCGGGCACGGCGAGGGTGACGGCCACCGCGTCGTCCGTGATCCGTTCGATCGCGCTGACCCGGAGCGGATGGAACATCTACAACTCCTTGAAATGGTCGAACGGCTCACGGCAGGCGACGCAGCGGCGCAGGGCCTTGCACGCCGTGGAGGAGAACCGGCTGAGCAGCTCCGTGTCCGTGGAGCCGCAGTGCGGGCAGCGCACCGACAGAGTCAGCGGCACGGGGCCTCCGTCGGGGCCCTGGGGGCGCGGCGGAGCGATGCCGAACGCGGCGAGCTTGCGCCGCCCTTCGGCGCTGATGTCGTCCGTCGACCAGGCCGGCGCCAGGACCGTGACCACGGAGACCTCCGGTACGCCGTGGTCGTGCAGTATCCGCTCGATGTCGGCGGACATGGCCTCGATCGCCGGGCAGCCGGTGTAGGTGGGGGTGAGATGCACGGTCACCCGGCCCGTGCCCTCCACCCGCACGTCCCGCAGAACGCCGAGCTCCGCCAGGGACAGTACGGGGAGCTCGGGGTCGGGCACGGAGCCGGCGAGGCCACGCAGCTCCGCCTCCAGCCGGGTGTCGGTCACCATGACGCGCCCGGATGGCTGCGGTGCAGGTGCTGCATCTCGGCGATCATGCGGCCGAACGGCTCCGTGTGCAGACCTTGGCGGCCCGCGCCCGCCGCCCAGCCCCCGGATTGCGGGCCCGCCGGGAGGGCCAGACCCGCACGCTCGACGACATCGGTGACGGCGGCGAGCCAACTGCTCCGCAGCGCACCCCAGTCGACACCGGACTCCGGGGAGTCGAGTCCTTCGACCGGCTGGAACATCTCCCCGGTGAACCGCCACAGCGCGTCCAGGCCGTTCTGCATCCGGACGTGGCTTTCCTCCGTGCCGTCACCGAGCCTCAGGACCCATTGTTCGGCGTGGTCACGGTGGTAGGCCACCTCCTTGACGGCCTTGCCGGCGAGGCCGGTGAACTCGCCGTCCCCGGCCGCCAGTCGCTCGTACAACAGGTGCTGGTAGACCGAGAAGTAGAGCTGCCGGGCGATGGTGTGGGCGAAGTCCCCGTTCGGCTGCTCGACCAGCTGGAGGTTGCGGAAGTCCCGCTCCTCGCGGAGGTAGGCCAGCTCGTCCTCGTCGCCGACGAGGGAGAGCAGCACCCGGGCCTGTCCCAGCAGGTCGAGGGCGATGTTGGCCAGGGCCACTTCCTCCTCCAGGACGGGGGCGTGGCCGGCCCACTCCCCCAGCCGGTGCGAGAGCACCAGCGCGTCGTCGCCGAGGGCGAGTGCGGCGCTCACAGGTGCTTCACCCCGTCCGGGATCTCGTAGAACGTCGGGTGGCGGTAGGGCTTGTCGCCGGCCGGCTCGAAGAAGGAGTCCTTCTCGTCGGGTGAGGAGGCGGTGATCCCGGTGGACGGGACCACCCAGATCGAGACGCCTTCCGATCGGCGGGTGTAGAGGTCGCGGGCGTTGCGCAGGGCCATCTCGGCGTCCGGCGCGTGCAGGCTGCCCGCATGGGTGTGGGACAGTCCGCGCCGCGAGCGCACGAACACCTCCCACAGAGGCCAGTCGGTCGAGCTGCTCATGCCGTCTCCTCCCCGAGCCGCGCGGGCGCGCTGTTCTGTGCCGATGCCGATGCCGATGCCGATGCCGATGCCGATGCCGATGCCGATGCCGGGGTCCGGGGCGGTGCCTGGACGGACGGGGCGGCCGCTGCCGCCGGAGGGTGCTTGGCGGCGTACGCGGTCGCGGCGTCCCGGACCCAGGCGCCCTCTTCATGGGCCCTGCGCCGCTGGGTGATCCGCTGTTCGTTGCACGGGCCGTTGCCCTTGAGGACCGCCTGGAACTCGTCCCAGTCGATCGCTCCGAAGTCGTGCCGGCCGAGTTCTTCGTTCCACCGGATGTCGGGGTCCGGGAGCTCCAGGCCCAGCGCCTCGGCCTGGGGCACGCAGATGTCCACGAAGCGCCGGCGCAGCTCGTCGTTGGAGTGCCGTTTGATCTTCCACGCCATGGACTGCTCGGAGTGCGACGAGGCGTCGTCGGGCGGGCCGAACATCATCAAGGAGGGCCACCACCAGCGGTTCACCGCGTCCTGGGCCATGGCGTGCTGGGCCTCGGTGCCGCGGCTGAGCGCGAGCAGCAGCTCGTACCCCTGGCGTTGGTGGAAGGACTCCTCCTTGCAGATCCGGACCATCGCGCGCGCGTAGGGGCCGTAGGAGCAGCGGCAGAGCGGCACCTGGTTGGTGATCGCCGCCCCGTCCACCAGCCAGCCGATCGCGCCGACGTCGGCCCAGGTCAGCGTGGGGTAGTTGAAGATCGACGAATAGCGCTGGCGGCCCGCGTGGAGCTTGTCGAGCAGCTCCTCGCGGCTGGTGCCCAGAGTCTCGGCGGCGCTGTAGAGATACAGACCATGGCCTGCCTCGTCCTGCACCTTGGCCATGAGGATCGCCTTGCGGCGCAGCGAGGGCGCCCGGGTGATCCAGTTGGCCTCGGGCTGCATGCCGATGATCTCCGAGTGGGCGTGCTGGGCCATCTGGCGGACGAGTGTCGCCCGGTAGGCGTCGGGCATCCAGTCACGCGGCTCGATTCGCTCGTCCGCCGCCACGGCGGCGTCGAAGGCGGCGATGCGCTCCGCGTCCATCGGGTCCACCGCGTTCGCCGCCTCAGCGGTGCCGAGCGCCTTCTGCGTCGTCTGGTCCGCAGTCACTGCCGCCATTCCGGGCTCCCTACCGACCGATCGTTCGGTTCCTTGCTTCAATGGTGAGTCGGAGGCCCGTAGGGTGTCAACCCTGTGGATAACTGAGTGGCGATCGACGGTGGGCGGGGCGGGATGGATTCGGACCACGACGGGAGTTCCGTGAGCGGGCGGAAGGACGCCTGGCCGCAGTCTCTGAACCGGCCCGCACAGGCGCCGGAAACCGCCGGAGCCATACCGCGGACGCCATCGCCGCCGGCGGGGGCGCCTCCGCCCACGGGCCGGGGCATAGCCGGGCTCTCCCTCCCCTACCAGGTGGTCGCGGCCCTGGCGCTGTCCCTGATCGGCCTGCTCGCCTGCACGCAGGTGGCCATGGTCTTCCTGCACGTCGCCCCGTCCAACACGCTGTCCAAACAGCACGGGAAGACGATCGACCGCTGGATCTACCCGGAGTTCGAGCAGAACTGGAAGCTCTTCGCGCCCAATCCGCTTCAGCAGAACGTCGCCGTCCATGTGCGGGCCGACGTGGTGGGGGTCGACGGACGCCGCACCACGAGGTGGATGAATCTGACCCACGAGGACGGCAAAGGGGTACGCGGCAGCCTCTTCCCCAGCCATGTGGACCAGAACGAGCTCCGCCGGGGCTGGGACTTCTACATCAATTCCCACGACGGCGAGAACCGTCCCAACGGTCTGCGCGGAGACCTCTCCGAGCGCTACGTGCGGCGCATCGCGATGCTGCGGCTGAGCGAGCGCGACTACGGCGGCACCATCGAGCGCATCCAGCTCCGCTCCGCCACCAGTTCCATCGCCCCGCCCCCCTGGAGCGACGAGAAGATCAGCACCCGGCCCGTCTACCGGGTACTCCCCTGGTGGACCGTGACTCCGGACGATCTTCCCGCGCGTGACGCGGAGCCGAACCGGGAGGAGTCCCGCGCCGTGCAGGGCACGGACGAGGCTCACGGCGTGGAGGAGAGCCAGTGACCATCCCCTCGCCCGCGTCTCCACAGAACACGCCCCCACAGAACACGCCCCCACGGAAAACGTCCCCACAGAAAACGCCTCCGGAGAACGCGTCGCCGCCGAACGCGTCCGCACGGAACTCGGCCGAACAGCCCGGAGGCGGTCGGCAGGTCGAGACCCGCCCCGGCGGTCCGGGCGGTCCCGCTCGTGCCCTCCAGCGCGTCACCGCCTCGGCCCTCGGCCCCTACCAGAGCGCCGTCGTCCGGATCGGCTTCGCCGCCACCTACCTCTGCTTCCTCCTCCGCGAGCTGCCGAACCGCCACGAGCTGTACGGCCCGGACAGCCCGTGGCACTGGGACCTGGCCCGTCGGCTCACGGACGGCAACGAGGCTTTCTCCGTCCTGATGTGGACGGACAGCACGGTCTGGTTCGAGGCCGTGTACGTCCTGACCCTGCTGTCCGCGGCGGCACTGATGCTCGGCTGGCGGACCCGGACCATGTCGGTCCTCTTCATGGTCGGCGTGCTCTCGGTGCAGAACCGCAGCATCTTCATGGGCGACGGCGGCGACAACGTCGTCCACCTCATGGCGATCTATCTGGTGCTGACGCGCTGTGCCCAGGTCTGGTCGCTGGACGCCCGGCGCGCGGTGCGCGGCGCCCAACGCGCCGCGGCGGGACTGGCGCCGCCCCGGGACGTCGTGGGCCCGGTGCTCTGGGTGGTCCTCGGCGCCGTCCTCGTGGCGGCCACCCTGATGGAAGGTCTCGGCGGCACCTGGTGGCTCCCCGCTCTGCTGTGGACGATCTGGCTCTCCGCCGCCGCCTGGTGGGCCGTGAACCGTTACGTGCCGCACGGCGAGCCCCGCACGCTGCTCGACGTGCTAGCCAACCTCGCGCACAACGCCACGCTCGCCGTGATCATGGCCGAGGTCTGTCTGATCTACGCGACCGCCGGCTGGTACAAGATCCAGGGATCGCGCTGGCAGGACGGCACCGCGCTCTACTACCCGCTCAACCTCGACTACTTCTCCCCGTGGCCCGCCCTGTCGGACATCCTGGGCGCGAGCGGGCTGATGGTGATGGTGCTGACGTACGGCACGGTCATCGTGCAGGTCGCCTTCCCCTTCACGCTGTTCAACCGGCGCGTCAAGAACATCCTGCTGATCGCGATGATCTGTGAGCACGCGGGGATCGCCCTGCTGCTCGGGCTGCCTTTCTTCTCCATGGCGATGATCGCGGCCGACGCGGTGTTCCTGCCGACGGTCTTCCTCATGTGGCTGGGCGCCCGGGTCACGACCGGGAGGCGGCGGTTGCTCTCCGCGCTGCCCGGCCGGTGGCGGAAGCCCGGCGAACCCGGGGTGCCCGGCGCCGCGCACGGACCTGCGGACCCGCCGGGGCCCGCTCCGGCGAAGGGCGGCCACGGCGGTACGGAGGAGCCCCGGCTCCAGGACGGCGGCGGGGGCCATACGCTCGTCGGGTGAGCAGTGAGACCGGCAGCGCCCAACAGCCCCCAGCAGCGACGGAACCCCTCCCGGCGGACCAGGCGGGCTCCGCCCAGGAGGGCCCCCTCCAAGTGGGCACCGTCCAGGAGGAGCCCCTTCAGTACGACGACGGCTACGGCCAGACGATCGGCGTCGGGCCGCACCCGCTGCCCTGGCCCGAGGGCGAGCACTACGACCCCGAGCTGCTGGCCCAGGGCGACCGGCGCAACGTCGGTGACGCGTACCGCTACTGGACGCGGGAGGCGATCATCGCCGATCTCGATCTGCGGCGGCACGACTTCCACGTGGCCGTGGAGAACTGGGGCCACGACTTCAACATCGGCTCGGTGGTGCGGACCGCCAACGCCTTCCTGGCCAAGGAGATCCACATCGTGGGCCGCCGGCGCTGGAACCGGCGAGGCGCCATGGTCACCGACCGCTACCAGCACGTGCGCCACCACCCCGACACCGCCGACCTGACCGCCTGGGCGGCAGCCGAGGGGCTGCCGATCATCGGGATCGACAACCTCCCCGGCGCGGTGCCGCTGGAGCGCACGGAGCTGCCGCGCCGGTGCGTCCTGTTGTTCGGGCAGGAGGGCCCGGGTCTGACCGAGGAAGCACGCGAGCACGCCTCGATGGTGTGCTCGATCGCGCAGTTCGGCTCGACCCGGTCGATCAACGCCGGGGCCGCCGCGGCCATCGCGATGCACGCGTGGGTGCAGCGCTACGCCGACGTCCCCGATCCCCGCCGCTAGGGCGTGCCCGGGCGGATCAGGGCCGGGTCCGCGACTCCTGGCACGCCCTGGGCCCTCCCTGTGCGGCGTCTACGCCTGGCGGCGCACCTCCACCACGCGGAAGCGGTTGGCGACGAAGGCGCCGTCGCACAGGGCCGCGTTCGCGGCGGGGTTGCCGCCGGAGCCGTGGAAGTCGGAGAAGGCGGCGGTCTGGTTGACGTAGACGCCGCCGGTCAGGTTCAGCGAGAGCTGGGCCGACTCGTCCAGGCAGACGTCCTCGATCGCACGCTCCACCTCGGGGGAGGTGGTGTAGGCGCCGACCGTCATCGCTCCCTTGTCGCGGATCGTGCGGCGCAGCAGGTCCAGGGCTGCGGACGTCGACTCCACGGCTACGGCGAAGGACACCGGTCCGAAGCACTCCGAGAGGTGGGCAGCGCCGTCGTCGGTCTTGGTGCCGTCGAGCTTCACGATGACCGGCGTACGGACGACCGCGTCGGGGAATTCGGCGTTCACGACCGCCCGCGAATCCAGCGCCACCTCGCCGAGCTGTCCGGCCGCCTCCACCCGGGCCCTGACGTCCGGGTTGACCAGCGCGCCGAGCAGAGCCGACGCGCGGGCGTCGTCACCGAGCAGCCCGGTGACGGCCGCCGCGATGTCGGCGACCACGTCGTCGTAGGACTTGGCGCCGTCGTCGGTGGCGATGCCGTCCCGGGGGATCAGCAGGTTCTGCGGAGTGGTGCACATCTGGCCGCTGTACAGCGAGAGGGAGAACGCCAGGTTGGCGAGCATGCCCCGGTAGTCGTCGGTGGAGTCGACGACGATCGTGTTGACCCCGGCCTTCTCCGTGTAGACCTGGGCCTGGCGGGCGTTCTCCTCCAGCCAGTCACCGAAGGCGGTGGAGCCGGTGTAGTCGATGATCCGGATCTCGGGGCGGACGGCGAGAGTCTTGGCGATGCCCTCGCCGGGCCGCTCGGCGGCCAGCGCGACGAGATTCGGGTCGAAGCCCGCCTCGCTCAGCACCTCGCGGGCGATGGACACCGTGAGGGCCAGCGGAAGCACGGCGCGCGGATGCGGCTTGACCAGCACCGGGTTGCCCGTGGCGAGGGAGGCGAAGAGGCCGGAGTAGCCGTTCCACGTGGGGAACGTGTTGCAGCCGATGAGCAGCGAGATGCCGCGGCCGGAGGTGATGAACGACTTGTGCAGCTTCAGCGGATCGCGCTTGCCCTGCGGCTTGGACCAGTCGGCGGTCTCCGGGGTGCGGACCTGCTCCCGGTAGGCGTATGCCACGGCCTCCAGACCACGGTCCTGGGCGTGCGGTCCGCCCGCCTGGAACGCCATCATGAAGGCTTGGCCGCTCGTGTGCATCACGGCATGGGCCAGTTCATGGGTGCGGGCGCTGATCCGCGCCAGGATCTCCAGACACACCAGGGCCCGGATCTCCGGACCGGCCGCCCGCCAGGCGCCCGTGCCGGCCTTCATCGCCGGAAGCAGGACGTCCGGATCGGCGTGCGGATACTCGACGCCGAGCTCCGGCCCGTACGGCGAGACCTCGCCGCCGGCCCAGCCGTCGGTGCCCGGCTGCCCGAGGTCGAGCCGGGTGCCCAGCAGGGCGTCGAAAGCGGCCTTGCCCTCGGCGGCTCCGAGACTGCCCGGGGCGCCGCCCTCTCCGTACGCCTTGGGGTGCTCCGGGTGCGGTGACCAGTACGCGCGGCTACTGATCACGTCGAGCGCCTGGTCGAGCGTGGGCCGGTGGGTCTCGGACAGCTGCTGGGGGGTGAGCGCGGCCATGGCGGACCAACTCCTCATCGAGCCGGGCGGGGACGTACGGACGGAGTTAGAGTAACCGAACGATCGGTCGGGACAAGGGGCCCCGGGCAACCTGTGGACAACTCATGGGGGAGGATCGCGGACATGACCACGGCCAAGCGGGACACGTACACACCGGAGACCCTGCTCACCGTCGCCGTCCGTGTCTTCAACGAGCGCGGCTACGACGGTACGTCCATGGAGCACCTCTCCCGGGCGGCGGGCATCTCCAAGTCCTCCATCTACCACCATGTGGCGGGCAAGGAGGAACTGCTGCGCCGGGCCGTGAGCCGGGCGCTCGACGGGCTCTTCGCCATCCTCGACGAGCCGGGGGCGCTGCGCGGGCGCGCGGTCGAGCGGGTCGAGTACGTCACGCGCCGTACCGTCGACGTGCTGATGGCCGAGGTCCCCTACGTCACCCTGCTGCTGCGGGTGCGCGGCAACACGAAGACGGAGCGCTGGGCGCTGGAGCGCCGCCGCGAGTTCGACCAGCGGGTGGCGGAGCTGCTCCAGGCGGCGGTCTCCGAGGGCGACCTCCGGGCCGATGTGGACATACGGCTGGCGACCCGGTTGCTGTTCGGCATGGTGAACTCGCTGGTCGAGTGGTACCGGCCGCAGCCGGGCGGTTTCCCGGGGGAGGAGCAGCTCGCGGACACGGTCGTCCAGCTGGCCTTCGAGGGGCTGCGGGCGAACGGCCGCTGAGCCCCGGTGCGGGCCGCGCCCCCGTGCGAAGGGGCGCTCAGCCGAGTTCCGCCGGCCGGTCCGGGCGCGGGTCGAGGTCCGTTTCCTCGAACACCAGCAAGGTGCGCGTCGAGAGCACCTCGGGGATCGACTGGATCCGGGTGAGGACCAGCTCGCGCAGCGCCCGGTTGTCCGGTGTGTGAACCAGGAGCAGTACGTCGAAGTCGCCGCTCACCAGAGCGATGTGCGTGGCCCCGGGCAGGGCCTGCAACTGCTCGCGCACGGTGCGCCAGGAGTTCTGCACGATCTTGAGCGTGATGTACGCGGACGCCCCCTGGCCCGCCCGCTCGTGGTCGACCCGGGCGCCGAAGCCGCGGATCACTCCGTCCTCGACGAGCCGGTTGATACGGGCGTAGGCGTTGGCGCGCGAGACATGGACCCGTTCGGCCACGGAGCGTATCGAGGCGCGGCCGTCCGTCCGGAGGATGCGCAGGATGTCGCGGTCGACGGCGTCCAGCGGCCGCGCGGGCGGAACCGGGGCTTCCGCCACCGGGCCCCCGGGCACGGCCGGCGGCGGGACCGCGGGCAGGACCTGGTCCGGCTCTCCGCCCACGTCGGCCATTTGTTCAGCTGCCATCTGCCCGCGCCTTCCTGTGGTGGACGACCTGTCCCTATCCCAGGCTGTGGAGAACCGTTTGTCCACAGGCTGACGGCGGCTGTAGCCAAAATGCCCTCGCGACCGAACAATCGGTAGGTGAGGCACGCCACATCCGTGCCCCGCCCACCTCGACGTCCCGCTCCCTGTCGACGCTTCCGGTCGCCACCCCTCGATCTCCCTCGATGCCAGGAGGTGCTTTTCATGACGGTCCAAGAGCTGCCCGGCGCGGCCGCCTACCGGCCCACGCCGCCCCCGGCCTGGAAGCCGATCACCGACCCCGCCCCGCTGCTCCCGGACCCGGAGCCCTACCGGGTGCTCGGCACGGACGCGGTCGCCGACATCGACCCCGAGCTGTTGCTCCGGCTCCACGCCGAGCTGGTCCGAGGGCGCCGCTACAACGCCCAGGCCACCGCGCTGACGAAGCAGGGCCGGCTGGCCGTCTACCCGTCGAGCACCGGCCAGGAGGCGTGCGAGATCGCCGCGGCCCTGGTCCTGGAGGAGCGGGACTGGCTCTTCCCGAGTTACCGCGACACGCTGGCCGCCGTCGCGCGCGGCCTGGACCCGGTCGAGGCACTGACGCTGCTGCGCGGCGACCGGCACACCGGCTACGACCCGCGCGAGCACCGCATCGCCCCGCTCTGCACTCCTCTGGCCACCCAGCTCCCGCACGCCGTGGGGCTCGCGCACGCCGCCCGGCTCAAGGGCGACGACGTGGTGGCGCTCGCCATGGTCGGTGACGGCGGCACCAGCGAGGGCGACTTCCACGAGGCGCTGAACTTCGCGGCCGTCTGGAAGGCGCCGGTCGTCTTCTTCGTGCAGAACAACGGCTTCGCGATCTCCGTGCCGCTGGCCAAGCAGACCGCCGCCCCCTCCCTCGCCCACAAGGCCGTCGGATACGGGATGCCGGGCCGTCTCGTCGACGGCAACGACGCCGCCGCGGTGCACCAGGTGCTCACCGAGGCCGTGGCACGGGCCCGACGGGGCGAGGGACCGACCCTGGTCGAGGCGATCACCTACCGCATGGAAGCCCACACCAACGCCGATGACGCCACCCGGTACCGGGTCGACAGCGAGGTCGAGGCGTGGCGGGCGCACGACCCGGTCCGGCTGCTGGAGCGTGAGCTCACGGGGCGCGGACTGCTGGACGACGAGGGCATCGAGCATGCCAAGGAGGCCGCGGAACGCATGGCAGCCACGCTGCGCGACCGGATGAACGCCGATCCGGAGCTGGCTCCGATGGAGCTGTTCGCCCATGTCTACGCCGAGCAGACCGGCCAGCTCCGGGAGCAGGCCGCCGCCCTGCGCGCCGAGCTGGACGCCGAGCAGGACCACCACGAGCACGGCGCGGAGGCAGGGCGATGACCACTGCGGCAGTGACGGCCGACGGACACCGGGCGAAGGCGAAACCGGCCACGATGGCGCAGGCCCTCGGGCGCGCGCTCCGGGACTCGATGGCCGAGGACCCCACCGTCCATGTGCTGGGCGAGGACGTGGGCACGCTCGGCGGTGTCTTCCGCATCACGGACGGACTGGCGAGGGAGTTCGGCGACGACCGCTGCACCGATACACCGCTGGCCGAGGCGGGGATCCTCGGCGCGGCCGTCGGCATGGCGATGTACGGGCTGCGGCCCGTGGTGGAGATGCAGTTCGACGCGTTCGCCTATCCGGCGTTCGAGCAGCTGATGAGCCATGTCGCCAAGATGCGCAACCGCACCGGCGGGGCCATGCCGCTGCCCATCACCGTGCGGGTGCCGTACGGCGGTGGGATCGGCGGGGTCGAGCACCACAGCGACTCCTCCGAGGCGTACTACATGGCCACCCCCGGCCTGCACGTCGTCACCCCGGCCACGGTCGATGACGCGTACGGGCTGCTGCGGGAGTCGATCGCCTCGGACGACCCGGTGGTCTTCCTGGAGCCGAAGCGTCTCTACTGGTCCAAGGCCGACTGGTCACCCGAGGCTCCGGCCGCGGTCGAGCCGATCGGCAGGGCCGTGGTGCGCCGTTCCGGCCGCAGCGCCACGCTCATCACGTACGGGCCCTCCCTGCCGGTCTGTATGGAGGCCGCCGAAGCGGCGGTCGGCGAGGGCTGGGACCTCGAAGTGGTGGATGTGCGGTCCCTCGTGCCGTTCGACGACGCGACGGTGGCCGCGTCGGTCCGGCGCACCGGGCGTGCGGTCGTCGTCCATGAGTCCCCCGGCTTCGGTGGGCCCGGCGGTGAGATCGCGGCTCGGATCACGGAGCGCTGCTTCCACCATCTGGAGGCTCCGGTGCTGCGGGTGGCCGGGTTCGACATCCCCTACCCGCCGCCCATGCTGGAGCGGCACCATCTGCCGGGAGTGGACCGGGTCCTCGACGCGGTGGCCCGCTTGCAGTGGGAGGCGGACAGCTGATGGCCCGGGTACTGGAATTCAAACTGCCGGATCTCGGTGAGGGACTGACCGAGGCGGAGATCGTCCGTTGGCTGGTGGAGGTCGGCGATGTCGTAGCGATCGACCAGCCCGTCGTCGAGGTCGAGACGGCCAAGGCCATGGTGGAGGTGCCCTGCCCCTACGGGGGTGTGGTGACCGCCCGGTTCGGCGAGGAGGGCACGGAACTCCCGGTCGGCGCACCCCTGCTGACGGTTGCCGTCGGTGCGCCGGGGGAGCCGGAGACCTCGGGCCCCGCCTCCTCGGGGCCGAACGCCCGGAGCGGTGCGGGGGCCTCCCGTGCGTCCGGGCCGTCCTCCAGTCCTTCCGCCGCCGCGGAGTCCTCCGGCGGCTCGGGGAACGTGCTCGTGGGGTACGGGACGGGCGCACCGGCCGCCCGGCGTCGGCGCATCCGGCCGGACCGGCTCGGCCGGGCGGTGCCCGAGGCGGCGGTGCCCGAGGCGTCGGTGCCGGACGCTCCGGCGGCGGAGACCCCGGTATCCGATGTCCTGGCGCCCGTCCGGGCTGCGGCATCCGTGACGGCCCCCGCCCCGATGCCCGCTCAGATGACCGCGGCGGACGGGCAGGGGCCCGTGCCGGTGGTTTCTCCGCTGGTACGCCGGTTGGCCCGGCAGCACGACATCGACTTGCGCCGGCTGGTGGGTTCGGGCCCCGACGGGCTGATCCTGCGCGCCGACGTCGACGGTGCGATTCGGAAGGCGGAGGTGACCGCGACGGAGAAGGCGCGTACGGCCCACGTGTCTGCCACATCCGCCGTCCGCGCTGACGTTTCCCCGGTCCCCGCCGGCGTCTCCCCGGCTTCGAAGGCGGCGGCTTCCGTTCCCTCGGCCGCTCCGGCCGCTGAACGGATTCCGCTGCGCGGGGTGCGGGGCGCGGTCGCCGACAAGTTGTCGCGCAGCCGGACCGAGATCCCGGACGCCACCTGCTGGGTCGACGCCGACGCCACCGAGCTGATGGCGGCCAGGGCCGCGATGAACGCCGCCACGGGCCCGTCCGCCGGGCCGAAGGTGTCGGTCCTGGCCCTGCTGGCGAGGATCTGCGCGGCGGCGCTGGCCCGGTTCCCCGAGCTCAACTCCACTGTGAACGCGGAGGCACGGGAGATCGTCCGGCTGCCCGGCGTGCACCTCGGGTTCGCCGCTCAGACCGAGCGGGGCCTCGTGGTCCCGGTCGTCCGGGACGCACACGTCCGTGACGTCGAGTCGATCGGCGCCGAGATCGTCCGTCTGACCGAACTGGCGCGGACCGGAAAGCTGAGCCCGGCCCAGCTGACCGGGGGCACGTTCACGCTGAACAACTACGGGGTGTTCGGAGTCGACGGTTCCACGCCGATCATCAACCATCCGGAAGCGGCGATGCTCGGCGTCGGCCGAATCGTGCCCAAGCCCTGGGTGCACCAAGGGGAATTGGCCGTACGCCAGGTCGTTCAGCTGTCCCTCACCTTCGACCATCGGGTGTGCGACGGCGGAACGGCGGGCGGTTTCCTCCGGTACGTGGCGGACTGTGTGGAACAGCCGACGGTGCTGCTGCGCACCCTGTAGCCGAGCACCCGGTGCCTTTGCGGACGTGCTCCCTCCGGCCGGGGTGTCCGGTCGCCCCGGGTGGGGACGCCCGGCTGTTGCGGGCACCCCGGCGGGGGCGCCGTCCCGAAGGGCCGCCCATACTCGACGCATGACCGCCTATGACGTGATCGTCCTTGCCGGTGGAGCCGCGAAGCGGCTCGGCGGCGCCGACAAGCCCGGAGTCCGGGTGGGCGGCCGCGCGCTGCTCGACCGGGTCCTCGCGGCGTGCGCCGACGCGGCCGTCACCGTCGTGGTGGGCGGTCGTCGTGCCACGGCCAGGCCGGTCACCTGGGCCCGGGAAGTGCCCCAGGGCGGCGGCCCCTTGGCGGCGCTGGGCGCGGGGCTGCGGCTGACGACGGCGGAGCGGGTCCTCGTCCTCTCCGCCGACCTTCCGTTCCTCGGACCGGGGACAGTGGACGCGCTGCTCGACGCCGCCGGGCAGCCCGGCCGGGAGGGGGCCCTGTGCACCGACCCCGGCGGGCGCGACCAGCCGCTCGTGGCGGTCTACCGAGCCGAGCCGCTGCGTCGGGAACTGGCCCTGGTGGCCACCGAGTACGGGGGGCTCGCCGGACTGCCGCTCCGCCTCCTGACGGCGGAACTCGACCTCGCCCGGGTCGACGCGGGCCCCGACGCCTCCTTCGATTGCGACACTTGGGAGGACATCGCTGCCGCCAGGGCCCGGATCAGGGAGCATGGGGCCGTGCTGGACGAATGGATCACCTCGGTCAAGAACGAACTGGGCATCGAACTGGACGTCGACACCGACGCCCTGCTCGACCTCGCCCGTGACGCGGCGCACGGAGTCGCCCGGCCCGCTGCCCCGCTCACGACCTTCCTGGTCGGGTACGCGGCAGCCAGGGCGAGCGCCGGTGCGGGGCCCGACGAGGCCGCCGCGGCGGTCGCGGAGGCCGCTCGCAAGGCCGCCGCCCTCGCTCTGCGCTGGGAGGCGGAGGCCGGCGCGGGGGACGGGGCGGCGGGCGGCGGGTCGCCTACCGGGCCGGCGGGCGGGGCGAAGCCCGACGCGGGCCGCGAGGGGACCGGCACACCGTGACCGGCCTCGATCCCGCTGGTTCCGATCCCACCGGACCCGGTCGCACCGGCTCCGATCCCACCGGACCCGGTCGCACCGGCCCCGACCCCATCGGCATCGACCCGACCAGTTTCGATCCCCTTGGTTCCGACTACACCGACCCCACCGACCCCGCCGCCCCTGCGGACCTCGCCGACCCCAGCCGCTCCCGGCCCGACCGCACCAGCTTCGCCCCCACCCGTGGGGGCGCCGCGCCCGACGACGCCGCGTCCGAGCGGCTCACGCAAGAGGACACCGCCGCACGCGGGGCACTCGCACGTGCCGAACTCGCACGTGCCGAACTCGCACGCGCGGAGGAAGATCGGGCCGTCGAGCAGGCGCTCGCGCTGGTCGGTGGGGTAAAGCTCGGATCGACCCGGAACCAGAGCCAGAGCCCGGCCCGGAGCCATAGCCCGAGCCGGACCCAGAGCGGGCGGGAGAGCCCGGCCTCGGCCCCGCCCTCGCCCCCGAGCCCGAGCCCGACCCACGGTCAAGGTGCGAGCCCGGCCCCGGGCCGCCGTGGGGATGCCCCAGGCGTGGGCCCGAGCGCGGACCTGGGCGGTCCCGGCCGGAGCCGTGGTCCGGACGGCGACCGTCACGCCACCGCCCAGGCGTCCGCGGGCCAGCGGCGGCCCCTGCCCGGCCGCGCCTCCCCGGAACGCCCGGCGGGCGGCCCGCCGGAGCCCTCCGCCCGGGGAGGCCCGCCGGGAGCGACCTTGCCGCACGCCGGCCCCTTCCCCCCGCCGGAAGGACCCGGGACCGAGAACCGGCCCGCCGCCCCGCAGGACCGGCCCGAGCGTCGTGTGCGGAACTCCGCCCCGCCCGTGTCCTGGGACCGGGCGCGGGCCGTCGCGTCGAGGGCCGGGCGGGCCGGGCCGCTCTCGGCGGTCCGGTTGCCGCTCGACCGGGCGTCGGGGCACGTGCTGGCCGAGGCGCTCGGTGCGCTCACCGACCTGCCGTCCTTCGACACCTCGGCCATGGACGGCTGGGCGGTCGCCGGGCCGGGGCCCTGGGCGTTCGAGGCCGGGGCAGGGCTCCTCGCCGGGCTGAGTCCGGCCACCGCGCTGCCCGACGGCACCGCCGTACGGATCGCCACCGGTGCCCGCGTCCCTCCCGACACCACAGCGGTCATCCGCACCGAGCACGCGCGCGTGGACGAGGCCAAGGGGCTGCTGTACGCCCTGCGGTCCGTGGCGCCCGGGCAGGACATCAGGCTCCGGGGCCAGGAGTGCCGCTCCGGTGCGCGGCTCGTCCCGGCCGGGGCGGTCGTGACCCCGGCCGTACTGGGTCTCGCCGCCGCAGCCGGGTACGACGCGCTGCCCGCCGTGCCCCGCCCGCGCGTCGACGTCCTCGTCCTCGGCGACGAACTGCTCACCGCCGGTCTGCCGCACGACGGACTGATCCGTGACGCTCTCGGGCCCATGCTCGGCCCCTGGCTGCGAGCCCTGGGCGCCGAGGTGTCCGGGCCCCGCCGCCTCGGGGACGACGCCGGGGCGCTGCGTGACGCCCTCGCCGACTCCGACGCCGACCTGATCGTCACCACCGGCGGGACCGCCTCCGGCCCGGTCGATCATGTGCATCCGGTCCTCGACGCCCTCGGGGCCGAGCTTCTGGTGGACGGGGTGGCGGTCCGCCCCGGCCACCCCATGCTGCTGGCGAGGCTGCCGGCCTCGGGACGGTCGGACGGGCCGTACCTGGTCGGGCTGCCCGGCAATCCGCTCGCGGCCGTATCGGGTCTGCTGACGCTCGCGGAACCGTTGCTCGCGGGGATCGCGGGCCGCCCCGACCGGGGCGCGTACCGGGCACTCGTCCACGCCGACGTGCACGGGCATCCGCACGACACCCGCCTCGTCCCCGTGGCTCACCGCGCGGGCCGGGCGGGCGGCCGGGACCATGTCGCGCCGCTGCGTTACAACGGGCCCGCGATGCTGCGCGGGATCGCCGCGGCGGACGGGCTGGCCGTCGTACCGCCGGGCGGGGTACGGTCCGGCACCGAGGTGGAGATTCTGGATCTGCCATGGGCCCCGGCGACGCCGTGGACAGAAGGGTGTTTCACGTGAAACTTCCCGGCCACGATGCGATGGCCAGGCGAGCGGACGAGACCGTCGTGCCGACCCGGGTGTTGCTCCCCCGCCGGGTCGTCGACGGCCCGGCCCGCCAAGTGGGCAAGCGGCTGTTGATGGCGCTGCTCGTGCTGACCGCCACCGTCTTGATCGTCTGGCTCGACCGCGGCGGCTACAACGACACGGCCGACGGCAAGGTCGACCTGCTCGACGCGATCTACTACGCGACGGTCACCCTCTCCACCACGGGGTACGGCGACATCACGCCGTTCAGCGACGGGGCCAGGCTGATCAACGTGGTGCTCGTGACGCCGCTGCGTGTCCTCTTCCTGATCATCCTGGTCGGTACCACTCTCGAAGTCCTCACGGAACGGACCCGGGAAGACTTCCGGCTGAAGCGTTGGAGATCCAACTTGCGTGACCACACCGTCGTCGTCGGCTTCGGTACGAAGGGCCGCTCGGCGATCCTGACCCTCATCTCCACGGGCCTGCGGAAGGACCAGATCGTCGTCGTCGACCCGGCCTCCAAGGTGATCGAGGCCGCCAACGCCGAAGGCTTCACCGGCGTGCTCGGCGACGCCACCCGCAGCGATGTCCTGCTGCGCGCCGAGCTCCAGAAGGCGCGTCAGATCATCATCGCCACCCAGCGCGACGACACCGCCGTCCTGGTGGCCCTGACCGCACGCCAGCTGAACCGTGCGGCGAAGATCGTGGCCGCCGTACGGGAGGAGGAGAACGCGCCTCTCCTGCGGCAGTCCGGTGCCGACGCCGTCATCACCAGCGCCAGCGCCGCCGGGCGGCTGCTCGGCCTCTCCGTCCTCAGCCCCAGCGCGGGCACGGTGATGGAGGACCTGATCCAGCAGGGCAGCGGCCTCGACCTGGTGGAACGGCCGGTCATAAAGGCCGAGGTGGGCAAGAACGTACGGGAGACGGACGACCTCGTCGTCAGTGTCCTGCGCGGTCACCGGCTGCTCGGTTACGACGATCCGGCGGCCAGCCCCCTGCAACTGACGGACCGGGTCATCACCATCGTGCGCAAGAGCCCCAGCTCCACCTCCGTGCAGAACAACTCGCTGCCGCCGCGCCCCTGACGGCACGCTCGAACGCACGCCGCTCCGGAGTAGCCTCGCGGCCATGCATGCGATCACGATTCCCGAACCAGGCGGCCCCGAGGCGCTCGTGTGGGCCGAGGTGCCCGATCCCGTACCCGGCGACGGCGAGGTCCTCGTAGAGGTCGTCGCCGGCGCCGTGAACCGCGCCGACGTGCTCCAGCGGCAGGGCTTCTACAACCCGCCGCCCGGCGCGTCCCCCTACCCCGGCCTGGAGTGCGCCGGCCGTGTCCTCGCACTCGGCCCGGGGGTGACCGGCTGGGCGGTCGGCGACGCCGTGTGCGCGCTGCTGGCGGGCGGCGGTTACGCCGAGAAGGTCGCCGTGCCGGCGGGCCAGCTCCTGCCCGTACCGGAGGGCGTGGGCCTGGTGGAGGCCGCGGCGCTGCCCGAGGTCACCGCGACGGTGTGGTCCAACGTCTTCATGGTGTCCCACCTCCGCCCCGGTGAGACCTTCCTGGTGCACGGCGGGTCCAGCGGCATCGGCACGATGGCCATCCAGTTGGCGAAGGCGGTCGGCGCCCGGGTGGCGGTCACGGCGGGCAGCCCGGAGAAGCTCGCCCGGTGCGCCGAGCTGGGGGCGGACATCCTCATCAACTACCGCGAGCAGGACTTCGTGGAGGAGCTGCGGGAGAACACCGCCGGGGCGGGGGCCGACGTCATCCTGGACCTCATCGGCGCCAAGTACCTGGACCGGAACGTGCAGGCCCTCGCCGTCAACGGCCGCCTAGCGATCATCGGGCTCCAGGGCGGCGCCAAGGGCGAGCTGAACCTCGGCGCCCTGCTCACCAAGCGCGCCGCCGTCACCGCGACCTCCCTCCGGGGCCGCCCGCTCCGCGAGAAGGCCGCCATCGTCGCCGCCGTACGCGAACACGTGTGGCCGTTGATCGGCGACGGGGTGGTCCGGCCGGTGGTGGACCGGACGCTGCCCATGGCGGATGCCGCCGAGGCGCACCGAGTGCTGGAGTCCAGCGCGCACATCGGCAAGATCCTGCTGACCACCCCGGCGGCCGGTGCCTGACCGGGAGTCACCGGCCCCCGGCGACGCCCGTGTCTGATCCGGAGCCACCGGCCCCTCGGCGGGCTGGCTCCCCTGGTCGCCGCCTCCGGTGGCGGCCGGTGCCTGACCCGGAGCCACCGGTCACGCCGAGCCCCTGGCCCCCGGCCCCCGGGGCTGCCCCGTAGACTCCGTGCCCACCACGAGGGGCCCGGCGCACACCGCGATGTGCGCCGGGCCCCTCTCGGTCGTCGGTCTCCAGGAGTGGACGGGTTACAGGTACGGGCCCGAGCGGATCGGTCCGTGCGGGTCCGCGCCGCCTTCCTCGTCCTCGCCGCCCGTGCCGGGCGGCAGGGCGCGGCGCATCTGCTCCAGCTGGGCGCGGGCCGCCATCTGCTGGGCGAACAGCGCCGTCTGGATGCCGTGGAAAAGGCCCTCCAGCCAGCCCACGAGCTGTGCCTGGGCGATCCGCAACTCGGCCTCGGAGGGCACCGACTCCTCGGTGAACGGCAGGGAGAGCCGCTCCAGCTCCTCGACCAGCTCGGGTGCCAGACCGTCCTCCAGCTCCTTCACGGAGCTGGCATGGATCTCCTTGAGCCTGACGCGGCTCGCCTCGTCGAGAGGAGCCGCCCTGACCTCCTCCAGAAGCTGCTTGATCATGCTGCCGATGCGCATGACCTTCGCGGGCTGTTCCACCATTTCCGTCACCGGGACCTCGCGCGACTCGTCGTCACTGGCACCGCCGCCGATAGCCATTCCGTCCTGGCCCACGACAAGGACCTGCGGGTGCTCCTGCGACCGGTCATTCCTCGGCATTTCCATGCCGCCATTGTCTCGCACACGTGCCGTACACCACGTTGGTGCCCCCGGGAACGGATGATCCACCGTCCTCGGGGGCACCGGAAGCCTTCCGGGAGCGCCGGAAGGGGCCTTTCACCCCGCCCGGCGGGCCAGCGTCAGCCGGGAGCTGGTGAGGGCGGCGGCCAGCAGTCCGGCGAGCACCGGGACGACCAGGGCCAGCAGTCCGACGGTCTCCCACGGCATCACGATCGGCGTGTAGGCCGACTCCATCGGGTCCGCGCGCATGTCCGCCAGCGCCGCGCGCAGGTCGGTCAGCCGCAGAGCGACCGCCGGTACGAGCCCTGCCGCCGTCCCCAGGAGCACTCCGGTCAGGGCGACGACCAGGCACTGGAAGCCGGACAGCGACCGTCGTACGCCCGGGGGCGCGCCCACCGCGCTGAGCGTGGTGAGGTCGGCCTCCGCGTCGGCCTTGGACAGCCCGGTCGTGATGGCCGCCGCGCCCAGGGTCACCACACCGGCGAAGAGGGCGAGGATGAGCAGGATCGTGTCGTCCTGCGTCCGGAACATCTCGTTCGACGTCATCAGGTACGCGCGGTCCCCGGCCTGTTGGAGCGCCGCGTAGGCGGCCTGGGTCTCGGCGTCCGTGGCATCACGGGTGAGCGTGTAGAAGCTGCCGTAGTCCTCGACGTGCAGGCCGAGCCGCTCAGCGGTCTTCTTCGGCAGGACCATCCGGATGCCCGGCGTCGCCGCGAACCGGTCCGGCGCGACGTACACCTTCAGCCGGTCCGTGGTGGTCCGGGCCTTGCCGGGGTGCAGGGCCCGGTTCTTCTCGTCGCGGTCGTTGTAGGTGTGGGTGGCCTTGAGGGTGACCTCGCCGTTCTTCGCGTACGCCGAGTTCAGCAGGACCGGAACGCCGTCGGCCAGGGCCTTCGCCGCCGCCGGGTCCTCCAGCTTCACGTACGAGTCGAGCACGTCCGCGCCCCCGATGACGATCTTGTCGTCGTCGGTGCCGAACGCGGTCATGGTGTAGTTCTCGTCCATGCAGGCCGGGGAGTTCATCAGCCGCTTGTGCTCGTCGGCCGAGATCCGCAGGGCGAGCTCCTTGGCGTCCTTGCCCTTCAGCGGGCAGGAGTGGTCCTTGCCGGTGGGCTTGACGAGTTCGAGGGTGCCGCAGCCGGCCTCCTCCTCGTAATAGACCGAGCAGTCGCTGCCTGCCCAGACGCGGCCGAAGTCGGCGCGCCCGCCGCTGACCGGGAAGCTCTGCTCGACGGCGGCCCGGGAACGCGCCAGATCGGTGTCGTCACCGACGCCGGAGTCCATCAGCGCGACGGTGCCCGGGGTCAGGTTGGGCGAGTAGTCGTACGCCTGCTCGGCGGCGTGGCTGCTGGTGTACGTGGCGATGGCGACGCTGCCCGCGACGGCCGCCATCACGGCGGCGACGGCGGGTGCGGTACGGCCCCGGTTGCGGGCCGCGTCGCGCAGGGCGATGCGGGGCGTCAGCGGGAGCCGTCGGCCGAGCCGGCCGAGGAAGCCGACGATCACCGGGATGCAGCCGAGGACGCCCAGTTCGGCGAGCACGGATCCGCCGGCGACGAGGGCGGTGTCGCCGGCCAGCCCGCCGTACACCGCGATCGCGACGCCGACCGTGAGCGCGACGACACCGATGACGGGCAGCACGCGCGAGCTGCGGCGGGTGCCTCGCCGGCCGGTGAGCGACTCCAGGACGGACTGGCGGCCCGCGACGATCGCCGGGGCGAGCGCGGCGAGGACGCCGGTGACCAGGCCGAGCACGGCGATGCCGAGAATCTCCCAGGGCCTTACGGTCAGTTCGCCGAAGCGGCTGCCCGTGTAGTCCTCGATCATCGGACGGAACAGGGCGGTCAGACCGAACCCGGCGCCGACTCCGGCCACCGCGCCGACCCCGCCGAGCACCGCGCCGCCCGCGAGCACCACGGCCCGGACCTGGCCCCGGCTGCCGCCGCACGAGCCGACCAGGCCCAGCTGTCGCCGTGAGCGGCGGGCGCCCACGGCGAACGCCGGTCCGGCCAGCAGCACGATCTCCAGGACCGCCATGGCGACCACGGTGAGGACCGCCGCGGTCATTTCTGTGTCCGTGTCGTACGCGTTGCTCATCCCGGCCATCGGGACTTCGGAGTCCGGCGGCGGGTTCAGGGCCACCTGGCGGGACTTGACCACCACGCCCTTCTCGTTGGCGGCGAGGATGTCCTGCCAGGTCACACCCGCGCCGGGCGGGCCCTGGACGAGCCACTTCGGGTCGCTCGCCTGGGGCGGGAGGATGTCCTTGTCGCCGTCGGCGGTCTTCTGCCAGGGGGCGATGACCGAGCCGGGGAGCGCGTACAGGGCGTCCGCCCGCAGGTCGGCGGGGAGTTCGACCGCGCCGGTGAGGGTGTAGGACTGCTCGGGGCCGCGCACGGTGACGCGGTCGCCGATGGACAGCCCGGACGCCTCGATGAAGTCCTCGGTCGCCGCGATCTCGTTCTTGGTCCGGGGGTACGCGCCGGCGGTCAGCTCGATCCGGCCGCGCAGCATCGGGTCGGCGATGTGCAGTTCGGTGATCTCGGTGTCGGTGATGCCGTGGCGGGTGGTCACCGACGCGGGCACGCTCCGCTCGGTGAGGTGCCGCGAGCCCTCGGGGAAGGTCGCGACCACGTCGACCGGCCTCTCCTGCTCCTCGGGCGTCGGGTCCGGGGCGCCCTCGGGCGGGTTCCAGTTGACGCCGTCGGGCATCTGCTGGAGCTTCACCGGCCCCATGCTCGTGGCGGAGAACCGGGCGTCGGCCGCCCCCAGTTCACCGGTCAGCTCCTCGGCCTTGGTGGGCAGGGCGCTGCGGTAGGTGAGGTCGGCGGCGGTCACACCGAGAACCGGCAGGGCGATCATCGCGACGACCAGGGCGCTGCGGCCCTTGGCCCGTGCGGCGTCTCGCCGGGCTATGCGGAAGGCGGCGCGCCAACCGGAGAAGGGGCTCACGTGGCGGCCTCGGTGGATCCGGCGGTTCCGGCGGTTCCGGCGGTTCCGGCGGAGAGGAGGGAGTCGGCTCCGGTGGTCAGCGTCTGGTCGACGATCGAGCCGTCCCGGAGGAAGACGACCCGGTCGGCCCAGGCCGCGTACCGGGGCTCATGGGTGACCATGACGCCGGCCGCGCCCTGGTCGCAGCGGGTGCGCAGCAGGGCGAGGACGGCCTCGCCGGTCTCGGAGTCGAGCGCTCCGGTCGGCTCGTCGGCGAGCACGAGGCGCCGGTCGCCGACGAGGGCGCGGGCGATGGCGACGCGCTGCTGCTGGCCGCCGGACATCTCGTCGGGGAAGCGGTCGGCGATCTCCTCCAGCTTCATCTCGGCCAGCGCGGCGATGGCCTCCTTGCGGGCCTTGCGCACGGAGACGCCGTCGAGTTCGCGGGGCAGCGCGATGTTCTCGGCGGCGGTCAGGGCGGGAATGAGGTTGTAGTCCTGGAAGACGTAGCCGACGCTGCGGCGCCGCAGGGCGGCCATCCCCTTGGGGCCGAGGGCGGCGATGTCCTGGCCCTCGATGATCACCTGGCCGCTCGTGGCCGTGTCGAGCCCGCCGGCCAGGGTCAGCAGGGTGGACTTGCCGGAGCCGGAGGGGCCCATCACGGCGACCAGTTCGCCCGGGTACACGGAGAGCTGGATTCCGCGCAGGGCGTGCACCTCGGCGATGCCGGAGCCATGGGTACGGGTCAGGGCCCGCAGTTCGAGCACGGGACCGCCGCCGGGCGTCCCGGAGGGCGGCGGGGGTGTGGCGGACGAGGGCATGGCGGGTGGTTCCCCCTAGGAACAGATGTGGTTCGGGAAGGGCTGCGGTACCGGGCCGGCGCCGCAGCGAGCCGCGGGCGTCCGCGTCAGCGCTTGGACCGGGCCCGGCCGGCCGGGGAGCGGGCCGGGCCGCGGGTGGCGGCGGGGCCGGGCTCGACGGCGGGTTCGGTGGCGGCGGCCTCGGCGAGGCGGACGAGCCGGGACTCGCAGTGGTCGAGCCAGCGGGCCTCGGCCTCCGCCTGGAAGATCAGCTGCTCCACGACGAGGAGCCAGGCGACCTCGTCCCGGTTGGCCGGGACGTCGGCCAGCGCCTGGGCCTTGAGCCGGGTGTAGTCCTGCATCGCCTTGAGCGTGTGGTGGCGCTGGGACTGGATGACGTCCCGGATGTCGACGCCCGGTGTCCCCACGGCCATGGCGAGCTTGATCGCCAGTTCGTCGCGGGGCGGGCTGGTGCGGTCGACCGGGGTCCCGAACCAGGTGCGCAGTTCGGTGCGGCCGTCGTCGGTGATGACGTAGAGGTCGTGCCCGGCGTCGTCCGAGCCGTCCTGGACGATCATGCCGTCACGTTCCAGGCGGCTGAGCGTCGTGTAGACCTGGCCGACGTTCAGCGGCCAGGTGGAGCCGGTGCGCGACTCGAACTCGGTGCGGAGCTGGGAGCCGTAGCGGGGGCCTTGCTCCAGCAGGGCCAGCAGGCCGTGGCGAATGGACATACTGAGTATGTATACCGAGTATGTTCGTCCTGGCAAGTTTCGTCGGAGCGCTGAGCGGGGGCTCGCGACGCTCAGTTCGTCCGGCGCATACGGAACGCGAGGAAGCCGAGCCCCAGTCCGACCAGGGCGATCCCCGTGCCGAGCGAGACCTGCTGCACGCGGCGTACGGCCGCGGCGTCCAGCGCCTGCCCGGTCCGCTGCCCCGGATCGGTGAAGGCGCCGGGCGGCGGGCTGGAAACGGGCAGGTCAACGGGGTCCACCAGGTCCACCTCGGGTTCGCCCTCCTCGACGGGCGTCTCGGCCCGCGCCGTGTCCAGCGGCGACAGCGAACGCCCGGGCCGCGCCTTCCCGGCCCCGGCCTCGCGCCCGGCCAGGGGGGCGGTGGACCCGGATACGCCGGGCGAAGCGGAAGGGGAGGCGGAGGGTTCGGGCATGTCCTCCCGGAGCCCCGCCGGGGCCTGGGCGTCCAGCCCGGCCGCTGCCGGGGAAGGCGGGGTCGGGACGGCCCCCGACGCTCCGGGAACGGGGGCGCCGGACATCAAGGGAAGGGCCGGGGGAAGCCCCGAGGGCGACGCGGAGGGGCCCGACGGGGCAGGCCCGGACGGGGCCGGGGCGGGCGGGGCGGCGGACACCGTGGCGGAGGGGCTCGACACCCCGGGCGGCACGGCGGTGAGGGCCCGGGGCTCGGGCGCCGATGAGGCGTGGGCGGAGCCGCCCAGTGGGACCAGCGCCGCTCCGGCCGCCGCCATCAGACAGACCGCACACCTCGACGACCATGCGGCCGGAAGTCCTGGAGCCATGAGATCAGCGTCACACGGGCCCCCTCATCCGGCATCCCGGACGCCGTATCCGGACATCCGGGCACCCCTGCCGGTCCGGGACGAAGATCCGTGGCCCTCCGTGGACCCGCAACGGTCACCTTTGGACGATACGGTCACCGGTCGGATGATCGGAACGATTGCGCTGAGGTAGGGCCCAGGACCGGCCGGGGCGCTCGCACGGCTCGGGTCCGGCAGCTCCGGCGCGATGCCTCCGGTCCGGCAGCCCGGGCGCGATGCCTCCGGCCCGGCAGTTCGGGTCCGATGCCGCCGGTCCTTCGGGCCGGGTCAATGCCCCTCCGGCCCGGCGGACCGGGTCCGTCGGCTCAGGAGGGCTTGCCGGTGGAGACCTTCAGCTCGAAGTGGGCGCCGCGCTCGGACACCGCAGCGCCGGAGGACGGGAACTGGCCCACGACCTGGCCCTCGGCATACGTGTTGCCCGGCTCCTCGATCTCCTTGACCGTCCAGCCGGCGGCGGCCGCGCACGCCTTCGCCGACAGGATGTCCTTGTAGATGAAGCTCGGTGCGCGGACCTTCTTCGGGTCGTTGGAGTCCTCGGAGGCGTTCGAGCACTCCGTTTCCTTCATCGTCCGGTTGCGCTCCGGCGGGCGGTATCCCTCGACCTCGCCGGTACCGGGGTCGCCGTCCTTGCCCGCCTCGTCGTCCTTGCCGCCCTGGAGGGCGATCGCGGTGACCAGGCCGCCGACGGCCAGCAGCGCGACGACGATCGCGCCGACGACGACCGGCATGTTCCGCTTCGAGCCGCCGCGGTCGACGGTGCCGACGGCCGTGGAGTGCTGCGGGTTGAGCGAGTAGGGGGGCGGGGTCTGGTGGGCCAGGGGGCCCGGGGCCGGGTAGCCCTGGGCCTGTGCGGCCTGCGGGTAGCCGTAGCTCGGGGCGGGCGCCGGGGTCGGCTGGCTGTACGGGCCGGGCTGCTGGGGCTGCTGGTGCGGATGCGGCTGGTACGGCGTCTGGACGCTCTGGGGCGCCGGCGCGCCCTGGTCGACCGGGGGGAACACCGCCGAGCCGACACCGGAACCGCTGTTGGCGGGTCCGCCCCCGGCCACGATCACCGGGGCGCCGGTCTGGCCCCCGGAGGCGTTCAGCACGCGGGCGATCTCGTCGCGCATCGCGGCTGCGCTCGGGAAGCGCTCGTTCGGGTTCTTCTTGAGCGCGCGGGCCACGAGGGCGTCCATCGCCGGGGTGACCGACCGGTTGATGCTCGACGGTGCGACCGGCTCCTCCTGCACATGCGCGTACGCGATGGCCAGCGGGGAGTCCGCGTCGAACGGGATCCGGCCGGTGAGCAGCTGGAAGAGCATGATGCCGACCGAGTAGAGGTCGGACCGGGCGTCGACGCCGCGGCCGAGGGCCTGCTCGGGGGAGAGGTACTGCGGGGTGCCGACGACCATGCCGGTCTGCGTCATGGAGGTGACGCCGGACTGCATGGCGCGGGCGATGCCGAAGTCCATGACCTTGACGATGCCGCGCTTGGTCATCATCACGTTGCCGGGCTTGATGTCGCGGTGGACCAGGCCCATCTCGTGGCTGGTCTCCAGCGCGGCGAGCACGTCCGCCGTCACCTTGAGGGCCTTCTCGGCCGGCATGGCGCCGTGACTGCGGATGTCGGCGGCCAGTACCGAGCCGAGCGGCTGCCCCTCGACGTACTCCATGACGATGTACGGCATCAGCGCACCGCCGAGCTCGTCCTCGCCGGTGTCGAAGACGGAGACGATGTTGGTGTGCTGGAGCTTGGCGACGGCCTGCGCCTCACGCCGGAAGCGCTCGCGGAAGGACTGCTCGCGGCCGAGCTCGGTGTGCAGGGTCTTGATCGCGACCTGCCGGTCCAGTGCGGAGTCGTAGGCGAGGTAGACGGACGCCATCCCGCCCTCGCCGAGCAGGTCGCGCAGCTGGTAGCGGCCGCCCGCGACCGCCCCGCCCGCGTAGCGGCCCTGTGCGCCGTCCTGGCTCATGACTTGCATCCCCCTCGGCGGCGCGCGGTCGCACGCGGTCTTTCCTGTCTGACGTCGTTGCGTGCGACGCGGTTCCGTACAACGCGATTACGCGCCAAGTCTGCCCCAGGGGTCCGACACGTCAAGCCGGGTGCCCGTTCCGTGACCCTACGCACAAGAAGCTTCTCGGAAGCGTTACAGGAAACGCGTCGGTACCGGGTGGAGGACGCGCCGGGGAGAGCGGTGATCCTGCCGGAGCGGAACCTTGGTGTCCGGCGAAGCCTGTAGCGTGACGTGGCAATGCAGCAAGGCACCGTGAAAACCCGCGGACGCGCGGACAGATACGACGGCGAGGACTGATGGCACCCGATTCCGAAGCAAACGGCGGCGGAGTTTCGGATGGTTCCGACGCCTGGGGTATCGGTGGCGTCGTCGGTGACGGACGCTACCGGATGACCTACCGGCTCGGCCGGGGCGGCATGGCGGAGGTCTACGCGGCGGAGGACGTCCGGCTCGGACGTACGGTCGCGGTGAAGCTGCTCCGCTCCGACCTGGCCGAGGACCCGGTGTCCAAGGCCCGGTTCACCCGCGAGGCACAGTCCGTCGCGGGTCTCAACCACCACGCGATCGTCGCCGTGTACGACTCCGGCGAGGACGTCGTGGGCGGTCAGACCGTTCCGTACATCGTGATGGAGCTGGTCGAGGGCCGCACCATCCGTGACCTGCTCCTGACCGCGGAGGCCCCGCCGCCCGAGCAGGCGCTGATCATCGTCTCGGGGGTGCTCGAAGCCCTCGCGTACTCGCACCAGCACAACATCGTGCACCGCGACATCAAGCCCGCCAACGTGATCATCACGGAGTCCGGCGCGGTCAAGGTGATGGACTTCGGCATCGCCCGCGCGCTGCACGGCGCGCAGTCGACGATGACCCAGACCGGCATGGTCATGGGCACCCCGCAGTACCTCTCCCCCGAGCAGGCGCTCGGCAAGGCCGTCGACCACCGGTCCGACCTGTACGCCACCGGCTGCCTGCTCTACGAGCTGCTGGCGCTGCGGCCCCCGTTCACCGGTGAGACCCCGCTCTCGGTGGTCTACCAGCACGTTCAGGACATTCCGGTGCCGCCGTCCGAGGTCTCGGACGCGGTGCCGCCGGAGCTGGACGGCATGGCCATGCGGGCGCTGGCGAAGGACCCGGACGACCGGTTCCAGAGCGCCGAGGAGATGCGCGGGCTCGTCCAGTACAGCCTGCAGATGCTCCAGGTGCAGGGCGGTCACACGGGCACGTGGAACACCGGCCCGGTCGCGCTGAACGAGGGCGGTCACACGCCGCCGCACGGGCTGTCCGGCTCCACCCGCGCGATGGGCCACCCGATGCACGGGGACACCTCGCAGGGCCCGATCCTGCCGCCGTTCAACCCGGACGACGGGGGTTACGACGGCGGAGGGCAGCGGCGGCCCGGCTCCGGGCGCGGCAAGATGTGGCTCTTCGTCCTGCTCGCGCTGGTCGCGATCGGCGCGGGGGTCGCCTTCGCCGTGAACGCCGCGCAGGACGACGGCGGGAAGAAGAACCCGGTCACGCCGTCCACCTCGGCCAGCCCTTCCGCGACGAAGCCCTCGGAGGAGCCGTCCGAGGAGGAGGAGAGCGACGAGCCGGAGGAGCCGGACACCTCCGGCGGCGGTCGGACGCAGCCGAACCCGCCGCCGTGGTCCGCGGACCCGACCCCGAGCCGGCCCTCCTTCAGCCCGGCCCCGACCCAGACCGGCACGGACCCGGGCACGTCCGACGGCAACACCAACGAGGGCGGCAGCGGCGAGCCCACCGGCGACCCCACCGACACGGCCACCGACCCGGGCACCCCGGGCGGAGCCGGCGACGACGGCGGGGCCGGGGAGGACGACGGCGGTACGGGGACCACGCCCGGCGACCCGACGGGCGGCGGCAACGCCACGCCGTAGCCCCCGGCACCACCCGCACCACCTCCTGAGCCCGGCGTGCGCCTTCGTGGCGCGCGCCGGGCTCCTGCGGTGGTGCGCACGGAGTCGGGAGGCGTGCACCGGGGCTGGGGGCCGCGCCTCGCGCCGGGGCCGTGCGCCCTTCCGTGCCCATGCGTGCCGCCCGGTCGTTGTACGCCCCTCCGTGCCCGTGCGCGCCGCCCTGGCCGTGCACCACCTTCGCCATGCCGCCGCGCCCTCTTGAGCCGCGCTGCACCGTCCTGCGACCGCCGCGTGCCCCCGCTCACCCCGTGAAGGCCGCGCACACCGCCTCGTACTCCCGCGTCCACCACACCGCCAGGGCCGACACCGCGGGGAACTGCGGGTCGGCCCTGCGGTCGTCGAGGCGGTAGCGCCAGCGGAGTATCCAGAAGTCGTTGAGCCGCTCCCACCACACCCGGTGCACCGCGGCGGCCAGCTCCGCGGGCGCCGCCCCGGCGGCTCGCCGGTACGCGCGGGCGTACGCCCGTACCTTCGCGAGGTCCAGCTGCCCGGTCGGCCGGACGAAGAAGATCGCCGCCGCCCGGACCGCCTCCTCGGCGCGCGGCTGGACGTCCAGCCGGTCCCAGTCCACGATCGCGACGGGGTCGGCGCCCCGGTAGAGCAGATTCAGCGGGTGGAAGTCCCCGTGCACCCAGCCGGTGGCGGGGCCGTCGGGGGTGGGCGGGCGACGGTGGGCGTGCCGTTCGAGCAGGGCGCGACGCTCCACGAGCCGGTGCACGGCGAGCTCGTCGAAGGCGTCGCGGGGGGTCCCCCGGCCGTCTTCCCCGAGCGCGGCGGCCAGCAGGTCTTCGATCAGCGCGAAGGTGTCGGCGGCGTCCGGGCTGCGGTGGCCCGGCCGGGAGGGCGGACTCGCCGGAGGCGGGCCGTCGCGCGGTGCCATCACCTGCTCCAGGCCGGTGTGCACGGTGCCCAGCAGGGTCCCGAGCCGGCGCGACTGCACGGGGGTCAGCTGGGAGCCGACCCGGTGGAGGCCGTCGACCCAGGGGTGCAGGGCGTAGCACCGTTCGCCGATCACGGTGACGGTGTCGCCGCGGGTGTCCGCGAGGGGTGGCACGACGGGCACGCCGAGCGACTGAAGGCGCTGGGTGGCGCGGTGCTGGCGCACGATCGCGGCGCGTTCGCCGCTGGTGTCGTCCAGGTGCTTCTTGTCGAGATGGTGCTTGAGGAAGTAGGAGCCGCTCGTGGTGGAGACGCGGTATCCGTGGTTCAGCAAGCCCTTGGTGATCGGCTCGCAGGCGAGCGGCTCGCCCACGCCCGGGTAGCGGCGCAGCACCTCGCCGACCGGGGGAACAGGTGGACGGGTGACATATGAGCGCGGCACTTACCAGATGTTAGATCACTCTGTGTGGCCGCTCTGCGGACTTGCGGTCACGCCGCCCGATGCGCTAGGCGACCGGCGGGACCGGGCACGGAGCCGGTCGGGGCCCCGGAACCGGTCCCGGACTCCGACTGCCTCAGAAGTCCAGCGTGTGCTGCGTGACGAAGTGCGGGTAGACCCGGAGGTAGGCCGGCGCGAAGGGCTCCCCGTTGACGGTGGCGGGGGCCGCCCCGAACCGTTTCTCCTGCTCGGGGCAGGGGCGCACGATCTCGGCGGGACCGGTGAACTGCACCGACCACAGCGCGTCGCCGGTGCGGGAGGCCGCGTCGTTGTAGTTGTCCGCCCCGTAGGCCACGACGCTTCCGTCGCACGCCTCGTGGTGACCGAAGCCGCTGTGCATCCGCAGCAGGATGCGGCCGTCGCTCACGATGTGACGGGCCACCGCGAGGAACGGCAGGGCCCGCACGCTGGTCGCGAGGCGGCCGTACGCGACCCGGCCGAGCAGCTCGATCGGGCCGCTCCGGTCGCGGGAGCCGGTCACGACCCGCCGGAGCGTCCCGGTCGCGGAGAGTTCGTCGAAGGACATGGCTTCCACTGTCCGCCGACGGTAGGGACGGCGTAAGAGTCGCCGGCCCCGGGTGGCGCGGGACCTAAGTCCCGGTCGCCCGGCCTCGCACGGGTGATTCAGCGGCGTTCGGCCTGGAGTCGCGCGACGTACGCGGCGGCCTGCGAACGCCGCTCCATGCCCAGCTTGGACAGCAGGCTGGAGACGTAGTTCTTGATGGTCTTCTCGGCGAGGTGCAGGCGCTCCCCGATGACCCGGTTGGTCAGACCCTCGCCGATCAGGTCCAGGATTCTGCGTTCCTGTTCGGTGAGGCCGGCGAGCTTGTCGCCTCCCTTGCCGCTGCCGCCGTCGCGCAGCCGCTCCAGGACGCGGGCGGTGGCCGCCGGGTCCAGCAGGGATTTTCCGGCGGCCACGTCCCGCACGGCATTCAGCAGTTCACTGCCGCGGATCGCCTTCAGCACATATCCCGACGCGCCCGCCATGATCGCGTCGAAAAGGGCCTCGTCATCGGCGTACGAGGTGAGCATCAGGCATTTGACGTTCTCGTCCTGGGAGCGGACCTCCCGGCACACCTCGACACCGCTGCCGTCCGGCAGCCGTACGTCGAGCACCGCCACGTCGGGCCGCGTCGCCGGGATACGCGCCAGGGCGTCCGCGGCCGTACCGGCCTCGCCGACCACCTCGATGTCCGCCTCGACGGACAGCAGCTCATGGACGCCGCGCCGAACGACCTCGTGATCATCGAGCAGAAATACGGTGATTTTTCCATCTTCGCGCACGATCGCAGTCTCACACACTCGCCTCCCCTCCGCTCTTCCCTGGGGCTGATCCTCGGGATAACGTGCCGTTGTTCCGGCGGCCTGCAAGGCTGTTTCCAGTGCCCTGACCAGCAGAGCTTCGCGATTTTTTCGATTTACTTGGAAATCCAAGCAAAATCGCAGGTCAGATAGGGTTTCGCAGTTATGCGACGCACTGGGTAACGTGCCTATGACAGGGCGCTCGCCGGGGCACCTGTCCCGCCTGATCCCGGCCGACCGGCACCCACCCCGTGCACGGTTGCCGGATTCAGGCGAGCCGCACTGGTTCCCGGCAGACCCCGGGGGCCGGACCGACGGAGGAGCACGCACGTGACCGTGGAGAGCACTGCCGCCGCGCGTAAACCGCGACGCGCCAGCAAGCGGACCAGCGCCGCGAAGAAGCCGCAGAGTTCCGAACCCCAGCTCGTACAGCTGCTGACGCCCGAGGGCGAGCGCGTCGAGCACCCGGACTACAGCATCGACCTGAGCGCCGACGAGCTGCGCGGTCTGTACCGGGACATGGTGCTCACCCGCCGCTTCGACGCCGAGGCGACCGCCCTCCAGCGTCAGGGCGAGCTGGGCCTGTGGGCTTCGCTGCTCGGCCAGGAGGCCGCACAGATCGGCAGCGGCCGGGCGCTGCGGGACGACGACTACGTCTTCCCGACCTACCGGGAGCACGGGGTCGCCTGGTGCCGCGGCGTCGATCCGACCAACCTCCTCGGCATGTTCCGCGGGGTGAACCACGGCGGCTGGGACCCGAACACCAACAACTTCCACCTGTACACGATCGTCATCGGCTCGCAGACGCTGCACGCCACCGGCTACGCCATGGGCGTCGCCAAGGACGGCGCGGATTCGGCCGTGATCGCGTACTTCGGTGACGGGGCCTCCAGCCAGGGCGACGTCGCCGAGTCCTTCACCTTCTCCGCGGTCTACAACGCCCCGGTCGTGTTCTTCTGCCAGAACAACCAGTGGGCCATCTCCGAGCCCACCGAGCGCCAGACCCGCGTGCCGCTCTACCAGCGCGCCCAGGGCTACGGCTTCCCCGGCGTCCGCGTCGACGGCAACGACGTCCTCGCGTGCCTGGCCGTCACCCGCTCCGCGCTGGAGCGGGCCCGCCGGGGCGAGGGCCCGACGCTGGTCGAGGCGTTCACCTACCGGATGGGCGCGCACACCACCTCCGACGACCCGACGAAGTACCGGGCCGACGAGGAGCGGGCCGCCTGGGAGGCCAAGGACCCGATCCAGCGGCTGCGCACCTACCTGGAGAAGGCGGAGCTCGCGGACGAGGGATTCTTCACCGCCCTGGACGAGGAGAGCGAGACCCTCGGCAAGCGGGTACGGGAGGCGGTGCGCGCGATGCCCGACCCGGACCCGATGGCCCTGTTCGAGCACGGCTACGCGGACGGCAGCTCCCTCGTCGACGAGGAGCGCGCCCAGTTCGCCGCCTACCAGGCATCGTTCGCCGACTCTGCCGAGGAGGGCAAGTAGCCATGGCCGTGGAAAAGATGTCCATCGCGAAAGCGCTCAACGAGTCGCTCCGCCTCGCCCTCGACAACGACCCGAAGGTCCTCATCATGGGTGAGGACGTCGGTAAGCTCGGCGGCGTCTTTCGGATCACCGACGGGCTCCAGAAGGACTTCGGCGAGGACCGGGTGATCGACACCCCGCTCGCCGAGTCCGGCATCGTCGGCACGGCGATCGGCCTGGCCCTGCGCGGCTACCGCCCGATCGTCGAGATCCAGTTCGACGGCTTCGTCTTCCCCGCGTACGACCAGATCGTCACGCAGCTCGCCAAGATGCACGCCCGCGCGCTCGGCAAGGTCAAGCTGCCGGTCGTCGTGCGCATTCCGTACGGCGGCGGCATCGGCGCGGTCGAGCACCACAGCGAGTCCCCCGAGGCGCTCTTCGCACACGTCGCGGGATTGAAGGTGGTCTCGCCGTCCAACGCGAGCGACGCCTACTGGATGATGCAGCAGGCCGTCCAGAGCGACGACCCGATCATCTTCTTCGAGCCCAAGCGGCGCTACTGGGACAAGGGCGCGGTCGACACCGAGGCCATCCCCGGCCCGCTGCACCGGGCCGCCACCGTCCGCGAGGGCGGTGACCTCACGCTCGTCACGTACGGGCCGATGGTGAAGGTCTGCCTGGAGGCGGCCGCGGCCGCCCAGGAGGAGGGCAAGTCGATCGAGGTCCTGGACCTGCGCTCGATGTCCCCGATCGACTTCGACGCCATCCAGACGTCGGCCGAGAAGACCGGCCGCGTCGTGGTCGTCCACGAGGCGCCCGTCTTCTACGGCTCCGGCGCGGAGATCGCGGCCCGGATCACCGAGCGCTGCTTCTACCACCTCGAAGCCCCCGTGCTGCGGGTCGGTGGCTACCACGTCCCCTACCCGCCGGCCCGGCTGGAGGACGAGTATCTGCCCGGCCTGGACCGGGTGCTCGACGCCGTCGACCGCTCGCTGGCGTTCTGAGGAGAGGGTTCGTGACGACGATGACCGAAACGTCTGCTCGTTTCCGTGAGTTCAAGATGCCCGACGTGGGCGAAGGACTGACCGAGGCCGAGATCCTCAAGTGGTTCGTCCAGCCCGGCGACACCGTCACCGACGGACAGGTCGTGTGCGAGGTCGAGACCGCGAAGGCGGCCGTCGAGCTGCCGATTCCCTTCGACGGCGTGGTGCACGAGCTGCGCTTCCCCGAGGGCACGACCGTCGACGTGGGCCAGGTGATCATCACGGTCGACGTGGCCCCGGACAGCGGCGACGCCCCCGCACCGGCCGCCGCTCCGGTCCAGGAGCCGGTGGAGGAGCCCGAGGCGGAAGCCGAGCCGAAGGGCCGTACACCGGTCCTGGTGGGCTACGGGGTCGCCGAGTCCTCCACCAAGCGCCGCCCGCGCAAGGGGGCGTCGGCCGCTCCGGAGGCCGCCGCCGCGGCGGCGGCGGTGCAGGCCGAGCTGAACGGGGCCGCGGCGCCCGCCCCCGCGGCTGCTCCCGCGCCGGCCGGAGCTCCGGCCGGCGGCCGTCCGCTCGCCAAGCCCCCGGTCCGCAAGCTCGCCAAGGACCTGGGCATCGACCTCGCTTCGGTGGTGCCGACCGGCAAGGACGGCGTCATCACCCGCGAGGACGTCCACGCGGCGGCGGCTCCGGTCGCCGCCGAGGCCCCCGCGACGGCCACGGCCCCGCCGGTGTCCGAGCCGGCGATCGCCGAGGCTCCCGAGGCCGGCGTGTCCGCCTCCGCCCGGGAGACCCGTATCCCGGTCAAGGGCGTCCGCAAGGCCATCGCGCAGGCGATGGTGGGCAGCGCGTTCACCGCGCCGCACGTCACCGAGTTCGTCACGGTCGACGTGACGCGCACGATGAAGCTCGTGGCCGAGCTGAAGGAGGACAAGGACATGGCGGGGGTGCGGGTCAACCCGCTCCTGATCATCGCCAAGGCCCTCCTCGTCGCGATCAAGCGGAATCCCGAGGTCAACGCCGCCTGGGACGAGGCCAACCAGGAGATCGTGCGGAAGCACTACGTGAACCTGGGCATCGCGGCGGCCACCCCGCGCGGCCTGATCGTGCCGAACATCAAGGACGCTCAGGACAAGACGCTGCCGCAGCTCGCGGAGGCCCTGGGCGAGCTGGTCTCCACGGCCCGGGACGGCAAGACCTCCCCGGCGGCGATGGCGGGCGGCACGGTGACCATCACCAACGTCGGCGTCTTCGGCGTCGACACCGGTACGCCGATCCTCAACCCGGGCGAGTCCGCGATCCTGGCGGTCGGCGCGATCAAGCTCCAGCCGTGGGTCCACAAGGGCAAGGTGAAGCCGCGTCAGGTCACCACGCTGGCCCTGTCGTTCGACCACCGCCTGGTCGACGGCGAGCTGGGCTCCAAGGTGCTGGCCGACGTGGCGGCCGTCCTGGAGCAGCCGAAGCGCCTGATCACCTGGGCGTAACGCGTTCTCCCGGTGGGCCCGTGCGTTTCTCCGTACGGGCCCACCGGCATGTCCGGCCCTCACCGTACGGCGAGTTCGGCGTACACCGTCTTGCCGACCGCGCGCGGCTCGACGTGGTTCACATGGATACGGCATCGAGCACGCTCTGGCTGGAGAGCGATACTGAGCGAGACCCGGCCGTGTGCTCCGGTCGAAGAGTCTGACGTGGCGGTCGGCATCGTCTCGGCGGCCCCGTCCTCACCCTCGCGCCCGCCGCCTGGGACGCCTTCACGGCCGCCCTGCGCCGCCGGCAGCCGTAGACCGGTGAAACGGCGAAGGGGCCCGGCCCGCACACACCGTGCTGGCCGGGCCCCTTCGCCTGCTACGCGCGCGTGCGGGCTACTTCTTGAAGCCGTAGTCCATCAGCTTCTTCGCGTCGGCGGTGCGGTTCGCCTCGGAGGACGACGTCAGCACCGTGCCGATGACCGTCTTGCCCTTGCGGGTCGCGGCGAAGACCAGGCAGTACTTGGCGGTCGGGCCGGAGCCGGTCTTGACGCCGATGTCGCCGCTGTAGCTGCTCAGCATCTTGTTGGTGTTGCTCCACGCCATGTAGCGGTAGCCACCGCTCTTCGTGGTCACCTTCTGCTTCGTCGACTTGGTCTTGACGATCGAGCGGAACGTGGAGTTCTTCATCGCCTTGCTGGCGATCTTCGTCAGGTCACGGGGGGTGGAGTAGTTGTTGCCGCCCCCTATGCCGTCGAACGAGTCGAAGCGGGTGTTCTTGAGCTTGAGGCTCTTCGCCGTGGAGTTCATCTTGCCGATGAACGACTTCACGCGGGCCGCGCGGGTCTTGCCGGAGCCGAACTTGTCGGCCAGGGCGTACGCGGCGTCGCAGCCGGAGGGGAGCATCAGGCCGTAGAGGAGCTGGCCCACGGTGACCTTGTCGCCGACGATGAGCCGGGCGGACGAGGCGTTCTTCTTGACGATGTAGTCGCTGTACGCCTTATGGATCGTGACCTTGGACTTCAGGTTCACGTTCTTCTGCGACAGGACTACCAGGGCCGTCATGATCTTGGTGGTGGAGCCCGTGGAACGGCGGGTGTCCGCGGACTTGGTGAAGAGGGTCTTTCCGGTGCCGTTGTTCATCACGAAGCCGCCCTTGGCGACGATCTTCGGAGTCGGCGGCGTGGCGGCGTGTGCCGTGGAGGCGAAGGCGCTGCCGGCGAGCACGGCGCCGGCGGTGAGCGTCACGGTGGCCGTGATGGTGACGCGATTGATGCGCTTGATGCCGAGTTTCAACTGAACGCTCCAAATGCCCCTGATATGCGGCTACATAAGGGTGCCGCTCGAAGATGAGACTCCTGGGGAGGGGCAATGGATGTGTTGTCGAACGGGTGAATGTGCGCGGGATCGGCCCTGATGTCGGACATCGGGCACGATCCGCCCCTTGGGGTCAGCGCCCGCAGCCCTCCGCGTCCGCCGCCGCCGGGGCGCAGCAGCCCTTGCCCCGCCAGGCGTCCCGGCCCTCCTTGGCCGCGATGACGGCGATGGCGAGGGCGGCGACCGGGTCGGCCCAGGACCAGCCGAGTGCGGCGTTGAGAACCAGCCCGATCAGCAGGACGGCGGAGAGGTAGGTGCACAGCAGGGTCTGCTTCGAGTCCGCGACGGCGGAGGCGGACCCGAGCTCGCGGCCCGCCCGGCGTTGGGCGGCCGACAGGAAGGGCATGATCGCCAGGGAGAGCGCGGCGATGGCGATGCCGAGCGGGGACGGTTCGGCCTCGCCGGTCCCGGTCATCGCCCGGACCGCGTCGACGGCGACGTAGGCGGCGAGGGCGAAGAACGACAGGGCGATGACCCGCAGGGCGGTCCGCTCCCTGGCCTGGCGCACCGCGTGCTCGCGGGCGGAGAACTGCCAGGCGACCGCGGCGGCGGAGGAGACCTCGACGACGGAGTCGAGGCCGAAACCGATCAGTGCGGTGGACGACGCGAGGGTCCCCGCGGTGAGGGCGACGGCCGCCTCGACCACGTTGTAGGCGATGGTCGCCGCCACCAGCAGCCGTATCCGGCGGGCGAGCGCGTCCCCGCGGGCCGGCGAGGGGCCGAGGGAGAGCGTGGTCATCAGCAGCAGCCCTCGGTCTCCGCGTCCGCGCAGGTGCGGTCGGTCTCGACGGCCACCACGGCGGCGCGCAGGTCGTCCAGCGCGCTGCCGAGGCGCGCGTCCGCCAGTTCGTACCGCGTGCGGCGGCCGTCCGGCACGGTGACGACCAGGCCGCAGTCGCGCAGACAGGCCAGGTGGTTGGACAGCCGGGTGCGCGAGATCCCCAGGGAATCGGCCAGGTCGGAGGGGTACGCCGGGGCTTCGCGGAGCGCGAGCAGGAGGCGGCAGCGGGTCGGGTCGGCGAGCGCGCGGCCGAACCGCGCGAGCACCTCGATGTCGGAAGCGACGGTCAGCATGGCATGACAGTACAGCGATGCGTGAATTCAGGAAAGCCTGAACTGTCAGGTGTTCGTTCCGGAGGTCCAGAATCCGGACGGAGGCCCCGATGCGTGCATGTTGTATCTATGCTGTGCGCATGCCTGCCGCGCCCTCCGCCCCCGTACAGTCGCCGACCTCCTCCCTGAAGCGCCCGCCCGCCGCCGAGCGCGTCTACACGCACATCAAGGAAGCGGTCCTGGACCGCCGTTACGAGGGAGGGACGCTGCTCACCGAGGGGGACCTGGCCGACGCGGTCGGCGTCTCCCGGACGCCTGTGCGCGAGGCGCTGCTGCGGCTGGAGGTCGAAGGGCTGATCAAGCTCTACCCGAAGAAGGGCGCGCTCGTCCTCGCCGTCTCCGCCCAGGAGATCAAGGACGTCGTGGAGACCCGGCTGCTGGTCGAGGAGTTCGCGGCGCGCAAGGCCGTGCCCGCGTCGCCGCAGTTGATCGCGCGGCTCGAACAGCTCCTCCAGGAGCAGCGGCGGCTCGCGGAGGACGGGGACCTGGCCGCCGTGGCGGTCAAGGACCGCAGCTTCCACGCCGAGATCGTCAGACACGCCGGCAACGAGATCCTCTCGCGCCTTTACGACCAGCTGCGCGACCGTCAACTGCGGATGGGCGTCGCGGTGATGGAGGCCCACCCCGGCAGGATCGAGGCCAACATCACCGAGCACAGCGAGCTGCTGGAGGCGATCCGGGCCGGGGACGCCGAAGGGGCCGCGCACGTCGTGCGCCGCCACGTCGGACGGGTGCGCGTGCTGGTGCGGGGTGAGGAACGGTGAGTTCGGCCGCCGCCCCCACCCTGTCGCTGCCCGGTGACCCACCCGGCGGCCGTCGGGCCGCCTGGGTGTGGGGCATCGGCGTGGCCGTCTACTTCGTCGCCATCACCTTCCGCACGAGCCTGGGCGTCGCCGGACTCGACGCCGCCGACCGGTTCGACGTCAACGCCTCCGCCCTCTCCACGTTCTCCATCCTCCAGCTCCTCGTCTACGCGGGCATGCAGATACCCGTCGGCCTGATGGTCGACCGGCTCGGCACCAAGAAGGTCCTCACCATCGGGGTCGTCCTGTTCACCGCGGGGCAGCTCGGCTTCGCGCTCTCCCCCTCGTACGGGACGGCGCTGGCGGCGCGGGCGCTGCTCGGCTGCGGTGACGCGATGACGTTCATCAGCGTGCTGCGGCTCGGCAGCCGCTGGTTCCCGGCCCGGCGCGGCCCGCTGATCGGCCAGGTGGCGGCGCTGTTCGGGATGGCGGGCAACCTCGTCTCGACCCTGTTCATCGCACGGGCGCTGCACAGCTACGGCTGGACCACGACGTTCGTCGGCAGCTCGCTGGCCGGCGTCGTGGTGCTGGTGCCGCTCCTGCTGTTCCTCAAGGACCACCCCGAGGGCCACGCGCCGCCGCCGGCCGAGCACGCCGGGGGCGCGTACGTCCGCCGGCAGATCGCCGCCGCCTGGCGGGAGCCCGGCACCCGGCTCGGGATGTGGGTGCACTTCACCACCCAGTTCCCGGCGATGGTGTTCCTGCTGCTGTGGGGGATGCCGTTCCTGGTCGAGGCGCAGGGGCTGAGCCGGGGGACGGCCGGCACGCTGCTCACCCTGGTCGTGCTGTCCAACATGGTGGTGGGACTCGTCTACGGGCAGATCATCGCCCGCCACCACGAGGCCCGGGTCCCCATCGCGCTGGGCACGGTGGCGGCGACGGCGCTGCTCTGGGCGTCCGCGATCTTCTACCCGGCCGACCACACGCCGATGTGGCTGCTGGTCGTCCTGTGCGTCGTGCTCGGCGCCTGCGGGCCGGCGTCGATGGTCGGCTTCGACTTCGCCCGCCCGGCCAACCCGCCCGAGCGTCAGGGCACCGCCTCGGGCATCGTCAACATGGGCGGGTTCATCGCCTCGATGACCACCCTGTTCGCCGTCGGGGTCCTGCTCGACGCCACGGGCGACAACTACCGCGTCGCGTTCGCCTCGGTCTTCGTCCTGGAGGCGTTCGGCGTCACACAGATCCTGCGGCTGCGCCGTCGTGCGGCGCTCAGGGAACGCGAGCACCACGTGGTCAGCCGTGTGGAGGCCGTGCACGTGCCCGCGTAGTCCCCGGACTCAGCCGCGCCCCTTCCCGCTCGCGCTCGGCGGCGCGCCCGTCGCCCACGGAGCGGGACGGACGCCGCCGGGGCGCGGAGCCGGGTGTTACGGGGTGACGGCGAAGTTGTCCAGGATCGCGGTGGCCAGCTCCTGGTCGCCCTCGACCTTGATCCGGTCGGCGACGGCCGTGTGACGCACCCGTCCGCAGGCCAGGCGTACATACGTCTCCCAGTCCAGCGACAGCGTCACCGCGGGGCCCAGCGAGGGCGCGCCGTCCACCGAACCGCGGCCCTCCGCGTCGACCCGCACGGTCCGGAGGAACTCCACCGGCCCGTGCACGTCGAAGACGACCGCCGAATTCGCGGGTGCGCCGGCCCCCTTGGCGACGACCTTCGGCAGCCCGGCGAGCAGCATGTCCCGGGTGATCAGGGCGCCGGGGGAGTCCAGGTTGCCGGGCTGCCCGAGCGTGGCGCGCAGGTCCTGTTCGTGCACCCAGACGTCGAAGGCCCGCAGGTTCAGCGCCGTTTCGAGGGTCTGCTCGGTGCCCAGCGGCGCGCGGACCTTGGTCTCGGGGCCGCGGGACTCGTTGCGGAGCTGCCGGGCCCGGCGGATGAGGACGTACTCCAGCTCGGAGGTGATCTCCGGGGCGGTGTGGTGCCGCCGGACGTCGACCTGCATCTCCATGTAGCGGGCGAAATCGGTCTGTACGTGGTAGAGGTCGCGGGGCAGGGTGTGGATCGGCCGGGGGTCGCCGAGCATCTCGCACTCCATGCCGATGACATGCGACACGATGTCGCGCACCGACCATCCCGGGCAGGGCGTACGGCGGTTCCACTCGCCCTCGGCGAGGGGCTTCACCAGCTCGGCTATCGCCTCGATGGAGTGGGTCGCGGCGTCGGTATAGGGCTGGAGGCTGGGATGGACGGTCACGGGACCCCTCGTGCGGTTCTGCGGTGCATGGGCTGGAGAGCAGGGAGTACCGGCGGGTGGGCCGGCACTGACGGCGCTGTCGGCGGGCTGCGTGGGAGGTTCGACCGGTGGACCCACCGGCGATTGGGGGGCGGCGTCACGGGGCTGGGCACGCGCGTCCGCGGCGTTGTCGTCAATCACCATGGCTCCGCCATGCCTCAATCCTCCGCCTTGCAGCCGCACGCACCCAGCCCCGCTTCTTCTCCCACCCCCCAATCGCCGGTGGTTCCAAGTTACGCTGCGAGCAGGCACCCCGGCAGTGCTTTCGTGTGACGATCGTAGGCCCGTGTTGACGGCTCGAATGCCAGGACGGTGGTAGTGTGCGCGCCTCCCTCATCCAGATCGCAGTGGACCCGGACGAATCCGTCGATGCCCGCAGGGTGCGCGCGGCCTCCTTGGTGGTCGCCCAGCGAGGTGTTGACCTGGTGGTTCTCCCTGAACTCTGGCCAGTTGGAGCATTCGCCTACACCGCCTTCGAGGCGGAGGCCGAGCCGCTTGAGGGCCCCACGCACGAGGTGATGGCGAAGGCCGCCGCCGAGGCCGGGACCTGGCTGCACGCCGGATCTTTCGTCGAACGGGCGGATGACGGCACCCTCTACAACACCAGCCTGGTCTTCTCACCCCGGGGCGAGCGCACGGCCGTCTACCGCAAGATTCACCGCTTCGGCTTCGACCGGGGCGAGGCGGTCATGATGGGCGCGGGCGAGGAATTGGTGACCGTCGCCCTGCCGGACACCACCCTCGGCCTCGCCACCTGTTACGACCTGCGCTTCCCCGAACAGTTCCGGGGGCTCGTCGACGCAGGCGCGGAGACGCTGGTCGTCGCGGCGGGCTGGCCCGAGCGCCGCCGCGCCCACTGGACGCTCCTGGCGCAGGCCCGTGCCGTGGAGAACCAGGCGTACGTCCTGGCCGTCGGGACGGCGGGCACCCACGCCGATGTCCAGCAGGCCGGGCACAGCGTCGTCGTCGACCCGTGGGGCGAGGTACTGGCCAGGGCGGGCGCGGACGAGGAGATTCTGACCGTCGAGCTGGACCCGGCGAAGGTGCGCGCGACCCGGGACCAGTTCCCGGCCCTGAAGGACCGCCGCCTGGGGCTCGCGCCGCCGCTCTGAGAGCTGCCCGTGCGGACGGTCGGGAAGCCCTGTCCACGGTGAGCGCCCTGGCTGCACAGAGCAGCGCCGCATCCACGTTTCACGTGAAACAACGAACTCCCGCCCACGGGCAGGTACGGGGCACGCGGGCGCGGACAGGCGCTCAGTCCTCGTTCTCCTTGTCCGCCAGCACGATCACGGACATCGCCACCGCGATGAGCAGCGCGGTATCGACGTCGTCCCGGACGACGTCGATGCCGTAGGTGTCCCGGATGGTCAGCCAGCGGCGCGAGATCTGGGCCAGCAGTTCGCCGTCGTACTCGATCGCGAACTCGCGGTCCAGGATCCTGCCGCTGACATCCAGCTCCGTGCCGTCCAACAGGGTCACCCGGTAGTGGTTGCGGAGCAGCGACAGCCGCTTGCGCTTGACCTCGGCCAGTTCCTCGCCGCCCCGCTCGATGAGCATCGTGTCGCGCAGGCTGATCAGCTTCTGCCGCAGCTCGACCAGGACGCGGCCGTCGGAGTCCTTCAGCTCGAAGGTGTCGCGCAGCCGCATCGCCTTGCCGTCGACCAGGAAGACCTTGCGGCCCCCGTCGTCCTCGATCCAGTAGTCGTCGCCGATGGCGAACAGCCGCTCACGTACGAGAAGTCTCATGCGCCCCAGGTTCCCCCGGGGTCCGGCGGAATGCGTGCAGGCGGTTGCGGTGTTGACTGGTGTCATGGCAACACGTGCACGGGTCCGCGCCCCCGAACTCATCGGCAAGGGCGGCTGGCTCAATACAGGCGACCAGCAGTACACCCTCGCTGACCTGCGAGGACGCATCGTCATCCTCGACTTCTGGACCTTCTGCTGTGTGAACTGTCTGCATGTCCTGGACGAGCTGCGCGAGCTGGAGGAGAAGCACCGCGACACCGTGGTGATCATCGGCGTCCACTCGCCGAAGTTCGTCCACGAGGCCGAGCACCAGGCCGTCGTCGACGCCGTCGAACGCTACGAGGTCCACCACCCCGTCCTCGACGACCCCGAGCTGGCCACCTGGAAGCAGTACGCCGTACGCGCCTGGCCGACGCTCGTCGTGATCGACCCCGAGGGCTATGTCGTCGCCCAGCACGCGGGCGAGGGCCACGCCCACGCCATCGAGAAGCTCGTCGAGGAGCTGGAGGCGGAACACGCCGCCAAGGGCACGCTCCGCCGGGGCGACGGCCCCTATGTCGCGCCCGAACCCGTCGCCACGCATCTGCGCTTCCCGGGCAAGGCGCTGTTGCTGCCGGACGGCGGCTTCCTCGTCTCCGACACCACCCGCCACCGCCTCGTCGAGCTGGACGCCGACGGCGAGACCGTACGGCGCCACTTCGGCACGGGGGAACGCGGCCTGGCCGACGGCGGACCGGAGACGGCCCGGTTCAGTGAACCGCAGGGGCTCGCGGTGCTCCCGGACGGCCGGGTCGCCGTCGCGGACACCGTCAACCACGCGATCCGCGCGCTCGACCTCACGACCGGGGTGACCAGCACCCTCGCCGGGACCGGCCGCCAGTGGTGGCAGGGAAACCCGACCAGCGGCCCGGCCCACGAGGTGGAACTCTCCTCGCCGTGGGACCTCGCCTGGTTCGGCGACCGGCTCTGGATCGCCATGGCGGGCGTGCACCAACTGTGGACGTACGACCCGGAGAACGGGACCGTGCGCGTCGCCGCCGGGACCACCAACGAGGGCCTCGTCGACGGGCCGGCCGCCGAGGCGTGGTTCGCCCAGCCGTCCGGTCTCGCCGTCTCCGCCGACGGGGAGCGGCTCTGGGTCGCCGACTCCGAGACGTCCTCGCTGCGCTACCTGGACCGCGACGAGCATGTGCACACCGCCGTCGGCACCGGCCTCTTCGACTTCGGGCACCGCGACGGGGCCGCCTCCCAGGCGCTCCTGCAGCACCCGCTCGGCGTGACCGCGCTGCCTGACGGTTCCGTCGCGGTCAGCGACACCTACAACCACGCCCTGCGCCGGTACGACCCGGTCTCCGGCGAGGTCACCACCCTGGCCACCGACCTCCGCGAGCCCAGCGACGCGGTGCTGGCGGACGGCGATCTCGTCGTCGTCGAGTCCGCCCGCCACCGGCTGACCCGGCTCCGGCTGCCCGAAGAGGCGGTCCGGGTCGCCGACCAGGCGCACCGCACCCGGCGCGCGGCCACCGAGATCGCCCCGGGCACCCTCCGGCTCGACGTCGTCTTCCAGGCGCCCGCCGGCCAGAAGCTGGACACCCGCTACGGCCCCTCGACCCGGCTACAGGTCTCCGCCACCCCGCCGGAGCTGCTGGCGGAGGGGGCCGGAACCGGTACGGACCTGGGGCGCGACCTGGTCCTCGCGGACGGGGTCACCGAGGGCGTGCTGCACGTCTCCGCGATGGCGGCGTCCTGCGACGACGATCCGGCCAACGAGTACCCGGCCTGCCACATGCACCAACAGGACTGGGGCGTTCCCGTCCGCGTGACCGCGCAGGGAACGCCCCGGCTGCCGCTGGTGCTGGCGGGCATGGACGAGCAGGGCTGAGGACGGCGGCGGCCGGACCGGCCGCCGAGCGGCGGTCCCGGCCGGGGCGTCGCCCGATGGGCGGAGGCGCTCCCGGCGGCGGGCCGCCGGGGCGTCGCCCGACGGGCGGATCAGAAGTCGTCGGCGCCGTTGCGCAGCTCGTACGTCCAGTAGCCGGTCGCCCACTTCGCCGGGTCGACGGCGATGCCGCCCTTGCCCGGCGCCCTCACCGCGGCCTGGCCGTCGCCGCCCTCCAGCATCACCGAGAAGTCCGTCACCACCTCGTCGTCCTCGTCGACCCCGCCGTCCGAGAGCCGGACCAGCGCGTGGGCGGGAGCACCAGGGGCGAGCACGATGGGCGCCTCCGGCCTGCTCTTGGCGACCGCGGGAACGTCCTCGCGGTGGCTCTCCAGGAACTGGATCCGGGGGTAGCCGCCGATCCGGCAGCTCGTGCCCGAGGTGTTCTTCGCGGTCAGCACGAGGTGGGTGTAGGGCGGGCCGTCCTGGCGGGCGGCGCTGACGGCGACGTCCTTGACGGCGCACAGTCGCGCCGAGGCGGGCGCGGCCCCGGGGGCCTTCTTCACCGTGGCGGAGCCGCCGGCCGTGCCGGAGCCCTTGGGCTCGCCGGCAGTCTGCGCGGTGCCCGTGTCGGTAGCGGTGCTCCGGTCGGTTCCCGTGTCCTTCGCGTCATCGGTGTCCTGCCCCGCCGTCTCCGGTGCGACGGCCGCCGTGGAGCCGCTCGGCGGGGAGCCGGCCGACCTGGTGCCGGTACCGTCGTCACCGCAGGCGGTGAGAGCGAGAGCGAGAACGGCCGTGGTCGTGGCGGCCAGGACGGTGGTGCGGTTGCGGAAGGTACGCACGGAGACTCCCCCGGGAGAGACGGTGAGGCCGACGCCCGGTCAAGACGGCCGCCCCTGAACTTGCTGACAGGGACGACTCTGTCCGCCGCCGCTCACGTATCCCTGCTGTCCCGCTGACGTCGCGCTGACGCCGTGCCGGACCGGCCGGGAGCGCGCTGCCGAGTCCGGCGGCGGGCCCGGCGCCTCCCGAGGCCGCCGGACGGCCGGGGCCCCGCTCTCGGGCGGGGGCCGGCCCCGACCGTGCTCAGCCGTCGTCCGAGAGCCGGCGGAGGGCCTGGTCGTAGCGTCGCCGGTACTCCGTCCGGGCCGTCACCCGCATCAGCGCCTCCAGCGCGCGTACGGCCCCTTCGTCGTAGCCGGCGTCCTCCGCCTCCCGCGCGGCCCGGTCCAGCAGCCCGATGCCTCTCTCCTCGTCACCGAGCGCCAGGTGGGCCTCACCGCAGACGGCCAGCAACAGCGAGCGGCGCGCCGCCTCCTCGTGCTCGGGGCCCAGGGCCAGGGCGGCGCCGGCGGAGGCGAGGGCGTCCGCCGGCCGGTGCGCGGTGAGCTGGAGCCGCGCCAGGTGCTGGAGGGCCAGCATCTCGGTGTGCCGGTCGCCCTCCCGGCGGGACAGCTCCACGGCCCGGAGACACCCCTCCGACGCGGTGCCCAGGTCGCCCAGTTCGGCCTGGACGACGGCCAGGTTGACCAGCGCGGTCGCCTCGCCCAGCGGATCGCCGGCGTCCCGGGCGAGGGCGGGCGAGGGCTCCAGCAGGGCCGCCGCCTCGGCGGTCCGGCCCTCTTCGGCCAGCACCCAGCCCAGCAGCGTGAGAACCCGCGACTCGGCGTACGCGTCCTTCCCGGCGCGGGCCGATTCCAGGGCCAGTTCGAGCAGCGGCGACCAGCTGTCCCGGACCCGGTACACCACCTGCGGCCACTGGAGCAGGATGATCCGCCAGGCCCGGTCGTCCAGCCCCGCGTCCCGGGCCGCGACCGCGGCCAGCGTCAGATCCTCGCGCTCGGCCGCCAGCCACCGCATCGCCTCGGGGCGGCCGGTGAACTCCCGTACGGCGGCGGGCCGCCGGTAGTCGTCCGGGAGCACGAAGCAGGGCTCCCCGCCGGGCTCCGCGGTGTCGGCGGCGGCCAGGGCCGTGGCGATGTAGTGGTCGAGGACGCCGACGAGGGCCTCGCGCCCGGCAGCCGGGTCCAGGCCGCGGGCGTAGAGGCGCACCAGGTCGTGCAGGATCCAGCGGCCGGGGGCCGTCTCGGTGACGAGGTGGGCGGCCGCCAGCCGCTCCAGGGCCGCCGCCGCGACGGCCGGGCCGGTCCCGGCGAGCGCGGCGGCCGTGTACGGGTCGACATGGCCGCCGGGGTGGTGCCCGAGGCGGGCGAGCTGGTGGACGGCCTCGGGCGGCAGGTGCTGGACGGTCAGCCGCAGCGCGGCCGCCACACCGGTGTCGTCCACGTCCAGACAGGCCAGTCGGCCCCGTTCGTCGGCCAGTTCGCCGGCGAACGCGGCGAGCGTCCAGTGGGGCCGCCCGGCCAGCCGGGCGGCGGTGACGCGCAGGGCGAGCGGCAGCCCGCCGCAGAGATCCGCGAGCCGGCGGGCCGCCACGGGCTCGGCGAGGACCCGTTCCTCTCCCAGGACGCCGGAGAGCAGGGCGATGCCGTCGTCGGCCGGAAGCGTGTCCAGCGGGACGGGCCGGGCGGCGTCCGAGGCGATGAGCCCCTCCAGCCGGTGGCGGCTGGTGACCAGCGTGACGCAGTCCGTGCCGCCCGGGAGCAGCGGCCGCACGGTGGCGGAGTCACGGGCGTTGTCGAGGACGACCAGCAGCCCGCGCCGGTCCGTCAGCGATCGGAAGAGCGCGGCGGCGGCGGACACGGACTCCGGGACACGCCGTGGCGGGACGCCGAGCGCGAGCAGGAACTCCCGCAGTACGTCGATGAGCGCGGGTTCCCCGGCCTCGCTGAACCCGCGCAGATCGGCGAAGAGGCGCCCGTCCGGGAAGAGTGCGGGACTGCGGTGCGCCCACTGGAGCGCCAGCGCCGTCTTGCCGACCCCGGCCGGCCCGGTGACCAGGCAGACGGGCGCCTCGCCCGCCGCCGCCCGGGTGAGCGCGGCCAGCTCGGCGGTGCGTCCGTGGAAGCCCCGGGGGGCGCGGGGCAGCAGATCGGCGGAGCGCGGTTCGCCGGCCGGCGGCGGTACGGGCAGCGGACGCGGCGGCGCGGCGGCCGGGGCCTTCGCGGTACCGCTGTCCACGAGGGCGGCGTCAGCGGCCTCCACGGACTCGACGAGGGCCGGCGCGGGTAGCGCGAGGGCGGCGGCGGACGCGGCCGGGGCTGTCCGGGGGGCGTCGGCCGGTCGCGCAGGCCCCTCCTGCGCCGCGGTGTATCCGCGCAGGATGAGGGCGTACGCGTCGGCCAGCTCATGCCCCGGGTCGATCCCGAGCTCGTCGGCGAGGAGCCGCCTCGTACGGTGGAAGCGGTCCAGCGCCTCCGACTGACGGCCCGCCCGGTACAGCGCGAGCATCAGCTCCGCGGCCAGCGGCTCGCGCAGCGGATGCGCCGCCGCCTCCGACGCCAGCAGGGCCGCGGCGCGGTGGTGTTCACCGAGCGTCCCGTAGGCGCGGGCCAGGTGCTCGACCGTCGCCAGCCGCGATTCCTCCAGCGAGTGCGCGGCGGCCCGGAGCGGCGGACCGGCGAAGGCCCCGCTGAGCGCCGGGCCCTGCCACAGCGACAGGGCCTCCTTGAGCATCAGCACGGTGTCGGCGGGGTCGCGCTGTTCCCGGGCCAGCATCAGCAGCTCCTCGAACCGCTGTGAATCCAGCAGGGTCTCCGGCACTCGCAGCAGATAGGCGTCGCCCAGGGTGACCAGCTCCACCCCGTACGCCTCGGCGTCCGCGCCGAGCAGCAGGGCGCGCAGCCGCGACACATGCCCCTGGATGACGCTCCGGGCGTGCAGCGGCGGTGTGTCGTCCCACAGGGAGTCCGTCAGCCGGCCCAGTGAGACGGGCGTGTTGGCGGACAGCAGCAGGGCGGCGAGCAGACTGCGCCGTTTGGCGGGACCGAGCGGCAGCGGTCCGGTGTGTGCTTCGACCGAGACCGTGCCAAGCAGCCGGAACTCCATGAGCGGCTCCCCTTCCGGGCGGGACGCGTCCATGGTGGGGGGCGCGGGATCCGTCCCAGAATATCGGGGGCCCGGTGCGGTGCGGCCGTGCCGGCGGCGGCATCCGGCCGTTGCGGACGTCGGCCGTCGTCGCGGGTCGTCCCGGTGACCGTCGCTCGACGTGGACGTCGACGGTGGTCTTGCCCGTCGTGGCGGTCGTCCAGGGGGCCGTGGCCCGTCGTGCGGGCGTCAACGGCGGGGCCGCGCAACTCTCGCGCGTCCACCGTCGACGGCGGCGCCGTCCGGTGCGCCGGGCGCCCTCAGCGGTAGCGCTGTTCGTCCTCCTGGACGACGGTGGTGGTGGGCGGCACGACCATCCGGCGGCGCCGCGCGATGCTCATGTAGACGAAGACCCCCACGAGGCCGACGAGCATCATGATCCAGCCGACCAGGTCGACGTTGACGGTGTCCATCTGCCAGTCGGTGGCGAACGCCAGGATCGCGCCCGCCCCGATCAGGAGAATGCATCCTCCGAGTCCCATGAATCCAGCCTCCTCGACCGCCCGGTGCGTCCGGGCCGGTGTACGGGTCGCGTACCCGGCCCGGCAACAACCATGTGCGGGGGAGCGGTTGGGCGGCGGATCAGCCCGCGAGGAACGAGGTGAGCGCGTTCGCCAGCAGGTACGGGTCGTCGGCGCCGCACAGCTCACGCGCGCTGTGCATCGAGAGGATCGCCACGCCGATGTCCACGGTCTGGATGCCGTGCCGGGCCGCGGTGATCGGTCCGATCGTGGTGCCGCAGGGCATCGCGTTGTTGGACACGAAGCTCTGCCACGGCACGCCCGCCTTCTCGCAGGCGGCGGCGAACACCGCACGCCCGCTGCCGTCGGTGGCGTACCGCATGTTGACGTTGACCTTGAGGATCGGCCCGCCGTTGGCGACCGGGTGGTGCGTCGGGTCGTGCCGCTCGGCGTAGTTGGGGTGCACGGCGTGGCCGGTGTCGGAGGAGAGGCAGACCGTGCCGGCGAAGGCGCGGGCCCGGTCCTCGTACGTCCCGCCGCGCGCGAACACCGAACGCTCCAGCACCGAGCCCAGCAGCGGCCCGTCGGCCCCGGTGTCGGACTGGGAGCCGTTCTCCTCGTGGTCGAAGGCCGCGAGGACCGGGATGTACGGGATGTCGGCGTCGGGCTGCCCGGAGACGGCGGCCAGGGCGGCGGTCGCCGCGTGGACCGAGAGCAGGTTGTCCATCCGGGGACCGGCCACCAGCTCCCGGTCCCGGCCCAGGTAGGAGGGCGGTTCGATGGCGTGGGGCATCAGGTCCCAGCCGGTGACGTCCTCGGCGTCGACGCCCGCCTCCTCGGCGACGAAGCGGATCAGGTCGCCCTCCTCGACGTCGCCGAGGCCCCAGATCGGCTGCATGTGCTTCTGCCGGTCGAGCTTGAGCCCCTCGGTGTTGGCCGACCGGTCCAGGTGCACGGCCAGCTGCGGCACCCGCAGCAGCGCCCGGTCGATGTTGACCAGCCGGTGGGTGCCGTCCCGCAGGGAGATCCGCCCGGCCAGGCCCAGGTCCCGGTCGAGCCAGGTGTTCAGCAGGGTGCCGCCGTAGACCTCGACGGCGATCTGGCGCCAGCCGTGGGCCCCGGTGTCGGGCAGCGGCTTCACCCGCAGGTTCGGGGAGTCGGTGTGCGCCCCGGCGATCCGGAACGGGGTGTGCGCGGCCGCGCCCTCCGGCACGTACCAGGCGACGATCGCCCCGCCGCGCAGCACGTACTTCCCGCCGGCCGACGCGTCCCAGGCAGCGGTCTCCTCGACCTGCCGGAAGCCGGCCTCCTCCAGCCGTGCGGCGGCGTTCGCCACGGCGTGGTACGGGGACGGGCTGGCCGCCAGGAAGGACATCAGGTCATCGGTGTGCGCACGGTCGAACCGGAGAGGGGAACTCATGTTCTTCACTGTAACGAGGACCCGGGGTCCGGTATCCGGTGACCGGGGAGTTCGGTCGCCGACGCGGGGAGATTCCGCTGCGGAGCCACGAGAGCCGGGCCCCCGTCGACCGGCCGTGCACTCGGCGTACCCGGCCGGTACGACAGTGCCGCCACCCCGAACGAATTCCGGGTGGCGGCACTGACGGACGTAACCGACCGGGCGAGATCCTAGAACGCGGCCTCGTCCAGCTCCATCAGCGAGTTGTCGATCGACTCCGCGAGCGCGCGCTCGGTCGAGACGCCCGGCAGGACGTTCGCGGCGAAGAACTTCGCGGCGGCGATCTTGCCCTGGTAGAAGGGGACGTCCTTGGCGGAGGCGGTCGGCAGCTTCTCGGCCGCCACGGCCGCGCCCTTGAGGAGCAGGTAGCCGACGACGACATCGCCGGAGGCCATCAGCAGGCGGGTCGTGTTGAGGCCCACCTTGTAGATGTTCTTGACGTCCTCGCCGGTCGCCGTGAGGTCGGTGATCATCGTGCCGACGATCGCCTCCAGGTCCACGGCGGCCTTGGCGAGCGAGTCCAGCGCCGGGGCCAGCTCCTCGTTGCCCTGGGCTCCCGCGAGGAACTTCTTGATCTCCTCGGAGAGCGTGTTGAGCGACGCGCCCTGGTCGCGGACGATCTTCCGGAAGAAGAAGTCCTGGCCCTGGATCGCCGTGGTGCCCTCATAGAGGGTGTCGATCTTGGCGTCCCGGATGTACTGCTCGACCGGGTACTCCTGGAGGTAGCCGGAGCCGCCGAAGGTCTGGAGCGACTGCGCGAGCTGCTCGTAGGACTTCTCGGAGCCGTAGCCCTTCACGATCGGCAGCAGCAGGTCGTTGAGGCCGTTCAGCGCCTTGGCGTCCTCGCCCGCGGCCTCCTTCTCCTGGATCGCGTCCTGGACCGAGGCGGTGTAGAGCACGAGGGAGCGCATGCCCTCGGCGTACGCCTTCTGGGTCATGAGCGAGCGGCGCACGTCGGGGTGGTGCGTGATGGTGACCTTGGGCGCCGTCTTGTCCATGAAGTTCGCCAGGTCCGGTCCCTGGACACGCTCCTTGGCGTACTCCAGGGCGTTCAGGTAGCCCGCGGAGAGGGCGGCGATGGCCTTCGTGCCGACCATCATGCGGGCGAACTCGATGATGCGGAACATCTGGCGGATGCCGTCGTGCTTGTCGCCGATCAGCCAGCCCTTGGCGGGGTGCTGGTCACCGAACGTCATCTCGCAGGTGTTCGAAGCCTTGAGGCCCATCTTGTGCTCGACGTTCGTCGCGTACACGCCGTTGCGCTCGCCCAGCTCGCCGGTGGTCCAGTCGAAGTGGAACTTCGGGACCATGAAGAGCGAGAGGCCCTTGGTGCCGGGGCCGGCGCCCTCGGGGCGGGCCAGCACGTAGTGGAGGATGTTCTCGGACATGTCGTGCTCGCCCGAGGTGATGAAGCGCTTCACACCCTCGATGTGCCAGGAGCCGTCCTCCTGCCGCACGGCCTTCGTCCGCCCGGCGCCCACGTCCGAGCCGGCGTCCGGCTCGGTCAGCACCATCGTCGAGCCCCACTGCTTCTCGACGGCGATCTCGGCGATCTTCTTCTGCTCCTCGTTGCCCTCCTCGAAGAGGATGCCGGCGAACGCCGGACCGGAGGAGTACATCCACACGGCCGGGTTCGCGCCGAGCAGCAGCTCCGCGTAGCCCCAGATCAGGGAGCGGGGCGAGGTGGTGCCGCCGATCTCCTCGGGGAGGCCCAGACGCCAGTACTCGGAGTCCATGAACGCCTGGTACGACTTCTTGAAGCTCGCCGGGACCGGGGCGGTCTTGGTCTCCGGGTCGAAGACCGGCGGGTTGCGGTCGGCGTCGGCGTAGGAGTCGGCGAGCTCGTTCTCCGCGAGGCGCGCGATCTCGTCCAGGATGCTCTTCGCGGTGTCGACGTCCATCTCACCGAACGGACCGGTGCCGTACACCTTGTCGCGCCCGAGGACCTCGAAGAGGTTGAACTCGACGTCGCGGAGATTCGACTTGTAGTGCCCCATGGGAAGGCTCCGTAATCAATAGCAGTGGCGCACAGCGCCCCGGGGAGTGATGCGGGTCGGGCGACAGGCAGGCGTGGGTCCATCAGCTGACCCCTACGATGATGCTACCCGTCAGTAATAAGGCGCAACCCCTCAAGCCGCAGATGTGTCCGATTACTCTTTGCTGCATGTACGGCTACGACCAGAACCCTGGTGCTCAGCAGCAGATGGGTCAGATGGGCCAGACGGGTCAGATGGGCGGCGGCTACGGGGAGCAGCCGCTGTATCCCGAACCGTCGCCGCCCTCCCTGTCCGACGCGGTACGGGCCTTCACCACCGGCTCCCTCTCCGCCGAGGACTTCCAGCAGATCTTCGCCACGTCGAAGGTCTACTGTCCGCGCGGCGACAACCCCGGCTTCCTCGCGCTGCACAACACGCAGCAGCCGGTGATCCCGATGTTCACCACGCTCAAGGAGCTGCGGAGGTACGCGGGCAAGGAGTCCAAGTACTTCGTGATCACCGGTGCGGAGGTGATCGACCTGCTGCCGACGGGCTACGGCTTCGTCCTGGACATGGAGGGCGATCACCGGATGGTCTTCGACGCCAAGGCCGTCGAGCAGATGGTCGACTTCGCGATGCGCCGGATGTACGGCTAGGGCGTGTCCCGCGGGCCGCCGGCCCGCGCTTTCGACGAACGGCCGAGGGTCCGTGCCAGGAGTGGCGCGGGCCCTTCTCGCTGCCGTGGGCGCCTCTGGCCCCCGTCGCCCGTGCCCGGGGCCGGCCTCGTGCCGGGACCTTCCTCGGGGCGCCTGTGCCGGGCCCTCGTCGTGCCCTGTTCCGCGGTCGGGGCCTGTCCGGGAATGCGCGACGCCTTGCCGAATGTTCATCGTTCAACTAAATTGATCGCAGAACACTCCCCCGGAGGTGGCTTCCATGCCCGCAGTGACTGTCGACAACCCGCTGACCCTGCCCAAGGTGGCCGCTTCGGGTGACGCCGCCGCGCGTCCCGTGCTCACCGTCACGACCGCGCCGAGCGGATTCGAGGGCGAGGGCTTTCCCGTCCGCCGCGCCTTCGCGGGGATCAGCTACCGGCACCTCGACCCGTTCATCATGATGGACCAGATGGGTGAGGTGGACTACGGAGCCGGCGAGCCGAAGGGGACTCCGTGGCACCCGCACCGCGGGTTCGAGACCGTCACGTACCTGATCGACGGGTCCTTCATCCACCAGGACTCCAACGGCGGCGGCGGCACCATCGAGAACGGCGACACCCAGTGGATGACCGCCGGCTCGGGCCTGCTGCACATCGAGGCCCCGCCGGAGTCGCTGGTCATGTCCGGCGGGCTCTTCCACGGCCTCCAGCTCTGGGTGAACCTGCCCAGGTCGGACAAGATGATGGCCCCGCGCTACCAGGACATCCGCGGTGGCGAGGTCCAGCTCCTCACCTCCCCCGACGGCGGGGCACTCCTCCGGGTCATCGCCGGTGAACTCGACGGCCACCAGGGCCCCGGCATCACCCACACCCCGATCACGATGATCCACGCCACCGTCCGGCCCGGCGCCGAGGTGACCCTGCCGTGGCGCGAGGACTTCAACGGCCTCGCGTACGTCCTGGCCGGGCGCGGCACGGTCGGCGCGGAGCGGCGGCCGGTCACCATGGGCCAGACGGCGGTGTTCGGGGCCGGCGGTTCGCTGACCGTCCGCGCCGACGAGCGGCAGGACGGCAACACCCCCGACCTGGAGGTCGTGCTCCTCGGCGGCCGCCCGATCCGGGAGCCGATGGCGCACTACGGACCCTTCGTGATGAACACGCAGGCCGAGCTGCAGCAGGCGTTCGAGGACTTCCAGGCCGGGCGCCTGGGCACGGTCCCCGCGGTCCACGGCATGTGATCACCCGGGCAGGGCCCGGCAGTCACGGCGGCGCGTCCGGCCTTGTGCACCGCGCAGGTGGTCGCACGGGGCCCGGCCCGCCGCCGTTCCTCGTTCCCCGGTCCCTGCGGCCCCCCGGCGCCGCGCCCACGAGGTGACGCGGCGTCACTCGTCCGGGGGCGACGGACGGGACAGCCGCCGCGCCCCGTGGTCGGGTGGGGAGGTGCCCGCATCCCCGCCCCTCCTTCCCGAGCGCGCCCGTCGTGCGGCCGCCTGGTGCGGAGTCGTCCTGCTCGTCGTGGGCGTCGCCGCCGTCGGGATCTGGCTGGTCGTCGTCCTCAAGACCGCGGTCACCCCGGTGCTGCTGGCCCTCCTCGGCACCGCGCTGCTGGGGCCGGTCCACCGGTGGCTGACCGCCCGCAGGCTCAACCGGTCGCTGGCCGCCGGGCTGACCTGCGCGGCCCTCGTCGCGGTGGTCGGCGGCGCCGGGTACATCGTGGTGGCCGCCCTCGTCGACTCCGGCGCGCAGATCGTCGCCTCGCTGAAGGAGGCCGGTCAGTGGGTCGTCGACCACCTGGACATCGCCGGGACCACGGATGTCGACGACCTGGCCGACAACGTCGGGAACCTGGCCGAGAAGTTCGGGGCGAGCGCGGCGGGGGGTCTGCTCAGCGGCATCAGCCTGATCGGTTCGCTGGTGGCGACGAGTGTGCTGGCGCTGCTGTTGACGTTCTTCTTCCTGCGCGACTCGGACCGGGCGGTGAACCTGGCCCACTCGGTGGCCCCGCGCGGCACCGGAGACCTGGTGGAGGCCATGGGGCGCCGGGCGTTCGAGGCCGTCGAGGGATTCATGCGCGGCACCACGTTCATCGCCCTGATCGACGCCGTGTGCATCACGGTCGGCCTGCTGGTCCTGGACGTTCCCGGGGCGGTGGGGCTCGGCGCGCTGGTGTTCGTCGGCGCCTACATCCCGTACCTCGGTGCGTTCCTCTCCGGCGCGGTGGCGGTCCTGGTCGCCCTGGCCGACCGGGGGTTCGTGATCGCCCTGTGGGCGCTGGGGGTGGTGCTCGCGGTCCAGGTGCTGGAGGGCCATGTGCTCCAGCCGATGATCCAGAGCCGTACGGTCCAGATGCACCCCGCCATGATCATGATCACCTTGACGGCGGGAGCGAGCGTGGCGGGCCTGCTCGGCATGCTGCTGGCCGTGCCCCTGTGCGCGGCGGCCTTCGGCGTCCTGGGCGAGCTGCGCAGAGGCCCCGGCGGCGGTTCCGGCGCGACCGCTCCTGCTTCCGGTCCGCCCGGCGGCGGTCCGGGCCCCGGCCCGACCGGTGGTTCCGGAGCTTCCGGCGGTCCCGGCCCGGCAGGCGGCGGCTCCGGCCGGTTCGGGGGCCCCGGCCCCGGAGCTTCCGGCGGCCACGCCGTCCCGTAGGGCTGGTCACGCCGTCCCGCAGGGCTCCGGAATCAGACGTCCACCGACTCGCCCGCCCCCACCGGCTCCCCCGCCCCCTCCGAACCCGCCGGCCCGCCGGGCGCCCCGGGTCTGTCCGGCCGGTCCGACTCGTGCAGTTCGAACCAGATGGACTTCCCCTCCCCGCGCGGGTCCACCCCCCACGTGTCCGCCAGCATCTCCATCAGCATCAGGCCCCGCCCGCTGGACGCCATCTCGCCCGGCCGCCGTTTGTGCGGCAGTTCGTCACTGGCGTCCGCGACCTCGACGCGCAGCCGCCGCTCCCCCTGCCCGCCGGAGACCTCCGCCATCATCAGCGCGTCCCCGTCCGTGTGGACGAGCACGTTGGTGGCCATCTCGGAGACCATCAGAACCGCCGAGTCGACCTGATCGGGATCGCTCCAGTCGTGCAGCAACTCGCGCACGAGCTGCCGGCCGACCGCGATCCGCTCGGGTTCGGCCTGCGCGATGGTCAGAACGCTCCGGCGCGCCGGAGTCACCCGGGCGGAGGTGCTCTCGCGGCGCAGCACCAGGACCGCGATGTCGTCCTCCCGCCGGTCCGCGAGCGGCCCCGTCGTGTAGTGGGAGGCCGGGCCGTGCACGGCCTGGACCAGGGCGTCGGCCAGCTGCTCCAGGTCCTCGGCCGGCTGTTCCAGGACCGGGCGCAGCCGGGTCCAGCCGGTGGCCATGTCGTGCCCGCCGGTCTCGATGAGGCCGTCCGTGCACAGCATGATCGTTTCGCCGGGCTCCAGGACCACCCGGGTGGTGGGGTAGTCGGAGTCCGTCTCGATGCCGAGCGGCAGCCCGCCGGCCGTCTGCCGGATCACCGCGGTTCCGTCGGCGCTGATCACCACCGGGTCGGGGTGGCCCGCGCGGGCGATGTCCAGGGTCCCGGTCTCCGGGTCCACCTCCGCGTACAGACAGGTCGCGAAGCGCGCCGTCGCCGGTTCCGCGTCGCCCTCGACGCTTTCGTACGCGTCGGTGAGCCCGGACAGGAAGCGCGAGGCCCGGGAGAGCACCGCGTCCGGACGGTGCCCCTCGGAGGCGTAGGCGCGCAGGGCGATGCGGAGCTGGCCCATCAGTCCGGCCGCCCGCACGTCATGGCCCTGGACGTCGCCGATGACCAGGGCGATGCGGCCGTTGGGCAGCGGGATCATGTCGTACCAGTCGCCGCCCACCTGGAGCCCGCCGCCGGTCGGCACGTACCGCGCGGCGACCGTCATGCCGGGGATCTCCGGGCCCAGGGTCGGCATCATCGAGCGCTGGAGTCCGAGCGACAGCTCGCGCTCCGTCTCGGCCACCCCGGCCCGGGCGAGCGCCTGGGCCAGCATGCGGGCGACCGTCGAGAGCACCGCGCGCTCGTCCGGGGTGAACGCCACCGGATGCCGGAACCCGGCCATCCAGGCGCCCATCGTGCGGCCGGAGGACACCAGCGGCAGGAAGGCCCAGGACTGCCGCCCGAAGCGACGGGCGAGCGGCCAGGTGGCCGGATAGCGGCGGCGGTAGTCGTCGGGGGAGGGGAGGTAGATCGCGCGGCCGGTGCGCACGACCTCGGCGGCCGGGTAGTCGGTCTCCAGGGGCATGTCGGTGAACGGCTCCTCGTCCCCCGTGGTGTGCCCGTGGTGCCCGATGATCGTCAGCCGCTCCCCGGCGGAGCCGAAGACCGCGAGACCGTCCGGGGAGAAGCCCGGCATGGACAGCGACCCGGCGACCCGCAGGACCTCGGCGGTGGACCGGGCCTCGGCCAGCGCGCGTCCGGCGTCCAGCAGGAACGCCTCCCGGGAGCGCCGCCAGTCCCCGGTGATCGGCGTGTGGGCGGCGTCGGTGGAGCCGGGCTGCGGCTCGGCGACCTCCTGGAGCGTGCCGAAGAGGACGTAGCTCCCGGTGTCCCGGCCCGGCGGGACGACCGGCTTGGAGCGGCTGCGCACGGTACGGAGGACCTGGCCGCGCTCGTCCACGATCCGCAGCCGCGCCTCGGCGAGGGTGCCCTCGGCGACGGCGAGGTTCACCACCGCGTAGATCTCGTTCCAGTCGACCGGGTGGAAGCAGGAGCGCACGGCGGACTCGCGGTAGCTGCCGGGCTCGGGAGGCAGACCGATCAGCCGGGCCGCCTCCGCGTCGAGCGTGACCGTGCCGGCTGTGTTGTCCCAGCGCCACAGGCCCGTCGCGATCGCGGCCAGGACTTCCTCGGTGCGCATTGCCCCACTTTAGGAAGATGTGTTCGGTCGACGCCACCGAGGGACCGCCACCTGCCCCGGCGGCCGGGCGGCGGCCGGGCGGCGGCCGGGCGGCGGTCGGGCGGCGGTCGCGGCGGAAAGGGAAATGAAGCGTCCCGTCCCCGGGCGGTAGCCTGGGGACGCTCGATCCACCTCCAGGGGCCCTGATCCGCCGGGCACCCCCGAACCGCGAAGACTGGATGAACGACGATGCATCGGTACAGGTCCCACACCTGCGGCGAGCTCCGCGCCTCTGACGTCGGCACCGACGTCCGGCTGAGCGGCTGGCTGCACAATCGCCGAGACCTGGGTGGCATCCTCTTCATCGATCTGCGCGACCACTACGGTCTGGTGCAGCTCGTCGCCCGCCCCGGCACCCCCGGCAACGAGGCACTGGCGAAGCTCACCAAGGAGACCGTCGTCCGGATCGACGGAAAGGTCTCCGCGCGCGGCGCCGACAACGTCAACCCGGAGCTGCCGACCGGCGAGATCGAGATCGAGGTCGCCGAGGTCGAGGTGCTCGGTGAGGCCGGTCCGCTGCCCTTCACGATCAACACCGAGGACGGCGTCAACGAGGAGCGGCGGCTGGAGTACCGCTTCCTCGACCTGCGCCGCGAGCGCATGCACCGCAACATCATGCTGCGCTCGGCCGTGATCGCGTCCATCCGCTCCAAGATGGTGGCCCTCGGCTTCAACGAGATGGCGACCCCGATCCTCACCGCGACCTCCCCCGAGGGCGCCCGTGACTTCGTCGTCCCGTCCCGGCTGAACCCCGGCAAGTTCTACGCCCTGCCGCAGGCCCCGCAGCAGTTCAAGCAGCTGCTGATGATCTCGGGCTTCGACCGCTACTTCCAGATCGCGCCCTGCTTCCGCGACGAGGACGCCCGCGCGGACCGCTCGCCGGGCGAGTTCTACCAGCTCGACGTCGAGATGTCCTTCGTCGAGCAGGAGGACGTCTTCCAGCCGATCGAGAAGCTGATGACCGAGCTCTTCACCGAGTTCGGCAACGGCCGCGAGGTCACCTCGCCGTTCCCGCGCATCCCGTTCCGCGAGTCGATGCTGAAGTACGGCAACGACAAGCCGGACCTGCGCGCCAAGCTGGAGCTCGTCGACATCTCGGACGTCTTCGCCGACTCCGGGTTCAAGGCGTTCGCCGGCAAGCACGTCCGCGCGCTGCCGGTCCCGGACACCGCTGGCCAGTCCCGGAAGTTCTTCGACGGCCTCGGTGAGTACGCCGTCGAGCACGGCGCCAAGGGCCTGGCCTGGGTGCGTGTGGGCGAGGACGGCACGCTGGCCGGTCCGATCGCCAAGTTCCTCACCGAGACCGACGTCAAGACGCTCACCGAGCGCCTCTCGCTGGTCCCGGGCCACGCCGTCTTCTTCGGCGCCGGGGAGTTCGACGAGGTCTCCAAGATCATGTCGGCCGTCCGGGTGGAGGCCGCCAAGCGCGCAGGCCACTTCGAGGAGGGCGTCTTCCGGTTCTGCTGGATCGTCGACTTCCCGATGTACGAGAAGGACGAGGAGACCGGCAGGATCGACTTCTCGCACAACCCCTTCTCGATGCCTCAGGGCGGCCTGGCCGACCTGGAGGAGAAGGACCCGCTGGACATCCTCGCCTGGCAGTACGACATCGTCTGCAACGGCATCGAGCTGTCCTCCGGCGCCATCCGGAACCACGAGCCCGAGCTGATGCTCAAGGCTTTCGAGATCGCCGGTTACGACCGCGAGACCGTCGAGCACGAGTTCGCGGGCATGCTCCGCGCGTTCCGCCTCGGCGCCCCGCCGCACGGCGGCATCGCCCCGGGCGTCGACCGCATCGTGATGCTGCTCGCCGACGAGCCGAACATCCGCGAGACGATCGCCTTCCCGCTCAACGGCAACGCCCAGGACCTGATGATGGGCGCCCCGACCGAGCTGGACGAGACCCGTCTGCGCGAGCTGAACATCCAGCTGCGCAAGCCGGTCGCCGCGAAGGGCGCGTCGGAGAAGTCCCCGGAGAAGCCCGCGGAGAAGTAGTCCGCACGGCCCCGCTCTGCGGATGTTTCACGTGAAACAGCCCCCGATCACCCGATCGGGGGCTGTTTCGTTGCCCACAGGGGAGAGCCGGGGGCGGCAGGGGGCGACGTGGTACAGCCGGATGGCCCCGGTTCGGGTTCGGCCGGGCCGGGCCCGGCAAAGACTGGCAGCGAGACACCCCTCTCGCACCCCGTCCTGCCGAGCCGCGCCGTCCGCCGCCATCCGAGGAGCCCGCCACCGTGTCCGTCCCGCGCCGCCCGCCCGCCCTGCTCGCCGCACCGCTCCTCGCCCTGGCCCTGATGCTCGCAGGCTGCTCCTCCGACACCGCTCCCGTGAAATCCCCCGTCGGAGCCCCGGGGCAGGGCGCGGCGGGCCCGCAGTCCGACGCGGCGCCGGGACTCCGGGCCTCACCGGCCACCTCTCCCGCGCCGCGCCCCGCCGAGATTCCGGGCCTGGGACCCGAGACCCGCGCGGCGATTCCCGCGGGAGCCCGGCAGGCGTTCGTCGTGACCGGCGAGGAGGCCGACGCCAACCAGTCCAGCGCCGTCCTGTACAGCCGCGAGGACACCGCGCGGGGCTGGCGGCCGGTCGCGGGGCCCTGGCCCGCGCACAACGGCATGGAGGGCTGGACCGACCACCACGTGGCGGGCGATCTGCGGTCCCCCACGGGCGTCTACCCGCTCACCGACGCGGGCGGCCGGCTCCCCGACCCGGGAGCGCTGCTCCCGTACGACGAGCACCCCCGGTTCGCGGTGGACGGTGAGGGCTTCTTCGGAGAGCCGCTGGAGGGCTCCTTCGACTACGTCGTCGCGATCAACTACAACCGCACGGCAGGCGTCAGCCCCCTGGACCGCACCCGCCCGCTCGGCCTCGGACGCGGCGGAGGCATCTGGGTCCACGTGGACCACGGCGGCCCGACCCAGGGCTGCGTCTCCGTCCCGGAGAAACACATGGTGGAACTCCTGCGCACCCTGGACCCGGCCAAGAAGCCGGTGATCGTCATGGGGGACGCGGAGTCGCTGGGGCGGTGAGACGGGTGGTCGCTGAACCGCTCAAGAGCTGGGTGCGCTGACCCGGAGCCGGAACGAGGGGAGCCCGGAACCGCTGTTCACGGTCCCGGGCTCCTCGTGCGTACGGAGGCGTTACGCCGGCTTCTCCTCCAGGCGCGGGAACAGCACCGCGCCCTTCGTCACCGTCGCGCCGGCGGGCAGTACGCCCCAGGCGCCCGCGTCCTGGACCTTCTGGTCGGCCAGGGCGCCCAGGGACTCCTCCGCGCCCAGGGACTCCCAGAGCCGCTGCGAGGTCTCCGGCATCACGGCGTTCAGCAGGACCGCGACGCCGCGCAGGGCCTCGGCGGCCGTGTAGAGGATCGTCGCCAGGCGGGCCTGGCCCTCGGGAGTGGTGTCCTTGGCCACCTTCCACGGCTCCTGCTCCGTGATGTAGCCGTTGACCTGCTTCACGAAGTCGAAGACCGCCAGGATGCCGGACTGGAAGTCCAGCTCCTCGCCGATCTTCTGGTCGGCGGTCGCGACGGCCTTCGCGAGGCCCTCCCGCACGGCCCGCTCGGCGTCACCGGCGGCCGTGGCCTCCGGCAGCTCCCCGCCGAAGTACTTCCCGACCATCGCCGCGACCCGCGAGGCGAGGTTGCCGTAGTCGTTGGCCAGCTCGGAGGTGTAGCGGGCGCTGAAGTCCTCCCAGGAGAACGACCCGTCGCTGCCGTACGCGATGGCCCGCAGGAAGTACCAGCGGTAGGCGTCCACGCCGAAGTGCGAGGTCAGGTCCTGCGGCTTGATGCCGGTCAGGTTCGACTTCGACATCTTCTCGCCGCCGACCATCAGCCAGCCGTTGGCGACGACCTTGCCGGGCAGCGGCAGACCCTGCGCCATCAGCATCGCGGGCCAGATCACCGAGTGGAAGCGGAGGATGTCCTTGCCGATCAAGTGCACGTTCGCCGGGAACGTACCGTCGAACTTCTCCTGGTTGGCGCCGTAGCCGACGGCCGTCGCGTAGTTGAGCAGCGCGTCGATCCAGACGTAGATGACGTGCTGGTCGTCCCACGGGACCGGGACGCCCCAGTCGAACGTCGAGCGCGAGATCGACAGGTCCTGGAGGCCCTGCTCGACGAAGTTCACGACCTCGTTGCGCGCCGACTCGGGCTGGATGAAGCCGGGGTTCGCCGCGTAGAACTCCAGCAGCTTCGGACCGTACTCGCTGAGCTTGAAGAAGTAGTTCTCCTCCTTGAGGAGCTCCACCGGCTTCTTGTGGATCGGGCACAGCTTCTGACCGGCGAACTCGCCCTCGCCGTCGATCAGATCGCCGGGGAGCTTGTACTCCTCGCAGCCCACGCAGTACGGGCCTTCGTACCCGCCCTTGTAGATCTCGCCCTTGTCGTACAGGTCCTGCACGAACTCCTGCACACGGTCGGTGTGCCGCTTCTCCGTCGTCCGGATGAAGTCGTCGTTGGCGATGTTCAGATGCTCCCAGAGGGGCTTCCACGCCTCCTCGACGAGCTTGTCGCACCAAGCCTGCGGAGTCACGTCGTTCGCCTCGGCCGTGCGCATGATCTTCTGACCGTGCTCGTCCGTGCCGGTGAGGTACCACACCTTCTCGCCGCGCTGGCGGTGCCAGCGCGTGAGCACGTCGCCTGCGACGGTCGTGTAGGCGTGGCCCAGGTGAGGAGCGTCGTTGACGTAGTAAATGGGGGTCGAGACGTAGTACGCCGTCGTCCCCTGCTTCTCGGATCCAGTGGCCGCCATGGCCGAAATCCTAACGGCCCGACCAAGATCCACTCACATCGACGAACGGGGCCCCGCGCGCGGGCGGAGCGACGCCCTGAGGCGGAGAGCTTTGCGAAACATCCGTTCCCGTAATGGTTCCCGTAGGAAAGACGCATCCTGGGAGGGAGCGGACAAGCGTGCACGAGGCAGAGGACATCACCATGCGGGTACTGGTCGCCGAGGACGAGGAGACCCTCGCGGAACTGGTCGCCACCGGGCTGCGCCGGGCCGGCTTCGCGGTCGACACGGTGTACAGCGGGGACGCGGCCCTCGCCTATCTCGGCCTGCACGACTACGACGTCGTCGTGCTCGACCGCGACCTCCCCCGGGTGCACGGCGACGACGTGGCCCGCCGGCTGGTCGCCTCCGGCTCCCGCACCCGCATCCTGATGCTCACGGCCTCCGGCACCATGGAGGACCGGGTCGCCGGGCTCGACCTGGGGGCCGACGACTACGTGGCCAAGCCGTTCGAGTTCCCGGAGCTGGTCTCCCGGGTGCGTGCCCTGCGCCGGCGCAGCGCCAGACCCGTACCGCCGCAGCTGGAGCGGCACGGCATCCGCCTCGACACCGTGCGGCGCTCCGCGCTCCGCGACGGCCGGGAGCTGGACCTGTCGCCGAAGGAGTTCACCGTCCTGCAACTGCTCCTGGAGGCCGACGGCGGCACGGTCAGCGCGGAGGAGCTGCTGGAGCGGGCCTGGGACGCCAACGCCGACCCGTTCACGGGGGCCGTGCGCGTCTGCATGAGCAAGCTCCGCGCCAAGCTCGGTGAGCCCGCGCTGATCCGCACCGTGCAGGGCGTCGGGTACACCCTGTGAGGCGGCCGTCCCTGACGCGGCGGCTGGTGGACGCCTCGAAGCTGCCGCACTCCACGATCCGGACCCGGATCGCCCTCGTGTACGGCGGCGTCTTCCTGGTGCTCGGCACCGCGCTGCTGGCCACCGTCAACCTGGCGTCCCGCGCGGGCACGAACTCCGAGGCGCGCTCCATCGCCTCGTCCGCCGCGGTCGCCCAGCCCGGTTACGCGGTGAACGGTCCGCTGATCTCCCGCAGGCAGCTGGGGCCGCCCACCGTCTACGACCTCACCGACCACGTCAGCAACGCGGCGGGGCGCCAGCTCATGTACTGGTCGATAGCCGCGCTGCTCGTGATGACGGCCTGCGCGGTGGCGGTGGGCTGGTGGACCGCCGGGCGGGTGCTGCGCCCGGTGCACGACATGACCGAGAAGGCGCGCCGGCTCTCCGCGCACACCCTCCACGAGCGGATGGCGCCCACCGGGCCCGACGACGAGCTCAAAGAACTGGGCGAGACACTGGACGCCCTCCTGGCCCGGCTGGAGAGGGCGTTCGACAGCCAGCAGAGATTCATCGCGAACGCCTCGCACGAGCTGAGGACTCCGCTGGCCACCCAGCGCGCCGCGATTCAGATCGGCCTGGACGACCCGTCCCCCGAGGACCTCGTACGCACCCGGCAGACCCTGCTGGACACCAACCGGCGCAGCGAGCGGCTCATCGAGGGGCTGCTCGTGCTGGCCCGCAGCGAACGTGGCCTGGCCGCGGACGAGCGTGAGTCGGTGCGCCTCGACCGGGTGGTCACGGAGGAGACGGCCCGGCATCCGGCGGTACGGGGCCCGGGCGGCGGCCCGGAGGCGCGGGAGCCGGGCGGCGGCCGTCCGGCCGGGCCGGCGAGGGACGGCGGACCGGCCGTGCACGTCGCGGTGGCCGCCTGTGCCGTGCGCGGCAACCGGCTGCTGCTCGCCCAGCTGGTGGGGAACCTGCTGGCCAACGCGGTGACGTACAACGTGCCGGGCGGCACGGTGGAGGTGTCGCTGACGGGGGAGGGGGCCCTGCTGGTGCGCAACACCGGCCCGGTGGTCTCCGAGGCCGATATCGCGGGGTTCTTCGAGCCGTTCCGGCGGGGCGAGGGCCGGGACCGGATGGGCCCGGGTTCGGGCCTCGGGCTGTCGATCGTACGGTCGATCGCGGTGGCCCACGGCGGAACGGTCACGGCGGTACCGGGCCCGGGGGGCGGCGGTCTCGCCGTGACCGTTCGGCTGCCGGTCGATCAGTCCTCGGCGCCGTCCGCGCGTGCGGCGGTCCAGGCCGGCAGCCCGGCGAGGACCTCCCGGTAGAGCTCGGCGTCCGCGACCTCGCGGGGCGCCGGTCCCGCGTGGAAGAAGCCGGTGTTCGGGGCGTCCAGCTTCCGGAGGAAGTCGAAGCCCTTCGCCTCGTGCTCGCCGAAGGCCACGAACTGGAAGAACAGCGGCAGCCGCGCCGCCTCCGCGAGAGCCTGCCGGGCGGCCTGCTTGGCGTCCGGCGGACCGTCCGTCTGGAAGACCACCAGAGCCGGACCGGTGGCACCCGACTTCTCGTAGTGCGCGACGATCTCCTCGATTGCCCGTTCGTAGTGCGTCCGGCCCAGTCGGCCGAGGCCGGCGTGCAGCTCGTCGACGCGCCCCTCGTGGCCGGAGAGTTCGATGGACCCGGTGCCGTCGATGTCGGTCGAGAAGAAGACGACCGGCACGGTGGCGTCCTCGTCCAGGTGCGCGGCGAGCGCGAGCGTCCGGTCGCCCAGGTGCTGGGCGCTGCCGTCCTTGTAGAACGGCCGCATCGAACCGGAGCGGTCGAGCACCAGGTAGACGCGGGCGCGGAGCCCGGTCAGACCGTGCTCCTCAAGTGCCTGCCGCGCCGCCTTGTACGGGGCGACGAGCTGCGGAGCGCGCGACGTGACCCGCGCGAGGGTGGTGGCGGGCTTACCGGGAGCGGACTCCGGTGCGACGGGGGCCGGCTCCGGTGCGGTGGCGGCGGGCTCCGGTGCGGTGGCGGCGGGCTCCGCCTCGGCAGGGGCCGCCGGGGTTTCGGGGGCGGCCGGGGTCTCCGGGGTTTCGGGGGCGGCCGGGGTTTCTGTGATGACCGGAGTTTCCGTGGTGGCCGAGGCTTCCTCGACGGCCGGCGTCGGTGCGGCCTCGGGGGTCGCTGAGGCTTCGGCGGCCTTCGGGCCCTCGGCGGCTTCGGGGGCCTCGGGGGCCTCGGCGGTGGCCTGAGGAGCCTCGGGAGTGGCCTCCGGAGCTGCGGCCTCTGCCGTCTCCGCCTGCGGCGTAACCTCGGCTTCCTCCGTCTCCGCTGCTGCCTCTGCCTTAGCCTCTGCTGCTGTCTCTGCCACGGCCGTTTCCGGCGTGCCCACCGGTTCGGGTGCGGGCTCGGGGGCCTCTTCGACGTCGAGGTCGATCGTGATCGGCTCGGGCTCCGGCGTCGGCTCCGGTGCCTCGTCCTTGACGGTTTCCTCGGCGGCGGGTTCGGCGGGTTCCTCGGTGGTGGCCGGCGTCTCGTCCTTGACCGCCTCCCCAACCGTGAGCGGCGTCTCGTCCTTGACTGCCTCCTCGGCGGTCACCGGCGCCCCGGGCTCCTCCGGCTTTGCGGATTCCTCCGGAGCCGACCCCTGCGCGGGGACGGTCGGCGACGACGCCGATGCGGCGGCGGCCCTGTCGAATGCCTCCGCGACGAGATCGGTGGCCCGGGAGTCGTCACGCTCCGTGGATTCCCTGGCGGGGGAGGCCGCGGACGCGGTGGGCGAAGTCTCCGTGGCGGACGAGGACGAGGACGTGGCGGGGGAGGTGACCGTGGACGCGGGCGAGGCCGGGGCCGGAATCGACGCCTTCCGTTCCGCCGCGGGTTCGGCCGCCGAAGTGGTCTCCGGCTCCGGCTCCTTGGGCTGAGCGCGCTCGGCCTGGGGCGGGACGGTGGCCGTGGTCGGCTCGTCCTGCTCTGTGCGGCCGAACACCTTACGCAGCAAGCTCCGAATGCCCATGGGCGAGCCTTTCGCATGAGTTGGGTGCGGTGAATGTCCGACCTGGGTGAATTCATCCCTGGCCAGGACGGATACGTAAGGTTAGCGGCCGGATCCGGCCGTTCGCCGGTGCGGCCCACCCCTGTGTCAACCGAGCCGAAACCGTTCCCGTGCCGAGTCCATGACACCCGTCGCCCGCGACCCTCAAGGGAACAGCGGTGGCCCGGACTTCACCCGCCGTTCACCGGGAGTCCCTCGGACCGCGTGGAGGCACCCATACCGTCACGCACGACACCAGACGGAGGGAATCCACGTGCGCAATCTGCTGCCGTTCATCAGCCCGCATCCGGGTGGGCGTTCCGCGCTGACCTGCCGCTTCCGCTGTGGGGACGCCTGCTTCCAGGAGACTCCCAACAACAGCGACAACGAGTACGCCGGCGACATCATCGCCGGTGCCGTGTCGCGCCGCTCGATGATGCGCGCCGCCGCCGTGGTCACCGTCGCCACCGCCGCCGGGACCGCCGCGCTGACCGGCCCGAGCGCCCCGCAGGCCGAGGCCGCCGCGCTCGCCGGGCACGGACACAGGCCGGACCACCCCCACAAGCCGGGCCGGTCGGGCGCCCGTGGCCTGCGGTTCTCGCCGGTCGCGCCCAACACGGACGACAAGGTCACCATCCCGGACGGGTACGCCCAGAACGTGGTGATCCGTTGGGGCGAACCGATCCTGCGCGGCGCGCCCGCCTTCGACCCGGACAAGCAGACGGCGAAGGCGCAGGCGGGCCAGTTCGGTTACAACAACGACTTCCTCTCCCTGCTCCCGCTGCGCGGCGAGCGCGGCCGGCAGGTCCTGGTCGCGAACCATGAGTACTCGGACGAGATCCTCATGTTCCGCGGTTACGATCCGGCCAATCCGACGCGCGAGCAGGTGGAGATCGCCTGGGCGGCGCACGGACTCTCCGTGGTCGTGGTCCAGGAGGAGCACCGCACAGGCAAGCTGGGGCCCGTCAACCGGCACCCGCTGAACCGCCGGTTGACCGCGACGAGCGAGTTCCGCATGACGGGCCCGGCCGCGGGGAGCGCCCTGCTGCGCACCTCCGCCGACCGTACGGGCCGCAAGGTGCTCGGGACCCTCAACAACTGTGCGGGCGGCACCACTCCGTGGGGCACCACGCTGCACGGTGAGGAGAACTTCAACCAGTACTTCGCCAACGGCTCGACCGACATGCACAAGCGGTACGGGCTCCGCGCCGGCGCCACCGAACGCAAGTGGGAGCGGTTCGACCGGCGGTTCGACCTGGCGGAGGAGCCCAACGAGGCCAACCGCTTCGGTTGGGTCGTCGAACTCGACCCGTACGACCCGGACTCCACCCCGCGCAAGCGGACGGCGCTGGGCCGGTTCAAGCACGAGGCCGCACAGCCCCGGCTCACCTCGGACGGCCGCCCGGTCGTCTACATGGGCGACGACGAGAAGTTCGACTACCTCTACAAGTTCGTCTCCAGCAAGCGGATGATGAAGGGGAACTCGCGTGCCGCGCGCGAGCACAACCTGACGCTGCTGGACGAAGGCACGCTGTACGTCGCCAAGCTGAGCGGCGACTCGCCGGTCACCGAGATCGACGGCACCGGAAAGCTGCCTGTGGACGGGGAGTTCGACGGCAGCGGCGTCTGGATCCCGCTGGCCACCGGCACCACCTCGCACGTGCCGGGCATGACCGCCGACGAGGTGTACGTCTACACCCGGCTCGCCGGTGACAAGGTGGGCGCCACCAAGATGGACCGCCCCGAGGACGTCGAGCCCTCGCCGCGCACCGGCCGGGTCTACGTGGCGCTCACCAACAACTCCGACCGCGGCAAGGCGGGCAAGCCCGGCGCCGACGAGGCCAACCCGCGCAACGGCAACAAGCACGGGCAGATCCTGGAGTTCGCGGAGAACTGGGACGACCCGGCGGCCGACGGTTTCGCCTGGCGGCTGTTCCTCGTCGCGGGCGACCCGGACGACCCGTCGACGTACTACGCGGGCTTCCCCAAGGAGAACGTCAGTCCCATCTCCTGCCCGGACAACGTGGCGTTCGACGACCACGGCAACCTGTGGATCTCCACGGACGGCAACAAGCTCGGCTCGCACGACGGGCTGTTCGGCGTGGCGACCCACGGTGACCGGCGCGGCGAACTGAAGCAGTTCCTCACGGTCCCGACCGGCGCGGAGACCTGCGGTCCGGTCATCCAGGACCGCCGTGTCCTGGTCGCGGTCCAGCACCCGGGCGAGGTGGACGGGGCCTCCGTGGAGAACCCTGGGAGCGTCTGGCCCGACGGACCGGGCAAGATCGTCCGGCCCTCGGTCGTCGCCGTCTGGCGCAGGGACGGGCGCGACATCGGCGTGTGAGGTCCGGCAGGCGGGAGGCGCTCGTGCCTCCCGCTTGCCGCGCGGTCCGCATTAGAGTCGGGGGCATGGTTTCCGGTGACGCACCGCAGGCGGCAGGAAGCGTCCGGGTCGACGTGTGGATCTGGTCGGTCCGGCTGACGAAGACCCGTGCCCAGGCGGCCGCCGCCTGCCGGGCAGGACATGTGAAGGTCGGCGGCGAGCGGGCCAAGCCCGCCCAGGCCGTACGCGTCGGCGACGAGGTGCGGTTCCGGCACGCGGGGCGGGACCGGGTGGTCGTCGTGTCGAAGATCGTGAAGAAGCGGGTCGGGCCGCCGGTGGCCGTGGAGTGCTACGTCGACAACAGCCCGCCCCCGCCGCCCCGTGAGACCGCCCTCCAGGTCCCCGTACGCGACCGGGGCGCGGGTCGTCCGACCAAGCGCGACCGCCGGGAGATGGAACGCCTTCAGGGGCGTGCGCCGGAGAGCTGAGGCCACCGGTCAGGGCCGCGAGCGCTTGACGGGCCCCGGCCGGTGAACCGCAGGGCGCCCCGGGTGGTGAGACCGCAAGGCTCCGACGGGCGACCGCCGTTCGATCCTCGGTTCGGCTGGCCGCTGCTCGCTCCTCGGTCCGGCATGGTCGCCTGCTCCGGTGGGGTGTTTCACGTGAAACACCCCACCGGCGGCGGTGCGGACGCCTCGCCGGGAGGGCCCGTCAGTTCTGGTACCCCTCCACCTCGTCGGCGGGGCGGACCTTCGCCGTCGAGGGATCCTCGCCGTACTCGCTGAGCGCGCGCCGTCGGCGCAGCAGGTCCCAGCACTGATCCAGCTGGACCTCCACCGCCCGCAGCCGGGCCTTCTCGTCCGTGGTCAGGCCCATCTTCGCCACGGACCGGTCGCGCAGGTCGCGTTCCTCGGAGACCAGCTCGTCGACGTGCTCGAAGATGTCGCGGTCGTCCATGACGCCTCTTTCGGGTCGCTCGGTGGCGGACACGGATTCCACTCTTCCCCGGGCACCGTCTCACCGCACGTCGGCCGGCGCCTTTCCCTTCCGCAGGACCGCCCGGGTCACCACCGCGCCCACGAGCAGGAACGCACCGACCGCCAGCACCACCCACACCGTGGTCCGCAGCGAGGCCGTCAGAGCGTGGACCACGGCGGCGGCCGCGTCCCGGTCGCTGTCCGGCACCTCGTCCAGCACCCGGCCGCGGCCGATGGCGACCAGCACCCGGAGCACGATCGCGCCGAGCACGAACCCGGCCCCCACGGTCGCGGTGGCCCACAGCCCGGCCCGCAGCCCACGCCGTACGGTCGCGATGCCCACCACCAGGACGAGGAGCACCAGCGTGGCGACCGCCGGCCAGATGCTGCAGGCGCGAAGCCATCGGAAGGAGCTCCTGAGGTCATCGGCCTGGTCGGGGCCGAGCACGGTGATCTCCGTCCGCTCGACCGGGATCCGGTCCGCGAACGGCACGCCGTCGCGCACCAGGTCCTGCTTCACCTGGTCGATCACCGGGGCCAGGTCGATCGTCACGGCTTCCCCGCCGTCACCGTCCAGGGCTGCTTCCACCGCCTCGTGGGCGGCCCGGTTCGCGGTGTCCCAGGCGTTCCGGAAGGCGTCGGTGGTGGTGAAGGACCGCACGCTCTCGTGCAGGAACTCCCGCACGGCTTCCTGGAGCGGACCGAGGTCGATCTGCCGCATCGCCTCGTCGGTGACCAGGTCGGCGACGGTGGTCTGCACCGCCGGGTCGGAGGAGAGCGGTGAAACGGCGGCGACGTACCGGTCCGTGTCGTCGATCTCCAGGTCGACCCAGGCGGAGAGCGCGCTCAGCGGCACGAGGAGAGCGAGCAGGACGAGCAGGACCGCCGAGAAGGCCGCCGAGGTCGCCGAGATCGCCGGGGAAGAGGTGCGCACTCCTCCAGAAAAGCCCGTACGGAGCCGGGCCGCTCCGGGCCGTACGCCATTCGAGTTGCCGGGCGGCGCGGTCGGGTGTGCTCTGGAGGAACGGGGGGCGTGCGATGGGGGCGGAAGGAGACGGGGGCGACGGAAGGAGCTGTACGCGATGGCCACACATGCGGCGATGCCTGGCCGAAGGGGCGGGCGCGCGCACGCGCGAACCCGTCACCACACCCCGCTCGCCTGGGCCCTGCCACTGGTACTCGGTGTGATCTACGGGTTCTACGCGGCGTTCATCCGTCGGGACGGCGGCCCCAGTACCGGCGGGCAGGTCCTGCTCGGGCTGGTCTCCGGTGTCGTTCTGGCGGCACTCTGCTTCGCGGTGGGCCGGATTCAGGGTTCGCTGCCGCGTGAACTGCGGGCGGCCGTGTACGGCGCGCTGACCGCGTGCGCGATCGGCTTTCTGGTGAGCCTCACGGACACCAGCGTGCTGCGGTCGACCGCTCTGGGGCTGGTGGTCGGCGTGGGCGTCCTCTGCGTCTCGTTCTATTTCTTCTACACGCGGGAGACCTGAAGCCCGTGTGCTTCAGAGCCTGCCCACGGGCCTGCCTGCTGGCCTGAGCTCCGCGCCTGAGCCCTTGCGCCTGAGCCTCCGCACCTAGGTCCCCTGCCTGAATTCCGGGCCTGGCGCCTGGGCTGGGCCCCGTATCCGACCCGAGGCCGGGTCCCCGTCGCGGGGCCCGGCCCGGGTCCTCTCCGACCGTCTGCGCGGCCGCCAGATTCAATCTGGCGGCCGCGCCCTCGCGTCTGGCGCCCAGGAGGTGAGGGAGCGGACCGGCCCGGCGGACGGGGCCGGGAAGCGACGGAGGCCGCGGGAGGTGGAGCGAGCGATGACGACGAACACCGGGGCGGGGCGGGACACGGGGAGCGTCCGCCCGCTGCGGGTCGCGGTGATTATCGGCAGCACCCGCGAGGGCCGCGTCGGCGACGCGGTCGGCCGCTGGTTCATGGAACGGGCCCGCGACCGGAGCGAGCTGGATCTCACCGTGCTGGACCTCGCCGACTACTCCTTCCCCGTGCACTACCCGGGGCGGGCGACCGAGCAGATGACGGAGTTCACCGAGGAGATCGCCAGGTCCGAGGCATTCGTCGTGGTCACCCCGGAGTACAACCGCTCCTTCCCCGCCTCCCTGAAGCAGGCCATCGATTTCGCCTACGAGGAGTGGCAGACCAAGCCGGTCGCCTTCGTGAGCTACGGCCACGGGTCCGCCGGGCTGTACGCCGTGGAGCAGCTGCGCTCGGTCTTCACCGAGCTGCACACGGTGACCCTGAGGAACGGGGTCGCGCTCGACTTCCTCCAGCAGCCGCTGGAGGGACACCCCGGCGACACCGGCCGGGACCGGTCCGTGGGCCTGATGCTCGACCAGCTCGGCTGGTGGGGACGGGCCCTGCGGGAGGCGCGCGCCGTCCGGCCGTACGTCTCATGAGCGCCCGGAACCCGACGCAGACCGCATATCCCATCGACGACTCACAAGGAATGGATCATGAGCACTGAACTGGCCATCGAGACCACGGGGCTGGTGAAGGTCTTCGGCGACAACCGCGCGGTGGACGGCATCGACCTCGCCGTCCCCGCCGGCACCGTCTACGGAGTCCTCGGACCCAACGGTGCGGGCAAGACCACCGCCGTCCGGATGCTGGCCACCCTGCTGCGCCCGGACGGCGGTACCGCCCGGGTGTTCGGCAAGGACGTGGTGAAGGACGCCGACGCGGTCCGCAGCCAGGTCAGCCTCACCGGGCAGTACGCCTCGGTGGACGAGGACCTGACCGGCGAGGAGAACCTCGTCCTGCTCGGCCGGCTGCTCGGGCACTCCAAGCCGGCGTCCCGTGACCGTGCGGGCCAGCTGCTCGAAGGGTTCGGGCTGACCGAGGCGGCGGACAAGCAGGTGAAGAACTACTCGGGAGGCATGCGGCGGCGCATCGACATCGCCGCGTCCATCCTGAACACACCGGACGTGCTGTTCCTGGACGAGCCGACCACCGGACTCGACCCCCGCAGCCGCAACCAGGTGTGGGACATCGTGCGGGCGGTCGTCGCCCACGGCACCACGGTCCTGCTGACCACCCAGTATCTGGACGAGGCCGACCAGCTGGCCGCCCGTATCGCGGTGATCGACCACGGCAAGGTCATCGCCGAGGGGACCAAGGGCGAACTCAAGGCATCCGTCGGCTCCGGCACCGTCCATCTGCGGCTGCGTGACGGCGACCAGCGGGCCGAGGCCCAACAGGTGCTGGCGGTCGCCCTGAACGCGGACGTCCAGCTGGACGCCGACCCGGTCGCGCTGACCGCCCGGATCGGCGGACAGAGCTCCGAGCAGGGCGCGGCGGAGCAGGCCGGGCGTGCCCTGGCCGAGCTGGCCCGCTGCGGCATCACGGTCGACAACTTCTCGCTGGGACAGCCCAGCCTCGACGAGGTCTTCCTCGCACTCACGGACAAGAAGGGAGTGGCGGCATGAGCACTGCGACCGCCAAGACGGATACGGAGGGCGTCGCGCTCGCCGCGCCGGACACGGAACGCCTCTCGGCGCTCCTGGTGGGCCAGGAGCGCCCGCCGAGGCCCAGCGCCCTGTCAGCGTCGATGACCTTCGGCTGGCGCACCATGCTGAAGATCAAGCACGTCCCGGAACAGCTTTTCGACGTGACGGCCTTCCCGATCATGCTGGTCCTGATGTACACGTACCTCTTCGGAGGGGCGCTGGCCGGCTCCACGTCGGAGTACATCCAGTTCCTGCTTCCCGGCATCATGGTGATGAGCGTCGTGATGATCACGATGTACACGGGTGTCGCGGTGAACACGGACATCGCCAAGGGCGTCTTCGACCGGTTCCGCACGCTGCCGATCTGGCGGCCCGCCCCGATGGTCGGTTATCTGCTCGGTGACGTCCTGCGCTACCTGCTGGCGTCGGCGGTGATGCTCGGCATCGGCATGATCATCGGGTTCCGCCCGGACGGCGGCGTGCTCGGCGTCCTGGGAGCTGTCGCCCTGCTGATCGCGTTCTCGTTCGCGTTCTCGTGGGTCTGGACGATGTTCGGGCTGCTGTTGCGCTCCGAGAAGTCGGTGATGGGCGTCAGCATGATGGTGATCTTCCCGCTGACCTTCCTCAGCAACGTCTTCGTCGATCCGAAGACGATGCCGGGCTGGCTCCAGGCGTTCGTCAACAACAGTCCGGTCACCCACCTCGCCACCGCGGTACGCGAGTTGATGGCGGGCAACTGGCCGGCCGCCGACATCGCCTGGACGCTGGGCTGGGCCGGGGTGCTCGTGGTGGTCTTCGGTGCGGTGACGATGCGGCTCTACAACCGGAAGTGACCGCCGACGGACGTGCCCGCACCGTGCACCGCGGGCACGTCCGTCCCGTGTGCCCTTGCCCCCGGCCTTCCTTCCCGATCCGCCTCCTTGGACCTTCCCGGCCCGCTTCCTTGACCTTCCCGGCAGGGGAAGGCCCAGCATCGGCGGGGCCGGGCGGAGGGCGAGACGGCGGCCCGGCGCGATCTGGCGATGTACCGGGAAGCCGGGAGGGGATGCGGCCCACTGGTGGCGTCGGGGCGGCGGGCCGGTGGGGGGCGGTGCGGTTCAGAGCTGCCAGTCGGGGGCGTGCTCGGGCCGGTAGGCGCACGTGGTCCCGGTCGTCACGGACGCCTTCAGGTGGGCCGCCAGCGCGGGGTGCAGGGTGTCCAGCTTGCGCAGGGTGTCGCGGATGCGGGCGGTGACCGTCTTGCGGGCCCGCTCGGTCTGGTCGCCCAGCCGACGCGTCCGGCCGCCGAGGCCGGCCGCGGTGCGGAGCTCGTCGAGGAGGGCCTGCCGCTCCTGGTCGTATTTCTCGACCTGCCGGGGGTCGTTCCGGGCGGCGGCTCGGTCTATCTCGGCGTCCAGCCGGGCCAGATGGGTCTTGTAGCGGCGCTTGGCCTCCTCGTCGAGCACCGGGTCGCCGCCCAGCCGGCCGGCGGCCACGACGATGCTTCCGCCCTCGGGTGCCAGGAGCTGGACGGCCGGGACGTCGGCGCCGGGCAGCCCCAGCAGGCTGTGCAGGTCCCGCAGGCCCTTGGCGTCCGGGACGTGCACCGTCACCCCGTTCCAGCCCAGCTGCCACACCGGCCCGTTCCGCCGGAACTCGGCGGACGGAACGGCCCCGCCGCCGGCCGGCGCCCCGGCCGTGTTCCGGGGGTCCGGAACCGCGGCAGCCGGGCCCGCGGCCCCGGAGAAGGCGGAGCCGTCAGCGGCGGGCCGAGGGGCGGCGGAGGAGTCGAACGCGGCCGCGGAGGCCGGCGCGGAGACGGGAGGGGCCGCACGGAGGGCGGCGGCCTCGGCCTCCATGTGGCAGAGGGCCAGTCCGCCCGCCTCCCGCGCCACCTCGTCGAGCAGCCCACGAGCCCGCCCGGCCGCGCCCGCCCCGGCGTCAGCGGCCTCGCCCCCACCGGCCCCGGCCTCACCGGCCTGGTCCACAGCCCGCTCAGCCGCGCGGGCGAGCAGGGTACGGGCCAGGCAGAGCCGGGCCCGTACGGCCCAGGGGCGGGCGCCGAGGCGGTCCGAGGAGGCGGCGGCCTCGGTGAGCGCCGCCACCGCCGCGTCCTGGTCGTCGCGCGCGGCGGCGAGCATCCCGAGCCAGAGGTCGACGGGGCCGCCGATGTCGCACCCGTACAGCGAGACGATCCACTGGCCGGTATAGGGAGCCAGCTCGTCCTCCGCGCGGGCGATGAGCCGTGGGTCGCCCGTCAGCGCGGCCGTCTGGGCGAGCAGCCGGAGCCACAGCGGCGTGAAAGCCCGTGGGTAGGGGGCGGTGCCGTCGGCCTGCCCCGCGATCAGGCGCAGCGCGGGTGCCGCGTCTCCCTGCTCCACCGCCGTGATCGACTCCAGCAGCCCGGGGTAGGGATACCCGGCCCCCGGGAGCTCGCCGAGGATCTCCTCGGCCTCGGCGAAGCGCCCCTGGAGCAGCCTCAGCGCCCAGCGCAGGTGGTGCCCCATGAAGCCGAAGGCCACGTGGTCGTTGCTCCCGGGGTCGAGGGCCTCGTCCTCCAGCGCGGTGGACGCCTCGGCGAACCGGCCCTGAAGGGCGGCGACCAGGCTGGTGTCGACGGCGATGCCCAGGGCGAACCGGGGCAGCTCGGTCAGCTCGGCGAGCCGGACGAACGTACGGAACTGGTCGATGAAGGCCGGGTCGCCCAGCTCCAGCAGGGCCACCCAGCGCATGGACGCCGCGTGCAACTCCATGTCCTGGTGCTGGGTGCGCCGGCCGATGACGGTCATCTCGTCGGTCAGCCCGAGCCGCTCCACCGCCGAGCCGAGGCCCCACACGGAGTCATGGCGCGCCCAGAGCGAGAAGGCGAGCGCCTCGTCGTCCGAGCCGCTCCGGGCCAGCGCCATGATGTGGATGGCCAGCTCCTGGGCGAGCCGGTCGTCGGAGAGATTCTCCTGGCCCTCCTTGCCGGTGATCCGGCGGTGCGCCTCCGCGAGGAGACCGACCGTGGAGGCGTCGGGGCCGTCCGGGAATCCATCGCGGTGGAGAGTGATCGCCACCCGGGCCAGCAGCTCCGGGTCCTCCAGGTCCCTCGCCCGGGCGACCGCCCGGCCCAGCAGGCGCTGCGCCTCGGCCGCCTCCCCCGCCTGCCGGAGCTGTCCGGCGAGGTCGAGACCGATCAGGGTGGCCCGCCGGAGATCCGGACCCTGGCCCGACCGGAGGTCCGGTCCTCGGCCTGCCGTGCCCGGCCCGCCCGCCGGAACTCCGCCCGAGGCGCTTCCAGGGAAAGCATCCGGATCCTCCGCCCTCCCCCGCCCGACTGCCTCGCCCGCCTCGCCCGGCTCTCCCGATTCGCCGGAGGCCACGGCGAGGGCGCGTCGGTAGTGGCCGACGGCTTCCTCGTCGGCCAGGCGTCCCGAGGCGTCCCGGGCGGCTGCCAGCAGCAGGTCGATGCGGTGGTCCCGCTCCAGCTCTCCGCCGGCGAGATGAGCGTGCCGGGCCAGGGCGCCGGGGGACACCGCGTCGCCGAGGCCCTCGTGCGCGTCCAGCGCCCGTACGGCGGCGGCATGGCGGCGACGGGCCTCGGCGTCGCCCAGCGAGGCGTACAGCGTCTCGCGGAGGAGGTCGTGGGCGAAGGCGTACTGCCCGGACGGGCGGGGGACGACGACACGGGCGACGACGGCCGACTCCAGCAGCCGGTCCACGTGCGGGACCGGTGAACCGTGCACCACGGACAGGACCTGCCGGCGGAACTCCCGGCCGAGCAGGGCGGCGCTGGTCAGCAGGGAGACGACCGGTTCGGGCAGCAGGGCGAGCCGTCGCCGGACCGCTTCCCGCACGCCGGGCGGGATGGTGGAGACCGGGCTTCCGCTGTGCCAGAGCCGCGCGGTCTGCTCGACGAAGAACGGGTTGCCGCCGGTGCGGCGGTGGACCTCGTCGACCAGCCGCGGTGTGGGCTCGCGCCCTGTCGTCACCGTCATCAGCGCCCCCACCTCGTCCCGGCCGAGACCGGTCAGGGTGAGGGTCGCGGCGGCGCGCGAGACCAGCGGCAGGATCAGCTCCTGGAGCGGGTGCCCGGGTGCCTCCACCTCGACGTCCCGGTAGGTGCCGATCAGCAGCAGGCGCTCGAACCAGGCGTGCTGGGCGGCGAATTCGAGCAGGCGCAGCGAGGCCGGGTCGGAGCTGTGCAGATCATCGAGGACGACCACCAGCGGCCGGCTCTGGGAGACCGTGACGAGGGCCGTGGTCACCGCGTCGAACAGCCCGAAGGTCTCGGCCCCCTCCGGCCGGCCGCCGTCCTGCGCCCCGGGCCTCGCTGCGCCCGCTTCCGCGCCGGGCTCGCCGCCCTGTCCCGCCGGCCCCGGCGCGGGCGGCACGCCGGCCCCCGGGCCGTCCGTACCGCCCACGGCGACGGTGACCGGGTCGCCGAGGAGCACGGCGAGCCTGTCGTCCGACGCCTCCTGGGCCGCCGCCCACTCCGCCGCCGTGGCGGACCGGCGCAGACCGCGCAGGACCTGCACCCAGGGCCAGTAGCCGGGGGTGTTGTCGGAGTCCCAGCAGGAACCGCCGACCACCAGCGCGCCGCGTCGCCGCGCCTCGTGCGCGGCGTCGGTGACGAGGGTGCTCTTGCCGATCCCGGCCTCACCGGTGACCAGCACGAGACCGCCGTGGCTGTCCGTGGCCCGGGCGATCTCCGACCGGAGAACGCCGGCGGGATGGTCGCGCCCGAAGAGAGCAGGGGTCATGACCACACGATAGGAGCACTCACTGACAACGACCCCTCGTTTCCCGGCCGATCGGGCCGCCCCGCCCCGCCGGGCCTCGTACGGCTGTCCCGTCCCCGTACGCCCGCGCCGGTCCCGTGTCCCGGTATCGGCATCGGTGTCCGGTACTGCCGTGTCGGTCCGGTCGGTCCCGGTGGACCGCCGTCTCCGTCCCGCGGGCGGCGGTCCGGGGCCCCGCGTGTACGTTCCGTCTCAGCCCCGCGTACGTACCGTCTCAGTCCCGCGTACGTACCGTCTCAGTCCCGTACGGGCCGTCTCAGCCGCGTACGACCGTCACCGGGCACGGCGCGTGCTGGGTGACGTGGAGGCTGACCGAGCCGAGCAGGGTGGCCTTGAGCCCGGTGTGGCCGCGGGCCCCCACGACGAGCAGCTCGGCACCCTGGGCGCGGTCCAGCAGGACCTGGGCCGGATTGCCGATGACCACGATCTTGCTGACTGCGGCGGACCCCTCGGCGCCGAGGGCCTCCTCCAGTGCCTCGGTGAGGGCGACGGTGGCCATGGCCTGCGGGTCGAAGTCCTCCGGGATGCCCGGCATCATCGACGCCCAGCTGGTGGCGGGGTACTCCCAGCTGTTCACGGCCTCCACCGTTGCGCCGGTCAGTTCGGCCTGGCGCACGGCCCAGTGCAGTGCCTTGATCGAGGAGTCGGAGCCGTCGACGCCCACAACGATCCTGCCCATATCTGCCTCCAGCTCGGTACAGCTCGGTACAGCCGGGGTCCGTACGGGGCCGTTCGGTCCCGCTTGGTCCTGCTTTTCCCGCGTCCGGTCTCACTGTAATCACATCGGACCGAGGGGGCGGGCCGGTGCGGCCCGCCCCCTCGGTCCCGCGTTCTCCCGCCCTCAGTCCAGCCGCAGGTCCGCGAGCTGCTGCTCGAAGGGGACGACCGCGTCCTCCCCGTCGTCCAGGCCCGGGGCCCGCGAGGCCCCGGAGACCGTACGGCCCAGGACGGCGGATGCCAGCTCGCCGCCCGCGCGCCGGATCCGGGACGGCAGGCCCTCGGTGTACTCGTCGCCCGAGGAGCCCCAGTCCTCCGACGCCGCGTAGACGGAGGTGGGCACGGTGACGGCCCGGAGGTAGGCGAAGAGCGGGCGCAGCGCGTGCTCCAGGACCAGCGAGTGCCGGGCCGTGCCGCCCGTCGCGGCGATCACGACGGGTTTGCCGGTCAGCGCGGTGTTGTCGACCAGGTCGAAGAACGACTTGAACAGACCGCTGTACGAGGCGGTGAACACCGGTGTCACGGCGATCAGTCCGTCGGCCTCCGTCACCGCGTCGATCGCTTCGCGCAGCGCTGCCGAGGGGAAGCCGCTGAGCAGGTGGTGGGCGATGTCCACGGCGAGGTCGCGCACCTCGACGACGTGGACCTCGACGTTCCGGTCCTGCCCGGCCGCGAGGCTCTCGCGGGTGGCGGCGGCCAGCCGGTCGGCCAGCAGCCGGGTGGAGGACGGCTGGCTCAGCCCCGCCGAGACGGCGACGATGCGCAGCGGTGTCGTGGCGAACATCGGGGTCAGTCCTCCTTCTCCGCGGTACGGGCGGTACCCGCGGCGCGGGCGTCATCGGCGGTGCGGGCGGTGCGCGCCGCGGTGACCGCCGGGTGGACGGGCGCGGATTCCGGCACGCCGGCCGGCCGCACCCGGGCGAACTCCTTGCGCAGCACCGGCACGACCTCCTCGCCGAGGAGGTCGAGCTGCTCCAGGACCGTCTTCAGCGGGAGCCCCGCATGGTCCATCAGGAACAGCTGGCGCTGGTAGTCGCCGACCTCGTCCCGGAACGTCAGCGTCCGTTCGATGACCTCCTGCGGGGAGCCCACGGTCAGCGGGGTCTCGCGGGTGAAGTCCTCCAGGGAGGGACCGTGGCCGTAGACCGGCGCGTTGTCGAAGTACGGGCGGAACTCCCGCACCGCGTCCTGCGAGTTCCTGCGCATGAACACCTGACCGCCGAGCCCGACGATGGCCTGGTCGGCGGTGCCGTGCCCGTAGTGGGCGTAGCGGCGCCGGTAGAGGTCGACCATCTTCTTCGTGTGCTCCATGGGCCAGAAGATGTTGTTGTGGAAGAAGCCGTCGCCGTAGTAGGCGGCCTGCTCGGCGATCTCCGGGGAGCGGATGGACCCGTGCCAGACGAACGGCGGGACGCCGTCCAGCGGGCGCGGGGTGGCGGTGAACGACTGGAGCGGCGTACGGAACTTGCCCTCCCAGTCCACGACGTCCTCCCGCCACAGCTTGTGCAGCAGGGCGTAGTTCTCGATCGCCATCGGGATGCCCTGGCGGATGTCCTTGCCGAACCACGGGTAGACCGGTCCGGTGTTGCCCCGGCCCATCATCAGGTCGACGCGGCCGTCCGCGAGGTGCTGGAGGGTGGCGTAGTCCTCGGCGATCTTCACCGGGTCGTTGGTGGTGATCAGCGTGGTGGAGGTGGAGAGGATGAGGTTCTCGGTGCGGGCGGCGATGTAGCCCAGGGTGGTCGTCGGGGAGGACGGGACGAACGGCGGGTTGTGGTGCTCACCGGTCGCGAAGACGTCCAGGCCGACCTCCTCGGCCTTCTGCGCGATGGCCAGGGTCGCCTTGATCCGCTCGTTCTCGGTGGGGGTCCGGCCGGTGGTCGGGTCGGTCGTGACGTCCCCGACGGTGAAGATCCCGAACTGCATGGCGTCCGCCTTCCTGAGTCCCGGCCGGGGATCGGGAGATCCTGACCGATTTGGTTGAACGTTGAACTACACCCTACAACGGGACCCCCCTCCGTCCTATTCCACGCCGTCGGGCCCTCTCCCCGGGCGCACGTACTCCGGAACGGTGAGCGAGCGGATCAGCGACAGCGAGGACTGGAAAGCGCGCGGCGTGTTCCCGCGGGTCTTCGTCCATGTCTTCGCCACGCACCTGTTCGCCGGGTTCATCTGGCTCCTCTTCTACGTGGGCGGGCACGCCCCGAAGTAGCGCGGACAGCCTCCGCACCGGGCTCGTGGCCGATATGCTGGGCCCATGACCTCCGTCCCGTGCCGAAACTGGTGGCGCTCCTCGTAGGAGCGGCCACAGCATCTGCGCGGAACCAGGGCCGTTCGACATGGACGGCCCTTTTCGCTGCCTTCGTACGGCACCCGCGTACGGCGCGGACACGGAGACGAAGCGCAGCGGCGCACCGGCGGGGCCGTCCTCCACGCATCCACCCACGCGAGGAGAGACCCGACCCCATGACCACCACCGCCCCCGGCACCGGACCCGCGCCCACCACCGATCCCGGCACCGGCCCCACCACCGATCCCGGCACCAGCCCTATGAGCCCCACCGGCCCCACCACCGTCCCCGGCACCGGTCCTATGAGCCCCACCGCCCCCGGCGCCTCACCCGCCTCCGCTCCCACTCCCGCCGAGCGCCGCAGTGCCGAGCTGGAACTGCGGCTGGTCCGGGACCCCGGCCGCTTCCGGGTCCTCACCGGGGACCGGCCCACCGGCCGCCTGCACCTCGGGCACTACTTCGGCACGCTGCGCAACCGGGTCCGCCTCCAGGATCTCGGCGTCGACGTGTTCGTCCTGATCGCCGACTACCAGGTCCTCACCGACCGGGACACCGCCGAGCGGCTTGAGGAGTACACGGACGGGCTGCTCCTCGACTACCTGGCCCTCGGGATCGACCCGGCGCGGAGCACGGTCTTCAACCACAGTGCCGTGCCCGCGCTCAACCAGCTTCTGCTGCCCTTCCTGAGCCTCGTCTCCGTCGCGGAGCTGGGCCGCAACCCCACGGTCAAGGACGAGATCGCGCACTCGCGGCAGTCGGCTGTCAGCGGGCTGATGTACACCTACCCGGCGCACCAGGCGGCCGACATCCTCTTCTGCAAGGGCGACGTGGTCCCGGCCGGCCTGGACCAGCTGCCGCACCTGGAACTCACCCGGACGATCGCCCGCCGCTTCAACGAGCGGTACGGGCACGTCTTCCCGGAACCGGAAGCCCTGCTCTCCGCCGCGCCCCTGCTGCTCGGCACGGACGGCTCCAAGATGAGCAAGAGCCGCGCCAACTCCGTGCCGCTCGCCGCCACCGCCGACGAGACGGCCCGCCTGATCAAGAGGGCGACGACGGACGCCGACCGGCACATCACCTACGACCCGGAGCGCCGGCCCGGAGTCTCCTCGCTCGTCCTGTTGGCCGCCCTCTGCCTGGAGCGGGACCCGCACGAGGTCGCGGCGGAGATCGGCGACGGCGGTTCGGCCGCGCTCAAGCGGACGGTGACCGAGGCGGTCAACACCCACCTCGCCCCCGTACGCGCCCGCCGGGCGGAGTACGCGGCGGACCTGAGCTACGTACGGTCGGTGCTGCGCGCGGGCAACGAACGGGCCGACGCGGTCGCCGAGGCCACGCTGGAGGAGGTGCGGGAGGCGATGGGCACGTTCCGGTAGCCGGACCACCGGCCCAGCCGGGCTGGGCCAGGCTGGGCCAGCACGGCGCGACCCGGTACGACCCGGCGGGACCCGGCGCGGAAGCCGGGGCTGAGGCGGCCCCGGCGGCCCCTACTGCCTCGGCACCGTCGACCGCTGCCGCCGCAGCAGTTCCGCGAGGCCCCGGCGGGTGGCGGCGATCACCACCCGGTCCTCGCCGCGCAGGACGTAGCCGGGGTGCAGGTCCCAGATCAGGCTGGAGGGCGGCGGCGTCGCGTCGCCCTCCGGGTCGAACGGCAGCGGGGCGGCGAGGTCGGGCGTGCGGTCGGCGGGCGGGGTGGTGTCGATGGCCAGGACCCGCCAGGCGCCCGACCGGAACGCCTGCTCGACCGTGCGGCCCTCCAGCTGCGGGAGTCCCGCGACCTCCAGGGCCGCGAAGAGCATGACCTTGCGCTCGACCGGGATGGCGCCGAGGATCTGGCGGCCCATCATGGCGCCCGCGAAGGCCGGTGCGGCGAGGTGGGAGACCGACCGGGAGCGGGTCAGGGCCCCGGGGTGCGCGGTGCGCAGCGTGCGGTAGACGGCGGTGGCGAACTCGTCGTCGTACAGGCGCAGCGCCACCCTCAGGTCCGGTTTCACCGAACGGGCGTACAACGCCGCCTCCAGGTTCGTGGTGTCGATGCTGGTGAGCGCGAGGAGGGCGCGGGCCCGGCGGATCTTGGCCGCTTCGAGGACGCCTTCCTGGGTGACGTCACCGAGCACGGTCGGCACGTGCATGGAGCGGGCCAGCGGGATGCCGCGCGCCTCCGGGTCCTCCTCGACGACGACCACGGGGATGTCGAGCTCCCGGAGGCGTACGAGGACCCGCGTGCCGATCTTGCCGAGGCCCAGCAGCACCACGTGCCCGGAGAGGCCGCGTGGCGGGCGGCGCAGCGAGGAGGCGGTGCGCAGGGTGCCGAACGCCTCCAGCACGGCGGCGACCAGCAGCGGAAGCAGGAGGAGGCCGGCGACGCCGGAGAGCAGCTGGATGATCTGCCGGGCGTCCCCGTCGCCCTCGGCCGGGTCGCCCATCGCCAGCAGGTCGAGCAGGGTCAGGTAGGTGGAATGGACCACGCTGTCCTTGGTGGTCACGACCGAGGCGATCACCAGGGCGACCACGGAGGCCGCGACGCCGAGGGCCGACCAGCGCAGCCGGCGGGAGAAGACCTGGGCGAGCGGGGCGCCCCTGCCGCCCATGCGGGTGGCCGGACGGTCCGGGTCCGCCCGGCTGATCGCTTCGAGAACCACCGTGCCCCGGCCGGTCGCGGCGGCGACGTCGCCCTCGTCGGGCAGCAGTTGCGGGGCATCGTCCCCGCTGCTCTCCGAACCCTCGGCGCCCGCCGGGTCGTTGGTGGTGGAGGAGAGGAGCGCGAGGGTGCACAGTCCGGGGTCGGCCCGCTCACCGGGGCGGGGCGGGGTGCGCTCGGCGGCGCGCAGGAGCAGGCCCTCGGCCTGGATGATCTTGCTGCTGCCGGTGAGGGCCGTGGCGGCGAGGGCCGGGGCGGCGGTGTCCGCGTCGGACAGGACGGTGGTGGAGGCGTCCAGCAGTGCCGGGTCGATGCCCGGCATGGCGACGGCCGCCGCCTGGTCGAGCAGCTCCTCCAGGTGCAGCCCCAGCTTGCGGTTGTAGAGCCGGATCACCAGCCGCAGACGGGGGTTGAGGCGGCGGGCGGTCAGGGCGGCGCGGATGTTGCGCTCGTCGTCGTCGTAGACGAGCGCGAGGGCGGCGGCCCGGTCGACGCCCGCCTCCTCCAGTACGTCGTCGGAGGGCTCGGGCGCCTCCATGATGCGGACGGCCTCGACCCCGGCGTTGGTGTCACCGCCGCCCCCGGCCGAACCGCCGCTCCCGGACGGCCCGTTGCCGCCGCCTCCGCCCGTCCCGCCGCCGGCCGTCCCGCCGCCCGCTGCCCCGCTGCCGTAGCCCGCGCGGCTCATCGCCGCCGACATCCGGCCGAACAGGGCCGCCGCACGCCCCCGTTGGGTCAGCGGCGTCTCGGGGCCGCTCGTGTCCCGGCCCGGGGGCAGGAGCAGGGTGACCCGCTCCCCGTAGACATAGCGCAGCTCCACGGCGAGGCGGCGAGCCAGGGCGTCGTCGCCGCAGACGATCATGTGGCCGGTGGGCGGCGGGTGTCCCGGTTGCTGAGGAAGTGAAGGCACGAGACCCAGCATGCCGTGATCCTTCCGGCTCGGTCTTCCCGATCAGTGCGGAGCGTCGGCGATCCTCGCGTGGTGACGGGGAACGGACGCGCCGTCGGCCGCGTCGCCCTCTCCCGCTTCCTGCCCGTGCTCCCCTGCCTGCCCGTGCTCCCCTTCCTGCCCGTGCCCCCCTTCCGGCCCGTGGGCTGTTCCGGGCCCGTGTACCGCTTCCTGCCCGTGTACCGCTTCCGGCCCATGCGCCGTTGCGTGGGCGCGGGCCGTGGCCGGCGGGCCGCCCGCCAGCAGGTGCCGGGGGTCCGCCGCCCGCTGGATCGCCGTCTCGACCGCCGCGATCCGGTCCGCGAGCAGCCCGAGCGCGGCCACCGCCCGGGTCACGGGGTCACCGTCCGGTCCGCCGAGTGCCTGTGTGCGGACGTAGGAGGCGGTGATCGCCGCCCAGCGCTCGGCCTGTTCGGCGGTGAGCGTGCCGCGCAGGGCGGCCAGCTTGAGGAGGTTGGCCTCGGCCCCCGTGGTGAGCGTCTGGGCCTCTCCCGCGTAGTGGTCGCCGATGACGGCGGACAGCTCGTCGTCGTTCATGACGGGCACGATCCGCTCGGCGATCTTGTTCATGTTGCGGTAGGAGCCCTGGAGCCGGAACGGCGGCTCGGTGCGGGTGGCGTCCGTCTGCGCGGCCGAGGCGATGTACGCCGCGTTCACCGCGAGCACGGTGTCCCGGGCCGTGAGCAGATGGCGCAGCACGGCCAGGACCCGGTCCAGTTCGGCGGCCGGGTACGGGTGTTCCAGGTGCTCCGCTCGCGCGGCCGGGTCGGTGCCGCCCGCCAGCCGCACCAGCAGCGCCAGGTCGTCGCGGGAACGGGCGGCCAGCGGGGCGAGGACCGGGTTGGCGGTCAGGGCGTTCTCCACGAAGCTCAGCGCGAAGACGTCGTCCCGGCCGCTGAGGACCTCGCCCAGGTTCCAGACGTCGGCCCGGTTGGCGAGCATGTCGGGGATGCGGAACTGCTCGCCGGACTCGGTGTACGGGTTGCCCGCCATGCACACCGCGAACCGCTTGCCGCGCAGGTCGTAGCTGCGCGGCTCGCCGTCCCGCACGCCCTCGACCCGGCGCGTGGCGTCGCACAGGGGGATGAACTTCTGGAGCAGTTCCGGCGAGGTGTGCTGGATGTCGTCGAGGTAGAGCAGGGTGTTGTTGCCCGCCTCCAGCGCGAAGTTGATCTTCTCGATCTCCTGCCGGGCGGTGGCGCTCGGGGCGCGGTCCGGATCGAGCGAGGTCACGTCGTGGCCCAGGTTCGGACCGCTGATCTTGACGAGGACCATCCCGAGCCGGTCCGCGACGTACTCCATCAGCGTCGTCTTGCCGTAGCCGGGCGGCGAGACGAGCAGCAGCAGACCCTGCGAGTCGGTGCGCCGGTCGGCGTCGGCGGTGCCGAGCTGCTTGGCCAGGCTGTCCCCGATCAGCGGCAGGTACACCTCGTCGAGCAGCCGGTTGCGGACGAACGCCGACATCACGCGCGGCCGGTGGTCGTCCAGCCGCAGCCGTCCGCGCTCGGCGTTCACCAGGGACGTGCGCAGCCGCTGATAGGCGCGGAAGCCGGGCACGGTGGTGTCGCGGAACGCGGCGGTACGGGCGAGGAGTTCGTCGATCCGCACGGTAAGTGTCCCGCCGCTCGCGATGCGCGGGTGGTCCCCGAGGAGGCCCTCCAGCCTTTCGGTGAGCGGCGCGTCGCACGCGTACCGCTCAAGCTCCGGGCACAGCTCCACCGCCACCGCCTCCGCCAGGTCACCGTCGCCGAGGTCCGCACCCGTGGCCTCGGCGTACGGGGCGAGCCAGCCCTCCACGAGCTGCCGGCGGGCGGCCAGGTCCTCGCCCAGGGCCGCCAGGTCGTCCGTGTAGGCGTCGGGCCCGGCGGCCCGGCGGAAGCCGTCGAGGAAGGCGGCGGTCGCGGCGGAGCGGACGAATCCGGCCAGCCCGCCGGTCAGCTCCTCGAAGAGGTACGCGGCGACGGCCTCGGGCCGCGCCCCGCCGGACGCTGCGGGGGAGCCCCCGATCGCCGCCGCCCACTCCTCCTGGAGCACGGCGATGGCCGGGGCCAGGCCGAAGGTGTCGCGGGCGCGGGCCAGCGATACCGCCCGCCGCTCCCAGGCCGTGCGCGTCGCCGGGTCCACGCCGTACGCCCAGAACAGCTGGGCGGCGGCCCGCGTGCCGGATTCGTGACGCAGCAGCCCGGCGTCCGCGTGCAGGCGCAGCAGGGCGGCCAGGATCGCGGTGGCGTCCTCGTCGTGGACACCCCGGGTGTACCCCTCGTCGTACGCCTCGGCGGCCGACTCCCGGACGAGCGCCGCCAGTTCGGTGCCGGTCAGCGCGGTGAGGCGGTCGGCCCCGTGGGTGTCGAGCAGCCGGGCGGCGAGGTGTTCGGCGCGGTAGACGGAGGCGTTCTCCGAGGGGAGCAGCTGTTCCCAGTACGGCCGGGCCGCCGCGAACGCCGGATCGGTGACCGGGGCCCGGTAGTCCGTCCCGGTCAGCGCGAAGGCGAGAGTGTCCCCGGCGGGCACCAGCGTCAGGTCGAACGGCTGGGTGTTCACGGCGAACCGGTGGCGGCCCAGCTTGATCACGGACCCGCCGTCCGCGTACAGCTCGGTGCGGTCGCGCAGGGCGCGCCCCGCCTCCTGACGGGCCGCCTTCAGCCGCCCGTCCAGCTCCTCCGCCCGTACGGGGTCGCCCAGTCCACGCAGCTCGTCGGCGGTGCGGCGGACCTTGGCGACCATCGGGTCGGAGGCGAAGTAGGTGTGGACGGCGTCGAGGTCCTCCAGCGAGGCCACCCGCCGGGCGATGGTCTCCAGCACCCGGTCCGCGGACCCGGCCAGCCGCTCCGCGCGCCGCGCCCGCTCGTCCTGGAGGGTCTGCTTGCGCGCCGAGAACGCCTCGTACACCTCGGTGCGGCGCTCGGACAGTTCGGCGAGGAAGTCGTCGAACTCCGCGAACCGCGACTCCAGATTCTCCAACTGAAGCAGCAGGCGGGCCAGTTGGTCGTCGCACGTCTGAGGTGTCCCGGCGGCGGCCAGGGCGCCCGTCACGGCCTGCCCGAGCAGCGCGAACTCGGCGGCGAACTCGGCCCGCCCCTCCTTCGACAGCAGCTCCCGCCGGCGCGCGTCCAGCGTGGCGCGGGCCCGGTTGGCCCCGCCCAGCACCTCGGCGATCCGCTCCAGGATGGAGGTGCGCACGGTGGCGTCGCCGATCTCCAGGCCGGCGACCACGTCCGTGACGGTGGACAGCCCGTCCGTCATGGCGGACAGCCGGTCGGTCACGGCGGAGGCGTCCCGGACGGTCTCCAGCGCGCCCGCCTCGGCCACGAGCCCCGCGATGTCCTCGTGGTACGCGTCGAACGCGTCCTCGCGGGCCAGGAACGACACGGCCCGCTGGGCGGCGGAGGCGATGTCGTCCTCGGTGCGTGCGGACAGTTCGGCGATCCGCTCCGCGTCGGCGTACCGCATGTCGCCGACTGTCGCCAAGTGGCCGTGGGCCCGGCGCAGTTCGGTCAGTCGCTCGACCCAGACGGCCGCCGATCCGGGGACCTCGCCGCGTACCCGCCGCACCAGTGCGGTGATGCGGGCGTCGGTCTCCTCCAGCGCGTCGGCGGCCCGCCGGGTCAGCTCCTGCACGGCGGTGAACTCGGCCAGCACCTGCTGTGCCGTGGACAGCAGTTCGCCCAGCGGCTCGGCCAGAGAGCCCAGTTCGGGGTCGGAGAGCCAGTGGTACCGGTCCTGTGCGCGGGCGCAGTCGGCGGCGAGCTGCCCGTACACGGCCGTCGTCGGCGTCATGTCCCGTACGCCGTGCGCCAGGGCGAGGCAGTCGGAGATCCCGCGCACCAGGTCGGCGTTGCCGGTCCGGGCGAGCGGGCCGGTGCCGGCGGGGCGGGCGGCGGCGTAGGTGTCTGAGGCGTACGGGGTCTGCCAGCGCTGCAAGGGGTGCACGCGGCCCGGCCCGTCCGGGCTGTCCCGGAGCAGGATCAGCGTCCCGTCGTCCAGCAGCGCGTGCCCGCGCCCGGTCAGCGGGGTGGCGACCTCCTGGCGGATCAGGTTGTAGGGGAGGAGGAGGCTCCGGAGGCCGTCGCGGGAGCGGAAGACGTACAGCACGTCCTCCCCGTTGGGCGAGCGGACCGCCTCCTCGAAGACCGGCTCGGTCAGCTCCTCGGCGGTGTCGAAGGTCTTCGCGGTGCCGGTGGTGAGGTAGTAGCCGCCGGGGAAGATGATCCCCTGGTCCTCGGGGAGCCGGTGGCAGGACGGGCCGATCGCGTCGAGCCGCTGGACGGTGGAGAGCAGCGAGTTGAAGACCAGGTGCCGCCAGGCGTCCTCCTTGTACGGGCGCACCCGCAGCAGGACCAGCGGCCCGACCTCCGCGTACTCGACGTCGGCGTCGGCCAGCGACTGGAGCGGCTCGTCGACGGGCTCCTCGTAGATCCCGTCCGGCGACTCGGTGTCGTCGGTGACCTTGACGGTCAGGGTCCCGCCGAGCGTGTCGACGAAGAGCCCGCCGCCCTTGCCGACGGCGATGTGCGGATGCCGTCCGGGGACGTGCGACTCGCGTCCGGCGACGGTCCACGCGAAGTCGTGCGAGGGCGGGAAGACGTGGTCGCGCTCGCCCCGCGCGTCCAGGAACGCCCCCGGCGACCCGTCCGCGCCGAGCGCCCAGCGCAGGACGCGGATGTCCTCCGCGTTCTCCCCGGTGCGGAAGACGGCCAGGAGCTTGCCGTTGACGCGGCGCAGCCGCAGCAGCCGGGCGTCGCGGAAGTAGCGGTGGAGGGAGGAGAACTCGCGCCGGAACCCCTCGTCGTCGAGGAGGGCGCGCTCCGGGCCGGCCGCGGTGGCGTCGTCCCGCGGTCCGGAGTCCCGTACGAGGAGGACGTCCCCGACCCCGGCCTCCCCGCGCGCCCCCGGCCCCCGCTCGAAGCCGAAGAGCAGCTTCCCGCCCACGGCGACGAGGTCCCGGGGCACGGAGGCCCGCTCGGTGCGCACCTGCTCGGTGGCCAGCAGCCGCAGCCCGGTCGAGCCGAACTCCTCGGTCCGCCGTGCGTTGAGCGCCTCGGCCCGCCGCACCAGCTCCCCGGCCTGCGCCGAGAGCCGCCGCCGCAGCACCTCGTAGGCACCGGCGTCCACATCGCCCTCCCCGCCCTGGGGCGCGGTGGCGGTGGCGGTGGTGTCGCTGTCCATGCGTACGGCTCCCTACGTGTACTTCGCTGCCTTCGATGCTGCGGCCCGCGTGTGCCCGGCCACTCCGGCCCGTCCGGGCCCCTCCTGCCGAGGGGCTGTCCTCAGCCTGCGGACGGGCCGGATGTTCGCTATCCGAGCGCCCCGGCCCCGGCACCGTTCCGGGACGCGCCGTCGGCGGCCGGAGCCGTCGGCGTACCGTTCGCCAGCGACGACACCGGCAGGTCCGCCAGCCCCAGCTCCTTCGCCGCCGCCAGCAGCTGCTCCACCTGCCCCGAAGCCGCTCCCGAGGCCCCCGGCCCCATCAGCCGCATCAGCAGCGCCGACACCGTCAGGTTCTGCACGTCACCCGTGGAGAACGAGCCCACCATCCGGGAGATGTCGTCGGTGAAGGACGAGGAACCGTCCAGCCACGGCCCCGCCAGCGCCTGCGCGGTCTGCGAGTTGTCGACGAACCCGTCCACGGCCTTGCCGAGCGAGATCGACGACACGAGCCGGTCGAAGAAGACCGAGTCGCCGCCGACGATGTCGATGTCGGCGTTCTCCAGACCCGTCGCCAGGACCGTGGCCTGCGCCTCCGCGACCTGCCGCTGCACCTCCAGGCCGGCCAGCCGGATCTCCTTCTCCGCGTCCAGCCGCAGCCGGTACTCCTCGTGACCGCGCGACGCCTCGTCCAGGGCCGCCATCGCGGCCGCCTTCTCCGTGAGACCCGCGGCCTCCGCCTTCAGCTTCTCGCCGATGACCGCCGCGTCGGCGGTCGCCTGCGCATGGGTGCCCTCCGCCGTGGCGAGCGCCTGGAGCCGCGCGCCCTCCGCCTCCGCCTTGAGCCGGGCCGCCGTCGCCTCGGCCTCCGCGAGACCGGCCTTCTCGGTGACGTCCGCTTCGGCGTCGCGCACCTGCACGGCGGCGAGGCCGGGCGCGGCCGTCTCGGCCTGGATGCCCTCCGCGAGCCGCAGCTTGGCCTGCGCGTCGAGGTCCGCGGTCTTGAGCCGGGCCTCGGCGAGCGTGAGCTGCTCGGCCGCCAGGTGGGTGGAGGCGGCCTCCGCGGCCTCGGCCGCCTTGATGTCCTTGACCAGCTTCTCCTGGGCCTCCGCCTCGGCGGCGATGATGACCGACTTGCGGGACCGCTCGGCGTCCTCGACGGCGCGCAGGGTGAGGATCGACTCCTCCTGCTCGGCGACCGTGCGGTCCACCGCGATCCGCTCCCGGATGACGTCGGCGACCTCGCGGCGCTCGGCCTCGACCTCCTTCGTGGCGGCGATCCGGTTCAGCTCGGTCTCGCGCTCCCGCCCGATGACCTCCAGCATCCGGTCCTTCTCGATGCGCTCGCTCTCGACGGCGATGACGCGCTCGCGGTTCTTCTGCGCGACGGCGATCTCCCGCGCCTGGTTCTCGCGCTGGATGCCGAGCTGCTCCTCGGTCTTGATGAACGCGCTCTGCGAACCGAGCCGCTCCTCCTCCTGCACCCGGGCGGTGGCCGCCTCCTCGCGGGCCCGCAGGACCTCGACCTCGCGGCGCTGCTTGATCTCCGCCTCGGCCTGCCGGCGCTCCAGCTCCAGGATCGTCTCGCGGGCGTCGACGTCCTGCCGGGTGATCTCCTTCTGCTCGGTGCGCTGGAACTCGTTGGTGCGCACGTGCTCGATCGCGGTCAGCTCGGTGATCTTCCGGATGCCCTGGGCGTCCAGGATGTTGGCCCCGTCGAGCTGGGCCATCGGGGTCTGTTCCAGGAAGTCGATCGCGGCGTCGTCGAGGTGGTAGCCGTTCAGGTCGGTCCCGATGACCTGGATGATCCGGTCCCGGAACTCCTCGCGCTTGGTGTACAGGTCCACGAAGTCGAGCTGCTTGCCGACGGTCTTGAGCGCCTCGGAGAACTTCGCGGCGAAGAACTCCTGGATGGCGGCCTTGTCGCTCGCCCGTCCCGTACCGATGGACTGCGCGACCTTGATGACGTCCTCGACGGTCTTGTTGACCCGGACGAAGAAGGTGATCTGGATGTCGGCGCGGATGTTGTCCTGACAGATCAGGCCCTCGCGTCCGGCGCGGCGGATCTCGATCGTCTTCACCGAGATATCCATCGTCTCGGCCTTGTGGAGCACGGGCAGGACGACGGCCCCGGTGAAGGTGACGTCGACCTTCTTGGTCTTGGAGATGATCAGCGCCTTGCCCTGCTCGACCTTGCGGAACAGCCGGGTGATGACGAAGGCGATGGCGATGACGACGAGCAGGACAACGGCGATGAGCACGCCGATGCCCCAGGAGATGGCATCCATGAAGAGTCCTTGACGGCTGGTTGGTACGGAAGTGGCGCGAGCGCGGGAGGCGGACGGCCGGTGCGGGGGCGGGCCGCCGGACCGGGCCGGCGGCGGACGGCCCCGCAGGCGCGTTCGGCGGGGAGATCCGGGATCTTCGGTCCGTGGAGGCTCGGGGCCCGGTGGTGCGGAACCCCGCCCGGGTCAGCCGTTCGGCCCGCCCGGCAACTCGTGCGGTCGGACGTTCGGGCCCGGATCGAGCGCCGTGTCGTAGGGCGAGGCCCAGAAGAACTCGCCGTCCTCGTCGTACGCGTAGAGGAGTGCGGAGCTGCCCATGACGAGCGGCGCTTCCTCGGCGCGCGGGCCGGTGGGCCGGGGAAGCCGTTGATAGGGCTCGCCTCGGCGGACCTGCACGATGGCCGTCGATCCGTCGTGCGACACGACCTCCGCCTGGCCGAACGCCGCGGTGACGGAGCCGGTGCGGATCGTGCAGACGCTCCCGACGAAGTCCAGCCGCGATGGCGCGGGCTCCGCGGGGAAGTGCCGGCGGAAGCGGCGGAGGAAGAGGCGGACGGCGGCCCAGGCGAGGAACAGCGACCCGGCGAGTACGGCGACGGCGAGCAGGGCGCGGGTGGTGCCGCCGCGCTCGTCGAGTTCGAGCAGGACCGTGCCGGTCAGGCTGCCGAACCAGGCGAAGACGACCAGCAGGGAGACGGAGACGGAGACGGGGACACCGCCGAGACCGGCCGGGCCGGTGTCGAGGTCCGCGTCGAAGGAATCGTGGCCGGCGGCCCCGGCCAGCACCAGCAGCCAGAAGCAGACGACGACCACCAGAGCGGCGCCGAAGACGACGGCGGGGAATCCGAGTGCCGCGCCGAGGAACTCGTCCATCGGTCCCACCCCCTGCGGTTCTGCGCGCCGGCCCTGGGGCGGTGCGCGTCCGTGATCGGTACGGGGGCGGCGAGCGGCCGTCCGGCGGGCCCGGCGACCGCGGCATGGTCGGAACCTGCCGCGGCGGCCGGGTCTTCCCCTTCGGGAACCCTCCCGACGGACCCCGAACCGTCCTCGATCCCCCGTGGACGGGCCGGGATCCGGGATTCGGGAGGGGCTTTCGCTCCCCCGTTCCCCGTGCTCCCCCGTGTGCTTCCCCCGTGTTGTTGCTGAGCTGATCGTGCCATCCGGGACCCCCTCGGCACACTGCCGGATTCCGGCAATCTTTACGCTGTGCTGATGCCGGGCACCGGCACCGCCCCATGTGCGTTGGGGGAATGACACGACTGTTGCAAGGCTGAAGGGGGAGCGCGTGGCCGAGCCGAGTATTCCTGAGGAAGTGCTGGGTGACTATGCCTACATTCTGGGCGAAGTCGCCCGCACGGGCCGTCGTTTGACGCGCACCGAGCTGGAGGAGCGCCGGGCGCTGGGCCGCGCGGCGGCGGACGCGGGCCATCAACTGCGGGCCCTGGTGGCGATGCATCTGGCCCGGACGCGTGAGGCATGGCCCCGCGCCGCTGCCGGAAACTCCCCTGCCGCGACGGATGCCGTCCTGGCCGCGGTGGAGCAGGCGGTCGACGCGTTCGCCGAGGGTTTCGAGCGTGCCCAGCGGCTCACCGTGCGACGGGAGGAGGCGGCGCGCCGGGAGTTCATCGACGACCTGCTCTACGGGCGCAGCGATCTGGTGCGGCTCGCGGAGCGGGCGACCCGCTTCGGCCTGCGGCTCTCGCGGGCGCACGCGGTCGCGGTGGCGTCGGGTCCGGAGGCGTACACGGAGATGGACGCGGTGCCGCGCAGTGTGGAGACCGCGCTGCTGGCCCGGTTCGGCGGGCGCAAGATCCTGCTGACGACGAAGGACGGCAGGATCGTCTGCATCGCCCCGGGCAGCCAGCCGGACGTCCTGCGCTACTTCGCCAAGCAGGCGCACGCGGCGACGGACGGGGGCCAGGTCGCGATCGGACGCCCGCACAAGGGCCCCGGCGGGGTGGTCCACTCGTACGACGAGGCGCTGGAGGCCCTCGATCTGGCCGACCGGATGGGGATGGACGACCCCGTGCTGTACGCCTCGGATCTGCTGGTCTACCCGGTGCTGACCCGAGACCGGCAGGCGATGGCCGATCTGGTGCGCAGCGAGCTGGGCCCGCTCCAGAAGGCCCGGGGCGGCGCGGAGCCGCTGCTGAACACGCTGGCGGTCTACTTCGACGCGGGCTGCGTCGCCGCCGAGACCGCCCGCAGGCTGGCGCTGAGCGTGCGGGCGCTGACCTACCGCCTGGAGCGCATCCACCAGTTGACCGGCTCCGACCCCTCGGACCCGATGCACCGCTACAGCCTGCAGACGGCGGTCATCGGGGCCCGGCTGCTGGACTGGCCGGCCAAGGAGCTGTGACGGCGCCCCGGCCGGCCCGTGGAGCCCGGTCGGCCCGTGGAGCGCGGCGGGCCCGTGGAGCGCGGCGGGCTCCACGCCGCGGCCGGTCCGGCCCCGATCCGCCGGACACGCCCTAGAGGTCGAACTCGTGCGGCGGCAGATCGAGGGCGAAGCACGCCTCCCGTACGACGGCCTGCTCGGCCGGGTCGAAGTCGCCGTCGGCCCCGCCGATGACGATGCCGATCTGGACCACGGCACGGGCTTCGGCCGGCTTCTTCTTCGCCTTGGCGATCTCCTGGAGCACGCTGACCTTGCCGAAGGCGAAGTCGGCGGTGAGCTGGTCGACGTAGGCGTTGAAGCGCCGCTGGAGGTCGTCCGCGGGGAAGTTGCGCAGGACGTCGTTGGTCGCGATGAGCGTCGCGACGCGCTGCCGCTCGGACGGGTCGATGGAACCGTCGGCGGCGGCGACGAGGGCGCACATGGCCATGCTCGCGTCCCGGAACGAGCCCGACTTCAGCTCGTTCTTCTTCGCCTCCAGCTGCGTCTGCATCGACGACGCGGATTCCTTGATGCGGTCCCACAGAGCCATGACGTCTCCTCGTGTTGCGGTGCGAATCCGGGCTCGGAGGAACTCTACAGGAGTGTAGAGATGGGTGTCCGGGGTATGCCCGGGGTCGTGCGGCCGTAAGGCCCCGCGGGAACGCGGGCGGGACGGCGAGCCGAAAGCCGGGCCGACGGGCAGGGCGAAGGCCGGGCCGGACCGGATCGGGCCCCGATCCGGGCCCGGCGCCGAAGGCCGAGCCGGACCCCGACCCCGAGCCGGACTCCTGGCCGGACGGCGGCCCCTCGCCGCGGGTGAAGGCGGTCACGCGACGACGAAGCCCCCGGACACGGTGCGATGGGCGGGTCCGGGGGCTTCGTCGTGGGGCCGCGTGTACGGCGGCGGGGAGGCGGCTATTCGCGCGTCTCGCCCGCCGGTTCCGGGGTCAGGTCGTCGTGCTGGGGAAGCAGGCGCTCGGGCGCGGGCTCCGCGACGGGCTTCGCGACGAACTCGGCGACGGGCTCCGCGACGGGCCCCGCGACGAACTCGGCGATGGGCTTCGCGACGGGCTCCGCCGGCGCGGTGCCCGCGCCCTCGCCGCCGCGCCCGCGCCCGCGCCGTGCCTCGATCCTCGCCACGACGGGCTGGGTCCACCGGGCGGTGAGCGGTCCGAGGATGACGAGGATCAGGACGTACGCGGTGGCGATGGGCCCGATGCGGGGCTCGGTGGCCACGGCCAGGCCGGCGATGACGATGGAGAACTCACCGCGCGCCACGAGGGTGCCGCCCGCCCGCCAGCGACCGCGCGAGCCGATTCCGGCGCGCCGGGCCGCGTACCAGCCGGTGGCGATCTTCGTGAGGGCGGTGACGACGGCCAGCAGGGCGGCGGGCAGCAGCACCGGCGGTATGTCGGCGGGGTTCGTGGAGAGACCGAAGAAGACGAAGAACACGGCGGCGAACAGGTCCCGCAGCGGGGTGAGCAGCTTGCGGGCGCCCTCGGCGACCTCGCCGGAGAGCGCGATGCCGACGAGGAACGCGCCGACGGCCGCGGACACCTGGAGCTGCTGGGCGACCCCGGCGACCAGGACGGTGAGGCCGAGGACGACCAGGAGCAGCATCTCCGGGTTGTCCGAGGAGACCGCGCGGCTGATCAGACGGCCGTGGCGGAGCGCCAGGTAGAGGACGAGTCCGACGGCCCCGAGCGCGATCACGAGCGCGAGGCTGCCGCCGGCCAGGCCGACCCCGGCGAGCATGGCGGTGAGGAGCGGCAGGTACACCGCCATCGCCAGGTCCTCCATGACGAGGACGCCGAGGACGACGGGCGTCTCCCGGTTGCCGAGCCGCCCGAGGTCGGTCATCACCTTGGCGATCACGCCCGACGAGGAGATCCAGGTGACACCGGCGAGCGCGACCGCGCCCACGGGCCCCCAGCCGAGGATCAGGGCGGCGACGGCGCCGGGCGTCGCGTTGAGCGCGAAGTCGACGGCGCCGGACGGATACTGCGTCTTCAGACTGGTGACCAGCTCGGAGGCGCTGTACTCCAGGCCCAGCAGCAGAAGGAGCAGGATGACGCCGATCTCGGCGCCCACCATGGTGAACTCTTCGCTGGCCTTGAGCGGAATCAGCCCGCCGTGGCCGAACGCCAGACCGGCGAGGAGGTAGAGGGGAATGGGGGAGAGCCCGATCCGGCCCGCGAACCGCCCGAGGAGCCCCAGCCCGAGGATGACGGCTCCCAGCTCCACCAGCAACGCCGTCGTGTCATGCACGGTCAGCCCTCCGCAATGATCTCGGAGAGCGCGTCGACGCCCTCACGCGTACCGACGGCGACGAGCGTGTCCCCGATGGCCAGTCGAAAATCCGGGTCCGGCGACGGGTGCGCGCTGTGGGTCCGCAGCACCGCCACGATGGACGCCCCGGTCCGGGTCCGCGCCCGCGTCTCGCCCAGCAGCCGTCCGCCGTAGGGGGAGCGGGTCCCGAGCGGGATGTGCTCGGTGACGAGGTCGATGCCGTCGGTGCGTACGGCGTCGATGGGCGCCGGGTCGATGAGGTGCGCCAGCGCGGTGGCCTCGGATGTCGTCAGGGGGACGGAGAGCCGGCACGCGTCGGGGTCGTCCTGTTCGTAGAACCCGATGAACCGGCGGCCGTCGTTGTGGACGACCACCGAGATGTGCTGCCCCGTCTCGGTCGTGAAGTCGTACTGAGCACCCACTCCGGGCAGTGACGTGCGGCGGGTTCCCATGACTTCCTCCAAGGCGTGCGGCGGTGTCCGCGCACGTGGCGATCTGCTATTCGGCCATGACCTTATCGGGCGATGACCACGGTCGAGGGCCCGCAGCCGTGGGCCCGAACGGGCCGGGAGCGCGCCGATCGCCCCAGCGCGCCTGTCCGAAAATCGCCGCTGACCGCTCCCGTACGGGGGAGGAGCCGGCACCCCGCGCCTTCCCGGCCGCGGCACCGTGATCGCGTCGGCACGCTCTGTGCGCGGCGGCGCGGGGCCTCGTAGCGGGCGCCCTACCCCCGCCCCACCACCACGCCCGCCCGGTCGATGCAGATCACGTCGACCGCGACCGGCGCGCCCCGCAGCACCGCCAGGGCTTCGTCGCGGGCGCGGGCGGCCACCAGGTCGCCCAGGGGGACGCCCGCCGCCTCGCACAGGCGCAGCGCCTCCAGGCCCGTGTTGGCGGCGGCGATGCGGGAAGCCAGCAGCTCGTCCGCGCCGCCCTCGCGGGCGAGGGCGGCCAGGAAGGGTTTGTCGACCTGGGAGCGGGCCGAGTGCAGGTCCAGGTGGCCCGCCGCGAGCTTGGAGAGCTTGGCGAAGCCGCCGCAGACCGTCAGGCGGTCGACGGGATGGCGGCGTACGTATTTCAGGACCGCGCCCGCGAAGTCCCCCATGTCCAGCAGCGCGATGTCCGGCAGGCCGTACTCCGCGACCACCGTCTTCTCCGACGTCGAGCCCGTGCACCCCGCCACGTGGGTCAGGCCCGCCGCCCGCGCCACGTCCACGCCCCGGCGGATCGAGTCGATCCAGGCCGAGCAGGAGTACGGGACCACGACCCCCGTCGTGCCCAGGATCGACAGGCCGCCGAGGATGCCGAGGCGGCCGTTCCAGGTGGAGCGGGCGATCTCCTCGCCGTGGTCGACCGAGATCGTGATCTCCACGTCCCCGGCCCCGCCGTGCTCCGCCGCCACCCGCTCCACGTGCTCGCGCATCAGCCGGCGCGGGACCGGGTTCACCGCGGGCTCCCCGACCTCCAGCGGCAGCCCGGGGAGGGTGACGGTGCCCACGCCCGGGCCGGCCCGGAACACGACGCCGGAGCCGGGCGGCAGTCCGCGTACCGTCGCCCTCACCAGTGCCCCGTGCGTCACGTCCGGGTCGTCGCCGGCGTCCTTGACGACTCCGGCCGTCGCCGCGTCCCGCCCCGCCGTCAGCTCCTCCACCGCCAGCGCGAACGCCGGGGTCTGGCCCTTCGGCAGCAGGATGGTCACCGGGTCGGGGAAGTCGCCGGTCAGCAGCGCCGTGTACGCGGCCGTCGTCGCCGCCGTCGCACAGGCGCCGGTCGTCCAGCCGGCGCGCAGGCCGGTGTGTTTGAGTTGGGCACTGCGACCGCCCCCGGTCTCGGCGCCGGTGTCCCGCGGCCCGGCGTCCGTGCTCCGGGCCGCACCGTCCGAGCTCCGGGCCGCACCGTCCGTGCCCCGCGCCTCATCGTTCATGGAGAGAGTCCGTTCCGATGCATGTTCTTGTTCTGGGGGGCACGACCGAGGCCCGGCTCCTCGCGGAGCGCCTCGCCGGAGGTGACGAGAGGGTCCGGGTGACCACGTCGCTCGCCGGGCGGGTCGCCTCGCCCAGGTTTCCGCCGGGCGAGGTGCGCGTCGGTGGGTTCGGAGGGCCCGGCGGGCTCGCCGCCTGGGTGCGGGAACACCGTGTCGACGCCCTCATCGATGCCACCCACCCCTTCGCCGCGACCATGAGCCGGAACGCGGCCGAGGCCGCCGCGCAAGCCCATGTTCCCCTCCTCGCCCTCCGCCGGCCCGGCTGGGTCGCCCAGGACGGCGACCGCTGGCACTCCGCCGGTTCGCTGGCCGAGGCCGCCGGGCTGCTGCCCGCCCACGGCGAACGGGTCTTCCTCACCACCGGGCGGATGGGGCTCGCCGCCTTCGCCGGCCTCGACGAGCTGTGGTTCCTCGTGCGGTCCGTCGACGCTCCCGAGCCGCCCTGCCCGGCCCGGACGGAGGTCCTGCTCGACCGGGGGCCGTTCACCCTGGAGGGGGAGCGGGAGATCATCCGGCGGCACCGGATCGATGTCCTGGTGACGAAGGACAGCGGCGGGGACGCCACCGCCCCCAAGCTCGTCGCCGCCCGTGAAGCCGGGATTCCGGTCGTCGTGGTGCGGCGGCCACCGGTGCCGCGAGGGGTGCCGGTGGCCGCCACGCCCGACGAGGCCGAGCGGTGGACGCGCCGGCTCTACGCCTCCGGGTAGCGGCGCGGCGTCCACACGACGCCCTGATCGGCGGCCGCACCGGCCCTCCGTACCCAGCGAGTCTGCGACGACCCCACGATCAGCAGGGTCCGCATGTCCACCTCCGCCGGGTCCAGGTCCGCCAGCCGGACCGTCCGCACGCTCTCCGCCGGGCCGCCCACATCCCGGGCCAGCACCACCGGAGTGCCGGGCGAACGGTGCTCCAGGAGCAGGTCGCGGGCCTTGCCCACCTGCCACGTACGGCTCTTGGAGCCCGGGTTGTACAGGGCCAGCACCAGGTCCGCCGAGGCCGCCGCGCGCAGGCGTTCAGCGATGACCTCCCACGGCTTCAACCGGTCCGAGAGGGAGATCGTGGCGTAGTCGTGGCCGAGCGGCGCACCCGCGCGGGCCGCCGCGGCGTTGGCCGCGGTGACGCCGGGCAGGACCCGTACGGGGAGGTCCGCGTACGCCTCCTGCGAGGCCGCCTCCAGCACCGCCGTCGCCATCGCGAACACCCCGGGGTCGCCGCCGGAGACCACCGCGACGCGGCGGCCCCGCCGGGCCAGGTCCAGGGCGAATTCGGCGCGCTCCGACTCCACCTTGTTGTCCGAGCCGTGCCGCGCCTGGCCGGGGCGGACCGGCACCCGGTCCAGATAGGTCGTGTAGCCGACCACGTCGTCGGCGGCGGCGAGTGCTCCGCGCGTCTCGGGCGTCAGCCACAGCGGGCCCGCCGGGCCGGTGCCCACGACCACGACCCCGCCGCCCGGCTGTCCGGAAGGACGCGGCGCGTCGACGCGGCTCGGCAGGACCGCGACCGAGAAGTACGGGACGGACGCCGGGTCGACGTCGGCCAGATCGCCGGTGCGCTCCCCGGCCATCGTCGCCCGCTCCACATACCGCGCCTCGGCCAGCCTCCCCGATGCCTCGAACGCCCCGCGCACCGCCGGGAACGTCCGCCCCAGCTTCATCACGACGGCCGTGTCCGTGGCGGCGAGACGGGCCGTCAGCTCCTCCTCCGGCAGCGTGCCGGGCAGGATCGTCAGGATCTCCTCGCCCTCGACGAGGGGGGTGCCGAGCCGGGCCGCCGCCGCGCTCACGGACGTCACGCCCGGGATGACCTCGGTGGCGTACCGGTCGGCCAGGCGCTTGTGCATGTGCATGTACGAGCCGTAGAACATCGGGTCGCCCTCGGCGAGCACCGCGACGGTGAGGCCCGCGTCCAGATGCGCCGCGAGGCGGGCCGCGGCCTTCTCGTAGAACTCCTCCAGCGCGCCCCGGTAGCCGCCAGGGTGGTCCGTGGTCTCCGTCGTGACGGGGTAGACCAGGGCCTCCTCGACATGGTCGGGCCGCAGGTGCGCCGCCGCGATCGACCGGGCGATCGAGCGGCCGTGGCGGGCGCTGTGGTAGGCGACGACGTCCGCCTCGGCGATGGCCCGGACGGCCCGCAGGGTCATCAGCTCCGGGTCGCCGGGGCCGAGCCCGACGCCGTACAGCTTGCCGCCGCCCTCGTGCCGGCCCACGGGAGAGGCCACCGTGGAGGGCACGGGAGAGGTCACCGTGGAGGCGGGAGAGATCACTGGAGAGGTCACGGGAGAAGCCACTACTCCTCCTCGCTGGCGATGGCGTTGAGCGCCGCGGCCGCTATCGCGCTGCCGCCGCGCCGGCCGCGCACGATCAGGTGCTCCAGGCCCGAGGGGTGCTCGGCCAGGGCCTCCTTGGACTCGGCCGCGCCGATGAAGCCGACCGGGACGCCGATGACGGCGGCAGGGCGCGGGGCGCCCTCCTCGATCATCTCCAGCAGCCGGAACAGGGCGGTCGGAGCGTTGCCGACCGCGACCACGGCGCCTCCCATCCGGTCCCGCCACAGCTTCAGGGCCGCCGCGCTGCGGGTCGTGCCCATCCTCGCGGCCAGGTCCGGCACGGACGGGTCGGACAGCGTGCAGACCACGTCGTTGCCGGCGGGCAGCCGCTTGCGGGTGACTCCGCTGGCGACCATCGCCACGTCGCACAGGATCGGCGCGCCCGAGCGCAGCGCGGCGCGGGCGTCCGCCACCACGCCGGGCGAGAAGGCGAGGTCGCGTACGAGGTCGACCATGCCGCAGGCGTGGATCATCCGGACGGCGACCTGGCTCACGTCGGCGGGCAGCCCGGCCAGATCCGCCTCCGCGCGGATGGTGGCGAAGGACTGGCGGTAGATCGCCGGTCCGTCCTTCTCGTACTGGTGCACAGTGCTGTCGCTTTCTTCTGCCGGTAGGGGGAGGAGGTCTGAGGGGTGTTCAGGCACGGGCAGCGGCCACCGCCGCCGCCAGCGCGGCCGGGTGGTCCCGGACCGTCTTCGGGGGATCGCGCAACTCGCCCCGTACGTGGGAGATCCGGTGCCCTTCGGAGGTGGCGACCACGTCGATCCACTCCCCGTGGGGGTGGCCGCAGCGGCGTTCGCAGCCGGACCAGTACACAGGGAGCCGCCCGGCCGGTCCGACGGCGGCCCCCGCTTCGGCCCGCACGTCGGCCAGCGACTTCGCGCAGCCGGGGCGGCCGATGCAGGCGCCGACGCCGGTCCACGGGGAGTCGGGTCCGGTGATCAGTCCGGCCGCCGCCAGCGTGCTCAGCGCCGCCGCCGCGCCGTCCGGTCCGAAGGGGCCGGGGACGACGATCCCGCGCCAGGGGGTGAGCCGCAGCTCGTTCCCGTGCCGCCGGGCCGTTTCCGTGAGCAGCCGCCACTGGCGGGGGGTGAGCCGCCCGAGCGGCACGCCGACGCTGATCGCCCGTGCGGCGGCGACCGGGTCCGCGCCGCTGCCCGCCCGCGCGGCAGCGGTCGCTTCGGCGCCGTCGGCCGGTGCGGCGACCGGGCCCGGTTCCGGAGCTCCCGCCGTACGCGGCCGGGGCCGGGGCACGGCCTCGTCCGCCGCCGCTCCGACGACCCGGGCGACCTCCCCGGGCAGGGCGGCGCGCACGGCGTCGGGCAGGTCCTTCACCCGCCACGCGCCGGACTCCCGGGCGGTGCGGAGGAACGCCTCGGCGGCCAGGAGCGCGGCGCGCGGTCCGTCGGCGGCGGACAGCCGGAACACCTCGTCGGCGGCCCCGACCCGCAGGAGGCAGCTTCCGCCCACCGCGTCGGCGTCCGGTCCCTCGGCGATCAGCGTCACATCCGCGCCCAGCGCGTCCACGTCACCGCGTCCGTCGTCGAGGGCGAAGAGGAAGCGGCCGGAGAGCGCGGCGGCGGCGGGCGACCCGCACACCAGCCGGTCCAACGCGGCCAGCCGGCCCCTGAGCGAGGGCGAACCGTCGAGTCCGGCGAGGGGCGAGGCCACGATGTTGCGAGCCCGCTCGTGGGCGGCGGAGGGCAGCAGCCCGGCGGCGGCGAGCAGTTCGGCCGGGCCGCCTCCGCACTCCGCGTCCAGGCCGCGCAGCTGCACGTTGCCCCGCGAGGTGAGGTGCAGCTCCCCGTCCCCGAAGCGGTCGGCCACCGCGAGCAGCGCGTCCGCCGCGTCCGCGCTCAGGACACCGCCGGGGACGCGTACGCGGGCCAGCGCACCGTCGTCGGCCCGGTGCAGCCGGAGGGACCCCGGGCAGGCGTCGCCGCCGCTGCGGGAGGGCGTGCCGCCCGCGGAAAGGGGCGAGGGGGCGGAATCGGGCATGGCGGCGAGCATACCGACCGAGCCGATCCCGTCGACGGGATCGCTCCTGTGACCTGCGGGACAGCAGGCGGCCGGGGCGTCACCCCGGTCCGTGCCGGGGCGGCCGGGGTGGGCGGCCTGTCCCGCACCGGCGGCCGGGGGCGTCCGCCCGTCCCGCGCCGGGTGGCCGACGGCGACGGCCCGTCCTGCGCCGGGCGGCCGGGTCGGCGGCGCGTCCCGTGCCCGGCTCCCACCGCACCAGTGATCACCACCGCACCCCCGCCCCCTGCCCCGCGCCCGCCTCCGCCGCTTAGGATGCAGACGGCGGTCCGTTCAGGCCGCCGCATCGCCAGACGGCGACAGGGGAGGAAGCCCGGTGAGATTCCGGCGCGGTCCCGCCACTGTGAGCCCGGCCGCCACCACCGGCCGGGCGAGTCAGGAACTCCCTTCCCCGAGCGGCCGGTCTCCCACCGGGCGCGGCGCCCGGCCCTCCCGCCGGGTGCCGGGGTACCCCTCCGACACCGCCCGGGGCGTGGACACCCCGAGGAAGGCCGACGCAGCATGATCCTGCTCCTGTCGACGTCCGACACCGACCTCCTGAGCGCCCGCGCATCCGAAGGGCCCGTCAGCTACCGGTACGCCAACCCCTCCCGCGTCTCCCTCGACGGACTGCCGGACCTGCTGGACGGCGTCGACCTCGTCGTCGTGCGCCTCCTCGGCGGCGTACGGGCCTGGCAGGAGGGCCTGGACGCGGTGCTGGCCACCGGCCGCCCCGTCGTCGTGCTGACCGGTGAGCAGGCCCCCGACGCCCAGTTGATGGCCGCCTCCACCGTGCCGATCGGCATCGCCGCCGAGGCGCACGCCTACCTCGCGCACGGCGGTCCCGCCAACCTGGAGCAGCTCGCCCGGTTCCTCTCCGACACCGTGCTGCTGACCGGCCACGGCTTCGAGCCGCCCGCCCCGGCCCCCGCGTGGGGCCCGCTGGAGCGGCAGGCCCGCGAGCTGCCCGAGGGCGCGCCGACCGTCGCCGTCCTCTACTACCGCGCCCACCACATGAGCGGGAACACCGAGTTCGTCGACGCGCTGTGCACGGCGGTCGAGGACGCGGGCGCCCGCCCGCTCCCGCTGTACGTCGCCTCCCTGCGCACCCCCGAGCCGGAGCTGATCGACGCCCTCCGCGCCGCCGACGCCATCGTGACCACCGTCCTCGCGGCGGGCGGCACCAGGCCCGCCGAGGCGTCGGCCGGCGGCGACGACGAGTCGTGGGACGCGGGCGCGCTGACCGGGCTCGACGTGCCGGTCCTCCAGGCGCTCTGCCTCACCAGCCCGCGCAGCGCCTGGGAGGAGAACGACGAGGGCGTCTCCCCGCTGGACGCGGCCACCCAGATCGCGGTGCCGGAGTTCGACGGCCGCCTGATCACGGTGCCGTTCTCCTTCAAGGAGATCGACGAGGACGGGCTCCCGGCGTACGTCGCCGACGCCGAGCGGGCGGCCCGGGTCGCCGGGATCGCCGTACGGCACGCGAAGCTGCGGCACCTCCCGAACGCCGAGAAGAAGATCGCGCTCGTGCTGTCCGCCTACCCGACCAAGCACTCCCGCATCGGGAACGCCGTCGGGCTCGACACCCCCGCCAGTGCCGTGGCGCTGCTGCGCCGGCTGCGCGCCGAGGGGTACGAATTCGGGCCCGAGGAGGACATCCCGGGGCTGGTCTCCGGCGACGGCGACGAGCTGATCTACGCGCTGATCGAGGCGGGCGGCCACGACCAGGAGTGGCTGACCGAGGAGCAGCTGGCCCGCAACCCGGTCCGTATCCCGGCCGCCGACTACCGCCGCTGGTTCGCCACGCTCCCCGAGGAGCTGCGCCACGCGGTGGAGCGGCACTGGGGCCCGGCGCCCGGCGAGATGTTCGTGGACCGGTCCGCGAACCCGGAGGGCGACATCGTCCTCGCCGCCCTGCGGCGCGGCAACCTCCTCATCCTCATCCAGCCGCCGCGCGGCTTCGGCGAGAACCCGATCGCGATCTACCACGACCCCGATCTGCCGCCCTCGCACCACTACCTGGCCGCCTACCGCTGGATCGCCGCCTCCGCCGACGACAACGGCTTCGGCGCCGACGCGATGATCCACCTCGGCAAGCACGGGAACCTGGAGTGGCTGCCCGGCAAGAACGCCGGCCTGTCCGCCGCCTGCGGCCCCGACGCCGCCCTCGGTGACCTGCCGCTGGTCTACCCCTTCCTGGTCAACGACCCGGGCGAGGGCACCCAGGCCAAGCGGCGCGTCCACGCCACGCTGATCGACCACCTCGTGCCGCCGATGGCCCGCGCCGACAGCTACGGCGACATCGCCCGGCTGGAACAACTCCTCGACGAGCACGCCCAGATCGCCGCCATGGACCCGGCGAAGCTGCCCGCTATCCGGGCGCAGATCTGGACGCTGATCCAGGCCGCGAAGCTCGACCACGACCTCGGCCTGGAGGACCGGCCGGAGGACGAGGGCTTCGACGACTTCATCATGCATCTCGACGGCTGGCTCTGCGAGATCAAGGACGTCCAGATCCGCGACGGCCTGCACGTGCTGGGCAACCCGCCCGCCGGGAACGACCGGGTCAACCTGGTCCTCGCCGTGCTCCGCGCCCGCCAGATCTGGGGCGGTACGGCATCCCTCCCGGGGCTCCGCGAGGCGCTCGGGCTCGACGAGTCGGCCGCCACCCGCACGGCCGCCGACACGATCGAGGAGCAGGCCCGCGCGCTCGTCCAGGCGATGGACGACGCCGACTGGGACCCGGCCGCCGTGGCGTCCGTCGCCGCCGGGCTGCCGGACGCGGTCGCCGACATCCTCACCTTCGCGGCCACCGAGGTCGTCCCGCGCATGGCGGCCACGACCGATGAACTCACGCACGCCGTGCACGCGTTGAACGGCGGCTTCGTGCCCGCCGGCCCGTCCGGATCGCCCCTGCGCGGCCTGGTCAACGTCCTCCCCACCGGCCGCAACTTCTACTCCGTCGACCCGAAGGCCGTCCCCTCCAAGCTCGCCTGGGAGACCGGCCAGGCGCTCGCCGACTCCCTCCTCACCCGCTACCGCACCGACAACGGCGACTGGCCCACCTCGGTCGGCCTGTCCCTCTGGGGCACCAGCGCGATGCGCACGGCGGGCGACGACATCGCGGAGGCGTTCGCGCTGCTCGGCATCCGCCCCGTCTGGGACGACGCCTCGCGCCGTGTGACCGGCCTGGAGCCCATCCCGTACGAGGAGCTGGGCCGTCCCCGGATCGACGTGACGCTGCGCATCTCGGGCTTCTTCCGCGACGCGTTCCCGCACACGGTCGGGCTGCTCGACGACGCCGTACGGCTGGCCGCCTCGCTGGACGAGCCGGCCGAGCGGAACTACGTACGGGCGCACACCCAGGCCGACCTGGCCGAGCACGGCGACGAACGCCGGGCCACCACCCGCATCTTCGGCTCCCGCCCCGGCACCTACGGCGCGGGCCTCCTCCAGCTCATCGACTCCCGAGACTGGCGCACCGACGCCGACCTCGCCGAGGTCTACACGGTGTGGGGCGGCTACGCCTACGGCCGCGAGCTCGACGGCCGCCCGGCCCGCGAGGAGATGGAGAGCGCCTACAAGCGCATCGAGGTCGCCGCGAAGAACACCGACACCCGCGAGCACGACATCGCGGACTCCGACGACTACTTCCAGTACCACGGCGGCATGGTGGCCACCGTGCGCGCGCTCAAGGGCAAGGCCCCCGAGGCGTACATCGGGGACTCCACCCGCCCCGAGACCGTCCGCACGCGGACCCTCGTCGAGGAGACCTCGCGCGTCTTCCGTGCCCGGGTGGTCAACCCCAAGTGGATCGAGGCGATGCGCCGCCACGGCTACAAGGGCGCGTTCGAGCTGGCGGCCACCGTCGACTACCTCTTCGGGTACGACGCCACGACCGGCGTCGTCGCCGACTGGATGTACGACAAGCTCACCGAGACGTACGTACTCGACCCGGAGAACAGGCAGTTCCTCCAGGAGGCCAACCCCTGGGCCCTGCACGGCATCGCGGAACGCCTGCTGGAGGCCGAGTCGCGCGGCATGTGGGCCAAGCCCGACCCGGCGGTGCTGGACGCGCTGCGCCAGGTGTACCTGGAGACGGAAGGGAACCTGGAGGGCGAGGACTGACCTCGTCGTATCTCTCCCGCCGCCCCCTGCCCCGGACCGTCCCCGTCCGGCACGACCACGGTCACGGGGACCACGGGGCAGGGGCAGGCGGATCAGGACGCCGTCGAAGCCGACGGACGTGCTGTGCAAGAGCGTTCGGCCGTCAGCGGGACTCTCGGCGGGCCGCGCCTGACGGTCACGTCGGGAGCCACCGCGGCGGCCGCGGCCCTCGTGGCCGGCGTGATCCTGGAGCGGGTCCGGGTCTCCCTCTCCGGCGCCGGGCCGCCGGGGATGCCGCCGGTACCGCTGCCGCCGGGGCGTGAACCCGTCTCCACAGATCATGCGCACCCGGTTTGGTACGTTGCCGCGGATGATTGCCGAACAAGGGGGAAACGCCGGTGGCATGGGACGAATGGGAGCGGCTGAAGCAGGACGCCTCCCAACGCCAGGACGTGGGGATGCGGCTCAACCAGCACCCGCCGGGTGACGACCCCGGCCCGGCCACCAGCGGCGTCACCGGCGGGGTGAAGACCACCAAGAAGGCGTGGAACGACGCCGGTGCGGGCATCGGCTCCCTGCGGGAGGACATCGACCGGGCGGTGAGCCGGCTGGCGGACGGCCAGAAGGGCCTCGGCTCGGGAGAGGGCTGTCTGACGGCGGGGGCACAGAGCACCGTGCACACCTCCTGGGACCGCTACGTCAAGGCGCTCGGCAAGCGGTGCGTCAGCGTCCAGGGCGTCCTGGAGAAGACCGGGCACGACCTGCTGCTGACCGACGACGCCGTGACGGCGGAGCTGAACCGGATCAAGACGGAGTACGCCGACACACCCGCCGTCGGCGGCCGGAACGCGGGACGGTGACGGGTCCGTGAACCTCACGACGCTCAAGCAGCTCAAGCCGTCCGAGTGGGAGGAGGCGGCCAACGGTTACCGCTCCACCGGTGACATGGCGGCCAAGTCCAAGGACCACGTGGAGAACGTGGTCACCGCCGGCATCCGGAAGTCCCTGCGGGGCGAGGCCGCCGACGCGGCCATCGCGGAGCTGAAGCGGGTCGCGGCCAACTTCCACTACACGCAGGTGCAGTGCGGCCTGGTGAGCGCGGCCCTGAACGGGTTCGCGCACGACATGGCGGCGGCCCGCAGGAAGCTCCTGTCGGCGCTCGACGACGCCGAGGCCCGCTCGTTCACGGTCGGCCCCGACGGCAGTGTCGGCTATCCGGCGGCCCAGCCGAAGAACGGCGTCGAACTGCCGCCCGAGGCCGGTTCCACGGCCGGGGCGACCGAGCCCACCGCGCAGGCGGTCGGCCGCCAGGCGGCGAACCTGAACCCCAACCCGCACGCCCCGGCGGCCCAGGAGATCGCCGACCGGATCGCCGGAGCGCTCCGCGACGCGACGGAGGCGGACGAGAAGTGGGCCCCCAAGGTCCGCGCGCTGACGGCGGACGACGACCTCACCGTCTCGGACTCCGACTGGAAGGACACGCGGTCCGACATGGACGGCGTGCGGGAGGCGGGCAGGGAGTACCTGGACGCGATCGGCGGTCCGCCGAAGGACGGGACCGCGAAGGCGAACGCCGAGTGGTGGGCGGGCCTCACCCCGGAGGAGCGGGAGGCGTACCTGTCGCTCGACCCCGCGCTGGTGGGCAGGCTCGACGGCCTCCCCTCCGACGTCAGGGACGAGGCCAACCGGGTCGTGCTCGACGAGACGCAGGCCGAACACCGGCTCCAGCTGAACGCTGTCCCCAAGCCCCCTGCCAACGAGTGGACCTGGATCACCGCGGGCGGCTACCCCTCCAAGGTGCACACCGACGAGTGGATGGAGTGGGAAAGGAAGCACGGGGACCAGTACCGGCGGCTGGAGGCGTCGCTCAAGGGAATGGACGCCCTGCGAAACCGGTTCGACCAGACCGGCGAGAGGGGGCTGCCGGAGGCGTATCTGCTGGGGTTCAGCGCCGAGGGCAACGGCCGGGCGATCGTGGCCACCGGCAACCCGGACACGGCCGAGCACCAGGCGGTGTACGTCCCCGGCACGACGGCGAACCTCAGCAAGGTCGAGGGGGACATCGACCGGATGACGCAGCTGTGGCGCCAGACCCAGGAGGCGGCCCCGGGCGGATCGGTGTCCACCATCACCTGGCTCGGCTACGACGCGCCGCAGGACATCGTGAAGGACGCGCCCTTCGAGCACTACGCCTACGACGGGGCCCCTGCCTACCGGCAGTTCCTGGACGGCCTGGAGGCATCGCACAGCGGCCCCGGCGAACCCCACCGCACGGCCGTCGGCCACTCGTACGGCACCACCCTGATCGGGGCGGCGGCACAGACGGGCGACCTCAACGCGGACGATGTGATCCTCGCGGGGAGCCCGGGCGTCAAGGTCGGGTCCGCGGAGGAGATGGACGTCCCCCAGGGACACGTGTGGAACCAGGAGGCGGACGGCGACAAGGTCCCCGACATCGGCCGCTGGGGCCACGGCGGAAGCCAGTGGAGTCTGGGCGGCGGCGTCTTCCTCATCCCGAGCGACGAGGTCTTCGGCGCCAACCAGATGAACACCGACGCCGAGGGCGGCGGTGGGCCGGGCGGCACCAAGGGGGTGGAAGGGCACAGCGGCTACTGGGACGAGTCCTCGACCGCGCTGAAGAACCAGGCGCTCGTCGTCGTCGGTGAATACGGTGACGTCACCGCGCCCGAGTGACCGTCCACCGGATCCGCCGCACTCCGCACCCCCGCGCATCCGTGCGCGTCCCCCCAGCCGACCGAGGATCTCCGTTGTTCCGACCATCGCGCACCACCGGACGCGCCGCGGCGCGCCACCGTCCCGAACCCGGCGCTTCCGGGTCCCGCTCCTTCCGGGGCCGTGTTCCCACCGGCCTCGTCCTGACCGCTCTTCTCCTCAGTGGATGTGGCATGAACGACTCCGACAGCCCCAGCTCGCCCGGCGGGGAGACCACCGGCTCCGGCGACGCGTCCTCCAAGGTGCCGTACGCCGGCGTCGCCACGACCGACGAGGCGGCGGACGCGCTCGAAGCCGTCTCCAGCAAGATCTACCAGTACGCCGGCGTGCCCGGTAAGGCGTCCGAGCCCGGCCCCGGGGTCAAGGAGTGCGAGGGGAAGGACCCGGAGCGGTTCTTCCGGGTGTTCCACCCGTGGAACTTCCAGCCCGGCTCCGCCGCCGAATCCGACCGGGCGATGGAGAACCTCAAGAAGAAGCTGAACACCGGCGACTGGGTGCTGAAGAGGGAATACCGGGACAACAGCGAGAACCAGAACCTCAACCTGGTCGCGGACAACGACGCCAAGAAGGTCAGCGTCTGGATCGTCCAGTACCGCGACCGGGAGAAGCCCAGTCTGGGGATCACGACGACGTCCGGGTGCTACGAGGTGCCCGAGGGCGCGAAGGTGGAGAAGTTCTGAGACGGCGGCTTCCGCCCCGGGCGGCGGCAGCGGGCTCCGGCCCGCGCTCCGGCCCCGCCGCCCGGCCCCGGCACCGCGCGAAATCGACTGGTTCCCGCCGCCCGTTCCTCGCAGAGTGACCGTATGACGATGAGTGATCGCGTGTTCCTGCCCGGTCTCGACCTGTCCCGGATTCTCTACGAGGAGGCCGTGCGGCCGGTCCTCGCCGCGGAGTGCCCCGGGCTGCGGTACGCCGCCGCCCGGGTCGGCCCCGGCTCCGAGGTGCTGGGCTTCGACACCGCCCGGTCGGCGGACCACGACTGGGGCCCGCGCCTGGACCTCTTCCTGGAACCGGCCGACGCCGCCGAGCACGGGGAGCGGCTGCGCCGTCTGCTCGCCGAGCGGCTGCCCAAGCAGGTGCGTGGCTGGCCGACGCATTTCCGGCGGGGCGGCCCGGCTGACCCGGTCGGGCACATGGAGCTCACCGACGGCCCGGTCGACCACCGCGTCACCGTCGACGACGTCGGCGGGTGGCTGCACCACCGGCTCGGGTTGCGCCCGGGCCCCGGCGGGGGACCTCCGGAGCCGGCGCTCCGCGACTGGCTGGCCATGCCGCAGCAGAAGCTCGCGGAGACCACGGGCGGCGCGGTGTTCCACGACGGCGTCGGCGCGCTGACCCGGGCACGGCGGGTGCTGGCCTGGTATCCGGACGAGGTGTGGCGCTACCTGCTGGCCTGCCAGTGGCAGCGGATCTCCCAGGAGGAGGCGTTCGTCGGGCGTTGCGCCGAGGTGGGGGACGAGCTGGGGTCGGCCGTCGTCGCGGGGCGGCTCGTGCGCGACCTGATGCGCCTGTGCCTGCTCCTGGAGCGGCGGTACGCGCCGTACGGCAAGTGGCTGGGGAGCGCCTTCGCCCGGCTGCCCGGGGCCGAGAACCTGCTGCCCGCCCTGCGGGGAGCCGTCACGGCCGCCGAACACCCGGCGCGCGAGCGGCACCTCTGCGACGCGTACGAGGCGGTGGCCGCGTGGCAGAACCGCACGGGCCTCGCGGAAGCCGTGGACCCCCGGCGGCGGCCGTACCACGGCCGCCCGTTCCAGGTGCTGCACGCCGAGCGCTTCGCCCACGCGCTGGCCCGGACCATCACCGACCCCCAGCTGCTGGCCCTGCCGCTGACCGGGAGCGTGGACCAGTGGGCGGACGGCACGGACTTCCTGGAGCGGCAGGACGCCGTACGGGCCGCCGTCGACGCGGTCGGCTGAGGCCGGCCGGCCCGCCCGCGGTGGTCAGTTGACGATGATCAGCACGAGGATGCCGATGACGATCGCTCCGACGACCCCGGCGAAGGCGGCCAGGAACGAGTCCCGGTAGAGGAGCCCCTGCTTCTCGGGCTCGTCCCCCCGCGGCGCGGGGTCCGTCGTCGCCGGCCGGACCGGCCGCGTCGGCGTCGGCGTCGAAGACAGGGGCGTGGCCGTCCGGACCGCCGGTTCCGGTGCCGTCCGCGGCGACGGCGCGGCGGGCGGCCCCGCGACGGACGCGGCCACGAGGGGCGACGGTGGCGTCGTGGGTGCGGGTACGGCCCCGGGGCGGGCGAGGAGTTCCGTCACGACCTGCTGCCACAGCTGCGGCGGCAGGTCGGGGGCCCGGCCGCCCGGGGGTGCGACCAGGACGCGCCGCAGCCACTCCATGCCGGTGCTCCGGCCGTCCTTGAGGAAGACGTTGAACAGCGGCCGGAGATCGGGGGCGTGGTGGGGTTCCCGGGCGAGCGGGGCGACGGCCCAGTGGAAGAGATCCGCCGCATGTTCCCGCATCTCCGCCGCGGACGGGCCGTCCGCCTCGGACCGCCCGGGTCTGAAGTACAGGTTGTGCCGCAGCACCTCGGCGCACAGCGCGTGTGCGGTCGCTTCGTCCCGGGACCGCCGCCGGTCGGGGCGGGCCAGCTCGGCCAGGACGAGATCACGGGAGACCCAGGGCAGTTCGTCGGCTCTCAGCAGCGACAGCAGCGAGCTGTCCCGGAGGTCCATGAGCCGGGCGGCCAGCCGTGCGCTCTGGGCGGCGTTGACCCGCTGGTGAACCAGCAGTTCGTCGCGCAGGCGGCGGAGTTCCCGCTCACGGCGTTCCCGCTCGTGCCGCTCCCGCTCCCGGTCCTGCTGCTGTTCGCGCAGCTCTCGTTCCCGCTCCCGGTCCCTCTCCCGGTCCTGCTGTTCGCGCAGCTCTCGTTCCCGCTCCCGGTCGTGCGGCTCCCGCTCCCATCGCTGTTCGCGCAGCTCCCGGTCACGGTCCTGTGCGTGCCGCCCTCGCTCCCGGTCCCTTTCGCGCTCCCGCTCCGGCTCCCGTCCCCACGCCTCCTCCCCCTCCGGGCGCGGGGCGGGTACGGGCGGCAGGGACGGCGCCGGGGCGAGCCAGGTGTTCAGCATCCGGCGCAGGGCGTCGCGCCGCTCCTGCCGGGGCAGCCCGGCCCCGAGAAGCAGGTCGCCGGTCAGGTGGGGCACGCCCGGATCCGCGCCGGGGTGGTCGAGCACGTATTCCACCAGCTCCTTCGCCGCCGACATCTCCAGATCGCCTTCGGCGGGCAGCCGCAGCCGTACGCGGGCCAGCGAACGGGCGCCCGCCGCCTGGGACGACCATCCGGGCACGCAGGTCAGCCGCACGTCGTGGGTGTCCACCGTGTCGTAGGTGGCGTAGCTCCACTCCGTGCCGAACCAGTCGCCGAACACCGAAAGCAGCCCGAGATAGAGGAGGGGCGCGGAGTTCCGGCGCGGCCAGCCGGGCAGTTCGTGTTCCTCCGCGAGCAGGGACAGCCGCCGGGACGGGTCGCGCAGCCACTCCGCGACCACCACCATCAACGGCTTCTTGACCGTGGGCAGGTCCTGGGCCATCTCCCGCAGCCGGGCGGCCGCCGTCGCCCGCAACCGGTCCCCGTCGAGCGGAGGCAGGCCGCCGACGGCGCTCTCGGCGGCCTCGGGAGTGCTCCAGGCCCTGCCGCTCAGCCCCAGGCAGAGCAGCGGCGTCAGGGTGTCCGCGTCACCGAACACGGCGTGGCAGGCCGTGCTGGGCCGACCGCCCAGGTCCAGGGTCGGCCACCGCTGGAGGAGCACGGTTCCGCAGGCCCGGGAGGGGACGCGGACGCTGCTCGGCCGGGGCGCCGGGCCGGAACCGGGAACCCAGAGCAGCGGGCCCAGCTCCCGGCGGAGCGCCTCCGCACGCTCGGCGGAGCAGGAGTGCGCCACCGCCGCCATGCCCGCGTTGGATCGGCCCTGATTCCCGTCCCAGCGGAACACCACCTGGTCGAGCCGGCCGGGCCGGCCGTTCTCCTCGCGCCGATCGAGGGCGTCGTTCACCGCGCTTCCCTTCCCACGCCGAATGATGCGGCGCCTCCGGGCGCCTCGATGATCCCGTGCATCGCCAGCAGCGACACCAGGGGTTCCAGCACCCGGCGCGGCCCCGTGCCCGCCGGGTAGCGGCCCCGGCTCTCCTGGCCCCCGGTGGCCGAGGCGATGTGCAGGGTGCAGCGGCGGAACGCCTCGAAGGGCCGCAGCCAGGCCGCTCCGGCGTGCTGCCGCAGCAGCGCGTAGACGTCCCCGCTCTCCTGGCGGAACTGGTCCGGGCCGATCGTGGCGGGCGGGTCCTCGCCCAGCCAGCGGTCGACCGGCGGCTGGAACCGGAGCAGGTCGGACTTGCCGAGCACCATCGCCGCCGGAGTCTCCAGATAGGGGCCCGTACGCGGCAGCCGGTCCAGTACGGTGCCGAAGGCCGCGTCGCCGTCCCGGTCCACCTCGGTGCCCCGGCGCTCGCGCACCTCGTCGAGCTGGGGCAGCGGCAGCGCGAGCGCCGGGTCGACGACGAAGACCAGGGCGTCGATGCCGAGCAGGAAGCGCAGCGCCCCGTCGGTGCGGACGAGGTCCTCGCCGCCGAGGTCGAAGAAGGCGACCGGGCGTACCCGTCCGCGCGCGTCGGTGAGCAGCAGCGACTCGACGAACCGCGCGAAGCCGTCCAGGCCGACCCCGCTGGTGTGGTCGAGGACCTTGCCGCTGCGCAGCGGCTGCACCCGCTCGCGGACGAAGCGGGCGTGCTGCTCCGGGTTGACGGACTGCCAGCCCACCCCGTACCGCTCCAGTCCGCCGTCGGTGATCTCGGCGATCATCTGGGTCAGCAGATGGCTCTTGCCGGTGCTCGACTGGCCGATCATGGCCACGGTCAGGGGGCGGCCGTGGGTGAGGTAGGGCACCGGGATGTGGTGCTCGGGGAAGTCCGGGTCGGCCGTGCACTGCTGGACCGCGCCCCGCATGACGTCCTCGCGCCGCACCGGGTTGCCGATACGGGAGAGGTCCAGGGGCCGGTACTGCATCTGGTCGTCCGTCACGTACAGGCGATTCAGGTCGAGCTGGATGGCCTCCAGGCAGTACGGGCAGAGCACTTCGCCGGGGGGCCGGTCGTCGGCCGCCCCGGCCGTCGGGTCCTCGGCGGGAGCGGGCGTCCGCCGCTTGGCGTCCAGCGCCCGGTCGAACGCCTCCTGGTGCGGGCGGGCCCCGTCCACCGGTGCCGCAGGGGCCAGCCGCCGCGCCTCCTCGGGGGCCAGCAGCTCCAGGAGCGCCCCGGGGGCGGGCCGGCCGGCCGCCGTGGGGGCGAACGCGCGGGGCAGCGTTCCCGCGAGCACCCGGTGCCGGTCGAGGTCGGCCGGGGCCCGGTCGGCGGGACCCGGGCGGCCGGTCACCAGCTGGTAGAGCACCTGGGCGGCGCTCCACACCGCGTCCCGCGCGTCGACGAGGCCCTCGCCCCGGCGCTGCTCGGGCGAGGCGAACGGCGCCCGGCCCCACGGCGTCCGGGGCCGCCCGGCGCGGGCGACGCCCTCCAGCCCCCAGAGCTGCACCGCCGTCCCGTCCCAGAGCACCGTGGCGGGGGAGACCCCGCGCGCCACGAGTCCCTGGCCGTCCAGCAGGCACAGCGCCAGCGTCAGGTCCCGGGCGAACACCCGCTGGTCCGTCGCGGACATCACATGGGTGCGCCCGGCGGCCGTGCCGCGCGGGGCGGCGTACAGCAGGAACGGCTCGGCGGTGTCCAGTTCGTAGCCGATGACCGTGGGGAACAGGTACGCGTACGGCGTGTTCTCCAGGGTCCGGGCGAGGCGGATCGCGGTGCCCGCCTCGGTGTCCAGCAGGGTGCGCGCCACCGGGTTGGCGGCGTCGGCCGCCGAGAGGAACACCTGGACGCACTGCTGGCCCTGGTCGTCGAGCAGCCCGTTGCGGACGTACTGCGGCAGCGCCGGATCGCGGCGCGTGGGCCGGCCGAAGCGGGCGGGAGCGGTGCGCCTCCGCCCGGCGGGATCGGCGAAGACGAGGGTGTTCACCACCGGTCGTCCTCCCTGGAGTCGGCGCGGGCGGAGGGCTCGGCCTGGCCCGTGCCGCCGGTGCTCTGCCGGGGCAGGACCGTGTCGACCACGCCCATCCGCAGCGGGGTGAGCCGGATCAGCCCCGCGTAGCGGCCGGAGGAGGTCCACAGCGCCTCCTCGGCCGGCGGCGAACCGCTCCGGTGCCAGGCGGCCTCGATCTCGCCCTGCAACGTCCCCGGGGCGAAGCGGATCCACAGGGCGGCCTCCGGGTCGCGGCTGAGGAGGGCGCCCTGTTCCGGCGAGGACAGCTGGACGACGGCCCCCCGGTCCGCCTCCCGGCCCACCAGCTCGGCGACCCGCAGCGAGTCGGTGCCCAGCAGCCCGGCGGCCGTGGTGCGGGACCGGTGGTCGGCCGGGTACGGCGGCGGGGCCAGCACACCGTGGCTCCACAGGTGGTGGCGGGCGGCCGACAGCAGTTCGCGGACCCGCTCCTCGGTCCGTGAGACGGCGAGCGCCCCGGCCTGACCACGTTCGACGGCGCCCCAGTAGGGGGCCATGGCGGCCATCGCGGTGTTGCGCAGGTCCCCGGCGAGGGTGGCGACCAGTTCGGGGCCGCCCTCGCCGGTCTCCCGGTCGAGCCAGCGGGGTGCGCGGTCGTCCGCGCCGCCCTCCCACGGGGCGTCGTCGGGGCCTGCGGGGTACGCGCCCGGGACCGGTGCGCCGTACGGCCCGGGGCCCCCGCCGTCCCGGCCGCCGTCCGGTGCGTCGGCCCGTTCGCCGGCCCACGCGCCGTCGTGGGCCGCGCTGTCGTCCCAGGCGTAGGCGGCGGCCCAGTCGTCGTCCGCGCCCCCGTCGGCGGCGCCGGGCTCCAGGGTCTCCAGCGCGGACGGCGCGGAGAGCCAGTCGTCGTCCTCGTACGGGCCGGAACCGCCGGAACCGCCCGGCCTGCCCGGGGCGAGGGGTTCCGGCGCCGCCTGGGCGTCGGCGGCGGCCGCGGTGGCCCGCAGCATCCCGGCCACCGAGCGGGCCGCGTCGGCGCAGTACAGCCGCTTCTCGGCCGCCCAGTGCTCGCGGACCAACTCCGCCAACAGGGCGTCCAGCCCGTCCAGCGCGGTGCGCAGCGTCGTCGTGCCGCGCCCGGCGGCCCAGGAGTCGGCGGCGTCCCGCCAGAGCCTGCGGACCGCCTCGGCGGTGATGCCGAGACCGGCCAGCAGCCCGGCCCCGCCGAGCCAGAGCGGCGGATCGGCGGCGTACGCCGCCGCCGCCCCGGCCGCGGCACCGGCGACGGCGGCGACCCGGGGGCCCGCCGTCCACCGGGCGGTCCGGCGGCCCGTGCGCAGCCGGCCCGCGCCCACGAGCGCGACGACCACGAACACCAGCGGCACCACCAGGGCCGCCGCGGCGGCCGGCCACTGCCACAGGCCGCCCAGCAGCCCGGCCGCGCCCGCCATGAGCAGCACCGGGCCGGGGGTGCGGGGCGGTGCCGCGTACTCGGTGGCGGAACCCCGGGTGACCGACTCCTCCGAGTGGTCGGCGAGCCGGTGCAGCAGCGCGGTGCCCGGCACCGGTTCCACCCGCCCGGCCAGTGCGGTGAAGTGCTGGGCCACCGAACGCAGCGCGAGCCCGTCGCCGAGGAGCGTGCCCGCCAGTTCGCGCAGCCCCTCGCCGACCCGTTCGCCCGCGCTGTCCGCGGGGGGCACCCGCAGCCCGAGCGCGCCGAGCCGGGCCGCCGCCTCGGCGGTGGGCGCCGCCGGGCCGCCGCCCTGGAGAGCCCGCTCCACCAGGGCGCGGAACTCCCCCAGATCCTCCCGCGCCTGCCGCAGATCCGCCTCCAGGGCCTCCCGCCGGGCGGGGTGCAGCAGGCCCGGGAAGGCCCGCAGTGCGACGAGGTCCTCGTCCGCGCGGTCCAGCGACTCCGCGCAGGCCCGGTGCGCGAGGTTCGCCGGGCCGTCCGGCCGCCGATGCCCGTGGCCCCGGCCGGCCCGCCCCGTCAGCAGGGCGCGCAGGGGCTCGGGCAGCCGGGCGTCCGGGAGGACGTCGACCGGGTCGCCGCCCCCCGTGTCCTCCCCCGCGAACCGGGTCAGGGCGTCCCGCCAGGCCCGGTCCCTGACCTCCGTCGGCAGGTCCTGCTCCAGCAGCCGTACCCCGGGGGCGGCCACGGAGTCGGGCAGCTTCCGCAGCCCCTCCAGGACCCGGACGAAGACGTCGGGGACCGACAGGACGTCCACCAGGACGGCCAGCGACGCGGGATCGTCCGGCTCGGGCCGGTCCAGGGCGGTTCGGGCGGACCGCAGGTCACCGGCCCACAGCAGGCCGATCGAGGAGGCCCGCAGCGTCGTGGGCCGTACCAGCCGGCGGTCGGGGAGGTACGCCTCCTCCCCGCCGGCGTACGAACCGGGGGAGCTGCCCACCAGCAGCACCAGGACGCGGGTCTCTCCCACCGCCCGGTAGCCGCAGAGCAGTTCGTACTGGAGCTGGTGGTCGGTGAGCCCGGCCGGGGTGTCGGTGACGAGGAACAACGGGTAGTCCGGTTCCGGGAGTCCGGCCCGGCCCAACTGCTCGGCCACCCGGTCGCGCACCGCGTGCGCGGTCGCCAGGGCCGCGGCCCCGGAGCGCAGGTCGATACGGACGACGGCGGTGGTGTCCTCGGTGAACGTCACCACGCGCCCCCGTCCGGGAAGGAGCGCCCGGTGGCGTCCTCGCCCGCGTCGCGGCCGTCGTCGTCCCAGCCGCCCGCCGGGCGGCGGACCGGCGGCCGATCCCGCGTGCCGGACCCGTCCCGGCCGCCGTCGTACCACCCGTCGTCGTCCTCGACGCCGCCGACGTACCCGCCGTCGTTGTCCCGGCCGCCGGCGGGCGGGGAGTCGGTGAACCTCTCGTCACGGGCCCGGGGGCCGGTGAACCGCTCGCCGTGGGGCCGCTCGTCGCGCGGGGCGCCGCTTCCGTACCGCTCCTCCCCGTACCGCTCCTCCCCGTACCGCTCCTCCCCGTACCGCTCCCGGCCGTACGGGGTGTCCGTGTGCCGGGCGTCCGAGTGCCGGTTCCCGCCGTCGTACCGCTCCTCCGCGTCGTACGGGGCAGAGCGGGGCGCCGGGCGCGGCGCGGGCACGGTGTCCTCGCGGAGCCGTTCGTCAGCCGGCCGTTCGTCGGTGCTCGGGGCCGTCGTGCCCCAGTCCTCCTCGTCCGCCGCGACCCGCCGGCGCTCCGGGGCGGGCCGGGAGGGGGGCGGCTTCGGGGTGCCGCCGCGCGCGTGTTCCAGCAGGGTGCGCAGTGTGGGCTGGATCGCGTGCTGGTCGCCGAACTCCGTGTCCAGGGCCGCGGGCAGGGTCTCCGCCCAGAATTCCCACAGCGGCCGGATCCAGCCGTCCACGCGCTGCCCGCCGTGCTCCCGGCGCTCCTCCAGAAGCTCCAGCTGGCGCGGGGCGATCCGCTCGACGAGCTCGACGAACATCGGGTGCGGTGTGCTGCCGGCCCGGGCGAGGCCGAGGGGCTGGGCGCCCATCAGCTCGCGGCAGTAGTCCTCCACGGTCCGCTCGTCGTCCAGCACCGTCCAGCGCTCGTAGGAACGCAGCAGCTGAGACCAGCTGGAGATACCGCCGGGGAAGTCCCCCAGCCGCAGCCGTACGCCGGGAACGCTCGCCCCCTTCTCCGGGAACAGCCGCAGCCGCACCCGGGAGGGCGAGGACATGTCGCCGTCCAGGACGTCCACCTGGCCGTTCCACAGGCAGCACAGCAGCCGGTGCAGGATCCAGCGCCGGTCCTCCTCGCTGCTGACCATCCAGTCGTCCTCGAAGCCGAGCCGCTGGCGCCAGCGCAGGACGTCGTGCGCCTGCTCGTCGTCCTTGGCCCTGGCCCACTGGCGCAGCACCTTGCGGGCCTCGGGCACCTGGGTGAGGCTCATCTCGCTGCGGAAGAGGACCACGGTGATCGAGTCGCTCTCCACCCCCCGGTACTCGACGGCGTTCTTCGCGTCGGACGGCAGGCGCAGCGCCTTGGCGAGGTACTCCTGCACCTCCGCCCCCGCCTGGACCCGGGGGTGGGTCACCAGGACCCGCAGCGGTCCGGTGCCCTCCGGGGTGAAGCCGACCGGCAGCAGGCCGGCGAGCTTGCGGCTGAACAGGTCGAGCGCCTCCTTGCTGACCTGGTCGGTGGCATCGGCGTCACCGGCGGCGGCCGACAGCAGGGTGCTCATCGAGGGCAGCAGGGGCCGCTCCTCCAACTGCGCGCCGCTCTCGGCGAAGAGCCGGGTGATCCGCCCCTCCAGCCGGGCCTTGACGGTTCCGACCGCCCCGTCGGGACTGCGGTGGCTCCGCGCGTGCACGTCCCGCCAGGTGTCCCCGTCGACGAGCCGCAGCAGCAGCGACGCCTCGTCGTCACCGTCGCGGAGGCCCTCACCGCGGACGAGCCGGGTCACGACGTCCTCGTAGAAGTGGTTGAGGCTGCGCTGCGGCGGCAGGAGATAGGAGATGCCGGTGCGCTCCGCGTACAGCTCCAGGCCCTTCTGCTCGGCGGACTTGCGCTCCTGGTCCGCCTGCTTCCGGAAGGCGTTCACCAGCCGGGCCAGGTCGGTGCCCGCCATGTCCGCCTGCGACTGCCAGCGTTGCTGCTGCTCCCGCCACGCCTCGTGCCACACGGCCCGGCTGCGCCAGCGGTACCAGTTGTCCTGGGCCTGGAGAGCGGACCGTACGTCGTCGTCGCCCCACCGGGCCGGGGACATCCCGGCGATGCGGCCCTTGATCCGGGGGGTCTTCGGCGGCTGGTCGGTGACGCCAGGCGGCCGCTTCGGGGCCCGCGACCGGGCGGTGAGCATGCCCAGGAACCCGAGCCGGGTGATCTCGTCCTCGCTGTCCGGCACGCCCCGGACCAGGCGCTCGGCGAGGAACGGGTCGACGCTCTGGAGAAGCTTCTCGATCGCCGGGCGCGGGCTGAAGCGGCCCGCCATGGCGGCGGCCTGGCGGTCGGCGATGCCCTGGAGTTCGGACAGCAGCCGCTGCATGTCCCCGACGCGGTGGTTGAGCGCCTCCTCGATCGCCCGGCCGCCGCGCGGCAGCGGCTGGGGGTCCTCGACGGGCAACTGCTTGCGCTCCCACAGTTCTTCGAGGTGGGAGTCGGCGAACAGCCGCCGGATCAGCGGCACGGCGTCTTCCTTGGCCGGATTGCGGGGCCGCTCCATCAGCTCGGTGACCGCGACCCGCAGCAGCCGCCCGGCCACCAGGTCGGCCAGCTGGTCCATGGGAGCGGTCATCGAGGCGACCAGGCTGGTGGAGACGCCCTGGCGGCCGATGCCGGTGGGGGACAGGGCGCTGCGGTGCACACCCCGGTTGATGAAGCTCGCGGCGAAGGTCTGGAAGTCGTCGTCGCCGGCCATCGACCGGCCCTGGGCGCGGTTGTCGCCCAGTTCCGTGCCGATCAGCGACATCACCAGGGAGACGATGGAGCGGCGCAGGTCGTCCTGGCGGATGCCCGCGGTCGGGCTGAACAGGAACGCCGTCGGCAGGATTCCGGTGCGGAGCCGGACCGGGGTGGCTCCCGGGTAGCGGATCCCGAGGCCGGTCTCCTGGTCGAGGTCGCCGATCTCCGCCCCGGCGGTCGGCGCGTTCTGCCCGTCGACCAGCCGGAACAGGTCGACCAGAGCGCGTGCGGCGTTGAGGTCCGCCTCGCGCCCGCCGCCGGTGGAGGCGGGGAACGAGGACGGCATGACGACCAGCGGGTAGATCTTCACCCCGTTGAAGCGGCGCATCTTGAACGCCTGGTTGATCAGGTGCAGGTAGTCCAGGAAGATCCCGGCCCCGGTGCCGCCCGCGACCGAGAACGCGACGAAGACATCACACCCGGTGACCCGGCCGCCGCCCAGTTCGCTCAGCTCGCCCGCGGCCTTCGCGATGGCGTCGATCGCCTGGAGGAGAGGCTCCAGGACCGGCTGGAGGGAGTGCCGCAGCGTGGCGAAGAGCGCGGCGCGCCCCACCGTGGGGAGCTGGCCCGCGCCGTTGTGCAGCGGGGTGACGCGCGGCTCGCCGTCGCGCGGCGGCAGCCAGCCGGCGACCTCCTCGCGCAGGCTGGCCCGCAGCATCTGCGTCACCTCCGGCGAACTGTCGAAGTTCGGCAGGAGGTTGTGGGTGGCCCGCGAGGTGCGGGCGTACGCCGCGCGCAGCGAGGAGTCCACGTTGAACTGCGGGAGCCGCTGGAGGTCGGACTCGCTGAAGTCCGCGTACACGAACTGCAGGCAGTCGGGCAGCTGGTAGGGGGCGAGGCCGCCGATGTGCTGGAGGGCGGTGCCGTCGGGGCCGCACAGGTCCACGCGCAGCCGGCGTTCCAGTTCGGCGCCGACGAGCCCGCCGGTCCCGCCCAGGCCGACGAAGAGCATCGGCTGGAAGATCTTCATGGGGTTCCTCCCGCTTCCGGCCGGGGTGGGGCCGGTTCGTCCAGGGGCGCCGCCGCCCGGGTGCGAGACCTCGCACCCGTGCGGCCCGCCGGGGTCTGCGACGCCGTCCGCCGGGCGGCGGACGGCGTCCGCTTCACAGGTAGTCGTCGTGTCCGCCGGAGCTCACCGGGTCGGGCCGGCCGGGGGCGGCGGGGCGTACGGAGTCCTCACCCAGGGCGAGGCTCAGCCGGTCGGTCAGTTCGGCCCGGCCGTTCGCGGTGAGCCGGGTCCGGGCGCCGCCGCGCCTGCGCAGCACCGCGCCGCCCTCGGGGCTGCGCTGCACGGCGTACAGGCCGTGGGTGCGCCGTTCGATGCGCGGGTTGCTGTGCGCCTCGGCGATGTCGAACGCGTACCACTGCTTCTGGCCGTGCCCGGCCCTGTGGACGCCGAGCACGTCGCCGTCCTCGGAGACCAGGTGGAGCACCAGCCCGTACGGGTCGCGGCGGCCCCGCCGCTGCCGGAGCCAGGCCAGCGCCAGCAGCACCCCGGCGACGACCAACGCGACGGCGCCGACCAGCACCCACCAGTACCGGTCCAGGAGGCCGGGTTCGGGGGTGACCCGAACGGAGAGCGGGGTGCGCACCAGGGTGCGGTCGCCGTCGGTGGCGTCCTGGACGGTGACGGTGCCGCCGATGCCGAGCGGCCCGTCGTCGAGCCGCCCGTCGAAGGACTTCTCCGGCCCGATCCCGATCCTGACCTCGTGGGTGGAGGACGCGCCGGGCTTCACCACGATCTCGGCGGGGCTCACGGTGAGGAGCCCGGCCCGCACGTCGGCGAGCGACAACCGCAGGGTGTGCGGGGCGTCGGTGGTGTTGGTGACGGAGAGGTTCGCGGTGACCGTGCCCCCCGGGTGGCCCTCGCCGCGGACGGGCCCGAGCGCCGTGGTGACGGGCAGCGCCCCCGGGGCGATTCGGCCGCCCTCGCTGCGGGTGTCGGCGCTGAGCCCGGAGGCGGTGAGGGTGCCGCTGACCTTCAGGGCGCCGTCGGCGCTCCTCGGGATGGTGACCGAACCGCTGAAGGAGCCGTCGCTCCGCGTGGGATCGGGCCCCTTGCCGTCGTCCGCGAGCCGCACGGGCAGGGGGGTGAAGCCGTCACCGGTGAGCTCGCTGCTGACCTTCAGACCGGCGTAGTCGGCCGGGTCCTTGATCTCGTAGCCCTCGCGGGTCTGGAGCCGCATGGTGACGGTGGCCTTCTGCCCGGCCTGCGGGGAGGGCGGATCCATCGTGATGGAGCCGCGCAGCTCCCCCTGCCACAGGACGCTGACGCCGACGGGCAGCGAGCGATGGCCCTCGGGCGCCTTCACGTCGACCTTCCACCGCCCGGGCACCGGGTCGATGATCTTCAGGGCCTCCACGGAGCCGCCGCCGCCCGCGAGTTCGAAGGTGGACTTCTCGAACTTCCCCGTGGTGGGCACCTTGTTGCCGAGCGGGTCGGTGTAGGTGACGGTCACCTCGGGCGAGCCCTTGTCGACGACGATGCTGCCCACGGTCGCCAGCGGCGAGATGGTGACGGGCAGGGTCGCGGGCGGGCGCTTGCTCGGCCCCGGCTGGTAGCGCAGGCAGTGGGCGGCGGCGAAGATCCTCTCCAGCACCGGCCCGACGTCCTTGGCCCCGGAGACCTTGACCGCGGTGGGCCGGGCGGACGGCAGGTCGACGCAGCCCTTCTGGTAGCCGCCCGCGGCGATCAGGTCGAGCTGCTTCTTGTCGGGGGCGGGGCCGAACCCGAGGGGCCAGATCTGCACGTTCTTGGCGGCGGCGTTCTTCAGCTCCAGGTCCAGCTGCCGCTTCCCCTCGGCCTCGCGGTGCGCCGGGTCCCCGTACTGGGGGCTGCCGGTGACGTCCATCTCCCCGTCGGTGAGGAGGAACAGCACCCGGGGGACCGACGGGTCGGTGCCCGAGCTGAGTTCGTGGACGCCCTGGCGTATCGCGCTCGGGAAGTCCGTCCCCGTGCCCTCGCTCTTCTCGCGGCCGCGCAGCTTCTCCACACAGCTCCCCACCGACTCCCGCCCCGCCGCGTCCAGCCGGGTGCGGGGGCAGACGGGGTCCACCGCCCGCTGGTCGGCCGACTCGGCGGCGGCGAAGCCGAACACGGTGATGTGGGACGTCGCCGAGACGTCGCCGAGCGCGATCCGGGCGGCGGCGGCCTTCTCCGCCTTGATGTCCTTCTCCGCCAGACTCGCGGACTGGTCCACGGCCACCGCGTAGTTGACCGAGCCGAAAGCGGGTGCGGCGGCGGCCGGCTCCGGGTCGGCGGCGGCCGGCGCCGTCAGGGAGACGAGCACGGCGGCCGCCGCCAGGACGGACAGCGCCGCCCGCCCGGCCCGGCCGGTGCCGGCCGGTCCTCTTGTTCGGTCCTTTCGCACGACCGTCCCCTTCAACTGTCGTCGCCGTGTCTGTGTGGTGCCGCGAGATGCGCCTCGCGGTGCTCTGCGTGATCGTCGGTGGTGCGCCCCCGGACGCGGCGCGTCCGTGCGGGGGGCGGTCAGTGCGCGGCCAGGCTCCAGGCGAGAGCCAGCGTGGCCGACGGGGCGAGCGTGGCGACCGCCCAGCGGATCGCCCGGTACTTGGCGGACAGGATGGCGCTGACGTCCACGGCCTGGACGAGCAGCCAGCCGACCGGGTCGCGGCCCGCCTCGTTGATCCGGGCGGTCAGCACGTCGTAGTCGAACGGGGCCAGCAGGTCCCCGAAGTACGTCACCCCCTCCTGGTCGCGGACCGTTCCCGTACGCGGCAGGAGCGCGCGGACCAGTGCGGCCACCGCGACCACCCACAGCACGCCCGCGGCGACCAGCGCCAGGTCGCCGGGGCCCCGCCAGTCGGGGGAGCCGTGCCGCCCGATGAGGAACGCGGGCAGCGCGAGCGCCCCCGACAGCAGCACCGCGGCCTTGGAGTCGGCCCTGCCGAGGTCCTCCCGGACCGTGACCAGCAGCCGTTCCGCGATGCGTTCCCCCGCCCTGTCCGGCCCGTGCTGACCCCCGTCCGGCACCGGCGCGGTCGGGGCGGGGGAAGTCCGTGTGCCTCCGTCGGCGCTCATCCGTCGTCCTCCGCCCAGCCCCAGCCGTCGTCCCGGGCGCGGGCGCGCGGCGCGGGCGGCCCGGGTGCGGGCTCGGGGCCGGGTCCGGCGTCCCGGGCGGGACGCCGCGCGGGAGGCTCGTCCACCACCCAGTCGGGGGTGAACGGCTCGTCGCGGGCGGGCGCCAGCTCCTGCGGGGTGCGGCGGGCGGGCCGGGCGCCGACGGGGCCCTGGATGCCGAGGCGCTGCTTGTTGAGGTCGTCGAGCACCTGGGTCTCGATCTCGTTGGAGTGGATGTGGCCGTCGGCGATCATGGAGAAAAGCCGGTCGACCCGGTCCTTCTCGTCCTGCCGGCCCTCCTGGCGGATCTTCTCCAGGAAGCTGTTCGCCGCCTTCGGGTCCGCGGCCAGCATGTGGCTGAGCTGCTCCAGCTCACCGCCGCGCAGCATCCTGAGGTAGTTCTCCTGCCGCATCCGCGCCAGCTCGGAGTCGCTCTGCTGGCTCCGGACCTTGTCCGTGTGGCCGATCGTCCGGTCGTCCACCCGCAGCCGTACGTACAGCCGCACCCGCAGCCCGAGGTCGGCGCCGAGGTCGTTCCAGCGGCCGGAGACGCACGTGCGGGTGATGGCGGTGTTGGCCTGTTCCGCCTGGTGCACCGGGAACTGGGCGGAGATCTCCCGCAGCCGCTCCAGGGTCGGCGCGGTGAGGCGCTCGGCGATGTCGGTGACCACCTGCACCGCCACCAGGTGCGGGTCCTCGACGGTCCAGTGGATGTCCACCTCCGCCTTGAAGAACGTCGCGCCGCCGGTGGCGGGCAGCTCCATCCGCAGCGTGGTGACGTAGGTGCCGGTGGCGATCTCGCAGATGGTGTGCGGGCGCCAGGCCAGCGGCGGCTTGTCGTAGTGGTCGATGCCGGAGATCCCGGCCACGCTGTAGCCCCGCCGGTAGAACAGCACCGACGTGGTGCGGGCGCCGCCCTGCCGGAACGGGCCCGTCGGCGTGTACTCCCGCAGGAACGGGCCCGCGGGCCGTGCGGGGTCCACCGCGGAGCCCGCCGGCCGCGCGGGGTCCACCGCGCCGTGCACCGCCCTGCCGTTCTCCTCAGCCATGACTCTCCTCCTCTTCGGATCGCCGCTGCCGCGCGGGCACGGCGAGCCACCACAGGGCGCGCGCCTGTTCCTCGGTGAGCGGGCGGTCCTGATCCCTCATCATTCGGCGCAGCAGCCAGTCCAGCCGCCGCCGGTCGTGCTCCTCGGCGGTCAGGGCGGGCAGCAGAGCGGCCAGTCCCGCCCGCGTACGCTCGCGGCCGTCCCCGCGCGAAGCGGAGCGCAGCAGGTCCTCCAGGGCGTCGAGCGCCACATCCCGGGACCGCCCGGTGTTGAGCGCCGTCCAGAACAGGTCGGCCAGCCGCCCGGTCAGATCGGGCCGGGTCGCGGCCAGCGCGAGCAGCAGCGGCCAGTCCCCCCGGTCGCCCAGCGGGGTGCCGGGCTCGTCGTCGAGGACCTCGTCCACCTGCGTCAGCGCCATCCGGACGATGGTCACCAGGGCGAGGTCCTGGTACTCCTCGCCGCGGTGCCCCGTCCAGTCGGCCAGCCGCCGCAGCACCGTGGCGCACTCCGGGAGCGTCAGCAGCCGCACCACGTTGAGCGAGGCCACGGCGAGCTGCTCCCCGTCGTCGCGGACCCCGATGCGGGCCAGCGCGTCCAGGGTGTCGTCCATCGAGTCGGCGGACCGCCCGTAGCCGAGTGCCATGGCCGCCGTCCAGCGCAGGGACGCCGTGCCGTACCGCGACCAGTCGTCGACCACCTTGCGCACCGCCCGGCGGTGCGAGGCATGACCGGCGGCCTGGTCCAGCGCGGTGGCGGCGAAGACCCTGCGGCGGGGTGTGGGGGCCTCCGCGAGCGGCCGGACCAGCTCCGCGTACCCGTGCTCGAAGTCGCGTACGGACAGCTCCCCGGCGGCCACCGCGGCGCGCATCGACACCTGCGGCCGGGGGTCGTCGGCGAGCAGCCGCAGCCAGCGGACGACCGGGGCGCGGACGGGGAAGTGCCGGTCCCACAGTTCGGCGAGGACGGCGGCGGGCAGTGCCGCCCCCCGGTAGTAGATCAGCCGCCCCGACACCTCGGCGCCCGCCACGTCCACGGTCCCGTCGGCGGGCCGGGCGCGCGAGAGCGACAGGTCGGATTCCGGGTCGTCGCAGAACAGGGGCCGCGAGGGGGTGCTGTCCGGATCGCTCTGTACGGACAGTTCCCAGGTCAGCAGGTGGGCGGCGGCGGACACCGCGCTGTGCGACGCACCGCCGAGCACGGCGAGCGCGATCCGGAAGGCCACCGGGTGGAACAGGGCGGCGGTTCCGGAGCGCGTGGGCGTCCGGCCGTCGCCCGCCGGCGGGGCGGCCAGGGCCCGGTCCACCCCGGCGAACCACTCGTACGCCTGGACAGCGGCGAGGCCCCGGCAGCCGGACAGCAGCTCCTCGCGGCCGAGGGTGCCGAGCAGGTGCCCGGCCAGCAGCGAGGCGAACAGCTCGGCCTCGGCGGGGCGCAGATCGTCGAGCCCCACCGCCTCGGTGACCTCGGGGTCCGCCCGGAGCGCCGCCGCGCGCTCCAGCAGATCGTCGAGCGTCGCGCCGCCACTGCCGCCCCGGCCTCCGCCCCGGCCTCCGCCCAGGTCCCCGCCCTGACCCTCACCCCGGCCCTCGCCCAGGCCCCGGCCTCTGTGCGGGTCCAGGTCTCCATCCGCGCCCAGGTCCCCGCCCAGGTCCCCGCCCAGGCCCCCGTCCGCGCCCCGGTCGTGGTCCCGGCTCTCCCGGCTCCCGCCCGTGTCCCGGCTCCCGCCCGTGTCCCGGCTCCCGCCCGTGTCCCGGCTCCCGCCCGTGTCCCGGCTCCCGCCCGTGTCCCGGTTTCCGTCTGGGACCCGGCCCTGGCCCCCGCCTGCGTCCCGGTTCCCGTCCGGAGCCTGGACCGGGGCCGGGGCCGGGGCCGGGGCCGGGTCCCCGGACCCGCGTCCGTCCCCGTCCCGTTCCGGGCCGCCGTGTTCCTCCTCCAGGCGCTCCCGCAGCCGGACGGCGACCAGTTCGCGGGTGGGGGCGGGCGGGCAGATCGCCCCGTACCGCCCGGCCAGCAACGGGTTGGCCGCCGAGCCGACGCTCACCACGATCACCGCGTACGAACCCCGCTCGGCCAGCGCCGAGGCCAGCCGGTCCAGGTCCATCCCGTCCGGTGGCAGGGCGCCCGGCCGGTCCAGGGCGGGCTCCAGCAGATAGCCGGTGCCGCGCAGGTGCCCGCCCTCCCCGCCGGCCACCTCGCGGGCCAGCGCGCGGACCCCCTCCTCCGGGGCGGCACGGCGCACCCGCTCGCGGGCGCCGTTCTCGGTGCCGGTGCGGCGCACCCCCTCACCGCCCCTGGCGCCCCCGTGGTCGCGGGTGACCTCCTCCAGGAGCGCCAGGGCGGTGCTGGTCCGGCCGGTGCCGGGGGCCCCGCCGAGCACCAGCAGCCGACGGGACTCCAGCGCCCGGCGCAGCCGAACGTAACCCGTGGGCTCGATGTGGGTACGACGAATCCGCAGCAGCTCCTCCTCGGGCACCGGACCGTCGCGCAAGGGGCCGGAACGCCGGGCGTCCAGGCCGAGGTTGATGTCGCCGATGTGGAGCCGGCCGACGTCGGACCGGTCGAAGCCGATGAAGTCCCGGCCACTGCTGAGGAGTTTCTGTCCGGCCCGCCGGGCACGCTCGGCGGCGGCGGCGACGGCCGGCTCCTTCTCCCCCTCGTCCTCGGCGAGCGGGTCCCGGGTCAGGCCCTTGAAGCGGTCCGCGGCGCGCTCGCGCTCGCGTTCCTTCTCCGCGGCCTCGTCGTCGGCGGACTCCGCGGGCGCGGGCGCCTCCGTGCCGTCCGGGGCGTCCTTGACCCGGTCGTCCCCCCGCGCCCCACCGCGCGGCGGGGCCTCGGCGGGGCGCGCGTCCTGCGGCTTAGCCGGGGCGGGCTCGGCCGGGCGCTCGGCGGCTGCTTCGTCGGCCATGCTCAGTCCTTCCGGGGGTCGGTGCCGGTGACGCGGCCGATGTGCACGGGCTGCTGGTAGACGTTGTGCCGGTGGATGGACAGGTCGCCCCGCGCGCTGTAGCGGGCGGGCTCTCCGCCGTCCTCGCCGCCACCGTCCCCGCGGTCGTCCTCGTGGCCGTGACTGGAGCCGCGCTCGTAGCCGTCCTCGTCGTCCCGAGCGCCTTCCTGCGCGGCGGTGGGCGGGTTCGCGTCGCCGCGAGGGGGCGGCGCATCCGCCGGCGGGGCCGTCGGACGCCCGGCGCCCGGGGTCTCCGGGTGCTCCGTGGCGGCCGTCCCGATCAGGGGCGCGGGGCGTCCCGGCAGGTGGAACCAGGCGGCCACCTCCCCCTCCTTCAGGGCGAGCCGCGCCGGGGCGAAGCGCGCGGGCTCGATGAACTTGCCGCCGGCGGCGACCACGTCGGTGTAGAGGGAGTCGGATACGGCGAGCACCAGATCGGCCCGCTCCCGGTCCAGCAGCCGACGGGCTACGGAGGAGTCGGCGAGCCGGCACGTCAGGTCGACGGCGCGCCCGCTGATGCCCCGGCTGTCATGGCGTACGGGACCGACGTGCATCGCCACCCGCAGCCCGAGCGGCACGAGGAGGGAGGCGTTCTCCTCACGCAGGTTCTCGTGGACCTCCACCATCCACAGGCCGAGCATCCGCGTCACCGGGAACCGGCCGGGGACCGACACCAGCACGCCGTCCCCGCGGTCCTCCAGGTGGAGGGCGCTCCGGGCCACTCCGGCCTGGGCGAACGCGGTCTCCAGTACCCGGTAGATCCGCTTCCGCATCCGCGGCTTCTCCGCGTCGCCGTAACTGCCGGAACCTCTGGCGTCCACGCTGATGACCAGCTCGTAGCGTGCCTCGCCGGCGTCCGGCGCGTCGTGCTCCACCCCGTGCCCCCACTCTCTCCGCGTACGTCCCGTCCGCACGCCGTCCCGTCCGCGTGCCGTCCCGTCCAGCTTCCGGCCCGGGACGAGGGCCGTCTGTAGCCGTTTACACACGGCTGGGCGGAGTTCTACTCCCGGTGCCCCTCCGCGAGGAGAGCGAGCAGCGCGGGGTCGAGGATCTCCACCCGCCGCGTACCGGTGCGCACGACCTTCTGGGTGCGCAGCAGCCGCAACGCCTTGGCGACCGCCTCACGGGTCGCCCCGACGGTGGCGGCCAGTTCGTCCTGGGCGAGATGGACGACGGCGCCGGTGTGCCCGGGCCCGGGTACGGACGGCGTGTAGGGGCCCGAGGACGCGACCGCGGAGAGCTCGGTGAGCCGGCTGGCCAGGCGCTGGAGGACGGTCAGCGAGGCGAGGGCGGAGCGCTCCTGGTCGGCGCTGCGCAGCCGGAAGGTCAGCTGCCGGATCACCAGCCCGCTGACCCGGGGGTGGGTGGCGAGGAACCTGCGGAACGCGTCGCCGCCGATGACGGTCGCCTCGACGGTCCCGAGGGCCCGTACGGTGGCGCTGCGCGGATGACTGTCCAACGCGGCCATCTCTCCCAGGAGTTCGCCCGGTCCGCGCAGTCCCAGTATCAGCCGGGTGGCGCCCCGGTCGGTGGTGAGCGATACGGTCGCCCAGCCGCGGAGCACGATCACCACATGGCCGGTCCGGTCGCCCTCGGTCAGCAGCGGGGTGTCGGCCGGGTACTCCTTGCGGTGCCCCAGGGCCATGACGCTCTCGTACTCCGGGGCGGTCAGAGCCCGCCCGAACGCCAGCTCATCGCCGAGCAGCCCCATGGCCACTCCCCCCGCGGCGGTATGTATGGCCCGATCTCGTTGGCGTAGATGTTCCCAGAACTGCCCCTGAGGGGGCGGGAATTGCGCCACACATGCACTACGCACAGGTAACCGATGCGTTGCCTGGTGGGCGGCAGGGCCCGCCACGACGGCCTCTCCCGAGCCCCGGTGCCGGAAGGGGCTCTCCATGGCGCCCCGGACACCGTGCGCGCCCCGGTCCGGGTCGCTGACCGGCGCAGTCGCGGCGGGGCGGGGCCGCGGCGGCGGAGCGGCGGTGGCGCGGGCCCGGGGTTACGGGTGGACGCCGACTTGGCGAGAACTGAGGTTTGGTTCCGCGCATACCACCGGCCCCGGGAACGGCTTCCCGGGGCCGGCGCGGCGTGCACAGAGAGAATGCCCAACACGCTCTGAGCTACGCTCAGTTGGCGTTCACCAGGTGATGGGCGGGAACCTTCACCGTGCGGGCGCCCTTCTTGCCGCCGAGGACGATCTTGCGCAGCGCGCTGTTGTTGGAGTGGTTCGTCTCCTTGAGCCGGTTCTCCGGGTTGGCGAGGACCTGGATGTAGTACGTGTCGTTCGGCAGGTCCGTGATGTCGAAGGACTGGCCGGGCAGGTCCTGGGTGTAGGTGTCACCGGAGCCGACGTCGAGCACCTCGCGGACGGAGATCGAGTTCTCCTGGCCGCACGCCGTGGACAGGTCGGTGTTGTCCGGGTGCCAGTTGGCGTTCTTCACCGTGTAGTCGACGGCGTCGGTGTTGGCCAGGCAGAACGCTTCCTTGCCGCTGCGCACGGACTCCTTCCGGTCCGCCTTCAGCAGCCGGTAGCTGGCGAAGTCCGTGAAGTGCCAGTGCTCGTGGCCCGGGCGCGGGTCCCATTCCATGGTGCCGGTCGGGGTGTAGCCGACCTGCTTGCCGTCCGCGTCGTAGAAGTACTGGTAGGCGTCCATCAGCTCCTTGCCCGGGGAACGGAAGCCGTCCACGACGAGCTTGGCGGGGCCCGCGTTCCACACGTTGGCGCTGAAGGCGAGGTAGTCCTTGCCGGGCACCTCCTCGTAACCGTCGCTGACGGTGATGCCGTACGCGGGCAGCGAGCGCAGGTCGGGCTTGGGCACGTCCGGCACGGTCGCCCCGCCGGTGGGCCGCTTCGCGTCGGGCCGCGCGCCGGGCGCCCGGCGCGACCCGTCGGTCTGCCCGGCACGGTCGCCCACCGTGGCGGCCGAGAAGGCGCCCCGCTGGAGCGACTCCTTCTTCAGCGCCCAGGGCAGGGCGGGCGGCGCCGGCGGGTAGGGCCCGTGACCGACGTTGAACGTGGAGCCCGCGCCGGTCGTCCGGGCGGCGGGCGCCTCGGTCCGTACGGGCGCGCCGTGCGCGGCGTGACCACCGTGCCCGGAGCCGGACGCCACGCCCCCGCCGGCGGGCGCCGCCTCTCCGTGGCCCCCGTGCCCGTCCCCCTCCTGCCCCCCGTGGCCTTCGTGCCCCCCGCGCCCCTTCTGCGCTCCGTGGCCTTCGTGCGAGCCCGCGGCGCTACGGCTGCCGGCGGGGGCCGCCGTCGAAGGCTCCTCCCAGCTGCGCTCGCGCACGGTGACCTTGACGGTACGGGTCTCGTCGGCGATGCCGAAGAGGTCGCGGTACTTCTTCGTCACGCCGATCCTCGCGGTGTAGGTACCGGCGGCCAGCTGGACCGGCTCGGAGTAGTAGCCGGCATAGGTGTTGGACGCCCAGCCCTTCTCCACGCCCCACACCGAGCCCAGCGTGAAGGGGTTCACCGGACAGCTCTGCGGATACTTCGAGTTGGCGGGGGCGTCCGGCCGGATGCGCCCGGAAGCGTTGTTGGGGCAGAACGCCTCGGTCCGGTCGAGCACCGGCTTGCCGGCCGCGTCGGTGAGCTTGATCCGCGCGAAGCCCGGCAGCCCGGAGAAGTCCTTGACGAGCCCGGCGGGAAGGGCCTTGACCGTGGTCTTCTTCCCGTCCCGGATGAGCTGCGAGGCGACGACCGGGTCCTTGTAGGACTTCCGGGCCACCTTGACCTCGAACGCGCCGTTCTCGGAGGTGAGATACGTCCCGAGGTCCAGATAGACGCCGGGATCCTCCTTCCACGAGTCGAGCGTCACCGAGGTGGAGGCGGCGACGAGGCTGAGCTTCGGCGTCGCCTCCGCCGTCTTGGCGTCGGGCGCGGCGGCGACGACGCCGGCGGTCACGGCGACCGCGGCGGCGACGGCGATCGAGGGACGGGTGAGGCGGCTGGTGCGGCCCTGCGTGGTTCTGGTCATCATTCCTCGTACTTCCGGACTCCGGGTGCGTAACGGAACGTGGACGAACAGCAGGGCCCCAACTCACCGGTGGCGACGCTGTGTCCGGGCTGTGAGAGGAGGTACGGGGCCCTTCGGGTTGTCTGCGTTCACCCGGTCGGCCCGTAGATGTCCGAAAAGCGCCCCTGATCGCCGCGCGGACGAATGGCGAGAAGGGCCCGCGTCACCACCACGCCCACGCCCACACCCACACCCGAACCGGCACGAGCGGCACCGCCGACTCCGTCCCGATCGAGGCGAACGCCGCTTCGACGCTCGGTCGCATGGGGCACCACCGGCTGACCGGCCGGAAGATCACCCGCAGTGCGCGATGGCGACGACGGCCTTCGGGCCGCAGGGCCGCCCGGAAAGCGCCGCCAACGGCAGGCACAAGCAGCACACGCGGACGACGAGCAAGCACGCAAGGCGCGACGACAGATCCGGGCAGGATCTGGAGATGGCAGGGCTTCGATGTCAGGCTGGAGCCGTCCGGTACATCGGCCTTCAAGCCCGCCTGGCGCGATCCGTGATGCGAGACCGGCACCCGGTAGCCGCCCCGGGGGAGGACGGAGTGGCCCGTGAGATCCAGGCCGGAGCCGATGTTCCGCTTACGCAGCTCCGAGTTCGGCCCGTGGCTGGTGGGGCTCTGCTTCTCGGTCGTCCTGGGCTTCTTCCACGCGGCCACCCAGCCGGCCGGCGAGACACTGCCCCTGTGGCAACGGTCGCTTCAGGGGCTGTCGATGAGCCTGGCACTGGGCTACCCGGCGTGGCTGAGCCTCCGATGCCGGGTGGTCCCGGGCAAGGACGGGCTGTTGATGCACAACAGGCTGACCCACCTCCGGGTGCCTTACGGTCTCATCCAGCGCATCCGCACCACGGACGGGCTCGAAGTCGAGCTCAAGGACGGCCGCGTCCTCAGAAGCCCGGCTGTCGCCCCCTCGTTGAGCGGGCGGCTCGGGGGCTACCAGTCCGCGAAGAGGTTCCGACGGGCGGTGCAGCCTCTGCTGACCCCCGCGGATCCTGCGCCGGCGGGGCTGGACGTGAGGCGGAGCGTACAGCTGTCCTGGACATTCCTCCCCGCGATGACCGCCGTTCACGGGCTCTGGTACCTCCTGCTCCTCGCCGGGGAGCCATGAGGGTGGCCGTGGCCGTGCAGCTTGATATCTTCCGGCAGGTGGCGGGCCGCCGCCCGTGTTCGGCATCGAGGTCCGCCAGCTGCTCGAAAGCGGTGCTGGTCAGGCGGTCGTGGCGAGGCGTGGGCTGCCGTGGAAGACCTGACTGGTGTGCCAGGTACGGTGGGCGGCGGCGATGGGGCGGACGCCCGGCTGGGGGCCGATGAGCGGCCGGCCGGCCAGCGTGACGACGTGCTCGCGGGCGGCGGTGCTGCGGCCGACGAAGCTCTGTGAGACCAGGATGCGGTGGCCCTCGCCGATGCCGAGTACGCCTTTGTCGAACAGCTTGTGGTGCAGCGAGCAGAGACACAGCCCGTTCTCGATGTCGTCCGGCCCGTCGAAGGCCCACCAGCGCACATGGGCAGCCTCGAGCCCCACCGGCACCGCTCCGATCCTCCCGTCGTATCCGCAGAAGGCGCACTGGTACTCGTAGGCCGTCAGGACCAGCTCTCGCATCCGCCGGTCCCTCCGCCTGAGCGCGTTCGAGGTCGGACCCGTCTCCGCCTCCTCCAGCGCCAGGCCGACGGCTTCGCACAGTTCGCCGTGGAGGGAAGGCGGGAAATTGAGATCGAGCAGCACCCGTGTCATGCGGCCGAGGAGGGACGGCTCCCGCCGCAGCGCCGCACGCAGCTCCGGTGTCAGCCGCCCGGTGGCGCCGGTCGCGCGCAGTTCCCTGACCCCGGTCCCGGGACTGCCCGGCCCGCGTTCGGTGCGCACCTCCCACACGCCGTCGCTCACCAGGTGATGGAAGGGGTAGGCGGGTGTTGTCCGGTTGCCCGGGCCGTACTCGGTGAGCAGCCGTCCCAGGTCCTCTTCCACCGCGCTGTACTGCAGTGCGCCGTCGGAGTCCTGCTGGAACCGGCTGAGTGCGTACAGGAGCAGCAAAGGCTTGTGCGGAGCCCGCACTCCGCTCCGTGTCCACTGCCTCAACTGCGCGGTGCGTTCGACCCAGTCCATGATCGGTGAGCGTAGCGGCGGCTCGTCGACACGGGCCCGACACTGCCCTGAACGCGCTCCTTCTCGCGGCCACACGATGCCCGGCACACTGCCGGAACGGGCCCCGTACTGATGGCGTGACGGACTTGGTCTTCGACCAGGTCATGGGAGGGACGCGGGCGGCGCCGCCCGCATACGAGCGCGTCAGCGCCACATCCCCGACCACCGGTTGCTGTGGGGCCCCGAAGGCCGAAGATCGGGCCCGTGATCCGGGGAGCCCCCGGGAAACAGCCCCTGTGGCCCATGACGGAGGGCGGCGAGGCCCACCAACGTCGAAAACCCCCGCAGCGAGCTGCGGGGGCCTTCTTCGTATTGCCCGGTGAGAGCAATGGCGGGGGATACGAGATGCGAATTCGTGAGGGGTTGCCCCCAACACGCCTTCCAAGCCGTCGTCCGGCGGTCCGGGGGCGATCGGCAGCGTTCTGATCTACGGCGCGGCGGCAGGGGACGGGGCCGGTGGGCGGTCCGGGACGTACGTGAATGAGACCCGGCCTGGGACCAGGGGCAGCCGGGCCGTCACGCATGGGGCATGAGGATGACCGCAGCGTGTGGGAGCTGACGGCCGTGATCCTGCGGCAGGCCGACGCCGGTTGCCCGTGGGCTCCTCGTTCACCGCGTGCCGATGCGATGGCCGACTCAGGAAGCGGACCCGGCCCTGCGACGGCGCACGACGAGAACAGCCCCTGCGCCCGTGACGACAGCGGCTGCCCCGAGGGCGGCGGCGGTCGGCATCGCGCTGGAAGCCCCGGTCTCGGCGAGTCTGCCGCTGGCGGGGATCTCGTCGAGCTCGCCCTGCGGTGCAGGCTTGTTCCCGTTGGTGCCCTTGGCGGCGGCGTCCGTGTCCTTGGCGCCCTCCACCTTGCCGGGGGTGCCCTCGGAGTCCTCCACCTTGCCGGGTTCGCTGCCGGAGGCGAGGACCGTGAAGTCGAACTGGCTGATGTCGTCGAACCCGCACTGGCCGTCTTCGCCGTACGAGTGGCCGATGGTGAAGAAGTAGCCTGTCCCCGGCTCGGCCACGGCGCCGATCTTGATGCGCATCGCGGCGTCCGCGTACTCACCTGGTCCGAGGGCCTTCACAGTGGCGAACTCGTGGTCGTCGAAGACTTCCGCCCCGTCGCCTTCAATGGCCTTCCACTTTCCGGTGGCCGAGTTGAACCACTCGACCGTGACGCTCAGTTCGGCGATATCGTCGAGCTTCGGATCGGCAGTGCCGAGATAGAGGGAGATGTCGGTCTCCATCACCTTCACCTTGGACACGTTGGTCACACGGTAGGTGAAGTCATGCCAGCCGGACCCGGCGACGATCTTGCTCGGAAGGCCGAGAAGCGCCGTCTTGCCGCGCTCCTCGTCCGGTATGCCGGAACAGAACGTCGGGCGCGTGTACGTCGGAGACGGCTCGGCACTCGACTTTGCCGACTCCGCCGGCTTCGCAGCGGTCGATCCGGCCGTTGCGGAGGGAGTGGCCTCCGATTGCGTGGCCGGTTCCTGTGCATCGTCACTGGCTTCGGCAGGGGCGGACGGCACGGGTGTCGTCGTCGGGGCAGCGGACGCGGAGGGGGTGCCGGCGGCTGAGGCTTCTCCTGTCGCGTACGCGGCCGGAGCTGCGAACAGCGCCATGGGGCCGACGACGGCGGTGAGGGCGGCGGTCGCCAGAACATGTCGGAGCTTCATGTGATCCTTCCGGGGATGTGCGGCTGTAACGGTCGCCTTGCGTGGGAGAGCAGCACGGTCGTACGCATACACGGAGATGATCAACGAGACGGTCAATAGGTTGTGCGGCGCACGTATGTTCGTCCTCCCGCGGCACAGGGGTGAGGCCGGGGCCGGGAGTGAGGCCGGTATATCGATCTGGCGCATGCCACCTGGTCCGGGTCTCGGTACGCCCAAAGCCAGGCTCGTCGCGGATGACGGATACGAGATGCGAACCCGTGAGGCGGGCTTGACCTTGGTTGGAAGGCCCTGAGCGCGATCGGCCTCGCCTGGGTCAGTGCATTCCGGACGAGCTTCGTCACTGTGAGAGGGACGGTTCGGGGCCTGGGTTGCCCGGTCCGACCCGAGCCGATCCGAGCTTTTCGGAATGCGACTGAGGGCTGCTCCGGAGGACGGTGGCCGCATGCCGTCGGGAGTGCAGGGGAAGCCTGTCCGGCTCCGGGATGCGCTGGCATCAATGGCTGAGAATCGACTATTCATGGCCTGATCAACCGGCTGACGCATTGATTGCTTGCGAAGAGCTGGGGCCGCGTCTAGCCTCAGCTTTGGTCCAGACCAACGGGGGGTCGGCGTCTCCCAGCCGGGCAGGGCCGATCGGCGGGAACGCCGGTCGCACAGCATGAACCGGGGGGTAAAACATGTTGGCTGGGCTTGTTCACCGTGGCACGCAGGGCGTGATCGTCCTGGATTTCGACGGTGTACTCCTGGACACGGAGCACATCGCTGTAAGCGTGTGGCGGCGGTTGCTGCGGTCCGGGGCGGCGAAGCCGCTCGACCTCCCGGTGCGTCCCGACGGGACACTCGATCGCACTGAGCTGCTGGTAGCACTGAACGCTTCAGTGGGGCCCGATCGGGCCTGTTCGCTCTGGGAGACGTTCGAGCGGGAGAACCTGGCGCACTCCTCCCGGGCGGACCTGATGCCCGGGGTGCTCTCCTTTCTCCGACACTGCCGCTCACGCGGCCATCGGACGGCCATCGCTTCGGGCAACTCCCGCGACTGGGTCGAGAGTCACCTGCGCCGACTCGGCATTCTCGACTGGTTCACCCATGTCAGCTGCGCCGACGCCGGGACGAAGGCCAAGCCCGCGCCGGATACCTATCTGCACGCGGTGAGACACAGTGGCGGTTCCCCCTCCTGGAGTCTCGCCGTCGAGGACTCCTACGTCGGGCTCACCGCCGCCCATGCCGCCGGCCTGCCGGTGGTGTGGGCCACCGGAGCCGACCATTCGGCAACCCCGCCGGTCCCCGTCGCCCGACGGGTCCGGACGCTGGACGAACTGATTCCCGTGCTCTGAGACCACCGGGGTTCCCCCGTCCTCTACCGACCGACGCCTCGCACTCCCGCCGCCGCACCCGCCGCCGGGGCACTGTGACACGCCGTCGAAGGCGATCGAGCCCGGTACCGACGAGCGAGGCGAACACGACATGCGCTCAACACGACCAGGAGGTCGCGTCCCTTGAGTCTTGCCATGCACATGCGCGCCCTGGACCAGCACGTGGCCGCGCTGGATCCACTCGGCGCCGCTCCCGACATCTTCCGCCTGCCCATGCTGAACCGGGGGGCCGCGACGGACGAGATAGCTCGTCTCGGCCGCCTCTGGCTGAGCAGAGTCGGCGAGGCGGTACACGACATTCCCACGGCCAGTGCGGCCCTGCGCGACCTCGGTTTCGCTCTGGCCTCGCTGGAGCGGCACGGCGTCGACTACCGGACGTTGGAAGGCGCGGAGGAGACCCTGCTCAAACTGGGCGGGATCGCTGACGAGGTCCCCCGGGACAGCGTCTACACCTACGCCCTTCGCAACCCGGAGCAGGGCACCCGGTCCTTCTCCGAGATCCCCGAGGAGGCGCTCTTCATCCGTGAGGTGCGCCGTGCGGGGATCGCGCTGCGCCCCGCGATCGACGCGCTGGTCGAGGCACTGCCGCTCGCCGCGGACGACCCGGAACTGCCTGCCCTGCTGGACACCGCCACCGAAGGCTTCGAGACCTTCGCGCATGCCCTGCTACAGGTCAAGCGCGAGGTCACACCGGAGTGCTTCTCCTACGAACTGCGCCCCTACTTTCCTCCGATGACCGTCGGGGGTGAGGTGCTCTTCGCTCCAGGAGGCGCCCAGATGACACCGATGCTGGTCGACATCATCCTGCTCCGCCCGGAACCGGGCGACCCTCTGGAGGAGTGGTACGAGGGCTATCTCGCCGAGAACATCGGCTATCTCCCGGCGTCCTACCGAGCCATTGGTGCCGCCGCCGGCCACCACCGTCCATTGCTGCCGCGCCTCGTCGAGGACGCGGGGCGCGCAGGTGGCGCGGACACCCGGGTGATGAACGCCATCCGGGCACTGCGGGGGCTGATGCACGAGGTGCTGCGCTTCCGGCTGCCCCACCTGCGTCTGGCCAAGGCCAACATGAACATCCGCCCGTCCGGCTCGCTGGGCAGTGGCGGCTACACCACCGACTCCCTCGATCACCTGGCGGATCTCACCGTGGGCCGCCAGCGGCTCCTGGCCGCGGTGCCCGACGTCTCCGCACGGACCACTGCCTAGGGAGCAGCATGTTCGAACCGTTCATTCCCGGCACCGTCCACCATCCGCTGGCCGCCTCTCCCGGCGGGGCCGAGCCCCGGGACGAGACCGCCATCCGCTACCCGACCCGGCTCAACGCCATGGCGTTGCAGCCGGGGGCGATAGCCGGCGACCGCAACCTCCTCTACGACGCCGGTGAACTCGTCCTTTCCGTCGCCCGGTTCCATCACGTCCACGTCCGTCGCCTGGAGCCCGGAGCCGGACTTGTCGTCGACCCGGTGGTCCGCAGACCCGAACTCGTCGAGCACGCCGCCCGCATCATGTGCTCCGCGCTGGGTGTCGACTGCGACCTGTCGATCCGGGCCGAAAGCGATCCGCTGCCCGTGCACGCCGGGTTCGGGTCGAGCAGCAGTCTGATCGCTGCTGTGGCCACGGCCGTCAACCACCTCTACGGCAACCCCGTGGACCGCGCCGACCTCCTGTCCTACCTCACCTCCAACCACGGAGAGGAACACGGCACACTCCCGGGCCTGTTGATTCCCGTGCAGTGCATCGGAGGCTCGGCCGCCTCGGGGCTGTACGACGGTGGCATCCAGATCGTCGCGGGCCGCAGCACCGTCGTCCTCACCGTGCCCGTGCCCGAGCGGCTCTCCCTGGTCATCGGCGTCCCCTCGGACTGGGACCGGCGTCCGACCGACGAGCTGATGGCCGCGGAGGCCGAGAAGTTCGACCAGTTCCGCGCGACGGGCGAGCGGTGGGCGCCCACCATCGCCTTCCGCATGCTTCACGAGGCCATGCCCGCCGCACGCCGGGGGGACCTCGGGCCCCTCGGCTCGCTCGTCTTCGACTACCGGTTCCGGATGGGCAGCATCGACAACTGTTCCTTCACCCACCCCGGACTCACCGATCTGGCCAAAGATCTGGAACCGCTGTGGCACGAGGGAGCCGCGACCATGCTGTCCCTGTCCTCCGTCGGCCCCGCCTTCTTCGTGCTCACCGACCGCCCGGACCACTGCGCGGAGCGCTTCGCGGACCTGGGCATGGACGTCACGCACGCCCGTCCGCACAACGGCACCTACGAGGAGACGGAGCTCCCCCGATGACCCGTACCGAGACATCTTCCGAGCTGGCCGCGGACTACTGGAACTCCCCGGAGACGGTCGCCGGGTTCAGCGCGCTCGACGCCCAGCCCTACCTGATCGAGCTGTTGCAGCAGACACCCGTCGAAGGGGTCGCGCTCGATCTCGGCTGCGGGGGCGGCCGCAACACCCTGGCCCTCCTGCGCCGGGGCTTCACCACGGTCGCCCTGGACCTGCACTCCGGCATGGTCGAAGCCACCCGCGCCCGCACCGGCGAGTACGGGGAACAGGTGGCCGTCCGACAGGGAGCGGCCCACGCCATCGACGCGCCGGACGCGTCCTTCGCGCTGGTCGTCTGCTACGGAGTGCTGCACAACGCCGTGGACCACGCGCAGTGGAGCGCCGCGGTGAGCGAGATCGTCCGGGTGCTGCGTCCGGACGGACTGCTCGCGCTGAACTGTTTCACCTCGCGGGTCCTCGACCCCCAACTGCGCCAGGACGGCGCCGAGGGCCGGTATCTGCTCCCCGACGGGGTGCCGATGACGCTGCTTCCCCCGGACCGCGTACTCCGGGCGTTCGCCGACGCGGGCCTGACCCCCGAGGGCGCGGTGCACGACTACGTGCGACAGCTGGACGTCGGGCCACGTGCCGTGCTCCGCTGCACGTTGCGCCGGGAGGGACACTGATGCCCGATCTTGAGGACGGGTCGACGGAGACCGACCCCTTCCCCTCCCTGCCGCTCGACGCGGGGGCCCTCCGCGACATCCTGGATGCCCGGCTGGCGGAGATTCCCGACTGGCACGGCGACGACGAGCCGGTACGCCTGGGCTTCGCCATGACCGCCCCGCACCCGCTGGCCCTGCTCGGCCATGAGCATTTCGTGGCCCGCAACGCGAACAACGTCGGTGTGCACACCCGTTTCGGCGACGGGGTCCGCGGCACGCGCCGCCTGGAGCGCGAGGCGGTGCTGGCGCTCGGCGGGCTGCTGCACGCCGACTCCGTCGACGGGTATCTGACCGGCGGTGCCAACGAGGGGACCCTCGCCGGGCTGCGCATCGGCCGGAACGCCCTCCGCGCGGGTGGAGCCACCCGGGTCGTCGTCCTCACCTCGGATCTGGCCCACCATTCGGTGGCCAAGGCGGCGGAGATCCTCGATCTGGAGATCGTGACCTGTCCCGTGGGCCCCTCCTGGGTGTGGGACGCGGAATCCGTTGCGAGCGCCCTCGACGAACTGGCCGCCCAGGACACGGCGGCGGGGGACGGGAACCACCGGACCGGCGTGATCGTGGTGACCACGGCCGGCTACTACAACACCGGTTCCGTCGACCCGATCGACGAGATCGCCGCTCTGCTCGGACGCCGGGCGGCCGACGGGACGGGGCCAGCGTCCTTCCACCACGTGGACGCCGCCCACGGCGGCATGATCCTGCCGTTCACCGCGCCCGCGACGCCCTTCGACTTCCGCAACCCTCATGTCCACTCCGTGGTGCTCGACCCGCACAAATCCGGCCTGATGCCCTACAGCTGCGGCGTCTTCCTGTGCCGGAAAGGTCTGCTCGGCCACGGTGCCGTAGCGGCGCCGATGTCCGGATTCATCGACGAGACCATCACCGGGTCCCGCTCCGGAGCCATGGCCGCGGCGCTCTGGTCGCTGGTCTTCGGCGTGGCCGCCGAGGGTTACCGGAAGACGTTCCGCCGCTGCCTGGAGCTGCGCGACGAGCTTGCCGAGGCCATCCGTGCGGTGGACCCCGGCGCACTGACGAAGCCGTCGCCGGGCAATACCGTTCTCGTCGTCGGGTTCTCCGCGGACGACGGGAAACTGCCCAGGGAGCTCACCGAGCGTTACCGCCTGGTCGGCAACAGGCTTCCCTGGCGGGCCGAGGACGGACGGGTCGTCGACCGGCTCTTCCACCACTTCTACGCGATGCCGCACATGACGTCGGCCCACATCGAGGGGTTCGCCGGGCACCTGGCAACCGCGCTGAGCCGACCCGTCCCGGCGGCCCCCGCCGTCCAGCCGCGGCGGGCGGCGGACGGAGAGCCGCCCCGGCCGGTCGGTGAACCCGGCGCGGCCCCGGCTGAGCTGCGCTCCCTGCGCTCCTCCAGCGCCTGCCTGCGCCACCTCGTCGTGCACCCCCCGCAGCGCCGCGACCCCGACGACTACCCGCACGCGTACTCCTTCCACACCTTCCAGTCCAGGGCCGAACTCGGCGAGCGGGTGCAGAGCCGCCCCTGGGGCGATGACGGCGCCGGGAACGGCCTGCACATCTACGCTCCCGACCTCGACCGCCCCTTCGCCAACGAGCTGTTCGGAGTGGTCAGTCCCGAACAGTGGTCCCTCGAAGTGCTCGACCGCCACCAGCAGAAGCTCTCCCTGGTCGGGGCCGCCCACTTCGCCCACTTCGGCCCGGCCCGTACGCCCGACATCCCCGTGGTCCTGGCGAACTTCCACGCCGACGGCTCGTTCCGGTCCGCCGAGTACAAGTACGGTGACCGCTGGCACAACGACGAGATCCAGGTGTTCGCCACCGGCACCGTCGTCAAGATCGGCAAGGACGCGCGCAGTGTGCGGCGGCAGGGGGACGACTACTCCTTCTCCCTGGACACCTCGTGCGAACTGCGCTTCACCCTGAGCGACGACGCCGAACCGCCGCGGATCGTACGGATCGCACGACACGCCGATCCCTCCCTGCCCCGCCGCCGCCACCTGTTGCGCGGTCAGTACCGCAGGTTCCCCAACAGGTTCTTCGACACGGTCGTCGAGCTGAGCGTCGGCGTGCGCCACCGCTCCGCCGTCCCGGCGAAGCTCCTGCTGGAGAACGCCGGGCCGCTCCTGGCCCGCTCGGCGGAGCTCGGCCTGGTCCGCGTTGAACCGTCACTGGCCGACGGCGTCCTGCGGGTGGACCTCGCGGAGGTGGGCGGGGCGCGGACGCTCACCACCGAGATCCCACTGGCCCTGGGTACGCGGCTGGGTGCTCTGCTGCGCGGCATTCCGGTCGGTGAGCCGGAACGCCTGGTGCCCGCCGACGTCGTGGCCTGGGCCGAGCGCCTCGGCCCAGTGGTGGCGAGTCTGCGTGAGGCCGGCGCCACCCGCGGCGGCATGCGGCTCCTGGCGGTCGGTGACACCGTGGTGGGGCCCACGTGACGACGATCGCTCTGACCGTCCTGTGGGCGGTTCTCCTCTGGGGGGCTCTGCTCACCGCCCGCGCCGCGCGGACAGCGCGGGCCCTCGACCGCCGACGCCGGGCCGTACGCCCGCCGGAGGACGGCCCGGCGCCCCATGTCGTGCTTCTGGTGCCCGCCCTGCGCGAGCAGGACCTGCTGGAGGAGGTCGTGCGCGGCGCGCTCGCCCTCGACTACCCACGGCATCTGCTGCACATCGTGGTGGTCACCACCGAACGCGAGGAACGCGAGCGGGACGCCGCCCTCCGCCGTTTGCCCGCCCTGGCCACGGCCCTGGCCGAGGACGGCGCCCGAGCGGCGGCGCGGCTGAGCGGACTCGTCCCCTCCGCGAGGGCCGCGGCGGTCGCGGCGCGCGTGCGCGCGGCGGCGGACCCCGCCGCTGCCCTCCGCTCGGAGGTCGGCGCAGTCCCCACCACGCGCGAGATCGCCCGGTACCTACTGCCCCTGCTGGCAGCGGAGCACCCCGGAGCGAGCCTGCACCACCTGCACCACACCGCCGAGGGAGCCAAGAGCAGCCAGCTGGTGCACGCCGTCGAACAGCTCCCGGACCTGCTGCCCCCGGACGCCGTGCCCGCCATGACCTACGTCGGTCTGTACGACGCCGACTCCCAGCCGGACAGCACCACCCTCTGGCATGTGGCGCAGGCCGCCCGGGCGCCTTCGGGACACCCGCCGGAACTGATCCAGCAACTGCCGCTCCAGCTCCGCCGCCCGCACGCCGCCCGACCGGGGCGCCAGGACGTACTGCTGCGCGCCCATGCCCTGGCCGATCTGCGCCGCCGCGCCGGTGTCGAGGCCCACCGCATCCGGGCGTGCGCCCGGATCGCCGGGTCCGGGCTTCCCTCCGGCCTCGCGGCCGTCGCCGAACCGGTGGTGTACGGCGTGGGCGCCGGCCTCTTCGTGCGTCATGACACGCTCGTGGCGATCGGTATGTACGAGGAGCCCGTGGACGACCTCCTCATCGGCTACAAGCTCTCCTCCGCGAGGGCCGGCATGGTGGTGCTCCCGGTCTTCAATCTCGTCGACCGGTACCCGAGCGTCCGTTCCCTCGGCAACGCCTACGCGATCGTGGCGAAGGGGAGTCTGGCGGGGCTGCGACGGCTGCTGACCGACCCCGTCCTGCGGACCCACCAACCGCGGAACTCAGCGGTGTTCGTCAAGGAACTCCTCGACACCCTCTGGTGGTTCGTCGGCCCGGTCGTGGTCCTCGCCGCGGTCACCGTCCTCGCTCTGGCCCAGGCGCACGCGCAGCTGATCGTCTGGGCCGCGGCCGCCTTCGGCTACACCGTGGCGCACACCCTGTGGTGTGTGCGCCGGGCGGAGTCCTGGCTGGCGGGCCATCAAGGCGCCCGGGAGCGGGCCGAGCTCCCGTCCCCGGGCGGACTGCGGCTGGTGCACGCGTTCCTGGCCCAGCCCGTCCTGCACTGGCTCGGGCCCCTGCGGTACGCGACAGGACTCCTCGGCGGGCGCTCCGCGGAGTCCGGGAAGACCGAGCGGTGATACCCGCCCGCGGCGACCGCGGCCCCCCCGAACCCCACGAACCGCTACCGTCCCCCGCCCCCTGTCAGACCGGAACCCCTGACCTATGACTGCCGCACCCCGCCCGATCAGCCTCTCCACCGTGATCATGGCTCACCCACGCCGCCAGGCAGCCGCAGAGCGGTTGTCCGCAGCCCACCCCGAACTGGCGGCCGTGGTCGTCACCGACCCCGAACCGGACGGCCCGTCGTCCGCCCTGCGCACAGCCCGTCTCGCCTGGCAGACGGTGGCGCCCTCGGCCACTCATCAGCTGGTGATCCAGGACGACGCGATCCTCGCGCCCGGGTTCGCCGAACGGGTGGGGGCCCTCGTCGCGGCGAGGCCGGACGCCGCCATCAGCCTGTTCGCGGAGTGGGGATCACGCACCGCCAACGCTGTCCGCGCCGCGGCCCTGTTGGGCCACGACTGGGCTCCGGTGGTCGACGACTACCTGCCTTCCGTGGCGCTCGTACTGCCCGCTTCCCGGGCACGGTCCTTCGCGGAGTACGCGGCGGCGAACACCGTGGCCGACGCCACGGACGACGTCACCCTTCTCGATCACCTGACCAATATCGAGAAGCTCACCCCGGTCGTACAGCCGGTGGATCATGCCAACCCCCCCAGCCTGGTCGGCAACGACGTCATGGGGCCGCGCAACTCCGCCAACTACGGCCTCCTCGGTGCGGGGGCCTCGGTCGGGCCCGGCTCCAGCACTCTGCCGACGCCGAGCGCCGTGCCCTATTTCTGCTGGTGGGAGCAGCTGGCCGTGGTCTACACCCGCGACGACTCCGCGCCGGACGGCTGGCGCCGCGGTCCCGCCGAGGAGACCCTGCTGGAACGGGGCATCGGGAGGGAGGAGACCGTCGGACCTCTGCGCGAGGCGCTGGACGTTCTGCCCCACCGCTCCCTGGTCCACGACCGGATCAGCGACGTCCTGCTCGCCGAGGTGTGGACCACGGCCTTCACCCTCGGAGCCGTGCTGCACGACCTGGGCGGGGCGGTGGACCCGGGCCGACTTCAGGCGCGTTCCGCGTTGGCCACCCTCGCACCGGGGGCGCTGCGCCGGGTCGTCCCCGTCCAGTGGCTGCCCGCGGTGGGCGAGTTGCTCGCGCCGTTGGTGGCCACCGCTGTGCTCAGGGGCTCCGAGGCCGCGGGCAGGGCCGCCTCATGACCGGCGGGGAGCCGGTGATCGACGTCGCCGGGGCGGGAAAAACCTTCCGGTCCTTCGACCCGGGGGACCGATGGAGTGTCCGACGGCCCTTGCGGCGGCGGAAGGCGCGACGCTCCGTCGCCCTGGCCGATGTGGATCTCCGTGTCGGGCAGGGGGAGTTCGTGGGACTGCTCGGTCAGAACGGGGCAGGCAAGTCGACGCTCATCAAGCTGATGACGGGCCTGCTGCTGCCCGAGACCGGAACGGTCCGGGTCAAGGGCCTGGACCCGTACGCCGACCGCGAGCGCAACGCGCGCACGATGGGAGTCACCTTCGGGCAGCGCACCCAGCTCTGGTGGGACCTTCCGGCGCGGGTCTCCTTCGACATCCTGCGGGACATCTACGGACTGGCCGAGCCCGTCTACCGTTCCGCCCTGGCCGAACTCGACGGTGTCCTCTCGCTGTCGCCGTTCTGGGACACCCCGGTCCGCTTCCTCTCCCTCGGCCAACGCGTCAGGTGCGACCTGGCGGCGGCCCTGCTGCACCGGCCGCAGGTGATCTTTCTGGACGAGCCGACGGTCGGCCTCGACGTCCTGGTCAAGGACCAGGTACGGGCACTGCTGGCCAGGCTGGCGGCCACCGGGGACCACGCGATCATTCTCACCACGCACGACATGGGGGAGGTCGAGGCGCTCTGCGAGCGGATCGTGGTCATCGACCGGGGCCGGGTGGTCCATGACGGGTCACGGGAGGGACTCGCCGCCGTATCCGGTGACCAACACACCTTCGTGGTGGAGTTCGAGGCGCCGCCGCCCTCGCTGCGGCTGCTGACCGCCGAGGTCGTCTCCGCCGACGGGCCCACCGTGCGCGTCCGCCCGCTGCCCGGGTCCGACCGCATCGAGGTGACCGCGGAGCTGCTCGCCGCCCACCCGGTGCGTTCGCTGGTGTACGAGGGCACCAGAGTCGAGGACATGCTGCGCACGCTCTACGGCCGCTCCCACGAGGAAGCGCCGACGGCGACGGGACTGGCCGGGTGATGACGCCGCCCTCCCCGGCCCGCCCCGTGAGCCCGAGTACGGCAGCCGGCCGTCCACGCGCGTTTCGGCTCGCGTTCCTTGTCCCGCGCACCGAATGGGCCTACAAGCCGCGCATCGTCGCCACGACGTTCGTCATCGTCACCCAGGTCTTCCTGTACGTGCTGCTCTGGCGCGCGCTGTACGGGGAGAGCAGTCAGACCGTGGTCGGTCTCGACGCCTCCCAAGCCATTACCTACTCGGTGCTGGCCACCCTCATGGGGACCGGCAGGGTCGTTCTGGAGGGGGCTTCGCAGGAGACCGCGCAGAGCAAGATCCGAGACGGATCGGTCGTCTTCTGGTTCGTACGACCGCTGGCAGCCCGTCGTTACTGCGCCTGGCGTGGTGTAGGGGAGGGGCTCTACGCCACGGCCTGGCTGTGCGCCGGGCTGGCCATTGGCCTGGCCACCGGACTCGTCTCGGCTCCCCCGACCTGGGCGGCCACGGCGGTGGCGGTCCTCTCGTACGCGCTCGGCCAGGTGGTCTTCTACCAGATCGGCCTGCTGGTAGACCTGACGAGCTTTTGGACGATCACCAGTTTCGGGGTGAACCGGTTGGTGGCGTTCGCCCAACTGCTGTTGTCCGGCGGCCTCGTCCCGCTGTGGTTCTTTCCCGACTGGTTCCGGGCAGTCGGCGAGCATCTGCCGTTCGCGGCGACGATCCATGTGCCGGTCTCGCTCTACACCGGGCGCATCGCAGCCGCCGACGCCGGCTGGTTCCTGGCCGAACAAGCCCTCTGGGGAGTGCTGCTGACCCTGGCAGGCCGCTTTATGTGGCACCGCGCCGCCCGCCGTCTCCTCGTCCTTGGTGGCTGATCCGATGAGCACGAAAACCTCTGCCGCGCCCACCCCAGCTGTTCCGGTCGGCCGGCTGCGGCTGGCCACGGTGATCCTGCGGGCCGGACTGCGCAGCCAACTCGCCAACCGCGCGGACTTCGCGATGGCCGTGGCCAACGGTGTGACGTACCAGATCACCGTGGTCCTCTTCGCCACCGTCATCTTCAGCCGCTTTCCCGCGCTGGATGGCTGGGAGCTCGGTGAGATCCTGCTCGTGAGCAGCATCCGCATGGTGGGCCACGGCCTGTACATGCTCTTCTTCGGGAATCTGGGACTGGTCCCGCAGCTGTTGCGCGAAGGCCGCTTCGACGCCTTCCGCACCCGCCCGGCACCGACCTTGCTCCAGGTGTTCACGTACGAGGCGCCCGTCAACGCACTGGGCGACCTGGTGGTGGCCGCGGTCTCGCTCAGCGTCTGTCTGTCCCTGCTGGACGTCGAATGGACCGTCGGGGCAGTGCTGTTCCTCCTCCTGGCCATGGTGTGCGCCACGGTGATAGAGCTGGGCCTGAACCTCCACATCGCCGCGCTCGTGCTGCGGTTCCGGGGAAGCGAGTCGCTGTTCTTCTGGCTGGACAACACCGCGGGCACCTTCGGAAACTACCCGCTGTCGGTCTTCCCGACGATTCTGCAAACGGTGTTCACCTTCGGTGTCCCGATTGCTTTCGCGGGCTACTACCCGGCCGCCTGGCTGACCGGCCACACCGACACGGTCCCCTTCTCGCAGGCCCTGGTGTACGCCTTCCCGCTGGTGGCCGTGGCCGTAACGGCACTGGGACTCGCCGCCTGGCGCCGCGGACTGGCCTGGTACTCGCGCAACGGGTAGACCGACCGAACCACCGACGTCGCATGGCCCCGAGAAACCGACCTGGTCCGATTGTCGGCGTCCCGGACACGATCGTTGACGCGATGATGGGCGGGGGCCCGGCATATCGGCCCGGACGCGCCGTCGCTACCGGTACCTCACCAACGGGGTGCTCACGGACCCCGCCGACAAGATCGGCGGCCTGCCCCGGCCGCGGCCCCGAGGCGCCGTCCGCCGGTAGCTCGCAATATCCGGCAGACGCGTCCAGCGCGATGGGCGAGGCCGTGGGGAGACCAGCGGCCTCACCCTTCGTACCTCACATCACCACGGCCGGGGTCCACACCCTCCCAGCCTCGCGACGCACTCTGGGGCACCGCGCCGGAGGCGAGCGAAGAGGCCGGGGAGGCCCGAACGAGGGTCCCTCCAGGCCGCGACCGAGACGGAAGATCACGAAGAGCCCACCGCCCAGCGACGCGTGATCGAGACCGGTCCAACTCGGGCCAGCACGCGAAGAAGGCCCTGACCAGTCGAAACGGGTCAGGGCCTTCTTCGTACTGCCCGGTGAGGGCCATGGCGGAGGACACGAGATGCGAACTCGCGAGGGGCTGCCCCCAACACGCTTTCCAAGTCTTCGTCCGGCGGCCCGGAGACGGTCAGGTGCGTAAGGACCTGCGACGGTTCAGGAGGCCGCCGCATATTCGGATGGCGCCGTACAGAGGTGAAGGAGAACGGAACGGAGACCATGAGCCTTGTCGGACAGAGTTCGGACGGTCGTGGTCGAGTCAGGGCGGCTCGGCCTGTCGGCCCTGCGCGGGCGGAATGCCTGGCGGAGTCGTAATACGCGTCATACACTGCTGGTATGCCGAAGACGAGAATCAGCATCAGCCTGGACAGTGAACATGCCGAGCGCATTCGGACCCACGCGGAGCGGGCTGGAATGGATGTGTCCGCCTACCTCGTTAACGCCGCGACCCGGCAGATGGCCGAGGCGGAAGCGGCGGAGGCTCAGTTCGCCCGACTTGACGCGGTGATCGCGGCAGCTGAGGCGGAGGCTGCCGCACTGGCCCCGCTGCCTGAAGTCGCCGACGACGACCTCACGGAGCAGGAGCGGCGGGAGGTGCAGGAGGCTATGGGGCTCATCTATGGTGCCGAGGGTCCTGCAACCCGATCCGGTAACGCGGCGTGACCGTCCGGGTGCCGGTCTACGACACCGGCATGCTGATCGCGCTCGCGGACCGCAAGGCGAAGGCGGTGCGTCTGCACGCCGGTCTCCGGGAGACACCGCATCGGGCGCTCGTGCTCGGACCGGTGCTCGCGCAAGTCTGGCGGCCCAGCCCCGCCACGGTGCATGCCCTGGCCGGGGTGATGAAGGATTGCACGGTGCCTCAGGCTCGTAGTTCGGTCCCGGCCATGCGCCCTACCAGCGTGGGGCAGACGGCATGCATTATGTGCGCCACCGGTCCGGACATCACCGAATGGCACCGCATCGGAAGCGCACTCGGTTCGGCAGAGCTGCCCCCGAAGAAGCGGCCGGACGCTGTGGATGCCCTGGTGGCTCTCACAGCCGCCCGACACGGCAGTGCTGTGGTCTTCACCAGAGACCCGGCAGACCTCGACGCCTATCTCAAGGCACTGGATGCCCAGGACGTGCACGTGGTGCAGATCTGAGCACCGGTCGACAGCTGGTCAACGTCGAAGGCCCCCGCAGCGAGCTGCGGGGGCCTTCGACGTATTGCCCGGTGAGAGCAATGGCGGAGGATACGAGATTCGAACTCGTGAGGGGTTGCCCCCAACACGCTTTCCAAATGTTCGTATGGGGGTCCGGCGGGGGCCGTGGGTGTCCTGACCTGGTGCGGAGCTGGTGATGGTGGCACCCGCGAATGGCGTCGGACGGGGGCGAACGAGACCGGAAGTGAGACCATCAGAGCAAAGGCCCCGCCGGAACTGTCACTCCTCCTGGAGACGGATTGCCAGCACAGTTCCGTCGGCACGAATGGACACCGCGCTCCACCGTTCCGATGTGCTGCGGCCCGGCCACTGGTCTCGACGTTCGTGTACTTCGCGTCGGTACTCATTGACGCGCCCGTGGTGAAGATGCGTGTACAGGCTCTTCTCGAGCCCGGAGAATGCCTCCACGCGGGTGCCGTTGAGGCGGTAGATGTGGTCGGTGCCGACGAAGTCGATGCCGTGGATGCGGTGCTGTGCATCTCGCAGTCTGTCGGTGTTGGCGTGGACGTCGTGCTGGAAGTGGCGCCGTCCTTGTTCCTTGGTCAGGTACTGGGCGGTGGGTTTGCCACCTCCGGTGAAGGCGGTCAGCGTGGCCGCCTCCGTCCTAGCCAGCACGATGCTGAACCAGGCGAAGGATTCGGGCAGTACTTGGAACCCGGGGATGATCGTGTGCTCTTGCTCAGCCTGCCGTACGACGTCGGCCATGCGGTTCTCCTGGCTCAGGGCGAGGTCCAGGTCGGCTTCTGATGCCCCTCCGGACGGGCGGAGGACGGTCGTGCCCGGCGCCTCCAGGATGTGCAGGGCGAGGCTCTCCTTCTTGGGGATCTCTGTCCCGATGAGCAGGTACGGGACGGTGCCGTAGGCCCCGATGTGCACGGACTCCACGTGAGCGCTGGCCGTGCTGAGCTGCTTGTGCACCTGCTGAACGCTGCTGTGGGTGCCCTTGGAGGAGACGAGGAGGACCTTGGACGGCTGCGCCGGTTGCCAGGCTTCGACGAAGAAGTGGGGCCGTCGCTGCAGCGGCTCCGGGCGAGCACCCGTCCCGGAAGCGCTGCGGAGGGTCCAGCCGGCCTTCAGTGCAACATCCGCGGGAATCACGGAGACCGAGTGGTCGGGGTACCGGGACCTGACCAGCTTCTCGGCCAGCAGGGAAGCGAAGCCGGTGCCGATCTCCCCGGACTGCGTGGCCTTATAGAAGCGCAGGAGATCGCGCCCCTCGGACGACAGCTGCAGGTAGTCGCCTTGGTTGCCCTCCAGAGCCTGGATATAGCGCAGGCTTCCCCAGTGCTCGGCCAGTCCTCGTCCCGCACCTTGGCGGGCCGAGGCAGCCCCGAGGCCGATGGCGTGAATGATTTGCCAGGGGTTGAGGGTCAGTGAACGCGGCGCGTTCCGGGCGGCTCTGTAGTCGGTCCGTCGGCGAAGCGGACCCTGCCCGTTGTCTGTCCGCTTCTCGTCCTCATTTTGCGCAGCCTCGGAGACGTGGGCGCCCAGTTCGGCCGACGAGCGGATCTGAACGTGTGAGGTGTTGCTCAGCTCGTGGAGGACCTCGCTGACGGCTTTGGATTCGTCCTTGTGCACCGGCTGCCCTTCCATCGATGTCGTGTGGCGTGAGCCGAAGGACGGTAGAGCCCGGCGGGGGAGCGCAAGCAAGTGCGCACGAGGGGGCGCAGACCGCTATTCGGCCATCCCTTGACAGCTGCTGATGCGGTACCAAGGCTGGACCGCCGCCATGTGATGCCGTTACACCCTTCGTCGGCGTTGACCGGAAACCGCGGTCACGGAGTGACAACGGCTCTGACCGGAAGCCGCGCCGGGGCCTTCGGCAACCCAAGATCATGCCTTCACCCCGCACCGACAGGCTGTGCCGGGCAAACGGTCAGTGATCAAAGAATTCACGCTGCACCGTAAAGACCGCTGAGGCTCCTTAGTGCCAGCATTCCCACGGTAGTGATGACTCAGCGAAGATCAAAAAATGCAGCTTCTACCCTACAGACTCAGTGGCCTGCCGGGTGAGACCGTGCAGACAAGGAACTGCGGTGCGTACGGAACCGTCCAAGAATGCCCACCGTGGAACAGATATTGGCATCGTGGAAGGCGTCCATTTGGGTACTGACTTCGATCGGAAAGGGCGGCAGGGTCATCCCTGTTGGTTTTCTCGTGTCTAGGCGTTCCGCAGGCTACTATGTATGGGAGGGAGTCCTGGTGTGTTGTTGGGCTGCTGTCTTATTAGGGATTCCCGCGTTCCTCGGCTTCTTGGGAGCTGTCCTGGTTCAAGCCCGTAACGTTCTTGAGGGATTTGCTGGGCTGGTGGGAGCATGGCAGGAGGTACGTCGTGTTCTCGGCTGGAGACCTGATCAACCCCCCAGGTCCCGCGGCCGCTCTATCCGTTCACCTCGCCAAGCGCGGCTTCCGCAGACGGTAGGGCGATTGGAAGAGCGGCAGAAACGAAGGGTGAATGGGCACAGGTTCCAAGCGCGATGATGTGTCTCTTTGGGCGCCCACCCGCGAGGTCGTCCACCTTTGTGTCACGCTGCTTTCGCGACCTCTTCGTGCTGGGTATCCCTCAGTCATCTATTGATTAAGGCGTCGCATTCCGGGTGCCACTCTCTAACTAATTGCCGGGCAGAGGTCGGCGTTCGGCGAAGCGCCAGGGAACCTTCGCGGCGGTGACGAAGGCGGCGGGGCCCTCCTGAAGGTGGGTGAGGACGCCGAGGAGGAGGGTGTGGGAGACGGCCAAGATGGAGCCGTGGCGCCCGGCGGTGTGGTGGAGGAAGGCGGCGCAGTGGCGGGCGCGGGTGTGGAGGTCGGTGAGGCTTTCGCCGTCTTCGCAGCGTAGGGAGGGGTTGGCGAGGCGCCGAACTCGCCAGGCGCTGTAGGCCGGTGGGTAGGTCTCGGCCGTGCGGCCGAGAACGATGCTCGGGGCGCGCCATTCGGCGAGGAGGCCGGAGGTGGCCACGATCGGCAGGCCCGTGAGGTGCGAGACGAGGGTGGCGGTCTGACGGGCTCGGGGGATCGGGCTGGTGACGATCGCGGTGACGCCCTCAGGGAGGGGCAAGGAGCGGCGTACCTGCTCGCGGCCTTCCTGCGTGAGGGCGGCTTCGTGCGGGGCGTGGTAGCCGGGGCGGTGGCCTTCATAGGCGCCGTGGCGCATGAGCCAGATGTCAGCCAAGGATCCAGCCTCCGTCGACGCGCAGGGTCTGGCCGCTGATGAAGCCGGCGTCCTCGGTGGCGAGGAAGGCGACGGCCGCAGCGATGTCCTCCGGGCGGCCCCGGCGCTGGACGCACTGGCGGGCGAGCTGCCGAGCGGTCATGGCTTCCGGATCGTCGACGACCGTGTCCTCAGCTGCGACGCGGATGGAACCGGGGGCGACACAGTTGGCGGTGATGCCGACGGGACCGAGTTCGCGTGCGAGGGCACGGGTGAGTCCTTCGAGGCCGGCCTTGGCACTGATGTAGCCGGCGAGGTCGTGACGGCCCGCCGTGGCGAGGACCGAGCCGATGGTGATGATCCGGCCCCAGCCGACGGCCGTCATGGCAGGGGTCAGCTCGTGGGCGAGGAGGTAGTGGCTGGTCAGGTTAGAGGCCAGAGCCTCGTCCCAGTGAGCCGGAGTTGTCTCCGTCCACGGGCGGCGAGGGTAGGCGCCCGCGTTGCTGACCAGGATGTCGATCGGGCCGAACTGGTCGTGGGTCTGGTGGCAGAGGGCGCGCACGGCATCGGCGTCTCGGAGGTCGGCTGCCAGGGAAATTGCGGCGCCGCCGCTGCTGGTGATGCGGGCGGCGAGCTCGGCTACGGCCTGGTCCTCGTCGAGGTGTGCAAGGGCGACGGAGGCGCCACCGGCGGCGAGACGGCGGGCGATGGCCGAGCCCAGGCCGCCGGTGGCTCCGGTGACCAGAGCGGAGCGGCCGTTCAGGGGGCCGGGCATGGCGACTCCAGCGGGCAGAAGTAGGTGGTCGGGTCGAAGGTGGGGCTCATGGCCTCGGCGAGCCGGGCGAGGAGGACGAGCCGGTCCTCAGAGGTCAGGTCGGCCAGGTTGTAGACGCCGAGAATGCGCATGGCGAGGTAGGGGCGGAGCAGGTTCGCCAGGTCCTCGCCGGGCCAGAGACGGTCCGCGACTGGTCTTACGAGCTTGTTCCAGTACGCGATCACGGCGGCTCGCCGGGGTGCAGAGAGGCGCGGCGTGTAGTCGATGTGGATGGTGCTGGTGGTGTGGTCGACTGCCGCTCGTCGGATCTCGGGGGTGTTGGCCGGGACGTAGGTGAAGGTGGCGGGGTGGTCGGCGAAGGCGGTCGGGTTGTAGGTGGGTACGAGCCAGCCGCCGAGAGCGGAGGCGTACCAGAGAAAGTTGGCGAACTCGCCGGGGATGCTGTTCATCCCTGCGGTGTCGTAGTCGAACCAGGCGAGCGGGTGGGCGAGGTTGACGTCCGTGGGGTCACCCTGGGTGAGGGCCGCCCATACCGGTTCTGCCGTGGCGAAGTGCGCGCGCAGCCAGCGGAGGGTGGCAGCCCAGTCGAGGCGGTGTCGGCGGCCGTTGATGCTCAGGGTGTAGGTCCTGAGGCGGGAGACCGGGATGTCGATGAGGCCGTCGGCGATCAGAAAGTCCTTGCCGGCGTAGTACGTGTCGAGTCGGTCGCCGGGTGCCGCGCGGTCCCAGTACAGCTTGCGGACGACGTTCGCAGGATCGGCCGGCCATGACGTTGTGAGGATGACCTCCTGATACGCGGCCGTGAGTTGGTCCATGTAGGTGCGGAGGTCGCCGCTCGGCTCGTCCGCGTTGAGGAGGTCGAGCAGGAGGCCCTGGTCGGTGCTGCCGGGGAGGCGTTCGTACGCGAGCAGGTGCCCGCCCGGGACGCGCAGGTGGGCGTGGAGGGCGGGGACACGGTAGTGCCGGGCCAGGCGGGCGTGGCCGTGGATTTCCTCTCCGGCCTCGGCCGGGTTGCGGGTGTACTTCAGGAGCAGCGAGTGGCCGAAGAGGTCGACCGGGCAGAGCAGGTTGCGGGTGAAGCGCCGCACCGGTCCGACCCGAAGGAGGGGCTGGGAGATCATCGCCCCACCTCGTTGAGTAGTTCGAGGCCGACCTGGGCCAGTGCGGCGGGCGGGAAGGCGTCCATGTGCACGTCCGAGTTCGGGGCGATGGCGTCGCGGACGGGGCAGAGGTCGCCCTGGTGCATGCGGTCGGACAGGTTGGTGGCGACGGCATGGTGGTGCGACAGGCCGGTGCGCCACTTGCTGTGGCTGTGGCGCGCGTACAGGCCGATGACCGGCGGTCCGCCGCGATCCTGGCCGCCGCGCGCCATCGCGGCGAGGTGGGTGAGGCCGGTGTCGTTGCCGACGATCAGGTGGCAGTGCGGGAAGAGGTCGACGAGGCCGTCGGCTGGCATCCCGTCGATGTGGAGGGCTTGCACGTGACGCCGGGGAGCCTCCGCCGTGACGCGGAGGCCGTGGCCTGGGTTACCGCCGATGAGCAGCAGCCGGGCCTGGGCCTGCTGTGCCTCGGCGATGTGCTCGGCGAGGGCGATGAAGCGCTGGGCGGTGTAGTCCTTGCGCTCCGGCCAACTGGTGGCGGTGATGGCGGCGATGGTCAGACCGCCCAGCCAGCCCACCGAGCGCAGCTCCTCCACGAGGTTGTTCGGCCCGGTCGCGAGGGTGGGAGCGAACGGAGCCGTGCCGGGCAGGCGGATGCCTAGGCGGCGCTCCAGAGCCAGGTAGTGGCGGGCGGGCAGGTCCGGGTGGGTGCGGCCGTCGCTCGACCAGCACGGCGGGGCAGCTGGGTCGAGCACCAGGCTCACCGCCGCCTCCGAGCCAGGTGCCTCAACACCCGTGCGGTCGCCGATCACGGCCCGCCAGCCGTTGGGCGTGGTGGCCTGGGGCTGCGTGATCAGCCCAGTGCGGGCGATCAGCCTCGCGTACGGACCCACCGCCCGGACGGCCACGCGTACCGACCGCAGCCGCAGCCAGTCGAGAACCGCGCGGACCCCCGACAGCGCGAGGAGCGTGTCACCGAGCTTCCCCTCGAAGGCCACGACGATCTCGCCGCACCACCTCAGGCGGTGGACAAACTCGGCGGAGGCAGCCAGCGGGAGCGGTGCGCCGATGGGAACGCTGTCCCGGTCGTACCCGAGCGGGGTGGTGTGGACGGCCCCGGCGGGGATGACCCGGGAACCGTGGTGGAACTGGATCCCCGCCGGGGCCACAGCTGTCACTCCGCGCCCTCGATCGTGGTGAGCGAGACGAGCGGCAGGCCGAGGTCGGTGAGCAGGTCGCGGGCTCCGCGGGTCGTGTCCTCCACCAGGCAGGCCGCCGCCAGCGGGACGGCGCGGGCCTCGCGGAGGCGGCGGGTGAGGTCGGCGAGGGTCCGGCCGGTGGTGATCTCGTCGTCCACGATGACGATGCGCTGCCCGGGAGTGATGCCGTACGCGAAGACGTCGGTGCGCATCGCGTGGGGCTCGCTGAAGCGGACCGCGCCGTCGAGCGGGAGGTGCAGCTTCCAGGCGATCTTGTACGGGAGTTGAGCGACGCTGGCGAGGGAGACGGTTGGCAGGATGCCGCCGGCGTCCAGGCCGAGGAGGAAGTCCACGGAGCCGAGTTCTTCCGGGACCTGCTCCTGGAGCAGACGCCACAGGTCGGCCCCTGTGTTGGCGAGGGTCTCGGGGTGGACCGGGTCCTCCAGGCCGTCCAGGGAATGGATGACGCGCTCGCGGCGGCTCGTGGCTCCGACGCTGAGCCGTTCGACGATCCGGGCGGTGAAGGATGGCACGGCGATGGTTTCGGGCATGGCGAAGCTCCTGTCGGACGGAGAACGAGGAGGGAGAGGGAGCCTGTTCAGGCGGCGAGCTGGGCGGCGTACCAGGTGAGGAGCTGGTCGACGGCCACGGTGACGGGCTTGAGGACGAGCTCGGCCTCGCCGTCGCGCCAAGCGCTGGAGATCTCGGCCAGGGAGGGCGTCGCGAGGGCCGTCAGGCCCGGCATGCGGGAGGCTGCGGCGAGGATCCGATCGGGGCCGGACTCCCACTGGTTGTGCTCGCGCAGGAGCAGGCGGCAGGCGAGCACGAGGTGCTTGTAGAGCTGCCGCAGTGCGGTCGGCCCCGCGTCGGCGCGTAGACGGCGCATGGTCAGGATGACCTGGGGGAGTTCCCGGACAGCGGCGAACGCCAGCTCGCCTCGGCTGATCGTCGGCAGTTCGAGGCTGGGTGCGGCATGCAGAACAGGGCTGCCCTGCTGGAGCTGGTGGAGGACGAACGCCAGGCGCGGGGTGAGGCGCCGGGCGGTCAGTTCGCCGGGGGTGACGAGGGTGGGGCCGAGGGAGGCCGCACCGCCGAGGGCGGTCCGGTACTGCTCCAGGGCCTCGTGTACCCGGCCGATGGCCTCGTGCTCGGCGATCACGAGGAGGTCCAGGTCGGACCAGCCGGCGATCCAGTTGCCCTCGCCGGGGCTGCCGGTCAGCGCGGCGAGCCGTACGCCGGGGCCGTAGGCCCGTACCGCGTCGGTGAAGTCGGCCGTCGCCGAGGCTACGGCGGCAGGCAGTCCCAGCCCGTACGGAGTGGCCGCGCGTAGCGCCGTGGGTGCGGGCGGGGCCGCGATGCGCCGGAGTCGGGCGCGGAGGGCGGCGATGCTGCCGGTGTTGTCGATGACGTGGTCGGCGAGCGCGGCTACCTGGTGGGCGCCACGGCTCATCTTGATCTCGTCCTTCGCGGCGACGGCCTGTGCCGGAGTGCCGGACCGCTCGACGCGAAGGGCGAATGAGGCGTCCAGGTAGACGATCTGGAGCGCGTCGCCCATGAGTCGCTTGAGCTCGGCGATCGAGGCGTCGTCGTGGACGGACTCGATGGTGAACAACTCCGTGTCGATGTGCGCGTCCGCGAAACGGTTCAGCTCACCGAGCAGCAACTCGGCTTGCCGACGGGGCGACAGGGCGTACGGGTCCGCGAGACCCTCTCGGTGGGCCGCCTGCCGCAACAGGAAGCCGATCTTGAAGCGTTGCGCACCGCAGGTGCGCTGGACGAACTCGGCGCTGGTGCTCTTGCCGCACTCGCTCAGTCCACCGAAGGCGAGGACCCGGCGCAGACGCCGACTCGGCTTGATCTCCGCAGGGGCGGCGTCGTCCCGGCCGTACAGCTTGAAGCGAGCCGGTACGGGGAGCCGGCGGCGGCCTGCGACGACGTCGGAGACCAGCGCGTCGAGGGCGGCGCACAGTTCCTCCCGTTGGCCGTGAAGGACGGGGACACGTCGGCGGGCCAACTCGCCCCGGGCAGCTGCCCGTTCGCTGTGCCAGGTCCTCAGTGTCAGCACCGAGAGGCGGTCGACGACGGAGGCGAGCGTCTCGGTATGCAGCGGTGCGTCGGCGCGGCCTGCGTCGGCCAGTGAGCCGAGGACCTCGTCAGCCCGCTCGGCGAGCAGGTTCCGTTCGGCGTTGAGCTGGTCGATCTCGCGCTTGCAGTCGGCGACCTGGGCGGCGGAGAGTAAGGCGCCGCGCACCCGGTCCTCGGTGTCCCACAGGCGCCCGTTGACGGTGTGGAGCCGGGTGATGGTGTCGTCCAGGCGGCTCCGGTCCTTGTTCGGGAGCGCTGCCACGGTGCGGGACAGACTGGGTGGCAGGACCAGCAGCGGGGAGTTCTGCGTCATCGGGGACTCCCGTCGGTGAGTCGGCTGAGGCCGAGGCGATCGAGCACGTCGCTGTGCACGACGTCCAAGGAACGGTCCTCGCAGTCGACGACCGAGGCGAACGCACCGTGGTCGACCTGGTGGAGCAGGACCGCGTGCAGCGTCTTCTGGTACTCCGGGTAGATCCCGGTCCAGGGGCGGCCCTCGCGGGCGCTGGTGATGACGTAACTGCGTTCGGCGTCGAATGACGGGAGCAGAAGGATGGAGGTCTCGGGTGTGGCGGACCGCGAACCGGCGATTCCCATCACGGTCTTGAACGATTCGCCGACGGTCAGCCCGTCTTTGACCACGCAGGTCGCAGCGGCCACGGCGAGAAGCATGGGCAGGCCCCGGTCCAGCAGACCCGTTCGTCCGTTCTCGCGTGCGGCGGCCCGCTTGGCATGACCGGCGAGCAGCATCTCGGTCAGCTCGACGGTCGTGGACGTCTCGAACCACCACCGGGCGTAGTCGCCTGCGGCCACCCGTGCCCAGGAATCGGGATCGTGCTCGTGGACCGCGCCCAGCGGCTGGAAGGCGTTCCACCGTTCGGCCAGCCGCACCAAGTGGGTCGTCTTGCCGACGTTGTCAGGGCCGTTGAGGCTGACGAAGTCCGGAGCTCGCGTCATCGCTCACGCCTCGCGGATCGGGGTGTCGAGGACGGAGGTGATCGCGTACGTGTTGGCGGCGATGAACTCGGCGAGCTCCGGGGGCATCAGGTTCAGGTCGCGGACCGCCTCGGCGGTGAACGGGACGCGTACCACCTCGTACTCGCCCCGTTCCGGCTTCGCGAACTCCGTTCCCGTACGCGCGTCCAGGTCCATCGACTCCAGGCGCGCGGCGAAGATGTGCTGGACGCCGACGCCGCCCTCCACCTGGTCGGTGATCAGGTGGACCAGTTCGGCGCGCGCCAGCTTGCCGCCGAGTTCCTCGAACACCTCGCGGTGCAGAGCCGACTCGATGGTCGCGTCGTCCGCCTCGACCCCTCCGCCGACCGTCACCCAGTACGGCTCCCTGCCCGGCTTGGTGCGCTTGATCAGGACCAGTTCGTCGCCGTCGAGGAGGATGGCGCGGGCATTGCGCTTGACGATATCGGTCATGCCGGTGCTCCTTCTGGTGGTGGTGCGGTAGAGAACGCGGAGGGGCTGCCTGGTGGTGGCTGGCCCCGGCGCGGTGGATTCAGCATGGAGCAAGACGGTTGCGGAGTGTGATGTACGGGCGCTGCAGCAATGCCGCAGCACTGCTGAACAAGGCTGGCTACGCTGGTCGTTCGGTCGTTCCACCGGGTGATGGACAGGGGGTGCCACGGTGGTCACGGTGCAGAGATGGTCCGGCCGGGAAGCCCGGCTGCTACGCGACGCCCTGCGAATGAGCCTGCGGGACTTCGCCGCGTACCTGGGGGTCAGCGACCGCACGGTGTCGAACTGGGAGGCAGGCGGTGCCGGCTACCAGCCTCGCGCCGAGTCTCAGGGAATTCTCGATACCGCGCTCGGTCGCGCACCCGACGAAACGAAAACCCGGTTCGCGGAAGCGCTGGGAATGAGTGACGCGGCTGCACCCGTCACAGGGCGGATAGAAGTCGACTCCCACAAATTCCTGCCGGTCTTCATCGGTGTCGAGCGCGCCGGCCGACTTCGGGAGCATCTGACACCGAGTGGGGGCGCTCAGTGGCTGGAGTCCTCCTCGACCCGACTGGACCACCCTGAGGCGCAGAGCTGTGTCCTGCACGTCTTCGCATGCGGGGTGGTCGTCTTCCACCTTGTCCAGCCGCACGAACCCGCCGCGTTGACCGACCTGGCCGTCTGGCGCTACCGCTCCTACGCGTCCGACCTTCCGTGGGCCCGGGACAAGATCCGCGAACTCCTCGAAGGGGACCACGCCGGGGCCCCCAACCCTGAATACGTTCTTTCCCTCTACTGCCTCACCTCCGGTCCGTGGGCCGGGGACGCCTACGACACCGCGCTGCGCCTGCTCTCCACTCCCTCGGTTCTGGTCGACCGCGGGGCACCGGGTGGTCCCGCGCCCTTGGCCTGCACGGTCGAGGAGTCGCTTCTTGCCACCGGCTTCGACCACCCGGACATCGTTTCCTTCGGCGTACGGGGAGTGTCCACCGCCTACGCCGGCTGGTCCGGCGTCGCCTACGCCTCCCACTCCAGCGAGCGCAGCCTCACCACCGATGAGCTGGTCGCCTGCGAGCTGACCGTCCAGGCCCTGTGGTGTTTCACCCGCCACATCCAGCAGATGGTCGAGGACGGCCAGGACCCCTCCATGCCGGAGCGGTACGGCTGGCGATTCCTGCGTGCCGCCGCTTCCCGGCTCACCACCGCCCGTGCTCAGGAGACCGCGCAACACGTCCTGATGCGGGAGGCCATCATGAAAACCAGCGGATTGGCCGAACGGCTACGCACCGCGCAGGAAGCTCTGCGCGAGAGTGACGGCTGAGAACGGGCAGGAGTGAGAGCCGATGGACATCAGCAGTGCCGCACTGGTCGTGATCGACATGCAGAACGGCTTTGTGAACCACCACAGTCGCCACGTCGTGCCCGCAGTCGCCGACCTCGTCGCCAGATGGTCCGCCGCAGGGCGGCCTGTCGTCTTCACCCGGTACTTCAACTATCCGGACAGCCCGTACGAGCGGTTCTTCCAATGGCGCCGACTCCAGCAGCCACCCGAGACCGACATCGTTCCCGAGCTCGCCGAGGCGGCGGAACACGCGCACGCAGGCGTCGACAAGACCGGATACACGCTGTTCACCCCCGAGGCCGCAGAACTGATGCGACGGGCCGGCTGGACCGACCTCGTCTTCTGCGGAATCGCCACCGAGAGCTGCGTTCTGAAGTCCGCCGCAGACGCCTTCGAGCACGGATACGCACCCTGGATCGTCACGGACGCCTGTGCCAGCGACGCCGGCCTGGACGTCCACGACGCCGGTCTGCTCGTCGCCCGGCGCCTGATCGGAACAGGCCAACTCGTGGACGCCGAGTATGTGATGGGCCAACTACATACGCGTGTGGCCGACTCGGTGCTGGAATAGCCCCATGGCCGACACACCGCTCGACACCGACCTGATCATCATCGGCGGAGGACCGGCCGGCTGCGCCGCCGCCCGCATGGCCGCCGGCGTGGGCATGCGCTCAGTCCTGGTCGAGCCGGACCGGCTGTGCCGCAATCTCTATCGGATCCCGGCCTTGAACAACGTCCTCGGCGGCCACACCAACGGCCCCGACCTGGCCGACGCCGTCGTGGCGGAGCTGAAGGGCACCGAGCTGTGCCGCATCGAACTCGGCAGGCGCGTCACTGAACTCCGCGCCGATGATGACCGGGTGACCGTCACGGTCGATACCGGTGCGCGTCTCACGGCTCCGTACGCCGTTGTTGCCACCGGCGTCGGCCCCCTCCAGCCTCATGACGTCACCTGGATCACTGCCCCCGGCGGCCGTGTCCTGCCCCCGCTCTGGGAGGCCGAAGCTGACGACGCTCAGGGGCGCACCCTCCTCGTCCTGGGTGGTGACCGCCCGATCGGCACGTTCCTGCGCGCCCATCCGGCCACGGACACCCGCCTGCTCGTGGCGTACCCGGCAGCCGACGCGTACAAGATCGAGGAAATCCGGGACGACCTCCGCGTCACCCTCGTTCCCGTCGAGCACCTGACGTTGAAGGCCGCAGAGGGCCCCCTGGTGTCGGCGGATGCAGTGGGCCAGGACGGCACGCGGCGGACGATCACAGCGGATTCGGCCTACCTCAGCATCGGCAACGCCCCGACCGCCCCGCCCGGCGATCTGACCCGGGGCCCGGACGGATACTGCCCGCCGAGCGACCAGCACCCCCGCATCATCGTGGCCGGCGACCTCCGCTCCGCCCGCTTCCAGCGGATCATGACCGCTCTGGGGTCAGGCAGCGAGGCCGCACTGCACGCCTACTACGCGGCCAGGGACGTGCCCACCAAGGGCTGAGACCACAGCGGTGGGATACGCGCGACGACCCACGCACTCGGGAAGGGATCTCCATGACCACTGAGGTCAATCCGGCGGTCGCAGCCGCCGTCGTCGTGCAGGACGGGCGGGTGCTGCTTGTGCGACGGCGCGTGTCGGAGGGCGCGCTTTCGTGGCAGTTCCCGGCAGGGAAGATCGAATCCGGCGAGAGTGCGGGGGAGGCGGCGGCGCGCGAGGCCCGGGAGGAGACCGGGCTGCTGGTGACTCCCCAGATCGTGCTCGGGCAACGGGTTCACCCCATGACCGGCTGGGAGATCCACTACATCGCGTGTAGACGCTCTGGCGGCGAAGCGGGCATCGCGAGTCCGGACGAGGTAGCAGGTCTGGCTTGGGTCGCGCACGGCGAGATCCCGCACTACGTGCCCTACGGACTGTTCAAGCCGGTACGGGACTATCTCGATGAGGCTCTACTCTCGTGATCCGGGCCAAGCCGGACACCGTCCCTTCGGGGTATATCCAGCTCGGGATCGCTGAGGCCAGCGCATTCCGTGCCGGCACCCAAGGGGCTGAGGCGTGTCAAGCCTGGTGATCAAGGCTTGCGCAAGGGAGCGTGCTTCTGGTCCGAGCCGTCGAGAACGTCGCGGGCATAGGGGGTGTCGGGTCGGGCGGCGAGATCCTGGACAGCGGCCCACTTCTCGGCGATGAGGTGTAAGAGAACGGTGCTCGAATCTGAGTCCTGGCACACTGCGTTCCGGGCGGACAGCTCAGTTCCCCGGCACAGACGGCCAGATCGCTTCGATCACCCAAGGCCGCACCACGTTCTCCAAGTCCTGCGCGAACCGATCACCGCCGCCCACCGCCAAGTGAGCCGCCCACTGCCGCACCGCGCCGGCTGCCCAGTCCGCCAACTGAAGTTGCGGATGGGCCTTGCTGTCCGCGAATTCGATCTGAGTGGCAGCAGGCCGACTGAGGCGCCCCGGACGTGCCGGGTCCGGGAGAAGGTGCGCGTCACGCAGCGTCGTTGCGTGACGGCCGATCACCTTCGACACATCGTGGACGAGGCGGAACTGGCCGAGGGACTCGCGGTAGCTGACGCACAGGCAGTAGATCGAGGTCACAGCCGGATCGAGTAGATCGCGCTGCCCGCCGGCCGCCAGGTCAACTGCGGTCTCATCGGCCACGCTCCGGCAGTACTCCAGCAGCTCTATCTGCTCGGCGAAGTCGCTGTACTGAACCGGGATCGACTTCTTGTACGCGGCCACAGCCGCAAACAGGCCGTCGGTCGAGAGACGCTGACGTACCCAGTCAACGAAAGCCTGCTGCATCTGGCGATAAGCCACAGCACCCCCGAGAACGGGCCCACACGTGTGCAGGAGTTGCGCCAGAGCCAATGCCTGCTTGTCCTCGTACAGGTTGAATCCATCCGCGTACGCCAGCGGCTCGACGAGAACGTCGACCAGCTTGGTCATCACCATGAACGGCTTGTGTACCAGTGAGCTGCGGATGCTCCCCTCAGGTAGTTGCTCGAAGGCTCGCATCAGCGCCTTCCGCCCCCGTGACGAGCGGGCGAGGGAGCCGTACTTGGGCTCTCCCTGGGTCGGTGGAAGTTGGGCACGGACCTCGTCCACGATGGACATGGCCAGCTCGTCGGGAAGGTGGACCCCAGCCACCGTGAACACGGGCTGATCAGGGTCAAGGAGGTTCTGCCCTGAATTCGAGGACTCGTCCGCGTAGACGACAGGGGGCGAGGCGAGGGGGGCATTCATTTCTGGAGCATGCCGGGAGGCAACCGAGAAGGCCACCGGTTTCGAGTCAACGCCCGCCTGGACCTGCGCCACGATCTCTCCAGCCTGCGGGGCGCGGTCGGCGTGAACGAGCGGATCGTGCTCGCCGAGGACTCCGACCGGACCATCCGCATGTGGTCCGCCTGGAGTCCCCGCCCGGCCAACCAGGAAGGCGCGGGCCGCTGACGTTACGCGACCTCGTGCGGCAGGCGCTGCGCATGAGACCCGACCGGCTGGTGGTCGGCGAGGTGCGCGGAGCTGAAGTCACCGAGCTGCTGGCCGCTTTGAACACCGGACACGAAGGCGGGTGCCTGGCTAAACATACATGCGTCCACCTCGTTGTAAGCGAAGTCGCACGCGATGGGGCCGTGCGCTCCTATCCTCCAACGATGGAGTGGAGTTCAGTCGTCAGCACGGTGACAGGCGCGGTGATCGGCGTGGGGGCCACGTGGCTAGCCGACCGGTCCAGGTGGAGCCGAGAACAGGGAGTCAATCGCACCACTGTCAGGCGCGAGCTGTACGCCGCCTACCTTGCAGCGGTGGCGCAGACGTGGAACGAGATACACGCCGCAACGATCAACAGCACGGAGCCTTGGCCGGAGCGTGCCAGTCAGGCAGCGCACGCCTATAGGAACGGCGGCATGTACGAACTGCGATACCAAGTGTCCATCACCGCTCCACCTGAGATTGTCGCGCTATCTGACACGGTGCTGCGTGGCATGCGCGATCTCGTAGAAAGCTTGGTTGCTGGACAGACTTATGACAGCTGGGCCGAGCTCAAAGAGGCCAACCGTGCATGGTTCGAAGCCTTCGACACGATGTGGGGCAAGATGCGCCTTGACCTTGACCCCGCGTCGCTGCCCCTCCCTCCTTCCGCTCCGTAGTGTTGGTCCGATGCGCCGAGCGCGGTGCTTTCCGCTCCGCTCGGAATCTCACCAACGGATGCGTTCCGCGTCTCCGCCAACACACATCGAGCAGGGACGCTTAAAAGGCTTGTCTTGACCGCTGGATAGCTTCCCGTCTCTTCTGTGTGCTCCATGTCCGTACGACTGCAAGGAGTTCAGCGCGTACGTCGCTGCTGGTCTGTGCGGGCGGGTCGGTAGGGGGCCGACTGAGGTGCTGCCGGGCCACGGCTGGTGGTCCGTTGGTTCAGGTCGGCGATACGGTGCAGCCGCCAGGCGAGAACCTCGGTGACGCTCATGGCGGTGTCCAGGTCTCGCCTTTCGGCGGCTTGGGTGAGGAGGGCGGCGGAGTCGAGGCCGACGCTGCTGGCCTGGGCGAGTGTGGCTGCCAGGGCGGGCCAGCCGGTCTCGGTGAGGATCTTCTCGGCCTGCTCGGGGAGGGCTCGGCGCACGGCGGCCGCTTGTTGGTGGTGAAGCCATTCGGGCAGTTGGGTTCCTTGTTGGTGGATCATGGCCAGCGGCCCGGCTGCAGCGGCCTGGTAAGCGGTGCGGAGGTGCTCGGCGGCCTGTGATGCGGCCTCGGCCTGTTGGGTGTGGCCGCGAGTACGGTGCCAGTGCTGCGCGGCCACGGCGGCCAGGAGGACGGCGTCGAGAAGGACTGCGAGGAGGACTCCGTCCTTCGGGGCGGGTTCACGGAGGATCGATTTCACCGCTCGGCGGGTGGTGTGGGCCTGTCGGTGCTCTGCGCGGATTCGGGAGCGACTTGTCCGCTCGAACGCGGTTGCTGCTTGCAGGAGATCGGACCGCAGGCTCGCGGGCGCTGTGAGGGGCAGGACGTCGAGGGCTTCGGCGAGGACGGTGATGTGGGCCTGCCCGGCTTCGGTGCCACCGTTGCTGAGGTGGTCGGGTGTCCGATCGATGGCGACGGTGAGGCGCCGCCAAGCTGTGGAGCCAGTGGGCACCCTCGGTGTCGTCTCAGTGGCCGTGAGGCGTTCGGCGATCCTGGGATAGGAGAGATCCGGGGCGAGGGTGGAGCCGGAGAACCACACCGGTTGGCCCTGGGCGTTTGTGTCGCCGTCGAGGGCGAGCTTGTAGCCGCGGACGTCCCCGGACGGGAAGTACTGGACGTCGATGAGGGCTCCGGCACCTTCGACGAGCCGGAAGAACTCCTCGGTGTCCGTGGCAGCTGAGAGCGCCGTGCGGGCGACGGTACGAAGGTGCTCACGTGAGGTTCGGGTGTTCCCCGTGCGGCGGGCTTTCTCCTGCTCGGCGCGGGTGGGGCGCTTGGCGGCGGTGCGGTCGCCCCGTGGGACGTGTCGGAGCCCGTACTCCTTCTCGATCGCTTCGAGTTCCTTGTCGGCGCGCAGGAAGTCGTTCCAGTTGCGGGGCGGACGGAGGTCACCTCGTACCTTGGTGGCGACGATGTGGATGTGGTCGTCGGCGTGGCGGACGGCGACCCAGCGGCATGCGTCGGGAGCACCGGCGGGTGCGATGCCGGTGGCGTCGAGGACGCGGCGGGCGATGGTTGCCCACTCGTCGTCGGACAGGTGGCGGTCCTCGGGGGCGGCGCGGATCGAGCAGTGCCAGACGTGGTTCTGCGGCGCCTTGTGGTTGGCCTGCTTGACCCTCAGGTCGAGGACGGTGGCGAGCTGGGCGAGTGTCGCGTCCGGGTCGCGGCCGGGGTCGGGGGCGAAACCGTCGAACGAGGCCACGAGGTGGGGGTCGGTGTGTTCGTTGGCTCGGCCGGGACCGTAGAGGTAGTTCAGGACGCCCCGGGTCTTGTGCCCCGGCTTGACGATGTTCGCGATCAACTAGGCCGCCTGGTGCTTTGTGGCCGCCGCGTCGGCGGCGGTGTCGACTGCGGTGGCCGCCCGCTTGACCGTGACCAGGACCCGTCCGGCCTCCGCGAGCACGGCAGCGTCAACCGGGTGGGTATGACCACCGGAGTTGAGGCGGTGGGCAACCTGGTTCACGTTCGTACCGATCTTGGCAACCTGCGCGCGCAAAGCGGCGAGCTCGTCGATCAGGTCATCGGCTGCGGTCCGATTGCCAGGCAGGACGAGGTCGTTGTCCAGGTGAGCCATGACGATCGCACCGACCAGGTGCGCACCGGCCAGACCTAGGCGACGGGCTTCGGCCAGGATCGCTTCCTTCTCGTCGACGCTGTAGCGGACATCGACACGCTCCTTACGCTGCATGTCCTGGCGGGCGCGACGCTGGGCGACACGACGCAGCGCGGCCTCGTCGGCGGCACGCCCGCCTGCTGTCCCCGGTGCGCCCTCGCGCCGGGGACCAGTCTCCGCCACTCCCGGGGCGGAGGCTTCTGCGTTGGACCGGCCCTTGGACGGTCCAACGCCATACCTTGCTCCGCCCGGGGCTGGGTGGGTGGTCGACTGAAGCTGGGGCGTGGTGGGTTCGTGAAGGGGGTGGGGCACGGGTCTCCTTGTCGGTCTGGAGGGGACAGATGGCCGTCAGCCGTGGCGAGAGGCGTGTCGTTCGGCTTTGACCGCCCGAACCATGGCCCCGGCGTGGTCGCTAGCGACGCTGTATCCGTCATCGCGTACGGCCTGCTCCAGGAGATCGCGAGACAGCCGGCCGTGCGCATCGAAGAGCCTTTGGGCGTAGCCGCGAAGAATCTCGTCGGTAGCACGGAGCTTCTGACCGGGCCGTTTCGGCTTCGGTGTGGAGTACTTGCCCGTGGTGGCTTCTGAGCGGCTGCCCGTGGGAGGAGAAGCCGCCATTCGCGGGCGGGCAGGATCCGGGCTGAAGCGGGCGGTGAGACCCGGGCGAGCGCCGGGGCCGGGTGCCTCGTTGCCCGGCTCTGAAGGGTGTGGGCAGGGCTGCTTCTGCACCCGCTCACCACCAACATTCGCCCGCTCGACGGGCTCCGCCCGAGAGCGGTCGGGCTGTGCTGCGGTCGGGCTGGCGGGCTGCCCGGAGGGCGGGGTCCAACGTCCGGGCAGGTCGATGGAGGCCAGATCAGCTGCCTGACGGCGGGTGGCGAGCTGGCGGAGCAGCCGCTCATTGCGGAGCGGGTCGGCATCGACACCCGAGCGGGCGAGGGCCTTGGACAGACGACGCACGGTGCGACGGCCCCTCCACCCGGTGCGTTGCGCGGGCGGCATCTCGGTGAGACGGGCGGCCAGTGCGACGGCCCGGCGCGTGGCCCGGTCGTGGATGATCTGGGCGGCGCCTTGGTCTCGCTCGGCGATCCCGAGGCGGGCGAGCAGCCGCTCGCGGGCTTGCCGGCTGAGGACGGCTGCGAGTCCGCGGGAGACGGAGTCGGGTGTGTGCTGGCGCAGCTCGATGCCCATGGCCAGGTGCCACAGCACTGCGGCCATTACGGGGCCTGTGAAGGCGCGCACGGTGCCCCCGACCGGGCCGGACTCGGCGTACGCGGGGATGGCCTGCACCGTGGTGATGACCCAGACCAGGACTCCGGGCAGGCCGGCCGCGTTCCTCGGCCCGTGCAGGTTCTGGCGGGCCATCAGTGCCATCGAGAACAGGGCGAGCTCAGCGGCTGCGAACATCACGACGCGTTCGGCGGTATCGCGCATGTCGAGGTGGTGGGCGGCGAACCGCCAGCTCGTGTCGGCACTGTAGGCAGTGCACACGAATGCCGCCACGGCAGCTGTGACGACTGCTGCCGAAGGCGTCCGCTTCGGATTACGGGCGGGACGACGGCTGCGCCGGGTCCTCATGCACGCAAGAAGCGCCGAGGCGGCGACGGCCAAGACGATCACGATGAGGAGCGGGCTGTCGGCGTTCGGGAGCGAGATGGTGGCGAGCGTTTCGGGTATTGCGGGGCGCATGTACGGGGCTACTCCGTGACAGGGCAGGGAAGACGATCACGGCGTTCACGGAGGGGGCGTACACGCGGGCCCCCTTCTAAAGAGGGGGCCCGCGCGTGATCGCTCGGGCGTGTGAGCGTCGTGAACGCTCGCGTGATCGCTTGACCTGCGGTTTTCTGTGAGCGTGTGCGCTGTGAGCGGTCCACGACGGTCTGCGGCTGTGGGGGCCGCGTGTACGGTCGCGTGAACGCTCCGGCAGGGCCGGGGCGGGATTCAGCCCACGGAGATGAGGTGGCGAGCGGAGGCGTAGTAGCGGGCCTGCTGGCCGCCTCCGGCCCCTCCAGCGATGCCGTCGGTCTTGGTGGCAAGGCTGCTGTCGACGAGGCGGCTGAGATGGCGTCGTGCCTTCTCGACATCGGCTCGCTCGGGATCGCCACCGACGAGGATGGTGGCCAGTTCGCGTGCGGTCAGCCCGCCCGGGGCGTTCCGCAGCAGGACGGCGGGGTCCTTGGTGGGGTCGACGGTGGTGGTCCCACGTACATGGTCGTGGGTGACATCCAGGGGGCCGACTTCGCCGGTGGCCGTCTTGAGGTGATGCAGAGTCACCGCAGGGTCGCCCGCCCTGCCGGTGACGAACAGGACGCTGCCCGCGCCGGCGGTGAACCAGGTGGACCCGTAGACCTGGTCCAGGCTGGGGCGCTGGCCGCGTGGCGCGTCGGCGGTCGCCTTGCGCTGGTGGTGCAGTTCCAGGATCTCCACCCCGTTGCGCAGAGCGCGCATACGGGCGTTATGGAAGGCGACCGCGAGGCTGTCGTCGACCATCGTGCTGACCGCGTCCTTGAGGCTGTCGATCACGATGGTGTCGGCTTGGTGGGCGGCGGCGAGGTCGGCGAGGAGGTCGGGTTCCTTGTCGAGGGTGGTGGGCAGCGGGCCCTCCCAGACCACGAGCCGCTCGCGGAGGATCTTCTCGTCGGTGGGGAAGACGCGGCGGGCCATGGCCTTGGCGATCTGTTTGGGGCGATCCATCGCCAGGTAGAGCACGCGCCTGCTGGGAGCGACAGGCATCTCCAGGACGGTTTCCGTCAGGCCGAGGCGGGCGAAGATCACCTGATGGGCCGGCGTCGTCTTGCCGACGCCCGGAGCGCCGACGATCATCAGGCTCTCGCCTGGGGCCCAGACGGTCTTCTCGCCCGTGCCCCACAAGGGCTGGGCGTTTGCGCCGCTCTCTTTGACGAACGACCATCCGTCGGTGGCGAAGCGGGACAGCCGCCCCTGTCCCGATGCGAGCGCGCGTTCCCGTTCGGCGCGTACTTCCGTCTCGACCTCGCTGCGGATCGCCTCGGGATCGGCGCCGGGCTCCCGGACCCGCTGGAGTGTGCGCACGGCTGAGGCTCCAAGGCGGCGCAGGTCCGCCTTGGCGCGGACGATCTCCGCGTGGTACTCCGCGCTGCTGGTGCCGTAGGGGGCATCGGCGAGCTGGGAAACGTAGACGGGGCCGCCCACGCGCTGCAGCTCGCCCTGCTGCTGGAGCAGCTCGGTGAGGACGATCGGATCGGTCGGCTTGTCCTCGCGATGCTGCGCGAGGAGCGCGCGCCAGATGGTCTCGTGCGCGGGCCGGTAGAAGGCGTCATCGCCGAGGATGGGCCTGACCGCGGCGATGATGCCGGGTTTGTGCATGCAGGCGCCGAGGACCGCGCACTCGGCGTCCAGGTTAAACGGCTGCTCCGTCGGGGTGGAGCCTTCGTCGAAGCGGGATGGCGTCTGGGAGGGCAGGGTCGTACCCTGGTTCACGGAGCTCCTCACCCGGCAGGCCATATGGGGCGGCAACCCCGGCCTAAGGTTTCGATCGTTCAGGGATGGATGGTTGTGCGGTGGAGCCTCTACTTCGGCCCCGGTGTTCGTAGCACCGGGGCCGCTTGCGTGTGCGGTTCCGTCCGTCGCTGTACGGCGGAGTACGACCATAGCCGAGATTTTCGGCAGCGCAATGCCTTGCATTTCAATCCGCAACGATGTTTAGTTGCGGATGCTGGTTCGATCGGATTCGTCGTCGTGGGAAGGGAGGCGCGAGTGAGTGGTGAGGAAGGCTCGGAGCGCGCTGGCCCAGGCCGACCGGTGCCGGAAGACCACGTCGCCGCACGCGTCAAGCTGGAACGCGAGGTCCGCGGTTGGAGCACGGTGAAGCTCGCCGAGGAGATGGCCGCTGTCGGTCATCCGATCAACCAATCCGCGATCTGGCGCATCGAGAGCGGCAAGCCGCGTCGCAGGGTCAACCTCGACGAGGCGCTCGGCTTCTGCAAGGTCTTCGACCTCACCATGCAGGACCTGACCGGACCGCCGGACGAGCTGGCCACGCCCCGCATCCGCCAGCTCGCACACGAGTACGTGCAGATGACGTTGGAGTACCGCCAACTGCGGGCGGCGATCGACCGAAACCAGATGCACCTGCATGAGATCGATGTCGAACTCAACGCCTACGGTGACAAGGGTCCTGAGCAGAGAGGACAGGTCGACGAACTCCTACGGCTCGAAGAACGGACCCAGCAGAGAAATCTGCACCCGTCCCGGGCGCGTATGAGGAACCAGCCACCAGCCGGCGAGTAGCCGACCACTGTCCTTTCTGTGGCGCTACGAACGCCGAGAAGCCCCACGCACGGCGAACTGCCTGCCCTCGTCGACTACCATCCACCGCCCCATCCATCCCTGAACGACGCCACCGGCCAGGCCGACGGGAGTTGCCGCTCTCGCGACGCCGCACGGCCGACGCGAGGAGCACCCCCCATGCCGCAGCCCGGCCTGCCCATTTCCCAGATAGCCCAGCTTCTGGATGTCCCAGAAGACGCCCTGCGTACTCTGATGGCCGAACGCCGCCCCAGTGGTGACACGACTCTCGTCGCTCTCACCGTCACCGAGGCTGCCCGTCGAATCGGCATCGGCCGTACCAAGCTCTACGAGTACGTCTCCTCCGGCGAGATCGTCTCCGTCAAGATCGGTAGCCTGCGCCGCATCCCAGCAGAAGCGGTGAACGACTTCCTGGCCCGTCGGCTGTCGGCGACCGATTTCGGGGCCGCCGCGTGACTCGCGCCTCCGAATCGCAGTCCCGCCAGCCCAATGGAGCCTCGTCCATCTACCTCGGCAAGGACGGCCGCTGGCACGGCCGAGTCACCGTCGGCGTCAAGGACGACGGCACCCCTGACCGTCGCCATGTCAGCCGGAAGACCCGACCCGAGGTCACCAAGGCCGTCCGCGAGCTGGAGCGCCAGCGCGACAAGGGCGCGGTGCGCAAGGCCGGCCAGAGCTGGACGCTCGCGACCTGGCTCACCCACTGGGTCGAGAACATCGCAGCGCCGAACGTCTCCGAGAACACCATCGACGGCTACCGGGTCGCGGTGAACCATCACCTCGTCCCCGGCCTCGGCGCCCACCGCCTGGAGAAGCTGGAGCCGGAGCACCTGGAGCGCTTCTACAGGAAGATGCAGGAGACCGGCAGCGCCGCCGGCACTGCCCACCAGGTGCACCGCACCCTCCGTACCGCGCTCAACGAAGCCGTGCGCCGGGGGCACGCCGTCCGGAACCCGGCGACGATCGCGAAGGCCCCGCGCCTCGAAGAGGACGAAGTCGAGCCGTACTCGGTTGAGGAGGTCCGACGCCTCCTGGCGGAGGCGGGGAAGCGCCGCAACGCGGCCCGCTGGGTCATCGCCTTGGCGCTCGGACTCCGTCAGGGCGAGGTCCTCGGCATGCAGTGGACCGACATCGACTTCGAGCTCGGAGTCATCCGTGTCCGACGAGGCCGCCTACGGCCCCGCTACGAGCACGGCTGCGGTAACCGCTGTGGGCGCAAGCCAGGCTACTGCCCGCAGAAGATCAACGTTCGGCGCGAGACCAAGAGCGTGAAGTCACGAGCCGGTCAGCGGCCCATCGGCGTTCCGGACGAGCTGATGGCTCTGCTCCGACGGCACAAGGAGCAGCAGGGCCGAGAGTGCGCTCTCGCTCGTGACCTCTGGACGGAGAAGGGGTATGTCTTCACCTCGCCGGTCGGCGAACCCCTGAACCCGAACACCGACTTCCACCGGTGGAAGGACCTGCTGAAGGCTGTTCGCGACGGCCGCCTTCACGACGCCCGACACACGGCGGCCACGGTCCTGCTCATCCTCGGGATCTCCGACGCCGTCGTCGACAGCATCATGGGCTGGGAGCCCGGCAAGTCCGCACGGATGCGCCGCCGCTACCAGCACATGACCGGCCCCGTCCTGAAGCAGACCGCCGCCAAGGTCGGAGCGCTGCTCTGGACCGTGCCCGCGGACGTGTCGGTGGAGGCCGGCTCCAGTGCCGCCGTGCGCTCCGCCTCTGCCTCGGCCGACTCAGCTCTCTACCTCGCCAACCTCGGCGGCCGACGCCTGGCCTTCGCCGCCCGTGAGCACGCGGAGCGAGTGGTTGCTCAGTGGAGTGAGGATCGGCCAGGCCAAGCCGCTCAGGTTGAGGAGATAGGGCGGGCGCAGTGGGAGGCCGAGGCAGGCGGCGGAGCCCAGCCCATCCGTCACGAGGTTCCCGACCGCCGGATGGTGCACCACGCTCATGCCGTGTTTCTGACGGGAGGAGAACGGCTCAACGTCGGGAGTCCTGCCCGATGGTCGACATGGGCCTGGGACTTCGAGCCCGATCTGTACACGGACCTGCCAGTCCGCTGGCACACTTCTCGTCGGCCAGGCCAGGAGATCGAGGCCCACGTGCGTGGCACGGACGAGAACGCGGTCTCGTCGGCCTACGGGGAGGCGTGCGCACAGGCTGTGGACCGGGCGCGTAATCCCACCACGTACGGCGATGGGCAGAGTTAGCGGCCCGCAGCGCGGAAGAACGCGTTGCGAAGGAGAGCGATGGAGGCCCCAGGGCATGAAGTACAAGAACGAAGCCGAGATCATGCGCGCGCTCGGGATCGACACCTGGAGGCATCTCTCCAAGGAGAAAGCGGTCAAGTTCGCGGCCATGATGCCTGACATGGACACCGAAGTGGCCATGAAGATTGTCGAACAGTTCCCCGAGTTCAGGAAGTTCGCCACGGATGCTTTCGGAGCCATCGAGAAGGCCCACGAGGCCACTCTCGCCGACGGCAGGCATAGCCTGGATCAGGTCTACCAGACCCTCCGGGAGAACCGGGTGATCTTCGAGCGAGAACTCCACAGAGGCGACCTGACCTGGGAGCAGAGGAAGCACATCCTCGAACTCATTCAGGAAACGGCAAGACTTGCTTCTCAGAAGGACACTGAGCACAAGCGCCACGTCGATGGTCTGCTGAAGAAGACCATGATCGGTGTCGGATCCGCGCTCGCTCTGGGTGTGGTCTTCGTCGGAGGCCGGATCCTGGCGCAGGGCAAGGAAGAACCCGATGACTCCGGGGAGTCGTGACCCGGTGGGCGGCGCCGGCCCGTGTTCTCGGTGACCGTCTCATCGACTGGGCGCGCTGGGCTGTGCCCTTGCTGTGCGCGGGGGCATTGTCAGTGGTGTGCGTCAGACTCGGAACACGGCGCACACCCGTGTTGGCCGTCCGTCCACGCCTCTCACTCCTCTGCACCCGCAAGGAACGGTCATGGCACATCTGCACAAGCAGTTCGACGACCTGCTCACCCTGATCAACGTAGAACCCGACGTCCTCGCGGCGACGCGCGAACGTCTTGTGTTGTCCCGCACGTTGGCTGAGAAGCACCCCGAGGGCCGTACGTCCTACAGCTCGGGTTCGATCCCCGTTGGCACCCACGTTCAGCCGCACGGGGGAGCCGTCAGCGACGGGGACGGCGGGATCATCTTGGACCGTGTCCGGCACCCGGAGCTTGGTCCTGACGGCGAAGGGGAGGCCCCGCACGCCGTCACCGACGCACTCGTCGCGTTCATCGGTCCGAAGCTCCGCGACCCGGAGCGCACCCCGTCTTACCCCAAAGCGCGAGTTTGCAAGTCCCGGCGTGGCCTCAAGATTCATTTCGGTGCTCCGGTTAACGGCACGGATGTCACGGTTGATCTCATCGTGGCGCTGCGCCGCCGCGATGGGCGCGGACTGTGGATCCCCGACCTGGAGCAGGTCCAGGGCTCCAAGAAGGCATGGAGTGCCAGCGACCCCCAAGGCCACGTAGAGCTGTTGACTTCCGGCGCCGACGCCCTGCGGCGCACCCGGCGCCGCGCCATCCGCATCCTCAAGGCGTGGAATGCTCAGGCTGCGAAGCCAGGCTTTTCCTCGCACCAACTCTCCGTGTGGGCGTATGAGTTCGTTGAGCCGCGAATGGGCCTCGTCGGCGCGGTGTACGCGGTGCTCCGGGAGGCCGCCCTGCGCCTCCAGCGTGGCGAGCCGACCGAGGATCCGCGCTCCGTTTCGCCCGACCTCAAGCCGCTGATCCCAGACGCGGATGCGGAGCGGCGGCTGCGGGTCGCCGCTGACAAGCTCGCGAAGGCCATAGCCGATCCCGACGACATCGACACGGTGGCGGAGGTCTTGGAGCAGCTCTTCCCCAAGACGATGCGTGAACGAGAGCGTGCCTTCTCCGCCGCCTCCGCTCCCCTGAGCACCACCGCCAGCCTCGGTCTCGCCGGCGCGAGTCTGCTCCTTCCGAAGACGCGTTCGTGGAGGGAAGACGTGTCCGTTGGGCGGTGACCGGCGTGCCGCGCGCCGTCCTTGGTTCGCCCGTCCCGCGGCCCGCGACAAGCTGTTGACCGGGATGCGCTCAACGGGGCTCGACGTGCGCGAGGTGGACAGGCCCACCGACTTCGCGTCCGGTTTCACTGTTCAGGTCTACCCGCACGTACAGATCCTGCCCTTGCATAGTCTCCGCATAGTCTTCGCTCCCGGAGATCCAGCATTCCCCCGCGTCCACGCACGTGGACCCGACTGCCCGGCCCACCGCAACCCCGACGGTTCCCTTTGCCTTTGGTACCCGAAGGACGCGTCCTCGCGCCGGTGGTCGCCCGGCGACGGCGGGCGACTCCTCGTCGCGATTATCGTCCGCCATCTGCGCTGGGAGTCTGCCTATCGCTCCACCGGCGTCTGGCCGGGCTTCGAAGCACCCCACGGCCTCGGTTCACCGGGCCTCGACGAACAGGACCAAATAATTGGCTGACGCGATCAAGGCCCTCGGCCCCTACGCTGCTGTTTTTGCCGCACTAGTGACCGGCCTCGTCCTCGGCGTCCAGGCGCGTATCGGCCGTCGCGCTCAGCTGCAGGAGCGGAAGCAGGAATTGTTCGCGAGCGCGTACGAGGTGAGTATTCAGTACGCGGAGATGGCTTACGCCGTGCGGCGCCGCCGCGCGGATGCTGCCGCCGAGGAGCGGGTTCGCCTGTCGGAGCAGCTGCGGGAGATCCAGTCCAGACTGACTTGGCACGAGGCATGGGTCCGCTTCGAGGCTCCGGAGGTGGGCGCCGCGTACGACGAACTCGTAGCCCGCACCCGGACAGTGGCGGGGCAGAGCATGAAGGAGGCGTGGCGCTCGCCCCCAGTGGGGGACGATCCGGCGATGGTGATCTCAACTTCGGTCGTTGACCTGCGGGTGCTGGCGGATGTCCGCGAGCGATACATGGCCGCGGTGGAAGCGCACCTTCGCCCCGGGGGCCGCGCCTTCCGCCTCATCCCGCGGCCGCGCCGCGCCTTGCCGCCTTCTCCCGTGCCCGCTCCCCCGACCGGTACTGGCGCTGGACCCACGTGATCACCGACGCTCTCGAACGGATCGATTCACAGTGTCAATTCGTCGAATACATCGTCCGGCAGCGTCTTGATGTACGCGATGCGTGCACGGATGGCTGCCTCGAGATTGGCCAACGACAAGCTCACCGAAGGCTCGATGAAGTCTTCGCTGCCCGCCTCGGCGGTGAGTAGCGCGGCAGCGTCGTAGTTGCCCTCTTTGACCATGCGTTCGAAGAAGATCTTGTACCGTCCTATGTACGACGCTCCCTCGAAGATTGGGTCCGGCGGAAACGGCATGTTCTTGGGCAACTCGACCTTTGTCAATGACTTCGGCGCGCGTTCTACGAGCATGATGAAACCGAACCAGGGCTTCAACTTGCCGAATAGGCCGCGCTCCGCGGCCATCTTGGAGTCGGCCGCGAGCCCGAGGGCTTCCTCCGTCCGGTTGTTGAAGTTGTTGCTGAACGAGGGGCCTCGCTGGGACTTGAACTCCAGCGCCGCGATGAGGGAGCCGCGGTAGAGCACCAGGAGATCCCAGTTCTTCGCCGGTCGAAAGTACGCCGGCAGATGGTTGTGACCGGTCGTGCGCACCTCAAGGGTGATGTCAGGATCGGCGCGCCAGATCTTCGCCACGACTTCCTGCATAGCGTCCATCTGCTTGCCGCCGGTGACGGCTGCGCGATTGCCGGTGTCCTTCACCCCGGTCGCTTGGCCCTGCTTCGCGGCCTGTAGGTCCAGGCCCTTCCAGTAGCCGAGAACAGCGGCGCGCCTGGTCTCGACAGGTGTCAGGTCGCTCATGGCCCCCTCTTCTTCTATCTGGATATTCAGATGCTGCCGACGGGCAGCCCGTATGCTTCTTCGGCCGCACGCGTTGCAGCCGCCCTGTCGCCGGCGCGGAACGCGTCACGGAGCCTGGAGGCGATGTCGTCAGGGATCGTTTCGGGGCGCGGAACGGCGATCTTCCGCAGGTATTGCGCCTGGAATCGCAGCGTGCCGCCACGCATCTTCACCCCGTAGGCGCTCACGAAAGCCTCTGCGATCCGAGACAGCAGCAGCCCGCCGAGTACTTCCATGTCCCACGTCGACGAGACGATGTAGTACAGGTTGTGGTGTGGGTAGTAGCCGCCTGGCTCCAGCACCGGCGTGATCTGGGCTTTCATGTCCTGGAGAAGCAGCTTCGGCCGTTCGGCGAGGCCGGGGTAGACCTTGTCGATGGTGCGGTGCCAGGTGCTCGGGTTCTTCCTCGCGACGAAGCGCTGCTTGACGTTCGGGTGTGATGCGAGGGCGGCCACGAACTTCGGGTAGTCCCCGGGATCCACGAGCCTGCCCTCGTCGTCCCACGGGTTCAGCAGCATCTTCGATGGCGTCGTGAGGCGACCTGTACGGATGTCGTCGGCCATGACGATGGGCGTCAGCCGATCTTGCTCGACACCGATGCCGGCTTCTGGGCTGATGATGTAAGCCTTGTCGGCTCCGGTCGCGACCCCGATGCTGATCCTCGTCGAGCCGTCTGCTTCGAGCGTCGGGAACGTATCCTGTAGGTGCTCGAGCAGCTTGATGGTGCGAGGGGGTCCTGCGGGCCAGAAGTCGTCGGTCTCGAACCAGCTGGGGAGGCGCGCGCCTTCCCAGCCCTTGCCTGAAGCCTCCTCCGCCTCGCCCCGCACGAACGACAGGGCTTCGCTAGCGGAGGCCGCTCCGAACGCGGCAGTGGTGTCGATGAACGTGGCGTTACCCTGCTCGGAGTTGGTCAGGATCGTGATCGCCGGATAGGCGGATACCTCTGCTTCAAATGCGTCCACATCGTGCATCTGCCACACCGACTCGACCGCGTAGCGTGAGGTCACAAGGCCCCGTAGGTGCTTCCCGTAGGCGTTTCGCATCCAACGGTCCGCGCAGATGAACCCAACCTTCCCTCCGCTTGCGAGGATGGACAGCGAACGCTCGTAGAACCCGACGTAGATGTCCGCTCGTCCACGCATCGTCCGCCATGTCTTGCGGTAGGTAGCCTCGGTCTCGTCATCGAGATCCTCGGTGCGGATGTAGGGCGGGTTGCCGATCACGAAGTCGGCATCGGTCGGTACCGCGTCGAGAAGGAAGTCGCCGTGATGCAGCCAGCCAGCGGACAGGGTTCGGGCTTCTGTCGGACTTGCCCCAGCGGCTTGGAGCATGTCCTCTGACTTCTTCCGGCAGGTCGCGACATGATCGTGCTGGAGATCGAGGCCGTACAGGCAGTCAGCCAGTGCCGGTAGTTCGGCGCCATGGATCTTTGCAGACTCGAGCAGTCGCTCCAACGTTGGGACGAAAAACGCTCCGGACCCGAGCGATGGTTCAACGACCCTCATCTGGGTTAGGTCCTTGTTTGGCGTATAGCCGACCAGATCAAGAATCGTCTCGACGACCCATCGTCGGGTGAAGACCTCGCCGTACTCGATCTCGTCTGGGGCAGCTGCAGCCATGGGTTCCTCTCGTCACGGCTCACTGCACGAGCCCTCGCTCCAAGGCTATCGGTGGGTGCGACCGCCAGAGCACTTCTCGCACCTCGCTACTCGGATTCGTCGCCGCGGCGGCTCGTCGAAGCTCTCTTTCGTGATGAGCGAAGTTCCCGTGTGCCTCCGGCAGCAGGCACGTGTCGCAGCAGGGCCCCGAAGCCCCCCACTCCAGCAAGCTCCTTGGGAGGTTCGCTCAGCTTCCGCCCGCCACTGCATGCGCGCTGCGCCTCAACTCTCGCCCGTTCCTCTGGAGCCGCCGCGGGAGACCTGCGGCCTGTACGTCGTGGTAGCAGATGGCTTGGCGACGGCCCGGAGTGTGACACGTGGGGTCAGGCGCTGACCGAAGCTCTCGCTCGTTGGGGATGGCGCCCACTCTCGGTCGCGCCAACTGAGACCAGAACTGAGACCAGCAACGTCGAAGGGCCCCACCGCGAACGGTGGGGCCCTTCAACGTATTGCCCGGTGAGAGCAATGGCGGAGGATACGAGATTCGAACTCGTGAGGGGTTGCCCCCAACACGCTTTCCAAGCGTGCGCCCTAGGCCACTAGGCGAATCCTCCGCCGCAAACAATACAAGACGTTGGGGGGTGCTCGCGAACACGTTCGCCGAAGATCGTCGGGAGCGGACCTCCGGGGTGGTTCGGCTGTCGTTCGCCGGGGTGGGCGGGTGGACCGCAGGGGGTGGGGATCCGCTAAGGTGGGCGTCAGCCCCTCACGTGGCGCTATCTGACTGAACTCCCCCAGGGCCGGAAGGCAGCAAGGGTAGGTCGGCTCTGGCGGGTGCGTGGGGGGCCCTTTGCGTTCCGGGGGGCGGGAGCCCGGTCGGATGTGCGGGTTCGGCGGGGGACGGGGAGCGGGTGTGCCCGGCCCGGCGAGGTGGGGGCTCGGGCGGCGTGGAGTCGGTTGTCAGTCGGCCCCGATAACCTCGTAGGTGTGTCGTCCCTTGCGCTGTACCGCCGCTACCGCCCCGAGTCGTTCGCCGAGGTCATCGGTCAGGAGCATGTCACTGACCCGCTCCAGCAGGCCCTGCGGAACAACCGGGTCAATCACGCGTACCTGTTCAGCGGGCCGCGCGGCTGTGGGAAGACGACCAGCGCGCGCATCCTCGCCCGCTGTCTGAACTGCGAGCAGGGCCCCACGCCCACCCCCTGCGGGGAGTGCCAGTCGTGCCAGGACCTCGCGCGCAACGGGCCGGGGTCCATCGATGTGATCGAGATCGACGCCGCCTCGCACGGTGGTGTGGACGACGCCCGTGACCTGCGCGAAAAGGCGTTCTTCGGGCCCGCCTCCAGCCGTTACAAGATCTACATCATCGACGAGGCGCACATGGTCACCCCGGCGGGCTTCAACGCCCTGCTGAAGGTGGTCGAGGAGCCGCCGGAGCACCTCAAGTTCATCTTCGCGACCACGGAGCCCGAGAAGGTCATCGGGACGATCCGGTCGCGTACGCACCACTACCCGTTCCGGCTGGTGCCCCCCGGGACCCTGCGCAGCTATCTCGCCGACGTCTGCGGCAGGGAGAACAGCCCCGTCGAGGACGGTGTACTCCCGCTCGTCGTGCGCGCCGGAGCGGGGTCCGTGCGTGACTCGATGTCCGTCATGGACCAGCTGCTCGCCGGTGCGGGTGACGACGGTGTGACGTATGCCATGGCCACCTCGCTCCTCGGGTACACGGACGGCTCGCTGCTCGACTCGATCGTCGACGCCTTCGCCGCCGGCGACGGGGCCGCCGCCTTCGAGGTGGTGGACCGGGTCATCGAGGGCGGCAACGACCCCCGACGCTTCGTCGCGGACCTGCTGGAGCGCCTCCGCGACCTGGTGATCCTCGCCGCCGTGCCGGACGCCGGGGACAAGGGCCTCATCGACGCGCCCGCCGACGTGGTCGAGCGGATGCAGGCCCAGGCGTCGGTCTTCGGCGCGGCCGAGCTGAGCCGCGCCGCCGACCTGGTCAACGACGGGCTCACGGAGATGCGGGGGGCCACCTCGCCACGCCTCCAGGTGGAGCTGATCTGCGCACGGGTCCTGCTGCCCGCCGCCTACGACGACGAGCGGTCGATGCGGGCCCGGCTCGACCGGCTGGAGCGCGGGGCCGCCGCCGCACCCGGACCCTCCGTCGGCGCCCCGCCCGTCGCGGCGCCGATGGGGTACGCACCGGGCCCCGAGACCCACGCCCTCCAGGCGGGCCCGCAGGTCCCCGCAGGCCCGGACGCGGCCCGTGCCGCCGTACGGGGCGAGGCGCCCGCCGCCGCGCCCCACACGGCGCCCGCACCGCCCCCCGCCTACGCGCCACCCGCCGCCGAGCCCGTCCCGCAGGCCCCCGCGGAGGCGCACGTGCCCGCCCCGCAGGCCGCCGAGCCCGCCCAGCGGCCCGGGGCCTGGCCCGCCGCCGGCGGGGAACAGGCGCGGCGCCCGGGGGGCTGGCCCACCACGTCCGCCCCCGGCAGCGGCCCGGCCCCCGCCGCCCCGCCGCCCGCCGCTCCCCCGGCCGCCCCGTCGGTCCCCGCCGCGTCCGAGGGCGGGCAGAGCATGGCCCAGGGCGCCGCCCAGGTGCGGAGCATGTGGCCCGACATCCTGGAGGCGGTGAAGAACCGCCGGCGCTTCACCTGGATCCTGCTCAGCCAGAACGCCCAGGTCGCCGGGTTCGACGGGACGACTCTCCAGATCGGCTTCCTCAGCGCCGGAGCCCGCGACAACTTCGCCGGCAGCGGCAGCGAGGAGGTCCTGAAGCAGGCCCTCCTCGAACGCTTCAACGCCCAGTGGCGCATCGAGGCGGTCATCGACCCCTCCGGCGGCGGCGGAACGCCTCCACAGTCCGGCGGCGGAGGCGGCGGGCGTCCCGCGCCGCAGTACCAGCCCGCCCCGCCGGCTCCCGCCGCCCCGGTCGCGTACGAGCCCCGGCCCCAGCACGCCGCCCCGCAGCATTCCGCCCCGCAGCAGTCCGCGTCCCCGCCGCAGGGGCAGCAGGCGCCGTCGGCCCAGCAGTCACCGCCGTCCTCCGCACCGCCGCGGGGCCGGGAGACCGCGCCCGCCCCCGAGGTCTCCCACAGTTCGTACGGGGCGGAGCCGCCGCGATCCGTGGCTCCCGAGGACGACACCCCGGAGGCCGACGATCCGGATCTCGTCGACTCCGCGCTCTCCGGCCATGAGCTGATCGTCCGCGAGCTGGGCGCCACCGTGGTCGAGGAGTTCACCAACGAGCAGTGAGGCGGACGAGCGCCGGCATCGACGAGCATCGGCATCGACGAGGGGCGGGGCGGCGCCGCGGCGGGGTGCACGAGCAACAAGCCGGTGGTGAAAGTCAGCCGTCGGCGGCGCCGGCGGTGATGACGCGCCGGCGGTGATGACGCGCCGGCGGTGATGACGCGCCGGCGGTGATGGCGGCGCGGCGCCGGAGACCGGGGCACGGCGTCGGGGGACAGGGGGGACGCGACGCCGGGGACGTGCCGGGCCGTCCACGCATCGGCTGCCGTCGGGGCCCGGCGCCCCCGGCGGCTAGGCTGCACCCCGTGAAGGTCCTCGTCATCGGCGGCGGCGCCCGCGAACACGCCCTGTGCCGCTCTCTGTCCCTCGACCCCGATGTCACCGCTCTGTACTGCGCCCCCGGCAACGCCGGCATCGCAGAGGTGGCCGAACTGCACCCGGTCGACGCGCTCGACGGTGACGCCGTCGCGCGTCTCGCGACCGACCTGGGCGCCGGGCTGGTGGTCGTCGGCCCGGAGGCGCCGCTCGTCGCCGGGGTCGCCGACGCCGTGCGCGCGGCCGGCATCCCCTGCTTCGGCCCCTCCGGCGAAGCCGCGCGGCTGGAAGGCTCCAAGGCGTTCGCCAAGGACGTCATGGCCGGCGCCGGCGTGCCCACGGCCCGCAGCTACGTCTGCACCACCCCCGCGGAGGTGGACGAGGCCCTCGACGCCTTCGGCGCCCCGTACGTCGTCAAGGACGACGGCCTCGCGGCCGGCAAGGGCGTCGTCGTCACCGACGACCTGGCCGCGGCCCGCGCCCACGCGCTGTCCTGCGACCGCGTGGTCATCGAGGAGTTCCTCGACGGCCCCGAGGTCAGTCTCTTCGCGATCACCGACGGCACCACCGTGCTGCCGCTCCAGCCGGCCCAGGACTTCAAGCGCGCCCTGGACGGCGACGAGGGTCCGAACACCGGCGGCATGGGTGCGTACTCCCCGCTCCCGTGGGCGGACCCCAAGCTGGTCGAAGAGGTCCTCCAGAGCGTGCTCCAGCCGACCGTCGACGAGTTGCGCCGCCGGGGCACGCCCTTCTCCGGGCTGCTCTACGCGGGCCTCGCGATCACCTCGCGCGGCGTACGGGTCATCGAGTTCAACGCCCGCTTCGGCGACCCGGAGACCCAGGTCGTGCTGGCCCGGCTGACGACCCCGCTGGCCGGTGTCCTGCTCGCCTCCGCGAACGGCACCCTCGATACCTTTCCGCCGCTGAAGTGGCGCGACGACGCCGCGGTCACCGTGGTCATCGCCTCGCACAACTACCCGGACACCCCGCGCACCGGCGACCCGATCGACGGGCTCGCGGACGTCGCGGCGCGCGATGCCCCCGACGCGTACGTCCTGCACGCCGGGACCCGCGCCGAGGGCGGCCAGGTGCTCAGCGCGGGCGGCCGGGTGCTGTCGGTGACCGCGACCGGCAAGGACCTCACAGCGGCCCGGGAGCGCGCCTACACCGCGCTCGGCCGGATTCGTCTGGAGGGCTCCCAGCACCGTACGGACATCGCCCTGAAGGCGTCTCGCGGCTGACACACCCACCCGTGCCGTTACGCGCAACGCGCCTGACGGCCGCCGCCCCGTGCCGGCACCCGTCGACGCGCCTCAAGCCGCCGGGGCGAAGCCCCGGGGCGCCCCCCCCCGGCTTCCGGACACCCCGCAGCCCCTCCGCCCGCCCCGTACGCCACCGGTGTACGGGGTGGACGCGAGGGGCTGCGGGGTGACCGCGCTCTGCGCAGGCTGCTCGCCTGCTGCTTGCCTATGGATGCGGACACGTCAGCAGCTTTGCCCAAAGCCACACCATCGGGTGACGACTGCGCCATCCGGATGACGGCTGACGGGGCCCCAACTAGGGTGCGGCGCAGGCGTTCCGGCACTTGGCCCACCGGCATTGCGATGTCAGTGAGGGGTGCCACAGTGGGGGAGTGAGCAACACCGTCGCAGTGAGCAACACCGTCGGAGGGCAGAGGGGGTGACGTCCGGCCGTGTCCGGTATCGATGTGGGTGAGGAGCTGGGGGCGCGGGCCGCGCAGGCCCGAGCGCTCTCCCTGCTGCGGATCCGCGGCAGGGCACTGGCCGTGGCGATCCTGCCCGCGGCCGTCGCCATCGTGCTGTTCGCGGCGGGCGCGCAGGGGCATCTGGCCGGTCCGGCCTGGGACGCCGTGCGCTGGACGGTCCTCGGCGTCGCGGTCGTCGTGCTGCTGGTGACCGTCCTGGTCGCCGTCTCCGTGGCCCGTGCGCGGCCCGCCATGAGTCCGACCGTCCCCGTGCCCGAGGGCGGGGCCCCCGACCTCTACCGCCTGGTCAGGGACCTGGCCGACCGGCTCGACGTACCCGCGCCCTCCGCGATAGCGCTGACCCCGGACTGTGACAGCTGGCTGGAGGACCGGACCCACCGCGCGCTCCGAAGGGCCCCGGGCTTCGCTCCCGGGGCCGGGGACGCCGCTCCCGTCCTGGTCATCGGCTCGCCGTTCCTGTGGTGGATGCGGGTCGCCGAGCTGCGCGCGGTCCTCGCCCCCGTGGTGGCGGGCACCGGCCCGGCCGCGCACCCCGACATAGCCGCCGCCCGCCGCTTCGTGCGCGGTCTGGACGCCGCGATCGCCGATGCCGCAGCCCCCGGCCGGGGTGCGGTGCGCGGGGCGCCGCTCGCCTTCGCGGGCTGGGTCGCCAGGCTGCTGCTGCGGGCCTGCCGGGGCCATGCCGCCGAGATGGAGCGGTGTGTGGCCACCGCCGCCTCCATGCGCGCGCAGACGGTCGACCACGGTCTGCGCATCGCCGCCCAGGAACAGATCGGCCTCGCCTATGCCGGCTGGGACCGGTTGCTCACCCGGGTGGCGCTGCCCGCCTGGCGGATGGGCCGCTGGCCCTCCCGGCTGGACGCCGGGGTCGTCTCCGCGCTCACCGAGCTCTCCCGCCGGGACCGGCTGGCCGACGGCTTCGCCCTGCGCCTCGGCGAGCGGCCCGCGTGCGACCTGCTCGAAGAGCCCGGGGTGGCCGACGAGGCGGCGTCCCTGCTCGCCGCCCGGCTCTTCCACGGCGGCCCCGCCGAGAGCGGTCCGGGCTGGGCGCCGGTGGACTGGCAGCAGTATCCCGACGAGGTCGTCGACCGGAAGTGGCGTACGGAGGCGGCCCGGCTGCACCGGGTCCTGGGGGCCCTGGGCTCCCCCCGGGCCTCCGCGGCCGCCGACCAGGCCGTTCCGACGCTGGCGCGGGTCATGGACCACCTGTCCGGTTCCGGTGGGCCCGGCGGTCCGGGCGAGGCGCTCGCGGCGGGCATCGGAGCGGCGGTGGCCCGCGAGGAGGCCGAGACCCCGCATCCCGTCGGCCCGGGTCACGTCGGCCCGGAGACCGGCGCGGCCGACGACCCCCTCGACCTCTGGGGACCGGGACCGCTGCCCCTCTTCCCGCTCCAGCCGCCGCGTACGGGCACCGAACTGCTCGCCGACCACGTGGCGGCCATGGTCTGCTGCGCTGCCGTGGACACGGCGGGCGCGGCCCCCGGCCTGGACTGGCTGGACGGTCCCGCGCTGCTCGTCGGCGGCGAGCGCCGGGCGGACCTCGCGACTCCCGTCCTCAGCCTTGTCGAGGACGGCGACCCGGACCCGCTGCTGTCCTGGCTGGCCGAGGTGGGCGTGCGCTCCGACAAGCCGGTCCGCCTGGTCTGACCGCGTACGCGGGCCCGGCCAGAAACTGATCCGCGTACGCGAACGCGAGGCCCGGTCCGCTCGACCCCCGCGCACGTGTGTCCGGTCCGGCTCGACCGAACGCGAACCCGAACCCGAACCCGAACGCGAACCCGACGGCCCGGTCCGGTCCGGTCGCGCTCCTCGTGCAGGTGAGGCGCGGCCCGGTCCCGAGTCGTCCACGCGTGTGCGCGCACGCGGCGGTCGGTGTCGTCCACGTGCGTCCACGTGCGTTCACGTACGCCGACGACCGCCCCCGCGGCGCCGTACGGCCGGTGGTCGGGCCCCGTGCGTCAACGCGGTGACCCGCCCCGTGCCGTCGCGCGGGTACGGGACGCCCCTGTTCGGAAGGAATCGTTCCGTTACCGTCAATTCGCGACGAAGGGTGACGAGGTGCGTGCGTTATGTGATGTGCTGGGGATCAGCGCTGACATTCGGCGCACCAGAGTTGTCCGGGGATCCCGCGAACGGTCCGGGGGATCCGAGGGAGGGGCGCGGCATGGGGGCGGAGCAGATTCGCCGGTGGGAGTCGGGTGCCCTCGCGCACGCGGTGAGCGATCCCTTCGGACAGGGCCCGCTGCCCTGGCTGCGCGGCAGTGAGAACTACTTCGACGACACCGGCCAGGTCGTCCCCTGGTACGCCGACCTCGGCCGGTCCACCGGCGGCGGCACCCGCACCGCCGACGACGTGCACCGCCAGATCAAGGGCTTCGTCTCGCCCGGCGCGGCGGCCCCGGGCGAGGCCATCGACTTCCACATCACCGTGGACCCGCCCCAGCAGTTCTCCGTCGACGTCTACCGGATCGGTCACTACGGCGGCGACGGCGCGGCCAAGATCACCACGAGCCCGCGGCTCTCCGGCATCGTCCAGCCCCCTCCGCTCGCCGCCGACCGGACCGTCTCCTGTCACCACTGGTGGATGTCCTGGCGGCTCCAGATCCCGAGCTACTGGTCGGTCGGAGCGCATGTGGCCGTCCTGACCACGGCCGACGGCTACCGCTCGCACATCCCCTTCACCGTGCGCCACGACCACCCCGCCGACCTGCTGCTCCTGCTGCCCGACATCACCTGGCAGGCGTACAACCTCTACCCGGAGGACGGCCGCACCGGCGCGAGCCTGTACCACGCGTGGGACGAGCGGGGGCGGCTGCTCGGCGAGGAGGACGCCGCCGTCACGATCTCCTTCGACCGCCCGTACGCCGGGGCCGGCCTGCCGCTGCACGTGGGGCACGCGTACGACTTCATCCGCTGGGCCGAGCGGTACGGCTACGACCTCGCCTACGCCGACGCCCGCGATCTGCACGCGGGCCGCGTGGACCCCAGTCGCTACCGTGGCCTGGTCTTCCCCGGCCACGACGAGTACTGGTCGCTGCCGATGCGCCGGGCCGCCGAGCGCGCCCGGGACTCCGGGACCTCGCTCGTCTTCCTCTCCGCCAACACCATGTACTGGCAGGTGGGCCTCGCCCCGTCCGCCTCCGGCGAACCGGACCGGTTGCTGACCTGCCGCAAGCGCCGGGGGCCCGGCAAGTCGGCCCTGTGGCGCGAGGTGGACCGGCCCGAGCAGCAGCTCCTCGGCATCCAGTACGCGGGCCGGGTGCCCGAGCCCCGCCCGCTGATCGTGCGCAACGCCGAGCACTGGCTCTGGGACTCCACGGGGGCGGTCGAGGGCGACGAGATCCCGGGCCTGGTCGCCGGGGAGGCCGACCGCTACTACCCGCGCACCAGCCTGCCCGAGCACGACAACAGGATTCTGCTCGCCCACTCCCCGTACGAGGACTCCGAGGGCGCCACCCGCCACCAGGAGACCTCGCTCTACCAGGCCCCCTCCGGCGCGCTCGTCTTCGCCTCCGGCACCTTCGCCTGGTCCCCCGCGCTGGACCGCCCCGGGCACACCGACCCCCGGATTCAGCGGGCCACGGCCAATCTCCTCGACCGGATCTGCAAGCGCGACTGATCCGGGGCCCCGGAGAGGCGGGCGCGGTCGGCCGAGCCCCGCGCGCGGACGGCCCCGGGGGTACGGGACAATCGGAACCGCTCCTGGATCAATCTACGCGGAGGCACCGTGTCCGGTTTTGTAGAAAAGCCCGAGCCCGAACAGGTTCCGGGCCTCACCCACCTGCACACCGGCAAGGTGCGCGACCTGTACCGGAACGAGGCGGGCGACCTCGTCATGGTCGCCAGCGACCGTATCTCCGCGTACGACTGGGTCCTGCCCACCGAGATCCCCGACAAGGGCCGCGTCCTCACCCGGCTCTCGCTCTGGTGGTTCGACCAGCTGGCCGACCTGGTCCCCAACCACGTCATCTCCACCGAGCTGCCGCCGGGCGCCCCTGCCGACTGGGCGGGCCGCACGCTCATCTGCAAGTCGCTGCGGATGGTCGAGGTCGAGTGCGTGGCCCGCGGCTATCTGACCGGCTCCGGGCTCGTCGAGTACGACGCCACGCGTACGGTCTGCGGCATCGGTCTCCCCGACGGCCTGGTCAACGGGTCGGAGCTGCCGGGCCCGATCTTCACCCCGGCCACCAAGGCGGCCGTCGGCGACCACGACGAGAACGTCAGTTACGAGGACGTCGCCCGCGAGGTCGGCGTGGAGACGGCCGCCGTGCTGCGGCGCACGACGCTCGACGTCTACAGCCGGGCCCGGGACATCGCGCACCGGCGCGGCATCATCCTGGCCGACACGAAGTTCGAGTTCGGGTTCGAGACCACCGAGGACGGGTCCGAGCGGCTGATCATCGCCGACGAGGTGCTGACCCCGGACTCCTCGCGCTTCTGGCCCGCCGCCACCTGGGAGCCCGGCCGGGCGCAGCCCAGCTACGACAAGCAGTTCGTGCGCGACTGGCTGACCTCGCCGGCCTCCGGCTGGGACCGTGCGAGCGAGCAGCCGCCCCCGGCGCTGCCGCAGGAGATCGTGGCGGCGACCCGCGCCAAGTACATCGAGGCGTACGAGGTGCTGACCGGCACCAACTGGTCGTAACGGCGGTCGGATACGCGGAAGGCCCCGGTCGGTGACGACCGGGGCCTTCTTCTCGTGGAGCGGACGACCAGGTTCGAACTGGCGACCTCAACCTTGGCAAGGTTGCGCTCTACCAACTGAGCTACGTCCGCAGTGCGCCGAAGCGCGATGCCTACTATACCCAACCCCGCTCGCGGGCGAGACGCACCGCCGTATGCCGGTTCTCGGCACCGATCTTGGTGGCGGCCGAGGACAGGTAATTGCGCACGGTCCCCTGGGACAACGAGGCCCGCTCCGCGATCTCCGCGACCGGCGCCCCGTCCGCCGCGAGTTCCAGCACCTCGGCCTCCCTGGCGGTCAGCGGGGAGTCTCCGGCGGAGATGGCGTCGGCCGCCAACTCCGGGTCCACATAGCGGTTTCCGGTGTGGACGGCACGGATGATCTCGGCCAGTCGGCGGGCGCTGACCGTCTTCGGCACGAACCCGCGCACGCCGGCGGCCAGAGCCCGCTTGAGGTGTCCGGGGCGGCCGTGGCTGGTCACGATCATGGTGCGGCAGTGCGGCAGTTCGGCCCGCAGGGATGTGGCGACCTTCACACCGTCCGCACCGGGCATCTGGAGGTCCAGGACGGCCACGTCCGGCCGGTGCGCCAGGGCCATCGCCAGGGCCTCGGGGCCGCTCGCCGCCTCCGCGACCACGACGAGGTCCTCCTCCAGGGCGAGCAGCGCGGCCAGCGCGCCCCGGATCAGGTGTTCGTCGTCGGCCAGCAGGACCCGCAGGGGCCGATCGGTGGTCATCGTTCCTCCGGAGGAGCGGAAGGGGTGTCGCGGGAGTCGACAGCCGCGGGGACGGGAGAGGGGGGCGGAGAAGAAGAGGAGGCGACGGGGGCGGAGGGCACGGGGCGACCGCTCGCATCCGGGCGGGGGCCGGCGAGCGGGACCGTCGCCGTCACCCGGAAGAGGCCGGCCCCGGCCGCGCCGGCGTCCAGCGATCCGCCGACCGCGCCGAGCCGTTCGCGCAGTCCCGCGAGGCCCGAGCCGCCGCCGTCGCCCCGGCCGCCGGACGGCTCCGTGGCGCCGGCCCCGTCGTTCTCGACCTCCAGCACCACCGCGTCCGCCGTCCGCGTGAGCCGGATCCGGCAGTGGCGCGGGTCACCGTGGCGCAGGACGTTCGTCGCGGTCTCGCGCACCACCCAGCCGAGCGCCGCCTGCACGGCGGCGGGCGCCCCGATGCCGGCCGGGCCGTCCGCGCCCTCGACGGTGCAGGTGATCCCGGCCGCCTGCAGGACGCCCCGGGCGCCTGTGAGTTCGGTCGGCAGGTCGGCCTCCCGGTAGCCGCGCACGACATCGCGGACCTCCTGCTGGGAGGCGCGGGCGATCCGCTGCACCTCGACCATCTGGTCCGTCGCCGCGGGGTTGCCGCGCTGGGCCAGCTCCACGGCCAGCTCGCTCTTCAGGGCGATCACCGACAGGTTGCGGCCCAGTACGTCGTGCATGTCCCGGCCGAACCGCAGCCGCTCCTCCGCCACCGCCAGCCGGGCCTGCGTGTCCCGCGCCTCCTCCGCCTGCCACATCACCGACAGGCTCCAGACGCTCGGCCGGGTCGAGAGGAGGATCAGCAGGATGACGACGGCCAGCGCGGCGGCCGCTCCGAACTGCAGCCGGGCCGGTACGCCCGCGGCTGCCAGGAGGGCCACGACGGTCGTCGAGAAGACGGCGGCGTGGAGCAGGAACGTGCGGACCGGCACGAGCAGGACGTACGGGATGGCGAAGGCCACGGGCAGGTCCAGCACCAGCAGGATCAGCCCGTCGTCGTCGAGGCCGCCCACCGCCGCGAGCGCCACCACCAGGCCGGTCATCACCGCCTGTAGCGCGGCGGGCAGCCGCAGCCGCCCCGGGGGGAACCGCTCCACTCCCCGGTAGTGGGCGAAGGCCGGCGCCAGGTCGCGGGTGCTGAGCACGGACTGGGCGAGGTTGGCGGCCAGGAAGGCTCCGCCGAGGACCATCGCGACCGGCCCCGCCTCCAGGGTCCTGCCGAGGGGCAGGAGGCCCCAGGACACCGCGAACACCCAGGTGATCGAGCAGAGCGTGACCCGGGTGTAGAGGTCGATGCGCTGGAGCTTGCTGCGTTCGTGCCAGCCGCGCCGCCAGCCCCGTATCCGACCGATCACGCCCGTCAGTCCCTTCATGTCAGCCGCGCGGGTCCCAGCGGAACCACCGTCGCACAGCAAACACTCCGAAAGCGGTCCAGGCCAGCGCGGTCGCCCCGGCGGTGAGCAGGTCGCCGCTTTCGACGCCGCCGAGCCAGCCGTGCCGGACGAGCGTCATCACACCCGTCATCGGGAGCAGCTCCAGCACCGACGCCAGCCTGTCCGGGAACACCGTCAGCGGGACGAAGAGTCCGGAGCCGAAGAGCGAGGCGAAGTACAGCGGCAGGGTGGTGAGCTGCGAGGTCTGCACGGTCCGGGTCATCACGCTGGTCGCCGCCGCCAGGGCCGACATCAGCAGGAAGCCCAGCAGCAGCCCCGCCAGCAGGAGGGCGGGCCGGTGCGGTGCGCTCAGGTCGAAGGCGATCGCGCCGGCCGCCACCAGCAGCGCGCACTGGGCGAGCGCCAGCGCGACGGAGGGCAGCGCGGTGCCGATCAGGATCTCGCGGTCGGGGATCTCGCCGGTGCGCAGCCGCTTCAGGACGAGTTCCTCGCGCCGGGCGACGTAGGCGGAGACGAGGTTCATGTAGACGACCTGGACGAGCACCATGCCGATGCCGCCGGTCAGGGTGGCGCCCGCGACGGTGAGCCCGGTGCCGCCGAGGTCGACCTGTTCGAGCGAGGAGTGAATCGCGAAGATCATCACGAGTGGCAGCAGCAGGGCCACGACGATCGCGGTCCGGTTGCGCACCAGGAGGATCAGTTCGGCGCGGCCCAGGGCGGTCAGCCGCCTGGTCACGGCCGCCGGGCCGGTGGGGGAGCCGGCGGGCGTCCGGTCGTGGAAGGGGGTCGTCGTCGTCATGCCGTCACCTTCGTCGTGCCGCCGGAGCGGGTGGAGCGGCCCGCCACTCGGCGCGGGTCCTGGTCCCGGGGCGCGTGCCGGGTCTTCGCGATGTCGAGGAACGCCTCCTCCAGGGAGGCGGATCGGGCGTCGAGTCCGTGCAGCCGTACGCCGGACTCCCGGGCCCAGTCCAGGAGTTCGTGCAGCGACTCCTGGAGGGCGGCGGTGCGGATCTCGACCCGGGGCCCTTCGGCCGCGGCCAGCAGCGAGAGCGGGAGCCGCGCCACCGGCACGGCCTCGGGCAGCGTGAAGCGGATCCTGGCCGGCTGCTGCGCGGTCACCTCCGCGATGGTCCCCGTCGTCACGATCCTCCCCTGGTGCATGATCGCCAGGCGGTCCGCGAGCGCCTCGGCCTCCTCCAGGTAGTGCGTGGTCAGGAGCACGGTCGTGCCGTTGTCCCGCAGGGCCCGGACGAGTTCCCAGGTCTCCTGCCGGCCCTCGGCGTCCAGCCCGGTCGTCGGCTCGTCGAGGAAGAGCACCTCGGGCCGGGACGTCAGGGCGAGCGCCAGGTCCACGCGGCGCTTCTCGCCGCCGGACAGCTGCTTGACCCGCACGCGTCCCCGGGCGGTCAGACCGACCATCTCCAGCGCCTCGGCGGCGGGGCGTGCGCCGGTGGTGCAGGCCGACCACATGCGTACGGTCTCCATGACCGTGAGGTCGGAGGGGAAGCCGCCTTCCTGGAGCATCACTCCGGTACGGGGGCGGACGGCGGCGCGTTCGCGGTACGGGTCGTGGCCGAGGACCCGGACCGTGCCGCCGGTCGGCGGTGCCAGGCCCTCCAGGAGTTCGACGGTGGAGGTCTTGCCCGCGCCGTTCGTCCCGAGCAGGGCGAACAGTTCGCCGCGGGCCACGGAGAAGGAGATACCGGACACCGCCTCGAAGCCGCCGGCGTAACTGCGCCGGACCTCGCTCGCCTCGATCACGGGACCGTTCGCACGGTCGCTGGGAATGTCGTCGCTGGTCATGCCGCAAGCTTTCCGCCGGAACGGGTCCGCGAGCAGTGCGCGCTGTCACCACTGCCCATGACAAACGTCATGGGCAGTGCTCGGAGCGGAAGGGCGGCGGCCGGAGCGGGAGGAGGGCCGGGAGCACGACAAAGGCCCTGACCGATAAGGTCAGGGCCTTTGATGCTGAGCGGACGACCAGGTTCGAACTGGCGACCTCAACCTTGGCAAGGTTGCGCTCTACCAACTGAGCTACGTCCGCAGTGCAACCACTCGGCTTTCACCGGTGGAGCGAGCACTACTCTACCTGATCCAACGAAGTGGTCCGAAGAGTCGTGCAGAGCGGGTGACAGGAATTGCACACTGCGCCTTCCCCCTGGAAGGGGGATGTTCTACTACTGAACTACACCCGCACGCTGCGTGGGATTCGGCTTTGCGGCCTCGCCCCTCGGCGTGCTCCAGACTCTAGCCGACCTGCGGGGGTGTCGCGCAAGTCGGCTCCCCGCGGGCTCCGCGGAACGGGCCTGCGGACCCGGCCGGCAGGCCCCCCGGGGCCGCCTGACGGAGCGTCCGGCACCCGCGCCGCCGGCGTCCGGCACCCGCGCCGCCGGAGTCCGGCGGACCGCCGGATCGGCCGGTGCGCGGCCGCCGGCGGCTCAGTCGGCCGCGTTGAACGCCTCGTAGACCTTCTTCGGGATGCGGCCCCGGGCCGGCACCTCCATCCGGTGCGAGCGGGCCCAGGCGCGGACGGCCGCCGGGTCCGGGGCGAGGGAGGTGTGGTGGTAGGCCGTGGGCGTCCTGCCGTGCTTGCCGGCGTTCGTCTGCTTCCGTCCGGCGGCCATGTAGGGCGCCAGCGTCTTCCGCAGTTTTTTCGCGTTGGCGGGATTGAGGTCGATCTCGTACGTCTTCCCGTCCAGGGCGAAGGTCACCGTTTCCGCCGCCGTTCCCCCGTCGATGTCGTCGGAGAGCGTCACCACTACGCGCTGAGCCACGGATATCGGTCCTTTCCTACGGCACCGGCGCGTGTCGCGAGCGCGGATGCCGGCCTTCCGGCTGTCAGGCGGGCGGATGCGGATCGACGAGACGTCGACTGTTCCGTTGTCCCCGGGGCAATGTTGCTTTCCCCGGTAATCATTTGTACAGCGACGGGTGCCGCATTGTGAAGCCCGCCCAATTACATCCGCGTGTCCGTGTGCAATCCGTGTGCAATCCGGGCGTAATTTTTCCAGACCTTTTCCCGCGCGGGGGTCGCGGCCGATATCTCGATGTGATCCGCGTGCGGTGCTCGCCGGGGCGCCCGCTGTCCGATATCTACCCGCGTAGAAATTTTGGCCAGGTACGCTGAGTGGACCCGCGGGGGTCTGGGGAGCCCCCCGGAGAGACAGCCGCACCACACCACCACACCGGGAGTGCCAGTGGCACGCGTCGTAGTCGACGTCATGCTCAAGCCCGAGATCCTCGACCCGCAGGGACAGGCTGTGCAGCGCGCACTGCCCCGTCTCGGCTTCGAGTCAATCGCGGACGTCCGTCAGGGAAAGCGTTTCGAGCTGGAGGTCGAGGGACCGGTCGACGACGCCGCCCTCGCCCGTATTAACGAGCTGGCCGAGACGTTCCTCGCCAACACCGTCATCGAGGACTTCGTCGTGAAGGTGGAGGAGAAGTGACCACCCGTATCGGCGTCGTCACTTTTCCCGGCACCCTCGACGATCAGGACGCCCTGCGCGCCGTACGGATCGCGGGCGCCGAGCCCGTATCCCTGTGGCACCGTGACAAGGACCTGCACCAGGTCGACGCGGTCGTCCTGGCCGGCGGTTTCTCCTACGGCGACTACCTCCGCGCCGGCGCGATTTCCCGCTTCTCGCCGGTCATGGAAACCCTCATCGAGCAGGCGAAGGCCGGTATGCCGGTCCTCGGCATCTGCAACGGCTTCCAGATCCTGACCGAGGCGCACCTGCTGCCCGGCGCGATGCTGCGCAACAACCACCTCCACTTCATCTGCCGCGACCAGAAGCTGCGGGTGGAGAACGCGGAGACCGCCTGGACCTCGGACTACAGCGCCGGCCAGGAGATCAGCGTCCCGCTCAAGAACATGGACGGCCGCTACACCGCCGACGAGCACACGCTCGACGAACTGGAGGCCGAGGGCCGTGTCGCCTTCCGCTATCTGGACGGCAACCCCAACGGCTCGCTCCGCGACATCGCGGGCATCACCAACGCCGCGGGCAACATCGTCGGCCTGATGCCGCACCCGGAGCACGCCGTGGAGCCGCTCATCGGCACCGGCGGCACCGACGGCCTCGGTTTCTTCACCTCGATCATCAAGAAGCTGGTCAACGCATGAGCCTGGATACGGTCAAGCACGCGGCCGAGACCCCGGACGCCGAGCAGCCCTGGAAGGAACTCGGCCTCAAGGAGGACGAGTACGCCCGGATCCGCGAGATCCTGGGCCGCCGCCCCACCGGCGCCGAGCTCGCCATGTACTCCGTGATGTGGTCGGAGCACTGCTCGTACAAGAGCAGCAAGGTCCACCTCAAGCAGTTCGGCGAGAAGGTCCCCGCCAACGACGCCATGCTCGTCGGCATCGGTGAGAACGCCGGCGTCGTCGACGTCGGCCAGGGGTACGCGGTCACCTTCAAGGTCGAGTCGCACAACCACCCCTCGTACATCGAGCCCTACCAGGGCGCGGCCACCGGCATCGGCGGCATCGTCCGGGACATCCTCGCCATGGGCGCCCGCCCCGTCGCGGTCGTGGACCCGCTGCGCTTCGGCGCGGCCGACCACCCCGACACCAAGCGCGTCCTGCCGGGCGTCGTCGCGGGCATCGGCGGCTACGGCAACTGCCTGGGCCTGCCCAACATCGGCGGCGAGGTCGTCTTCGACGCCTGCTACCAGGGCAACCCGCTGGTCAACGCCGGCTGCATCGGCGTGATGAAGCACGAGGACATCCACCTCGCGCAGGCGTCGGGCCCCGGCAACAAGGTCATCCTGTACGGCGCCCGCACCGGCGGCGACGGGATCGGCGGCGTCTCCGTGCTGGCCTCGGAGACCTTCGAGTCCACCGGACCGGCCAAGCGCCCCGCCGTCCAGGTCGGCGACCCGTTCCAGGAGAAGCTCCTCATCGAGTGCACCCTGGAGATCTTCAAGGAGAAGCTCGTCGCGGGCATCCAGGACCTCGGCGGCGCCGGGCTCTCCTGCGCCACCAGCGAGCTGGCCTCCGCCGGTTCCGGCGGCATGCGCGTCGAGCTGGACACGGTGCCGCTGCGCGACTCCTCCCTCTCGCCCGAGGAAATCCTCATGAGCGAGTCGCAGGAGCGCATGTGCGCGATCGTCGAGCCGCAGCACGTGGACCGCTTCCTGGAGATCTGCGAGAAGTGGGACGTCATCGCCACCGTCATCGGTGAGGTCACCGAGGGCTCCCAGCTGGAGATCTTCTGGCACGGCGAGCGGATCGTCGACGTGCCGCCGCGCTCGGTCGCCCACGACGGCCCGGTCTACCACCGCCCGTTCGCCCGCCCGTCCTGGCAGGACGCGCTCCAGGCCGACGACGCGGGCAAGCTCGCCCGCCCGGCGAACGCCGCCGAGCTGCGCGAGCAGGTCCTCAAGCTGGTCGCCTCCCCGAACCAGGCGTCCAAGTCCTGGATCACCGACCAGTACGACCGGTTCGTGCAGGGCAACACCGTCCTCGCGATGCCCGAGGACGCGGGCATGGTCCGCATCGACGCCGAGTCGAACCTGGGCGTGGCCATGGCCACCGACGGCAACGGCCGGTACGCCAAGCTCGACCCGTACACCGGCGCGCAGCTCGCGCTGGCGGAGTCGTACCGCAACGTCGCCGCCTCCGGCGCGAAGCCGCTGGCCATCTCGGACTGCCTGAACTTCGGTTCGCCCGAGGACCCGGACGTCATGTGGCAGTTCGCCGAGGCCACCCGCGGTCTCGCGGACGGCTGCCTGGAGCTGGGCACTCCGGTCACCGGCGGCAACGTCTCGCTGTACAACCAGACCGGTGAGACGGCGATCCACCCGACGCCGGTCGTGGCCGTGCTCGGCGTGATCGACGACGTGAACCGCCGTACGCCCGTCGCCTTCGCCGAAGAGGGCCAGCTCCTCTACCTGTTGGGCGACACCCGTGAGGAGTTCGGCGGCTCGGCCTGGTCCGAGGTGGTCCACAACCACCTCGGCGGTATGCCGCCCACGGTGGACCTCGGCCGCGAGAAGCTGCTCGGCGAGATCCTGATCTCGGCCTCCCGCGACGGCATGATCGACGCCGCGCACGACCTGAGCGACGGCGGCCTGATCCAGGCCGTCACCGAGTCCTGCCTGCGCGGCGGGAAGGGCGCCCGGCTGGTCGTGCCGGACGGCCTGGACGCGTTCACGTTCCTCTTCTCCGAGTCGGCGGGACGCGCGGTCGTCTCGATCCCGCGCAGCGAGGAGCTCCGCTTCAACGACATGTGCGGCGCGCGCGGTCTGCCCGTGGCCCGCATCGGTGTCGTGGACGGCGAGGAGATCGAGGTCCAGGGCGAGTTCAGCATCCCGCTGAGCGAGCTCCGTACGGCGCACGAGGCGACGATCCCCGCGCTGCTCGCCTGAGCCGAGCAGCCGCCGGGTCGCGCGTCGACCGGTGTGCCCGCAGCCCCCGCCCGGATGATCCGGGCGGGGGCTGCGGCCTTTTCCCCACATCCCTTGATGGGAATTACGTAACTACGTAAGGTTGGTGTCATGGAGCTGGAGCAGCGGGTCGCCGAGCTGGAGCGGCGGCTCACGGCACTGGAGCGGCGGGACCCCGAGTCCCCCCGTCTGGGCGACGGCGACTTCTGGGCGCTGAACGGGCTGAAACAGCAGCTCACCGACCTCGGCGAGGCCGCGGCCGACGGGGGAGTGCTCTACACGGGGTCGGTCCGCCTGCCCACCGGCGAGCAGTACGGGTGGCAGTACGGCGCCCTCACCGAGGCCCTGGTCGACGGGGACTGGGCGGACGCCGCCGAGTCGTTCGCCGCGCTGGGCCACCCGGTCCGGCTGCGCCTGCTCCGCGAGATCCTCCGCGGCCTCAGGACGGCCGCCGAACTGGCCGCGCTCGACGGGGCCGGCACCACCGGCCAGATCTACCACCACCTGCGCCAGCTGACCGGCGCGGGTTGGCTGCACGCCGCGGGGCGCGGCCGGTACGAGATCCCGCCGGCCCGGGTGGTGCCGCTGCTGGTGGTGCTGGCGGCGGGGCGGCCGTAGGGACCACCGACCGAACACCGACGACCGGGGGAAATGATCATGCCTGTCCGCAAAGCGATGATGGTGCTCTACCGCGTGTGCTGGCTCGTCTTCGTGGCGCTGGTGCTCATCGGGGTCCTCTCCGAACCGCTGCTGCCCTTCGGCCTGGTCTTCGTGCCCGCGGGCGCGGCCGTGATCATCGGCCTCGTCCTGAGCCGCACCGGTCCGAGGGCGACGTCGAGGAGCCGTCCCGCCGTCGAGGTCGCCCCGCCGGTGACGGGCCGCTGGTCCGCCCTGAACAGCCCGGCGGACAAGGTGCCGAGCCACGGGACGCACGTGTACGGACAGACGTACGCGATCGACATCGTGGCGGAGCCCGGGACGGGGCCGGGCGAACCACCGGCCCGTCCGCCGTTCCGCCTCTTCTGGCCGGTCGTCCGCCGCAACCGTGACTTCCCGGCGTTCGGCGCCCCGCTGCTCGCGGTGGCCGACGCCACGGTCGTCCGGGCGCGCGACGGCCAGCGTGATCACCTGAGCCGCAACTCGCTGCCGGCGCTGCTCTACCTGATGCTCATCGAGGGCGGTGTACGGGACATGCTCGGTGCGAGCCGGATCATCGGCAACCACGTGATCCTCGACCTCGGTGACAGCACGTACGCCGTCTACGCCCACGTCCAGCGCGGCTCGCTCCGGGTGAGGGCCGGGGACACGGTCCGCGCCGGTCAGCGGCTCGGCAGCGTGGGGAACTCCGGCAACACCACCGAACCCCACCTCCACTTCCACCTGATGGACGGCCCGGACCCGGACTCGGCGCGAGGCGTCCCGTTCACCTGGCGGGGCGTCGGGGTGCCCGCGGGCGGCGAGACGTTCACCGTTGAGGAGGCCGGGGAGACAGGGGAGGCCGGGGAGCGGATCGCACCGGTCCGGGAGGGCGATGTCGGAGGGGCCGGTTAGTCTCTGCCCCATGCCCCCGGCCAAGAAGCGCCCGCGCGCCTACGACCACCTCAGGACCCGGACGGCGGTCCTCGCCCAGTTCGCCCATGTCCGCGACGCCGTCCGCACGTTGACGCCCGACCAGCTCGCCCGGCCCACCCGGCTCGGCGACTGGACGGTGCGCGAGCTGGCCGCACATGTCGCGATGGGCCTGAGCAGCGTCGCCCGGTCCCTGTCCCTGCCGGAGCCGCCCGGCCCCAAGCCCGAGGTCGCCCTGTCGGTGTGGCCCTCGGCCACCGCCGAGCACGCCGCCCGGATCGCCGGGGACGTCGAGGACCTGGCGGCCGGCCGCCCCGACCTCCCCGCGCTGTACGAGGAGGCGGAGGCCGGGTTCACCGCGGCCGTCCCGGCGACCGGCACGGGGGAGCGGCTGCTGACCACCCGGGTCGGCTCCATGCGGCTGACCGACTACCTGGTCACCCGGACCGTCGAGCTGGCCGTGCACACGGACGACCTGAACGACGCGCTGGGCTCGGAGATACCGTACGACCGACAGGCCCTGGCCGCCTGCACCCGGCTGCTGGCCGACGCCCTCGCGTACCGGGCGCCCGGTGGCTCGGTCGAGGTGCGCGTCCCCCCGTTCGCGGTGGTCCAGTGCATCGGCGGTCCCCAGCACACGCGCGGCACCCCGCCCAATGTCGTGGAGACCGGCCCGCTGACCTGGATGCGGCTCGCCACCGGGCGTACGGAGTGGGCGCGGGTCCTGGAGGACGCCGAGGTCAGCGCCAGTGGGGAGCGGGCGGACCTGGCCGGACTGCTGCCGCTGATGGGCTGAGGCGGCCCGGCCGCACGGCGCGGGCGGGAACCGGACCGGCCCCCCGCGCCGTCACATCGCCATGCACACACAACGTACGGCCCTCAGCGCCAGTGTCCTGGCCCTCCTCACTCTCGCCGCCTGCGGTACGGAGTCCGGCTCCGGTGCGCGGTCCGCGGACGGCGGCGGCGCCGCCCGGAGCGACATCCCCGTCACCGGGGTGGCGTGGAGCGTCGACTCCGTGACCGTCGGCGGGAAGAAGACCGAGGCCCCGGAGGGGTCCCGGCTGGAGATCGACCCGAAGGGCCGGGTCAAGGCCGACTTCGGCTGCAACCACATCAGCGCGGACGCCCGGGTGGAGGGCGACCGGATCACCGTGGGCAAGCCCGTCTCCACGCAGATGGCGTGCGAGGAGGAGATCGAGAGGTTCGAGAAGGCCGCCACCGGCGCGATGGGCGGCGAACTCACCGCGAAGCTCACCGGCGAGAGGCTGACCCTCACGACCGAGGACGGCGACACGATCGCGCTCAGCGAGGAGAAGGCGGCCGACCTGGTCGGCACCCGGTGGACGGTGACCACCCTGATCAGCGGGGAGACGGCCACCTCCGTACCGGCGGATCTGCCGGAGGGGCGGGCGCCCCACCTGACCCTCTCCGAGGACGGCGCCGTCCAGGGCGACTCCGGCTGCAACTCCTTCCGCGGCCGGGCGGCGGTCGAGGGCTCCACGATCGTCTTCGGGGCGGTGGCGGGCACCAGGAAGATGTGCCCGGAGGCGGAGATGGAGACCGAGCGCGCCGTGCTCGCCGCCCTCAAGGGCCCGACGACGTACACGATCAAGGGCAGCACGCTGACGGTCACCGCCGACGACGGCCGGGGGATCGGCGCCACAGCCACACCTTCCGGGGCCGCGAGCGGCTTCCGGCACGGCTGACCGGCGGCCTCCCGGTGTGAGGCTCACCACGAAACGAGCGTTCGGCCAGCCGTCGGGACGGTGATCGGGCGGGTTCACCGAGCGCCACGGCCGCCCGTCCGTCACGAGCGGGGCCTACCTGTCGGTAACCGGGCTCTCGGCCCGCAAGTGAGCGCCGCGTCCGCCTCGGGGAGCCCGAGCGGGCCATCCGATGGTCACTCCGCGTCACCGGCCGAAGTCCCGCGAAACGCCCGCCCCGGGCGGCGGACAGGCCCGTCGTCCCTGTCCCGCCGTGGCTTTGCCGACCGGTCCCCAATTCGGACCAGTGGTCGATCTCGCCTACACTCGGTGTCGTGCCCCGTGGTGATGGACGACTCAACCACGACCTGCTCCCCGGAGAGAAAGGCCCCCAGGACGCTTGTGGCGTCTTCGGTGTCTGGGCTCCGGGTGAAGAGGTCGCCAAGCTCACCTATTTCGGACTGTATGCCCTGCAGCACCGCGGACAGGAATCCGCGGGCATCGCAGTGAGCAACGGGTCCCAGATCCTGGTCTTCAAGGACATGGGACTGGTCTCGCAGGTCTTCGACGAAACGTCTCTGGGTTCCCTCCAGGGCCATATCGCGGTCGGTCATGCCCGCTACTCCACCACCGGCGCCTCGGTGTGGGAGAACGCGCAGCCGACGTTCCGTGCCACCGCGCACGGCTCGATCGCGCTGGGCCACAACGGGAACCTGGTCAACACCGCCCAGCTCGCGGAGATGGTCGCCGACCTCCCGCGCAGGGACGGCCGCGCCACCCAGGTCGCCGCGACCAACGACACCGACCTGGTGACCGCACTGCTCGCCGGGCAGCGCGACGAGAACGACAAGCCGCTGACCATCGAGGAAGCCGCCGCCAAGGTGCTCCCCGACGTCAAGGGCGCGTTCTCCCTCGTCTTCATGGACGAGCACACGCTCTACGCCGCCCGTGACCCGCAGGGCATCCGCCCGCTGGTGCTCGGCCGTCTGGAGCGCGGCTGGGTGGTCGCCTCCGAGTCCGCCGCGCTCGACATCTGCGGTGCCAGCTACGTACGCGAGATCGAGCCGGGTGAGCTCGTCGCCATCGACGAGAACGGTCTGCGCACCACTAGATTCGCAGAAGCGAAGCCCAAGGGCTGTGTCTTCGAGTACGTCTACCTGGCCCGCCCCGACACCGACATCGCCGGGCGGAACGTCTACCTCTCCCGCGTGGAGATGGGCCGCCGGCTGGCCGCCGAGGCGCCCGCCGAGGCGGACCTCGTCATAGCGACCCCGGAATCCGGAACCCCCGCGGCCGTCGGCTACGCCGAAGCCAGCGGAATCCCGTTCGGCGTCGGACTGGTCAAGAACGCCTACGTCGGCCGGACCTTCATCCAGCCCTCGCAGACCATCCGCCAGCTCGGCATCCGGCTCAAGCTGAATCCGCTGAAGGAAGTCATCAAGGGCAAGCGCCTGGTGGTCGTCGACGACTCGATCGTCCGCGGCAACACGCAGCGCGCCCTGGTCCGGATGCTCCGCGAGGCGGGCGCGGCCGAGATCCACATCCGGATCTCCTCGCCGCCGGTGAAGTGGCCCTGCTTCTTCGGGATCGACTTCGCCACCCGCGCCGAGCTGATCGCCAACGGCATGACCGTCGACGAGATCCGCACCTCCATGGGGGCCGACTCCCTCTCGTACATCTCGATCGACTCCATGATCGAGGCGACGACGATCGACAAGCCGAACCTCTGCCGCGCCTGCTTCGACGGTGAGTACCCGATGGAGCTCCCGGACCCGGAGCTGCTCGGCAAGCAGCTGCTGGAGACCGAGCTGGCGGCGGGCCCGGCGGCGACCGCCGCGGCCGACGCGCTGCGCCGTCCGTGACCCGGACGCGCCGCCGCCCCTCCCACCAGCCCCGTATCTCCACACGAAAGATCCCAGGCCATGTCTGAGACAACAGGTGCCTCCTACGCGGCGGCCGGCGTCGACATCGAAGCCGGCGACCGCGCCGTCGAGCTGATGAAGGAGTGGGTGAAGAAGACGCAGCGCCCCGAGGTCGCGGGCCTCGGCGGTCTCGGCGGCTTCGCCGGCCTCTTCGACGCCTCGGCGCTGAAGCGCTACGAGCGTCCGCTCCTGGCCTCCGCCACGGACGGCGTCGGCACCAAGGTGGACCTGGCGCGGAAGATGGGCGTGTACGACACCATCGGCCACGACCTCGTCGGCATGGTCGTGGACGACCTCGTCGTCTGCGGCGCCGAGCCGCTGTTCATGACCGACTACATCTGCGTCGGCAAGGTGCACCCCGAGCGTGTCGCGGCCATCGTGAAGGGCATCGCCGAAGGCTGCGTCCTGGCGGGCTGCTCCCTGGTCGGCGGCGAGACGGCCGAGCACCCGGGCCTCCTCGGCCCCGACGACTTCGACGTCGCCGGAGCCGGCACGGGCGTGGTCGAGGCCGACCGCCTGCTCGGCCCGGACCGTATCCGCGAGGGTGACGCCGTCATCGCCATGGCGTCCTCCGGTCTTCACTCCAACGGGTACTCGCTCGTCCGCCACGTGCTCTTCGACCGGGCCGGCTGGTCCCTGGACCGCGAGGTCGAGGAGTTCGGCCGCACGCTCGGCGAGGAGCTCCTGGAGCCCACCCGGATCTACTCCCTGGACTGCCTGGCCCTCACCCGGACGACCGAGGTGCACGGCTTCAGCCACGTCACCGGCGGCGGTCTGGCCAACAACCTGGCCCGGGTGATCCCGGACGGCCTGCACGCCACCGTGGACCGCTCCACCTGGACGCCCGGCGCGGTCTTCGACCTGGTCGGCAAGGCCGGTCAGGTCGAGCGGCTGGAACTGGAGAAGACGCTCAACATGGGCGTCGGAATGATCGCCGTCGTCCCGGCCGACTCGGTGGACGCCGCCCTCACGACGCTGGAGGACCGCGGGGTCGACTCCTGGGTCGCCGGCGAGATCACCGCCCGCGGCGACCGCACCACGGGCGCCGAGCTGACCGGCGACTACGCACGCTAGGCCGGACGCGCGCGAGCACCGGACGGGAAGCCGTGACCGGCCCCCGCCCGGTGCCCGCCGCACGGACCGGAGCCGGATCGGGACGCACAGAACCCGGTCCGGGACAAGCCCGGACCGGGTTGATGTGTCAGCGCGAGGTCAAGCGCCGCGGCGCTGTGACGACGGACCGGACTGATCGTCCTGACCCTCGTCCTCGTCTTGGTTGTAGCGATCCGCGTACTGTGCGTACGGGTCATCTTCCTCGTCGTCGTCCTCGAACGGCTCAGCGTTCGGTGGCTGACTCGAAGGCGATGCGCCCAGCTCATTGGCCAGACGCGACAGGTCCGTCCCGCCGCTGCTGTACTTCAGCTGGCGGGCGACCTTGGTCTGCTTGGCCTTTGCCCGGCCGCGCCCCATGGCTCGACCCCCTCGGTGACGGGGCTCGACGGCCCCAGAGTCTTGACACGCGTTCATGTTTCGGGACGGTCTCTCGACAGAGAGGCCGCGCCCGTAGAGCTTTAACGGTACCTGCTTCCGTGGCCATACGGTACGCCGCCCGCATTTCGGCCCCGGCACAGGGTCGGTGAGGAGCCCCGTCCTTGCTGGTCAGACGCGATTTTAACCTCTTGTGCGGGACGACCCGCCGACGGGGGTGAGACTTGTCTCGCCGGTCGCCGGTCGCCGGTCGGCGGGCCGCTGGAGGCCGCCCGGTCAGTGCCCGCGCGCCTCCGCCATCCGCTGCTCGGCGAGGCGGTCCGCCGCCGCGGCGGGCGGAATCCCATCCGCCTTCGCACGTGCGAATATTTCCAGCGTGGTGTCGAAGATCCTCGCCGCCTTGGTCTTGCACCGGTCGAAGTCGAACCCGTGCAGCTCGTCGGCCACCTGGATCACGCCGCCGGCGTTGACCACGTAGTCGGGCGCGTAGAGAACCGACCGGTCGGCCAGGTCCTTCTCGACCCCCGGGTGCGCCAGCTGGTTGTTGGCCGCGCCGCACACCACCTTCGCGGTGAGCACCGGCACCGTCGCGTCGTTCAGCGCGCCGCCGAGCGCGCACGGGGCGTAGACGTCCAGGCCCTCGGTGCGGATCAGCGCGTCGGTGTCCGCCGCCACGGCGACCTCGGGGTGCGCGTCGGTGATCCGGCGCAGCGACTCCTCGCGGACGTCGGTGATCACGACCTCGGCCCCGTCGGAGAGCAGGTGCTCGACGAGGTGGTGGCCCACCTTGCCGACCCCGGCGACGCCGACCCTGCGGCCGCGCAGCGTCGCCTCGCCCCACAGGTGCTGGGCCGAGGCGCGCATCCCCTGGAAGACGCCGAACGCGGTGAGCACCGAGGAGTCGCCCGCGCCGCCGTTCTCGGGGGAGCGGCCGGTGGTCCAGCGGCACTCCCGGGCGACGACGTCCATGTCGGCGACATAGGTGCCGACGTCGCAGGCGGTGACGTAGCGGCCGCCGAGCGAGGCGACGAACCGGCCGTAGGCCAGGAGCAGTTCCTCGCTCTTGATCTTCGCCGGGTCGCCGATGAGGACGGCCTTGCCGCCGCCGTGGTCGAGACCGGCCAGGGCGTTCTTGTACGACATCCCGCGCGACAGGTTCAGCGCGTCCGCGACGGCGTCCGCCTCGGAGGCGTAGGGGTAGAAGCGGGTACCGCCGAGGGCCGGGCCCAGAGCGGTGGAGTGGAGGGCGATGACGGCCTTGAGGCCGCTGGCACGGTCCTGGCAGATCACGACTTGCTCGTGGCCCCCCTGATCCGAGTGGAACAGGGTGTGCAGGACGCCGTCGGTCACATCGGTCACTGTGGTGACTCCCAAACAACGAAGCGGCGGAGGCCCTCCTGGGGGTGGGGAGGGCCCCGGACCGACCGGCACGGCCGGTCCGATGGGCAAGAGCGTAAGTCCTCCGAGGGCGCGGATCTGCCCCCGTGCGGAGGATCGCCCCCTGCGGGTGTACCGCCGTGACACGATGCGCTGCATGTCGGTGGTGTCTTCGGTGCGCGTCCCTTACACGTCCTACCTCCGGGTCTACGAGCCGCTCGCCGCATTCGCCGAGCCCGAGCGGAGCCACTGGGCGCGTTACGCGCAACGCGGCGAGCTGCCCACGGCCCAGGACGAACTGCGCCGCTCGCTGGCGGACTTGGTGCCGACGCCGCCGGTCGGGGTGCCCGCGCACGAGAGCGGTGACGCGTTCGTGGCGGAGCTGGACGGGGTGGTGTGCGTCTGCCCGTGGCGCACCAGGCTGCGGGGCTGGCTGGCCCTGGAAGAACTGGGGGGCATGTTTCCGGCCAACGTGCTGGACCTCCTGCTGCCCGCGGTGGTGCGCGGTCAGGCGGCGGCGGACCACGAGCGCTGGCAGCGGCTGCACCCGGACGCGAGACCGTGGATCCGCACCACGGTGTGGCAGGTGCCGGTGCGCTGGTTCGTCCTCTTCCGGGACGAGGAGCGGGAGTACGCGGCGGCGGACGGCGAGGGCGCCGGGCCCGTCCTGCGCTACCGCACCCCGATGGTCGAGGCCCGGCGCCGGCTGGCGCGGGCGCTGCGGACGCTGCGGGAGAACGTTCCCGAAGGCCCGCTGACCGGGGGCCTGGTGGACGTGGGCCGCTGGCTGGAGGAGTTCCATCCGCGCTCCCTGGTCGAGCTGGACTACGGGGGCCTCGTGCACGCGTTGCCGGCGGAGCGGCTCGCGGGGGACCGGTCGGCGGCGGATGTGGCCGAAGGGCTCGCCGCGCTGCGGGACGGCGACAACGAGGGCGCGGGCGAGGCGTACGCGCGGCTGGCGGAGCGCTGGCGGGCGGTCCGGGACCTCCAGTTCACCAATTGACGTGAAAAGGCCCACAGCGGCATCAAGGCGACGGAACCGGGGCATCCTTCATCCAGGACGGCCGAGAGGCCGGCGGACGGGCCATGAGGCCGGACCGTACGGAAGGAGGAGGGAGCCGGGTCGCCTCGGCGGAGGGCGGCCGACCGGGGTCGGTGCGCAGTTGACGGACCGTGAACCTGCGTCCCGAGTGGCGCGTGTGAAGAGTGAGGCGGAAGCGTACTCCGCTGGGCCCGGGACCTACGTCCCGAACCGGGCCTTTGCCTCAAGCGTGATGGACAGCACTTACGGGGCCCTTGCGCCCATCCCAGCTCCTCATGCCAAAATAGGACAAGGAGTCCGGGGAGGGCTCCTTTTGTCCAGATAAGGGCGGAATGCTCGACATCGCGTTTTATGGGGGGTCTGACGACTCCTGATCGCTCTGTGACTGATCGTCACCGGGGCGTGACTGTCCGCTATGGCATGGTCCATCGGCTTCCGTCGCTGATGAACACCTGGAGGGCAATTCCATCGGTTTGGCCGACGTGGCTGGACGGATGGTGTAGTTGTAGTGCCGAGGACAAGCCGTTCGTCCTATAACCGACTCGGCCCGCGTCCGCCATTTCGGGCAACGCGGGTCAAGGTGCAGAATTTAGAGGAAAGAACCGAGAAGGTTCGGTTCTCCCGAGGAGGCCGCTCATGACCGCTCGCACCCCTGATGCCGAGCCGCTGCTGACCCCGGCTGAGGTTGCCACGATGTTCCGCGTGGACCCGAAGACGGTCACCCGTTGGGCCAAGGCTGGCAAGCTCACGTCCATCCGCACGCTCGGTGGGCATCGCCGGTACCGCGAGGCCGAGGTCCGCGCACTGCTTGCGGGTATTCCGCAGCAGCGCAGCGAGGCCTGACACACCCCTGTCTCGCAGCAGTACAGCAGCACAGCATCACCTATCGGGCAGCTGCCGGGTCCCCCAACCCCAGCCGCCCACCCATAGCTCCACTCGACGGACGCCTGCCCCAACGGGCGTCATACCTGTGTCTACGGGTGTCGTCGTATCGATCGCGCTGGACTCCGCCGGGTCCAGCGCGATCTTTTTTGTGCCCGGGACCCGCCCCCTCGGGCCGCTCCCGGCCTCCCGGGCGAGCCGCGTCAGAACCGGGCGGTCGGTCGGCTTCAGGGGCTCTGAGGGCTTTCTGCCGACCGTCGACGGCCGTCCCGCGAGGCGTCCCGCACATGCCGGCGGGTCGGCCCCGGGGGCTTCGTGGGTCTGTGAGCGGGTCTGTGCGGGAGTGTGGGTGAGCGTCCCGGACGCGGTGGGGACGCGGTGGGACAGCCCCGGACGGAACGGTCCTCGCGCACCTGTCACCCCCGTGCAATTGCACATATTAAATTCACCAGTTGTAGGGGAGGCATAAAATCCCCCGGTCTGAAAACTCATTCGGTGACTACCGTCACACCCTGGAAAGCTTGCCAACTACCACCGTGCCACTGCCCGGACGTGGAGGCACCCGGCCGATGGTCATGTCGTGGCGGGCCTTTCGTCCCCGGCCGGCTCTCCGCCGGGCCTCCCGTCGCGCTCTCCGGCGCGCTCCCCGCCCCGGTCGCGCTCCGGGGCCCCGTCGCCGCCCGCGCCCCCGTGCGGCCGTCCGGCGGCGGTCTGCGGGGCGTCGGAAGCGCCTGCGGGCGCTTTCCGCCCTCCGCCGTCCCCGGACTCCATGGCGAGGCGCAGGAGGCGATGGCAGACCGCGCAGTGCCGCGTGAGATGGCGATAGGCGGAAGCGGCGGCCAGATGGGCGCGCAGCAGTGCGCGGGTCTCATGTCGTGCTGTGGACGCGGACATACGAGCCACCTCCCGGCGAGCCCGGCCGTCCCCCGCCGTGCGAAGCGCCGGGGGGACAGGGACGGCCGCTGCATCTACGGGGTACCCGTCGGGCCCGGGGCCGTCAAGACGCGAGAAAGCCCGGATCGAAACGATCCGGGCTTTCTTCTACTGCGGTCCTGACGGGATTTGAACCCGCGGCCTCCACCTTGACAGGGTGGCGAGCACTCCAAACTGCTCCACAGGACCAGGTTTTCGCCGCTTGCCTTGCGGCTTGCTGCGAAACCAGACTGTACAGGAGGTGGGAGGTCCAGGTCGACTTCACTCCTGGTGGTGGCTCCGTCACCGCCCCGGGGGCGCCCTCACGGGTCCCGCGCTCAGGGCGCGAGGGCGTCGATCGCCTTCACGATCCGCTTGTCGGAGACGGGGAACGCGGTGCCCAGCGCGTGGGCGAAATAGCTGACCCGCAGCTCCTCGATCATCCAGCGCACGTCCAGCACCTCCTGCGGCACCGGCCTGCCCCGCGGCAGCTGTTCGAGCAGCCAGGCGTACTCGTCCTGCATCTCGTGGACCTTCGCCATCCGCGTGGTGTCCCGCTGCACGGCCGTCGGCATCTGCTGGAGCCGCCGGTCGGCCGCGACGAGGTAGCGCATCAGGTCCGGCAGCCGGCGCAGGCCGGTGGCCGTAACGAAACCGGGCGGTACGAGACGGGCCAGCTGCTCGCGCACATCGGTGACGTTGGCCACCAGCGTCAGGCTGTTGGTCGACTTCAGCCGGCGCTCGCACGCCTGCCAGGCGGCCAGGACCTGCTGCACCTGGTCGATCGTGCGGACAGTCAGGTCCACCAGGTCGGCGCGCACCTTGTCGTACAGCGTCCGGAACGCCTTCTCGTCCCAGGCCGGCCCACCGTGCGCGGCGATCAGCCGGTCGGCCGCGGCGGTGGCGCAGTCCTCGAAGAGCGCCTGGACCGAACCGTGCGGATTACGGGACAGGGCCAGCTTCTGCTGGTTGGAGAGCCGGTCCGAGGCGAACTTCGCCGGGTTCACCGGGATGTTCAGCAGGATCAGCCGCCGGGTGCCGCGCCACATCGCCTGCCGCTGCTCGGCCTCGGTGTCGAAGAGGCGCACGGCGACGGTCTCACCCTGGTCGACCAGGGCCGGGTAGGCCCGCACCGGCTGCCCGGCGCGACGCGTCTCGAAGACCTTGCCGAGCGTGCCGATCGTCCAGTCGGTGAGGCCGGAACGCTCGATGGACTCGCCGGACGGCCCGGCGGTCGCCGCGGCCGCCTTGGAGAGCGCCTGCCGGGCCTTCGGCCGCAGCTGGAGCTTCAGCGCCTCCAGGTCCTTGTCCTCGGCGACCTTCCGCCGCCGCTCGTCGACGATCCGGAACGTGATCTTCAGATGGTCCGGGACCCGGGAGAGGTCGAAGTCGTCGGCCGTGACCGGCACGCCGACCATCCGCTGGAGCTCCCGCGCCAGCGTGAACGGCAGCGGCTCCTGGAGCGGGACCGCCCGGTCGAGGAACGCGGCGGCGTAGTTCGGCGCCGGGACGTAGTGCCGGCGGACCGGCTTCGGCAGCGAGCGGATCAGCTCCGTGACGACCTCCTCGCGAAGCCCCGGAATCTGCCAGTCGAAGCCCTCGGACGTGACCTGGTTGAGCACCTGGAGCGGGATGTGGACGGTCACGCCGTCCGCGTCCGCACCGGGCTCGAACTGGTACGTCACCTTGAACTTGAGCTTCCCCTGCCGCCAGGAGTCCGGGTAGTCGTCCTTGGTGACGGCCCCGGCCTTCTCGTTGATGAGCATGGAGCGCTCGAAGTCGAGCGCGTCCGGCTCCTCGCGCTTCTTGTTCTTCCACCAGGAGTCGAAGTGCGCCCCGGACACGATGTGCTCGGGAATCCGCTCGTCGTAGAAGTCGAACAGCGTCTCGTCGTCCACCAGGATGTCGCGGCGCCGCGCGCGGTGCTCCAACTCCTCGACCTCGCCGAGGAGTTTGCGGTTGTCATGGAAGAACTGGTGATGGGTGCGCCAGTCGCCCTCGACCAGGGCGTTGCGGATGAACAGCTCCCGCGATGCCTCCTGGTCGATACGACCGAAATTGACCTTGCGCTGAGCGACGATCGGCACCCCGTAGAGGGTGACCCGCTCGTACGCCATCACCGCGGCCTGGTCCTTCTCCCAGTGCGGCTCGCTGTAGGTGCGCTTCAGCAGATGCCCGGCGAGGGGCTCGATCCACTCCGGCTCGACCTTCGCGTTGACCCGCGCCCACAGCCGGGAGGTCTCCACCAGCTCCGCCGACATCACGAACCGGGGCTGCTTCTTGAACAGCGCCGACCCGGGGAAGATCGCGAACTTGGCGTTGCGCGCGCCCACGTACTCGTTCTTCTCGGTGTCCTTCAGCCCGATGTGCGACAGCAGCCCGGCCAGCAGCGAGGTGTGCACCGCCTGCTCGGGGACGGACCCCTCCGTCTTGGGCTCCTCGACGGTGATGTCCATCTGCTTGGCCACCGTACGCAGTTGCGCGTAGATGTCCTGCCATTCGCGGATGCGCAGGAAGTTCAGGTACTCCTGCTTGCACATCCGGCGGAACGAGGACGAGCCGCGCTCCTTCTGCTGCTCGCGGACGTAGGCCCAGAGGTTCAGGTAGGCCAGGAAGTCGGAGGTCTCGTCCTTGAACCGGGCGTGGTTCTGGTCGGCCTGGGTCTGCTTCTCCGCGGGCCGCTCGCGCGGGTCCTGGATGGAGAGCGCGGCGGCGATGACCATGACCTCGCGGGCGCAGCCGTTGCGGTCGGCCTCGATGACCATGCGGGCCAGGCGCGGGTCGACGGGCAGCTGGGAGAGCTTGCGGCCCAGCGGCGTCAGACGCTGCCCCGTCTTCCCCTCCCGGGTGGACTTCTCGCCCTGCTCCAGGGCCCCCAGCTCCTGGAGGAGCTGCACGCCGTCGCGGATGTTGCGGTGGTCCGGCGGGTCGATGAAGGGGAACTTCTCGATGTCGCCGAGCCCGGCGGCGGTCATCTGGAGGATGACGGAGGCCAGGTTGGTCCGCAGGATCTCCGGGTCGGTGAACTCCGGCCGGGTGACGAAGTCGTCCTCGGAGTACAGCCGGATGCAGATGCCGTCCGACGTACGGCCGCAGCGGCCCTTGCGCTGGTTGGCGCTGGCCTGGGAGATCCGCTCGATCGGCAGCCGCTGGACCTTGGTGCGGTGGCTGTAGCGGGAGATACGGGCGTTGCCCGGGTCGATCACGTACTTGATGCCGGGGACCGTCAGCGAGGTCTCGGCCACGTTGGTCGCCAGCACGATGCGGCGGCCGGTGTGGCGCTGGAACACCCGGTGCTGCTCGGCGTGCGAGAGGCGCGCGTAGAGGGGGAGCACCTCGGTGTGGCGGAGGTTCCGCTTGTTCAGCGCGTCCGCCGTGTCCCGGATCTCGCGCTCGCCGGAGAGGAAGACCAGGACGTCGCCCGGGGCCTCGTGGCCCAGCTCGTCGACGGCGTCGCAGATCGCGGTGATCTGGTCGCGGTCGGAGTCCGCCGCATCCTCGTCGGCCCCTTCGAGCAGTGGTCGATACCGCACCTCCACCGGATACGTCCGCCCGCTGACCTCCACGATCGGCGCGTCGCCGAAGTGGCCGGCGAACCGCTCCGGGTCGATGGTCGCCGAGGTGATGACGACCTTCAGATCCGGGCGCTTGGGCAGCAGCCGGGCCAGATAGCCGAGCAGGAAGTCGATGTTCAGGGACCGCTCGTGGGCCTCGTCGATGATGATCGTGTCGTACGCCAGCAGCTCGCGGTCCGTCTGGATCTCGGCGAGCAGGATGCCGTCCGTCATCAGCTTCAGATACGTCGACTCCGGGTTCACCTGGTCGGTGAAGCGGACCTTCCAGCCGACCGTCTCACCGAGCGGCGTCTTCAGCTCGTCCGCGACCCGCTCCGCGACCGTACGGGCGGCGATCCGGCGGGGCTGGGTGTGCCCGATCATGCCCCGGACGCCGCGCCCCAGCTCCATACAGATCTTGGGGATCTGCGTGGTCTTGCCGGACCCGGTCTCCCCGGCGACGATCACGACCTGGTGGTCGCGTATCGCCTCCAGGATCTCGTCCTTCTTCTGGCTGACCGGCAGCTCTTGCGGGTACGACAGGGCCGGCAGCCGGGCCGCGCGCGCCGCGAGCCGTTCGGCCGCCTTGCCCGCCTGGGCCGCGATCTCGTCCAGCACGGACTGGCGGGCCTCGGGCTTGCGGATGCGGCGCGCTCCTTCGAGGCGCCGGCCGAGCCGGTTCGCGTCACGGAGCGAGAGCTGTCCGAGCTGGGACTGGAGATCGGCGAAGGAAGTAGACATACGGCTCCCAGGATCTCACCCGGGCCCGCGCGGTGGCGACCTCATTTCGCGCGGGCTGCGTCACGCGGCACGTACCATTTCGGGCAGTCGAACGCTCAGCCCCCCGCCCTCTGCGCGAGAAAGGCCCGGTTCCGTGTCCCGTACGCACTGGTGGAGCCTGACGGCGCTGCTCGCGGTCGTCGTGGGGCTGCTGTGCGGACCGGCTGCGACGGCGTCCCCGGCTTCCGCGCCCGGAGCTCTCGCGCCGACGGCCTCGGCGCACTTCGCCCCCGGGCCCTTGGCCTCCGCGCCGGCGACCCCCGTCGCGCGCGCCCGGGCCACGCCTCCGGCGGCGGAGGCCGCCGACACCCGCGCCCCGGTCCCCGGCTGCGGGAAGCTCCGCGACCACGACGGCGAGCCCGCCGCCCCCTCCCGCGTCCGCACGGCGTACGACCAGGCGCCCGGCCTCGCGCCGTGGGGGCTGCCCGCCGCGACGGGCGCGCTGCCGGCCGAGCCGCCGCCGGGGATACGGGTCAGGGAGCCGGTCCCCGTCACTCCGACCCCGGTCGAGCTCTCCGTGCTGCGGGTGTAGGCGGGCCCCCGCCCGTTCCACGCCCGCCCTTTCCCCTTCCGCACCACCAGCACGGAGTGCCGCATGCCCACACCCAAGAAGCCCAACTCCCCGAGCGCGACGTCCTCCGCCCGCAAACCCCTGGTCTACGGGGCCGCGATCGTCGTGGCCGCCGGCCTCCTCGGGTTCGCCTCCTACCGGGCCACCGCCCCCGGCGGCACCGCCCAGGACACCTCCTCCGCCCCGGCCGCCGAGGTCTCCGCCGGCCCGCGGGACGGCGTCTACCCGGAACTGGCGAAGCTCGCCCGCCGGGACGCCGACGACAAGCTGGCCACCGGGCGGGCGGACGCCCCGGTCGTCCTGATCGAGTACGCCGACTTCAAGTGCGGCTACTGCGGCAAGTTCGCCCGGGACACCGAGCCCGAGCTGATCGAGAAGTACGTGAAGGACGGCACGCTGCGCATCGAGTGGCGCAACTTCCCGATCTTCGGCGAGGAGTCCGAGAACGCCGCGCGCGGCGCCTGGGCCGCCGGGCAGCAGGACCGCTTCTGGGAGTTCCACCGCGCCGCCTACGCGGAGGGGGCGAAGGAGAAGGGCTTCGGCAAGGACCGGGTCAAGGCCCTCGCCGAGGAGGCCGGGGTGAAGGACCTGGACCGGTTCATGAAGGACCTCGACGGCGAACCTGCCCGGGCCGCCGTCGCGAAGGACCAGGAGCAGGCGTACGGGATCGGCGCGACGTCCACCCCGTCGTTCCTGATCAACGGCCGCCCGATCGCGGGAGCGCAGCCGGACGAGACGTTCGACCAGGCCATCGAGGCCGCCGCCGAGCAGGCGAGGGCCACCGGCGAGGACACCGGCAACGCGGGCGACGACGCCGGGGACCCCGCGCCGTGACGGCGGACATCGGCTACTTCGCGGCCTTCCTCGGCGGGCTGCTCGCCCTGGTCAGCCCGTGCAGCGCACTGCTGCTGCCGGCCTTCTTCGCGTACTCCATCGACTCCGCCTCCCGGCTGCTGGCCCGCACCGGCATCTTCTACGCCGGGCTCGCCACGACCCTCGTCCCGCTCGGCGCGGCGGGTTCCTACGCCGGGCGGCTGTTCTACGGCCACCGCGACGCCCTCGTCACGGGCGCGGGCTGGCTGATCATCGTGCTGGGCCTCGCGCAGATCGTCGGACTCGGCTTCGCCTCGCGGCGGATCGCGGCCCTCAGCGGCCGGGTCCGCCCCACCACCGCGTTCTCCGTCTACGCCCTGGGCGCCGTCTACGGGCTGGCCGGATTCTGCGCGGGCCCGATTCTCGGCAGCGTCCTGACCGTGGCGGCGGTCAGCGGCAGCCCCGTCTACGGCGGGCTGCTCCTGGCGGTCTACGCGCTCGGGATGGCCGTGCCGCTCTTCGTGCTCGCCCTGCTCTGGGAGCGTTTCGACCTCGGCCGCCGGGCCTGGCTGCGCGGCCGGGCCGTCCGCCTCGGCCGGTTCGAGCTGCACACCACGTCGCTGCTGTCGGGACTGTTCTTCATCGGGCTCGGCGCGCTGTTCCTCGTGTACGACGGGACGACCGCGCTGCCCGGGCTGCTGAGCGTCGACGACTCGTTCGCGGTCGAGCAGTGGGCGCAGAAGCTGGGCGAGCAGGTGCCGGACGGGATTCTGCTGGGGGCGGTGGTGCTCGTGGTGCTGTCGGCCCTGGCCGTCCGGGCCTGGCGCCGGCGCGTATCCGGGCTGCCCGCGGAAGAGGCCGAGAAGGCCGAGAAGGCCGAGAAGGCCGAGAAGGCCGAGAAGGCCGAGAAGGTGTGACACGACGAAGGCCCCGTCCGGTGGACGGGGCCTTCGAGAGGTGGCTGGGGCCGGGATCGAACCGGCGACCTATCGCTTTTCAGGCGATCGCTCGTACCAACTGAGCTACCCAGCCACGCAGCCGCTGGGGCTGCAGCGGTCCTGACGGGATTTGAACCCGCGGCCTCCACCTTGACAGGGTGGCGAGCACTCCAAACTGCTCCACAGGACCAAGCAATGTGCGAAACGAGTCTCGCACACGGTGAAACGTGCCCCCAACGGGATTCGAACCCGTGCTACCGCCTTGAAAGGGCGGCGTCCTGGGCCACTAGACGATGAGGGCTATTGGCCCGCCTGTTCGCTTTGCAGCGCGTCGGGGACGTGAGAAGCATATGGGATGGGCGGAGCTATCGCCAAAACGGTTTACGGCGAGGGCGTCGGGCGCGCCGGGGAGCGGCCCGGAGACGGCGACGAGTCCCGGGACGGAGAGGGCGACGGGGAGGGCGAGACGGGGGAGCCCTGCTTCAGGTTCTCCTCCGGAAGGTGGCGGCTGACCTCGGCGGTCGTCAGCCCCAGGCCGCCCAGGGTGATCTCGTCCCAGGCTTGGAGCCGACGGGTGGAGCGGTCCATGTAGAGCACGGAGGCGTGCACCTTCTCCGGCTTGTCGTTCTGCACGGCGCGCAGCCCCCCACCGCCCGTGGAGCCCTCCACCTTCAGCCGCGTGCCGAACTTCAGCTGCTCGTTGATCCGGCGGTGGAGGTGGCCGGACAGCACCAGCGGGACCGTGCCGTCGGTCTCCCGGGCGGTGTTCGGGTCATGGGCGACGGCGATGTCGGCCGGTGTGCCCGCGTGCTCCTGGTCGCGCAGCGCGGAGGCCAGGCGCGCGCCTTCGAGCCGAGCGGCCTCCTTGCCGCCGGTCGGGGCGGTCCGGTCCGGGGTGAAGGAGACGTCGCCGGTGCCCGCGATCCGCAGCCCGCCGACGTCGACCGCCTTGCCGTCGTCGAGGACGTGGACGTTCTCGAACTTCTCCAGATAGGTCTGGGTGACGGGCGAGTCGTGGTTGCCGCGCACCCAGACGTAGGGCGCGCCGAGGCCCCGGATCGGGTCGAGGAAGCCGTTCTCGGGGGCGGAGCCGTGGTCCATCGTGTCGCCGGAGTCGACGATGACGTCGATCTCGTACTGCTCGACGAGCGAGGCGATGATGTGCCAGGCGGCCGGGTTGAGATGGATGTCGGAGACGTGCAGCACGCGGATGGTGCCGGGGTCGGGCCGGTAGACGGGGAGGGTGGAGGCCGCGTCGTACAGCTTGGTGACGTTGGTGACCAGGCGGGCCAGTTCCTGCTGGTAGATGTCGAACTCGGTGACGATCGAGCGGGCGTCGCCGACCAGGGACGGGGCGCTGGAGAGCAGCCCGGAGAACTTCGGCTCCAGGACGGACTTCGGGTTCCAGGTGGCGTACGCGCTGACGCCGGACGCGGCCAGCAGCGTGAGGGCGAGCCCGCCGGCGGCCAGGGCGCGGCGGGGGCGGCGGTAGACGACGAGACCGAGCGCGGTCGCGCCGGAGACGACGGCGACGCAGGAGCGCACGGCCAGCTCCCGGGTGCCGGCGGCGACGTCCCGGGTCACCTCGTCCTGGAGGCCGGCGAACCGTTCCGGCTGGTCGACCAGGGCCTGGGAGCGTTCGGGGTCGAGGCGGTCCACGTCCACGTCGAGACGGAGCGGCGCCACGTGCGAGTCCAGCTCCAGGGCCCCCAGCGGAGCCACGTTGATCTTGCTGCCGCCGGTGAGGGAGGGGCGCAGCGTCATGTTCGTGTCCATGGGGCCGACCGGCGTACGGATGCTCCCCACGGCGAGGAGCCCCAGCCAGGCCCCCAGCACGACGACGGCGAGCAGGCCGAGGGCCCGGAGGGCGGGGCGGCGTACGGGGCCCGTCAGGCCGCCCGAGGCCGCCGCGCCGGTGCCGGCGGGGATACGGGGATGGGCGCGGACGGAGGCACGGCCCCGGGACTGCGGGCCGACGAGCTGACTGAGGCGGTGCCGGACGCGGTCGGCTGCGGCACGGAACGGGACGCGGACCATTGGGCCCGTATGTCCCGGTCCGGCCCCGCCCATGCCGTTCGCGGGCCGGGCGTCCGCACGTTCGCCGTCGGGGGCCCGCCCGTACGGGGCCGTCGTGCGTGACAATGGCCGGGTGCTGGAGATGACGCGCGAACAGTTCGAGGAGCTGGTGAGCCAGGCTCTGGACCGCATTCCGCCGGAGCTGACGCGGCTGATGGACAACGTGGCGGTGTTCGTCGAGGACGAACCCGAGCCCGGCGATCCCGACCTGCTCGGGCTCTACGAGGGCACCCCGCTCACCGACCGCGGCGAGTGGTACGCCGGAGTGCTGCCGGACCGGATCACCATCTACCGGGGGCCGACGCTGCGGATGTGCGAGACGCAGGAGGACGTCGTCGCGGAGACCGAGATCACCGTGGTCCACGAGATCGCCCACCACTTCGGCATCGACGACGAGCGGCTCCACGCCCTGGGCTACGGGTGAGCGAGCAGGCCCCGGACGAGCTGCCGGAGCCCGGTCCGCCCGCCGCCCCGCAGGGCCGGGTCCTGGCGGCGGTCGCGGCCGGGGGCGCGCTGGGAGCGCTCGCCCGCTACGGGGCGCTGGTGCTGTGGCCCGGCGCGGGCGGCTTCCCGTGGACGGTGCTCGTCGTCAACGTGACCGGCTGCGCCCTCATCGGCGTGCTGATGGTGCTCACCGTCGAACGGGGCCGGGTGGCCCGTCCCCTGGTGCGGCCCTTCCTCGGTGTGGGCGTGCTCGGCGGCTTCACGACCTTCTCGACGTACGCGGCCGGAGTCTCGGACCTGCTGGCGCGTCAGGAGGTCGCGGTCGCGGCGGCGTACGCGGTGGCGACGGCGTCGGCCGCGCTCGGGTCGGTGTGGGCGGCGGCCGTGGCGACGCGGACCTGGCTGGACCGGGGCGCCCCGGACGAGGGGAGAGCCGCGTGAGCCGCGTGAGCAGGTCGGACCGGTTGGACCGGTTGGACTGGTTGGACCGGTTGGGCCGGTCGGGCAGGGGCGAGGGGCGGGCCGCGTGAACTGGCTGCTGGTGGCGATCGGCGGGGCGGTGGGCGCGCCCCTGCGCTATCTGACGGACCGTGCGGTGCAGGCGGCCCAGGGGCCGGGCACCCCGTACCTCTTCCCCTGGGGCACCTTCACGGCGAACGCGACGGGCAGCCTGCTGCTCGGGCTCGTGACCGGCGCCGCGGTCTCCTCCCCGGCGCACGCCCTGCTGGCGACGGGCCTGTGCGGGGCGCTGACGACGTACTCGACGTTCTCGTACGAGACCCTCCGCCTGGCCGAGACCGGCCGGGCCTTCCTGGCCGCGGCCAACGTGCTGGCGTCGCTGCTGACGGGCCTGGGCGCGGTGTTCCTGGGGGCGGAGCTGGCGGGCGGGGCCGGGGTGTAGCGGGAGGCTCCGGCGGTCGCGGCGCGGCACGGCTCCGCCCGCCCGCGGCCCTGCCCGGCGCGTTCGGCGGGGGCGCCGGGCCCGGCCGGATCACGCGGTGCCCGGAGGCGTTTCGGCGGTCGCGGTGCGGGGCGGGTGGCGTTTCGGGCGTGTCTCCGGCGGGGTCGGGGGAGTTGGGCACGGTACGACGCCGTACCGCTCGCTTCTGCTTCCCGCTCCGCCGTCCGCGCCGCGCGCTCTCCGCTTCCCGTCGCTGCTTCCCCCGCTGCCTTCCCTCGCTGCTGCTTCCGCTCCTCGCCTGCTTCCCGCCCCCTCGCCCCCTCGCCCCGGAGGTGCCACTCGTGCGCCAGTTGTCCGCCCCCGCCCGCTGGGCAACCGTCACCGCGCTGACGATCGCCGCGTCCACCGGCTGTATGAGTGTCGGCGAGGACGGCGCCGGGGGGCCGGGGCCCTCGCGGTCGGCCGGACCGAAGGGCTCCGCCGCGGACCCGGCCGGCGACACGGTCCCCGGTTCCGGACAGGTCCGGGGGCGCGCCGGGCGCGCCCACCCGCACTCGGACCGGGCCGTTCCCGGGAGCAGCCCGAGCCCGGACGCGTCCCGTGCCGTGCCGACGGTCACCCCCCGGGGGCCGCGCCCCGAACCCGGCGCCCCGGAGCCCACCGCGGACGCTCCGCCGCCCTCGCCGACGCCGTCGGCGCCGGGCCCGGGGGAGCCCCCGCCGACCACTCCGGAGCCGCCGGCCTCGCCGACGCCCGCGCCGGACCCGGAGCCCGAGCCGGAGCCCACCGATCCGCCGGATCCGTCCCCCTCCGCGTCGCCCGCCGCACAGTTGCGAGCCCACGCGATGAGCGGGCCGGAGAGTGCTCGGCCGTTGCGGACGCCGGAGGCATCGCCGCAGGTGGGGCCCGTGTAGCCGGGGTGCCGGCACGGCCGGTTTGCGCAATGTGGGTGGGAGTGCGTATGGTAGTAGATCGTTTGATCCCATTGCCCGGCGCCGACACAGAAGAGCGCCGTGTGGCGCGTACTCTCCCTTGCCGTGGCTGGACCGCATTGAGGCGGTCGAAATTGCGAATCACGGAGTTATGGGCGCGTGCCGAGACTCCGGAAGGTTTCGCATTTCGCATGTCAATTTCCAGTTCTGACCACACCGTCATGCCTGAGAACGTCGACAACGCCGAGCTCGCCGAGCTCGTCGAGCTGGCTGTGACCGAGGCTCCCGCCGGCGCCTCCGCCCCGGCCGCCGAGGAGATCGTCGTCGCGGAGAAGCCCGTCGTGGCCGAGAAGTCCGTCGCCGACTTCGTCGCCGACGCGCAGGCCGACGCCTCCACCGAGGTGACCACCGCTCCCGTCGCCGAGACCTCCGCCGAGGCCGAGGAGGCCGCCGAGCCGACCGTCACCTTCGGCTCGCTGGGCCTGCCGGACGGCATCGTCCGCAAGCTCGCGCAGAACGGCGTGACCGCCCCCTTCCCGATCCAGGCGGCGACCATTCCGGACGCCCTGGCCGGCAAGGACATCCTCGGCCGCGGCCGTACGGGCTCCGGCAAGACGCTCTCCTTCGGTCTGCCGCTGCTGGCCTCGCTCTCCGGTGGCACCACCGAGAAGAAGAAGCCGCGCGGCATCATCCTCACCCCGACCCGTGAGCTCGCCATGCAGGTCGCGGACGCGCTGCAGCCGTACGGCGACGTGCTCGGCCTCAAGATGAAGGTCGTCTGCGGCGGTACGTCGATGGGCAACCAGATCTACGCGCTGGAGCGCGGTGTCGACGTCCTCGTCGCCACCCCGGGCCGGCTGCGCGACATCATCAACCGCGGCGCCTGCTCCCTGGCGAGCGTCCAGGTCGCCGTCCTCGACGAGGCCGACCAGATGTCCGACCTGGGCTTCCTGCCCGAGGTCACCGAGCTGCTCGACCAGATCCCCGGTGGCGGTCAGCGGATGCTCTTCTCCGCCACCATGGAGAACGAGATCGGCACCCTGGTCAAGCGCTACCTCACCAACCCGGTGACGCACGAGGTCGACAGCGCCCAGGGCAACGTCACGACCATGTCGCACCACGTCCTCGTCGTGAAGCCGAAGGACAAGGCGCCGGTCACGGCCGCCATCGCCGCCCGCAAGGGCCGCACGATCATCTTCGTCCGCACCCAGCTGGGCGCCGACCGCATCGCCGAGCAGCTCATCGAGTCCGGCGTGAAGGCCGACGCGCTGCACGGCGGCATGACCCAGGGCGCCCGTACGCGGGTCCTGGAGGACTTCAAGAAGGGTTACGTCAACGCGCTCGTCGCGACCGACGTCGCCGCCCGCGGTATCCACGTGGACGGCATCGACCTCGTCCTGAACGTGGACCCCGCCGGTGACCACAAGGACTACCTGCACCGCTCGGGCCGTACCGCCCGCGCCGGCAAGTCCGGGGTCGTCGTCTCGCTGGCGCTTCCGCACCAGCGCCGCCAGATCTTCCGCCTGATGGAGGACGCGGGCGTCGACGCCTCGCGCCACATCGTCCAGGGCGCGGGCGTCTTCGAGCCGGAGGTCGCCGAGATCACCGGCGCCCGTTCGCTCACCGAGGTCCAGGCCGACTCCGCGAACAACGCCGCCAAGCAGGCCGAGCGCGAGGCCGCCGACCTGACGAAGCAGCTGGAGCGCGTCCAGCGCCGCGCCGTCGAGCTGCGCGAGGAGGCCGACCGCCTGGTCGCCCGCGCCGCGCGGGAGCGGGGCGACGACCCGGAGGCCGCGGTGGCCGCGGTGGCCGCCGAGGCCGAGGCCGCCCTCGTGGCAGCCGTCTCCGTGCCGGAGCAGCCGGCCGCCCGCGACGAGCAGCGCCGCGACGAGCGGGGCAACTTCGAGCGCCGCGACAACCGCGGTGGCGACCGTGGCGGCTACCGCGGCGGCAACGACCGTCGTGACGAGCGCCCCTCCGGCGGCTTCCGCTCGGGTGGCGGCAGTGACCGTCGGGACGACCGTGGTGGCCGTTCGTTCGAGCGTCGGGACAACGACCGTCCGGCGTTCAACCGCGACCGTCGTGACGAGCGCCCTTCGGGCGGCTTCCGCTCGGGTGGCGGCAGTGACCGTCGGGACGACCGTGGTGGCCGTTCGTTCGAGCGTCGGGACAACGACCGTCCGGCGTTCAACCGC
>NZ_JBIVTR010000005.1:0-23744 GCF_044756785.1 Streptomyces sp. NPDC091649 | reverse complement strand
CCCGACCGTCGTGACGAGCGCCCCTCCGGCGGCTTCCGCTCCGGCGGCAGCGACCGCCCCTTCAACCGCGACCGTCGTGACGAGCGCCCCTCGGGCGGCTTCCGCTCCGGCGGCGGCGACCGCCCCACCGGCCGTCGTGACGAGCACCGCGGCGCCAACACCGGCACCAACACCGGCTCCTTCGGCCGCCGCGACGACAAGCCGCGCTGGAAGCGCAACGGCTGATCCCCGCCCGGCCGGCACCCGGCCGAGCAGGTCCGCCTGACAGACCGGCAGGGCCCGTACGCCACCGAACCGACTCGGTGGCGTACGGGCCCTGTTGCCGTCCCCGGCCCCACAGCCGACGCCCCCCATGAACGGGTGCGACGGGCCCGATGAACGGGTGCGACGGGCCCGACACGGATACCGGATCGGCTGCCGGGGCCGGGCGGGCTATGCTCGTGGGGTGATCCGTCGAGGGCCGTTAGCTCAATTGGTCAGAGCAGCGGACTTTTAATCCGTTGGTTGTGGGTTCGAGTCCCACACGGCCTACCGACAGCAGAGCAGGGGCAACCCTCTGACCTGCGGAAGTGCCCCGACCGGGTCTGACCGGTCGGGGCACTTCGTCGTTCGGGCGCATGGGCGGGAGCGAGTGACGTCGTTCAGGGCGCCGGGTCGAACCGCTTGAGCCGGTGAGATGGCCGGGTGATCGCGCAGCGGCGGAGGGTTCCGTGACCGTGCGGACGCCGCCTACGGCTCCGCAGCGCAGTGACCCTTGTGCGCCTGGGCGGTTGGTTCACGGCTGCCGCGTCGCGGTGGCCGGCACCGCACGGTGAGGACGGCAATCCGCACGACCGCATACCGCACACCCCGCTCGGAGATGCCGAGGCCGGCTGAACACACCAGGTGGTCGGCGTCGTTGAAGCCCGCTTCCGTACGACCGTGAGCTCTCGGGCGAGCACCGCCTCGGCGCCGAGCACCCTCCGCGCGACCCGTGCGGGGCGTTGCGGGAGTCAGCCGTGCTTGACCAGGTCGTTGACCGCCTGGGTGTCCTTGTAGAAGGCGTTCGCGCCGTGGATCCTGCCCTCACGCACCGTGTAGTGCTCCACCACCTCCATCGGCAGCCGGCGCCCGCTCTCTCGGGAGACGAATTCCAGGTCGAGCCGCAGCTCCACCACCTCGCCTGCTTCCACCACGGCGTAGTCCCGCACGATCATCTCCGCTCCGCCCAAGCGCTGATCGCGTCTTCCAGTCGGACGAACCCGTCGGGTCCTCGCCACTGCCTGACCACGGCAGGGTCTCGGCCTCCTGCCAGACCGCCTCCTCGTCGACCATCTCCAGGGCCCCGCTCAGGTCACCGGACCGCATGCGGGTCACGAACTTCTCCAGCGTCGCCACATCGCTGTCGCCGGCCGAGGCTCCGGCGGGGAAGTAGTGGCCGTTGTCCAGGTCGGTGAGCAGGCTGGGCCGGTCAGGTTCCCAGCCGAGGGTCTGGCGGGTGATGAGGCTGGACGACGGGTAGTTCTGCGTGACGATGTTCGCGAGGAACCCGAAGCACCCCGGCACCATCAGTTCGTCCGCGGGAATGCTCACCGCGCGCGCGGGGTGGACGAGACGCTCGAGCACGTCGCGGCCGGCAGGGGCATCTCGTTCCTGGCCCGTTCGGCGACCGTGTTCTACTCGCATCCGACGTCGCCTATGTGCCCGTCTCCGATCTGGCGCCCGATCAGGTGTGCCTCGCGGTGGCGGCATCGCGCGTCTCGCCGGTGGTCGACGACTTCTTCACCGCGGCTCAGGCGGCAGCCGAGGTCGCGGCGGAATGTGGGCACTACGAGATGTGGCGGCGCGGGGGCGCTGCCGCCGCACAGCACGGTTGAGCAGTCCGACTGATCACAGTGGGCCGGCAGAGGGCCCGCGCCCGTCGCGCACGACTCCGCGTCCGCGAGTTCGGGCCGGACAGGGCTTCCGCACGCCCGGTCGGACAGGCGTGGAACGCGCCCCGGAAGCGTACGGTCCCGCGAACGCGTCCTGCCGGACCTCGTGATGCGGCAGGACGGTCCGGTGGCCGCGGCCCGCGCCCGCCTCGTGCGGGGGCCCGAGCGGGGGCGGCGGGAATGTGGTCGGAGCGGCCGCTCGGATGGCGTAGAGTTGTGTTTACCGACGCGGGGTGGAGCAGCTCGGTAGCTCGCTGGGCTCATAACCCAGAGGTCGCAGGTTCAAATCCTGTCCCCGCTACTGAAGACTCGGGCCCGGCACGCACAGCGTGCCGGGCCCGAGTCGTTTCCGGGTGCCGGAGGTCCGGTGCGGGGATCGCTCGGCCAGGCCACCGGCCCACGCTCCGGAAAGAACTACGATCGCTACGGGGACGGCGCCGCCGCCTTCGTGCGGACACGCGGACGGTCTGCGCGGAACCCGGCTCTCCGGCTGACCACGAAGACCGGGGCTCCGGCCGCTTCCCCCTATTCGGCCGATGCGGAGTCGCCGCTCGGCGCGGCTCCGGGAAGCCTGGGCGGGGCGCGGTACCGTCCGCAGCCGTGGGTGGACCGGGCAGGAGTGCACAGGTGGGGATGGCCGAGAGACGGCGTAGTGGCACGGCGGGGAGCGTCGACGCCGTGGGCCGTGCGGTGTTCGGCTCCCCGGAGCACGACGTGACGCCCGGTGGCCGGGGATCGCGACGGTTCGTCCGGATGATGCCGGCCCTGCTGATCATCGGCGGGCTGCTCTTCGACTCGCTGGCCCCGGCCAACTTCACCGCGGTCCCGCTCTTCGTCGCGGCCCCGCTGATCGCGGCGCCGTTCTTCTCGCTGTCCAGGACCGTCCGCACGGGGATCGCCGCGCTGGTGTCCGTCATCGCGATGCGGCTCTCCGACGGTACGTCCACCCAGGTCGTCCCGGTCATCGAGATGCTCACGGTGCTCACCGCCTCGGCGCTGGCCGTGCTGATCAACGGGGTCGTACGGCGCGGCAACGAGCAGCTGGCCTCGGCCCGGGTCATCGCGGAGACCGCCATGCGGGCGGTGCTGCCGACCCCGGCCGAGCGGATCGGCGGGCTCCAGGTGGCGGCGCGGTACGAGGCGGCGCAGGCGGACGAGTTCGTGGGCGGCGACCTGTTCGCCGTCGCGGACACTCCGTACGGCGTACGCGTGGTGGTCGGCGACGTGCGCGGCAAGGGGCTGGGAGCGGTCGAGGCGGTGGCGGTGATCATCGGGGCGTTCCGGGAGGCGGCCGAGCAGGAGCGTTCACTGGAGGGCGTCGCGCAGCGGCTGGAGCGGGCGCTGGCACGGGAGGGGACGCGGCGGTACGGGCTGGACGCCATGGAGGGGTTCATCACCGCCGTGCTGGCCGAGATCCCGCCCGGCTCCGCCTCGCTCCGGATCGTGAACCGCGGTCACCCCGAGCCGATCCTGCTGTACGCGGACGGCGCGCTGGAGGTGCTGGCGCCCTCGGTGCCCGCCCTGCCGCTGGGGATGGACCTGGGGGTGTGGCCGGACCGGGCCGACGAGTGGTCGATGCCCGCCGGTGCGACGCTCCTCGCGTTCACGGACGGCCTGTCCGAGGCCCGGGACCCGAACGGCGTCTTCTACGACCCGGCGGCCCGCCTGCTCGGCAGGATCTTCCCGGGGCCGGAGGAGCTGCTGTCCGCGCTGACCGACGACGTACGGCTGCACACCGGGGGCCGGACCACGGACGACATGGCGCTGATCGCGGTCGCCCGGCCCGCGGAGGGGCAGCCCGCCCGCCGGACGACGGTGAAGATCGTGGGCCGGGCCGACGACGCCGGCTGATACCGCGGTCGACGACGGCCCCGCTCCATGGCGCGGGCCGGCCGCACCGGGCGATGACACGGTGCGTGACCGAAGGACACCACTGCGCATAACGATTGACACACCATCAGAAAAAGACATGCGACTGAGTGTCGGTCAAGTCGCCCGTTTCCGCCCGCTTGTGACCCGTACATCCCTGCCCTGTTCGTTAATGATCAACAGGAACAGCTTGGAATCGGGCCCGTGCGTCTATTAACGTTCGATAACGCAGCGCGGTCGTCACAGCCGTCGTCAGAGACGGCGCCGCGCGCGAGCGCCGAATTCCGCAAGGGAACCGGGGAACCACCTACATGGGGTGAATCGGACGCCTGCGTCTCGTGAGAGGCGGAGGGGCCCGTAGGAGACCTTCCTGCTCCGAACCCGTCAGCTAACCCGGTAGGCGAGAAGGAAGGAAAGGAGTGCGCCCACGTGGCGTCCAACAAGCCTGCCCCCGAGGCCCCGTCACCCTTCGGTACCGACACCCTCGGCGGCGAGGAGCGCACCTGGGAGGAATGGAACCCCACCGCGGAGTCCATCCGGCCCGTGCGCGGCAAGCACCGCGTGGCCAAGCAGCGTGGTCTCGCCCGTAGCTCCACCGTCCTCGGGGTCGGCGTCATAGCGGCCGTCGGTGCGGGCGGCATGGCCACCGCGCAGGACAAGGCGCCGGTCTCCATCTCTCTTCCCGATTCCATCGCGGACAACCTCCCCGACGCCAAGTCCCTTCCCGGCGTCGGGTCACTCATGTCCGACGACGCGGAGCCCGTCCCGGTCGCCGCGTCCGCGCCGCTCACCACCGCCGGACTCACCACCGCCGAGGCCAAGCAGGGCACCGACGCCGGCGAGGCGCTGCGCGCCCGGATCCTCCAGCAGGCCGAGCAGCAGCAGGCCAGCGCCGACGCCGAGGCCAAGGCCGCCGCCGAGAAGGCCGCGGCCGAGAGCGCCGCCGCCGAGGCCAAGCAGCAGCAGGACGAGGCCGAGGCCAAGGCCGCCGCCGAGAAGAAGGCGGCGGAGGAAGCTGCGAAGAAGAAGAAGGAGGAGGAGCGGCTCGCCAAGCTGGCCGCCAGCTTCTCCCTGCCCACCTTCTCGTACACGATCACCTCGACCTACGGTCAGTCCGGCGCGCTCTGGTCCTCCGGCCAGCACACCGGCCTCGACTTCGCCGGGTCGGCCGGTGCGCCGCTCAAGGCCGTGCACAGCGGCACGATCACGTCGGCCGGCTACTCCGGTTCGTACGGCTACCGCACGGTGCTCCAGCTCGAAGACGGCACGGAGATCTGGTACGCCCACCAGTCCTCCATCGAGGTCTCCGTGGGCCAGAAGGTCACCACCGGCCAGACCATCGGCCGCATGGGCGACAGCGGCAACGTGACCGGGGTCCACCTCCACCTGGAGGTCCGCACCGCGGGCGGTTCGGCGATGGACCCGATGGCCTGGCTGAACAGCAAGGGCCTCAAGGTCTGAGCCCTCCGCTCCCCGGCCGGCGCCCTGCGGGCGGACGGCTTCCGGCGAGCACCCGCCGCCCCCGAAACCCCGGCAGCCCTGACGCACACCCCCCGACGTCAGGGCTGCCGGTCTGTCCGGGAGCGGTACGGCTCGCCGTACGGCTGGGCCGGAGGGAAGGGGCCTGGGCCGGGCGGTGTGCCAGGGGCCCGACCGGCAGCCCGGTCGTACGGGGACGAGTACGGGGACGGCCGGCCGTATCCGTACCCGAAGGGCTGTCCGTACGGCTGTCCGGGCGCGGGCCCGGAGCCGTACGGGCGCCCGTTTCCGTACGGCGGCGGCACGGGGTGGCCGTGGCGGTGGGCGCCCGGACGGGACAACAGGCGGGCCGCGTGGTCGAGGGCCGGGGCCGCGACCTCCCGGCGCCGCCAGAGATGGTGCAGCAGCTCCCGCTCGCGCGCGCCGAAGTCCGCGCCGACCGCGCCGTGGCGGGCGCGGCGGCGCAGACCCGCCAGGGAGGTCGCGAACGACTCGTACTCCGCGACCGCGCGAGCCGCCGCCCGGCCCCGGGTCCGGTCCGGCTGCCAGTGGCGGGCCAGGTCGCGGGCCATGCCCCGGGCCCGCATGGAGGAGAGCGCCGCCGGCTCGGCCGGGGAGAGCCAGCCGGCCGCCGCGTACACGGGCAGCTCGGCGGCCAGGGTGCGCAGCTCCCGCTGGCGCGACCAGATCGCCAGCCAGGTCACCAGGCCGAACGCCGGGACCATGACGATGCCGTACACCGCGTAGAAGCCGTACGGGCCGAAGGCCGACGAGCCGTTCCACAGGGCGTGCAGACCCATCGCCAGGATCAGCCCCAGCACCGGCAGGGCGATCCGGCGGGCCCGGTGGCGGCGGGCGCTGATCGCCGCGAAGCCGAAGCCGAGGCCGGTGAGGACCGTGAACAGGGGGTGCGCGAACGGTGACATGACGATCCGCACGAAGAAGGTCCCGGCCGTCACCGAGGCGAATCCGGTGCTGCCGAGCTGCTGGTCCTCACCGAAGGCGTTGCCCAGATACAGGATGTTCTCGGTGAACGCGAAACCCGTCGCGGTGAAGCCGGCGACGACGACGCCGTCCACCACCCCGCTGAACTCCCGTCTGCGGAACAGGAAGATCAGCAGCACGGCCGCGGCCTTGGCGCTCTCCTCGACCACGGGGGCGATCACCGTCGCTCCCAGGGTGTCGGCGCTCGCCGGGTCGGCCGTCGCGGTGGCTATCCAGCGCGTCGCGAACGAGTTGGCGATGATCGCGACGAGCGCGGCGGCGCACGCGCCCCAGGCGAAGGAGAACAGGAGATTCCGCCAGGGCCCCGGCTCGACCCGGTCGAGCCAGCGGAACGCCGCCATCAGGAGCGGCACAGGGAGCACCGCCAGACCCAGGCCGACGAGGAAGCCCTCCGGGCCGGTCTGCTCCCGGACGAGGGCCAGGATCACCAGCCCGCACAGGACCAGCGTCAGGATCACGGCTCCGGCGCGGAACACCTTGCTGCGCCACACCATGCCGACGCGGTGCGGCCGGTAGCGCCCGCCGCCGCGCTCCGCCGCGGCGCCCAGGACCTCGTCGAGCCGCCGCTCGTGAAGAACCGGGACGGCGGGTCGCGCCTGCTGAGGCTGCACGGAGGGGTCGGACACCACTCGACCCTAACGACGAGCACTGACATCCGGCGACGGCGCATCCGGCCGGGAAGCGGCTGCGCGTGGTGGGTCAGACGCGGGCGAACAGCAGGTCGTGGACGACGTGCCCCTTGTCCAGGCCCTGCCCCTCGAAGCGGGTGAGCGGCCGGAACGCGGGGCGCGGGGCGTACCCGCCGCCGGGCGCGGTGTTCTCGAAGCGGGGGTGCGCGGTGAGCACCTCCAGCATCTGCTCGGCGTACGGCTCCCAGTCGGTCGCGCAGTGGACGACGGCGCCGGGCTTCAGCACCGGGGCCACCAGGTCCAGGAAATCGGGCTGGATCAGGCGCCGCTTGTGGTGCCGGGCCTTGGGCCACGGGTCGGGGAAGTAGACGCGCAGGCCGTCGAGCGACTCCGGGGGGAGCATCTCGCGCAGCAGGATGACCGCGTCGCCGTTGGCCACTCGTACGTTGGTCGAGCCCGCCTTGTCCGCGAGGCCCAGCAGATTGCCCTGGCCGGGGGTGTGGACGTCGACCGCGAGGATGCCGGTGCCCGGGTCGTCGGCCGCCATCTGCGCGGTGGCCTCGCCCATGCCGAAGCCGATCTCCAGGACGACGGGCAGGCCGTCGAACATCTCGGCCAGGTCCAGGACGCGCTGTCCGTCGATGTCCAGGCCCCACGTCGGCCACAGGCGCTCCAGGGCCTCCTGCTGGCCGGTCGTGACCCGGCTGCGGCGGGGCTGGAAGCTGCGGATCCGGCGCTCGTGGTGCGAGCCGGCGGGGTCGGCTGCGGGGCCGCCGGGGAAGCGGGGCTCCTGGCGGAGCCGGCGCGCGCGCTCGAAGGAGGCGGCCCGCAGCGCGGCGGCTTCGTCGGCCGTGGCGTCGGCGAGCGCGTCGGCCGCCGTGGAGCCGGTCGGCGTGCGGCCGATGTCCGGCGCGTCGGCGGAGGCGGGGGCGGGGTTCATGGGCTGCTCAGACACAATGACCCGATTCTACGGCGGGCGGCTTCCACCCCGTCTCCCGAGCCCGGCGCAGCGCGCGCCGCGCCACCTCCCGTCCGATGGGCAGGGACGCCGTCGCGGCGGGCGACGGCGCGTTGAGCACATGCACGGTGTGCGGGGCCTCGCGGATCAGGAAGTCGTCGACCAGGGTGCCGTCCTTCAGCACCGCCTGGGCCCGGACCCCGGCGGGCGACGGGCGCAGGTCCTCCTCGGTGACGGCGGGCAGCAGCCGCTGGACGGCCCGGGTGAAGGCGGACCGGGACAGCGAGCGGTGCACCTCGCCCGCCCCGTACCGCCAGTGCCGGCGGGCGATCCGCCAGGTGCCCGGCCAGCTCAGCGTGGACAGCAGTTCGGCGGGGTGGACCCGCGGCCAGGCGTAACCCTCGCGGGCGAGGGCGGGGACCGCGTTCGGCCCGACGTGGACGGAGCCGTCGAAGCCCCGGGTGAGGTGGACGCCGAGGAAGGGGAAGGCCGGGTCGGGCACCGGGTAGACCAGACCGCGCACCAGCTCGGGGCGGGCCAGCGCGTAGTACTCGCCCCGGAACGGCACGATCCGCACCCCCGGGTCGTCCCCGGCGAGGCGGGCCACCCGGTCGCAGTGGAGCCCCGCGCAGTTGACCAGCGCCCGGGCCCGGACGACCAGGCCGTCCGCCGTGCGCACCGCGACGCCCCAGGGGCGCCGGTCTATCGCGGTGACCTCCGCGCCGTACCGCACGATGCCGCCCGCGGCGGTCACCTCGGTCGCGAAGCGGGTGGCCACGGCGGCGAAGTCGCAGACTCCGGTCGTGCCGACCCGGATCGCCGCCAGGCCCCGGACCTCGGGTTCGTACTCCGCGATCTGGGCGGGGCCCAGCTCCCGCACGGGCAGTCCGTGCTCGCGGCCGCGCTGTACCAGGCCGTGCAGCCGGGGCAGCTCGGAGCGCTCGGTCGCGACGATCAGCTTGCCGGTGGTGGTGTGGGCGATGCCGTGCTCGGCGCAGAAGTCCGCCAGCTCGGCGGAGCCGCGCAGCGCGTACCGGGCCTTGAGGGAACCGGGGCGGTAGTAGATGCCGCTGTGGACCACGCCGCTGTTGCGGCCGGTCTGGTGCCGGGCCGGGCCGTGCTCCTTCTCCAGGACCGTCACCCGGGTGCCCGGCGCCGACCGGGTGATCGCATACGCGGTCGACAGACCGACGATCCCGCCGCCGATCACCAGCACATCGCAGTCGTACGCCGCGTGCGTCATCATCACGCCACCTCCCACCCCGATAGTGCACTGACCCACTGACAACCGGCTCAAACCCGTGCCGGGCGGGGCGTGGCGCACACTCCGCCCCGGCGGCCCCCGCCGCGGGGCCCTCGCCGCCCGGCTCAGACCGGGGTGACCAGCAGCGGACGGGCCCGCTCCCGCAGCTCGGCGACGCGGGGCTCGTCCCCGTACGGTTCCAGCCGGTGGAGCAGATCGCGGACGTACTCCGTGGTGCGGGCCGAGGAGATCCGCCCGGCGACCTCCACCGCCCGGGTGCCCGCCGCGCAGGCCGCGTCCAGATTGCCCGACTCCAGCTCGGCGACGGCGGACACGACGAGCCGCAGTCCGTGGCTGCGGACGAACTCCTCGGTCGGCCGGGACAGCGCCTGCTCGGTGAAGCGCCGCACCTGCCGGGGGGCCTTCAGGTCCCGGTAGCACTCGGCGGCGTCGGCGGCGAACCGGTCGTAGCCGTAGAAGCCCAGCCAGGGCGGGTCCGCATCGCCCGCCCGGGACCGCTCCAGCCAGCTCTCCGCACTCTTGAGCGCGGCGCCCGCGGCCGCCGCGTCGTCGGCCTTCGCGTGGGCGCGGGCCTCCACCAGCCGGAAGAAGCTCATGGTGCGGGCGGTGGCGAGACCGCGATTGCGCTCGACGGCCGCCTGGGCGAGGTCGACGCCTTCGTCGGCGAAGCCGCGGTAGGTCGCCTGGAGGGACATCGAGGCGAGGACATAGCCGCCGAGCGGGACGTCGGCGGCGGCGCGGGCCAGGCGCAGGGCCTGGATGTAGTAGCGCTGGGCGGCCTCCTGCTGACCGGTGTCGAAGGCCATCCAGCCGGCCAGCCGGGTCAGCTCGGCCGACGCACCGAACAGGGCGCGCCCGACCTCGTCGGTGTACGAACCGAGGAGCAGCGGCGCGGCGTCGACGCGTAAGCACTCGGGGACCATCGAGGAGCGCCAGTCACCGCCGCCGTACTTGGAGTCCCAGCGCCGGGCGTCCTGGGCCGCCTCGCGCAGCTTCGTCACATCGCTGTGGCCGACCCGCAGCGGCGAGGCGTCCGCGACGGCCTCCGGGCCGGGCTGGAGCGGGACGGAGCCGGCCGTGCCGAGTGCGCCGCCGGCGGTGTGGAGGATGTGTGCGCCCCGGGCGCCCGGCAGGGCCCCCGATCCGCGGGCTCCGGCCCCGCCGGGGCCGTCGGATCCGCCGCCGCGCGCCCCGAGGACCGCCGCCCGTGCCGCCGTCGGGTCCCGGGCCACCGACGGATCGGCGGGGGTTATCAGCCAGCGGGACGCGGGCGTCGCGTAGGCGCTGACCGAGAAGGATCCGGCCAGGGACTGCCAGATGCCGCCGCCACCGCGCCGTCCGGCCAGATCCAGCCGGTACAGCTCCGTCGCCGAACGGACCGCCTCGCCCACGTCCCGGGGGAAGGCGAGTCCGACCTCCGGGGCCGGGTCCGCGTCGGCGAGGCCGATCTCGTGCAGGGGGACCGGCCGGCCGAGCTTGGCCCCGATCGCCGCCGCGATGAGATGCGGCGCCGCGCCCTGCGGCACCATGCCCTTGGCGACCCACCGGGCCACCGAGGTCTTGTCGTAGCGAAGTGTCAGACCGCGCTGTGCTCCGAGGTCGTTGACCCGCCGGGCGAGCCCGGCGTTACTGATTCCCGCGAGGGCGAGAACCGTGCCGAGCTTCTCGTTCGGCCCGCGTTGCTCCCTGGACATGCGCCACCCCTCGACACACAGACAGCCGCCGCGTCACCGAGGACGGCGCGCGGCATTCGTACCGATGCCTCCCCAGGTTCGAACCTCTGTACTCCACCTGCACACGCATGTGGCTGAGCCCCGAGGAATATGCCCCCCTGCCGAGAACACCGGTAAACACAGCGTAGTTCTCCCTATCCCTACCGTTAAGGGGCAGACGTCCGGATGGCGGGATTGTTGTGCGTGCGGGCGGTCCGGTCCGCCCGCACGGCGGTCGCGCGGGCCGGGGTGCGGCGTGCTCCTCGTGTGTGGCCGTGCGCCCGGCCGTGCGCTCTGGCCCGGCTGTGACCGGAACGCTTGTCTGGGTACCGCGTGGGTCGGCCCGCTGTACTGGACTCAGTGGGCTGGGGGAACCGCCGCTCCATTCCCCGCGGGCGGTGGACCGGTCCGGGAGGTGAGGCCCACCTCCCGGACCGTGCGCGGCCGGGTCCGCCAGGGGTGCGCGACACGCTGTGCGCGGGCGGTGGTGCTTCGAGAGAATGGCCGAATAGCGACGGTCCGGTGAGGGTCTGGCCAATGGTCCGACTATGGCCGGATATCAGCGCTGTTTCCGGGTGGCGCCGGCCCGTTCCGCGCCACGGGGGGCGGGCCGGGGCGGCGCGGAGACCGGGCGGACCGGCCGGCTTAACTCCCGGAACCGACAGTTCCGTTGTTGTCGTCGCGGTGAAGACCGCGTCGGGCCCTTGCCAGGGGCGCATGCTCTTCCGGCGTGCGCCGCCCGTACACCCTCTCCTGCGGCGTTGTCGTGGCAGCATGTCCCGCAGCGGCGTTTGGCTCATCAGGTGCGCCGTTTGTCCACAGCCTGTGGAGGCGGCGATGCGTTGGTTGGTGGGATGGAGCAGTTTCGCCGCGAGCTTCGGCACCGTCGGCGCCGTCGGAAACGGCGGAGAGGGGCGCACGGTTCATCCCGTGGGCTCCCAGCTCCTGTGGGGAGACCCGGATCCGCTGTGGGCGGTCGGCGACTGGCGCCCCGACGAGATCCGCGTCATCGGCGTCGCGACCCCCGAGGGGGCGCCCACCGCCCGCCTCGCGGTCCTCGGCTGCTGCGGCGCCACCGACGAGCAACTGCGCGTCGGACTGCTCGCCGCGCGCGGCGGCGCGATGCGCCACCTCACCGCCTGGTCGGGCAGTTACACCGCCGTCGTGCAGATCGGGCGCCGCATCACCGTCGCGGGCGACCTGGCCGGCGCCCGGCCGGTCTTCCACACCCCCTGGGCCAACGGCACCGCCTTCGCCACCGCCGCCCTGCCGCTCGCCGACCTCATCGAGGCCCAGCTCGACATCGGGCACCTCGCCGCCCTGCTCGCCTGCCCGGAGACCCCCGAGGCACTCGGCGACGGCACGCCCTACGTGGGTGTGAAGCGGGTCCCGCCGGGCCACGCGCTCATCCTGCGGGAGGGCTCGCGGGAGATCACCGGATACGAGGCCGTCGCCTCGCTCGCGGTCGCCGCACCCCAGGCCGACCCGGTGCACGCCGTGGAGGGCGTACGGGACGCGCTCGTCGAAGCCGTACGCGCCCGGCTCACGGCCCCGCGCCACGCGCCCGACAGCCCCCCGCCGGACCCGGGGCCCGTCCCCGGCATGGGCCCCGCCGACCGGCGCGCGGCCCGGGGCGGACCCGTGGCCGGCATCGGCGCCGACCTCTCCGGAGGCAGCGCCTCCGCCACCCTCGCCCTGCTCGCCTCCGGGCTGCCCGGGCTGCCCGGCACCCTCCTCGGCCACGGCACCGGCGCGGGGGAGCGGCTGCTCGCCGTCACCTTCAACGACCTCACCACCCGCGGCAACGACGACGAGCTGGAGCGGGCCCACGCCATCGCCGCCAACCCGCGGCTGCACCACGTGGTCGTCGCGGCGGGCGAAGAGGCCCTGCCCTACGCCTCGTTGGGAGCCGGCGCGCTCACCGACGAGCCGGCCCCCTCCCTCGTGCTCGCCGAGCGCCACCGCCGCCGGCTGTCCGCGGGCAGCGCCGACCACCTCGTCGGACACGGGGCCCGGCAAGTCCTGGACGCGCACCCCGCCCGCCTCGCCGACCTCCTGATGGACCGTCGCCGACGCCACCTCCTGCGGCCCGTCGCAGCCCTCACCAAGGCCGAAGGCCCCACGGCGCACTCCCTGTTCGTCCCGCTGACGGTCTACCGTGCCGCCCGCCGCCTGGCCCGTACCTCGTACCGCACCGGCCTGGAGTCCGCCGCCGGGCTCCTCCCCGACGCCAACCGCGACGCCCCCGACCTCGCCACCCCCGCCGACGCCTCCCTCGCCGCCCTCGCCTGGTCGCGCCCGGGGCCCGCGGCGCGCTGGCTGACGGGCGAGGCGCTGGCCGAAGTATCGGTTCGTCTCCAGGAGGCGGCGATCCGCCCCACCTCCGTACAGCGCCCGGGGGAGGCCCGGGCCCGCGCCGCCCTCGCCCGGGGGGCCGCCGACCACCGCATCCTGGAACAGGCCGCGGAGATCCGCAGCCAGCGCCTGCACGCCCCATTCCTCGACAACCAGGTCGTCCGGGCGGCCCGCGCCCTGCCCGAGTCCCTCCGCGTCCAGCCCGGCGCACGGGCCGCGATCCTGCGCCGGGTGCTCGGCGGGGCGGGCATCCACGATCTGCCGCCCGGCTGGGGCGCGCCCTCCCCGGCCGCCTCCACCGCTGTCACCCGGGCCGGCCTGCGCACCGCGTTGCCCGACCTGATGGCCCTGTTCGACGCCCCGCTGCTGGCCGACGCGGGCCTGGTCGAGGCCCGGGTGGTCCGCAAGGCCCTGCGCGCCGCCTCCGAGGGCGAGCCGCTGCCCCTGGACGGTCTGGCGGACCTGGCCTCCACCGAACTGTGGCTGCGCCGACTGCTGGCCCGCCGCGGCACCTGCTGGACGGGCACGGCCGCTCCGCGCCAGCGCGCGGTCGCGGGCGGCGTGACCCCGGCCCGGCGCACGCTCCAGTCCTGACCGGAAGGCGGCCCCCGGGAGCGGGAGCGGGCGGCGCTTCCGTACGAACAGTCCCCGGCGAAGGCCGCCCCCCGCCGTGCGGGGCCCGGCGGCCCGGGCGGCCTCCGGCCGGTGACGGGCCGGCCGCCGAGCCCGCGGCCCGCCCGCTGCCCCGGGGGCGGGCGCGGCGCGTGCGGCTCAGGCGCAGCTGATCCGGGAATCCGCCCAGTCGGCCAGGGCCACCGCGCCGAACGGCGTGTGCGGCTCCACCACGAGGCGGATCGAGGACTGGCCGGCGATGCCCACGCTCACCGGGACGGCCGACTCGCCGCCCTTCATCACCGGGGAGCGCCACAGCCGGGCCCCGTCCCCGTCGAACACGGAGAAGCGCACCGCGCCGAGCCCCAGGGTCAGATCGTCCACCCCGACCATGGCCTCGTAGCGGGTGCACGACCGGTTCAGCTGGATGGTCACCGAGGAGCGGGCGTGCACGGTCACGCCGTGCGCGTAACGGGTGGAGGCGATGGACACGTTCGACCGCTGCCAGACCCAACTGCTCTGCCCCAGCACGACCTCGGGTTCGCTGTGGTCGCCGGTCAGCGAGTACGCCAGCTCGCTGACCTGGTACACCTCCGGGGCGGGCGGAGGCGGTGTGGGCTTCGGCGGTGGTGTCGGCTTCGGGGACGGCGGCGGGCTCGGCGCCGGGGGCGCGGGCTTCGGCGGCCGCTCGGGCGAGGGGGTGGGGCTCGGCGGCGGCTTCGGGGACGGGGACGGCTCGGGCGGGGCGGCCGCCGGTACCGGGGGAGGGGGCGGCGCGGGGGCGGCCGGTGGCTTCGGCGCGGGCTTAGGGGACGGCGGGGGAGGCGGCGTGGGAACCGCCGGCGCCACGGCCGGTGGCTTCGCGACCGGCTCGGGCTTCGGCTGGTCGTCGCCGACGAGAGCCCACACGAGACCGGCCGCGGCGGCCACGGCCACGGCGGCGGCGATCCCGGCCTTGGCGGGCGCGCCGAGCCCCTCCGAGGCCGCGGCGGACCCGGCGCCTCCGGCGGCCCCGGACCCGGTGGCCGCCGCGGCGGCTCCCGCTCCGGCGGCCCCGGCCGCTCCGCCGGCAACGACGCCCGCGGCCTTGAGCGCGTACCCGGCGGCGAACCATCCGATGACCGCGACGGGCAGCAGCGCCGGAATCCCGGCGTTCACGTGGTCCAACTCGCCGGCTGCCAGCCGGCACTTGGCGCATTCGTCGAGGTGCTTGCGCAGCCCGCGTTCCGCCCGGGTGCGCAACCCGCCCCGGGCGTGCGCGCCGAGCCGGTCGGCGTACTGCGCGCAGTCCCCGCCGGTGGTCAGCGCCCGACTGACGTGGGCCTGGAGGTACGCCTGCTTGAGCCCCTCACGGGCGCGGCTCGCCAGGACGGCGGTGGCGTTGGCGGTGAGGCCGAACAGCGGGGCGATCTCGCTCGGCGACTCCTCCTCGACCGTGGTGTGCCACAGGACGGCCTGCCAGCGCTCCGGGAGGCTCCTGAACGCGCGCATCGCCATGGTCTGTTCGGCCTCGTGCATCGCCAGGACGTCGGCGCCGAGGTCGAGGGTGTCGTCGTCGGAGAGTTCGGAGGACCGGGACGCCTGGGCGGCGAACACCGCGAAGTCGTCGACCAGGTGCTCACGCTTGGCGCTCTTCGTCCAGGCCGCGGCGACATGGCGGACGGCGGTCATCAGATAGGCCCGGACCGCTTCCGTCGGCCCCTTGCCGCCCCGAACGGCCTGGAGCGTCCGCGCGAACACCTCGGCGGTCAGGTCGTCGGCGGTGTGCGTGTCCCGGCAGCAACTGCGGGCGTAGCGGAGCACGGCACCCGAATGACGCCGGAACAGCTCCTCGTAGGCGAGGTCGTCGCCACCGCGCATGTCCTCAATCAACCGGGCGTCGGACAGTCCGAGCTCGGGAGCGCCGCCGCGGCCCGCGCGTTGCTGCGGAACAGCGGGCGCGCCGGCTTCAGCGGAGGTCTCCTCCTCCGCTGCGGGCCACGGGCCGGGCAGGACGGTGCCGCCCCCGTCCTCGCCGTCCGACGGGCCGCGTACAGCCTGGTTCGGCACCTGTCCGGCGGGCGGCCCGCCGGCCTTCGTGTCCCTGTCGGCCGCAGCGATCTCGCCGAGCGGCTCTTCCTGCTGCTCGTTACCGCTCATCGCGGAAGCCCCCGTATGCACCCTCGGACCCGAATATCGGCCAAGACTGCCACATGGCTCAATCGCGTTGGCCCCTCAGTCGCGCCAACCACTCATCCGGGGCGTTTTCTGGAATGTGAGTACTGGAGACCCCTCTTTCGGGGAAAGTGCCCCCGCTGATGCGGCTCCCGGCACGGGTCCGCCGTCCGCCGCTCCCCGCACGAGTGTGCTCCCGTCCGCCCGGCTCTGCGAGGGGCGGACGGGAGCGCACCGACGAGCGGTACGCCATGAGCGGACGGGCGGCCAGGCCGGACGGCGGAGAGCAGGCAGAGACGGGCCGTCCGGTGTGGCGGGCCCACGCCCCCGGCCGTCACGCGGGCCGCGACCCGTGACCGTCACGCGGGCCGCAGGCCCCGACCCGTGACCGTCATGCAGGCCCCGGCCCCGGCCGTCACGCAGACCCCAGACCCCAGACCGTGACCTGCGACCCGCGACCCGTGACCGTCACGCAGGCCGCGACCTCAGACCCTCCAGCAGGATGTCCAGCAGCCGGGCCGAAGCCGCGGCCTGCTGAGCGGCGTCCGGCAGCGAAGGAGCCGCCGTGGCGATGACCAGCAGCACATCGGCCACCGTCACGTCACGGCGCAGCTCACCGGACTCCCGCGCCCGGTCCACCAGCCGTCCCACGACCTCCAGCAGTTCGACCGCGCCCGAGTCCTCACCGAGGCCGTCGAGCCCGTCGGCGCCCCCGGGCTGCCGGCCGGCGAGGCGGAAGTCGTCCTGGCCCACCCCCTGCCGCTGCTGCGGAACGCGGGCCTCGTCCGTCGCGGCCGCTGCCGCCCCGGCGGCCGCCGGGGCGCCCGGCTCCTCGCCGTCGACCCCGACCCGCAGCACCTGCGGCGGCAGCAACCGGCCCGCACCCGAGGCCACCGACGTACGAAGGAAACGGGAGAGCGCCGACCAGGGCTTCTCCTCCTGCCCCAGCGCCGTACGCGCCTGCTCGGTCAGCCGGGAAGTCTCCTCCTCGGCTATCCGGCGCACCAGAACGTCCTTGCTCGGAAACCGCCGGTAGACGGTGCCGACGCCGACGCGCGCCCGACGGGCCACATCCTCCATCGGAGCGCCGTAACCCAGCTCCCCGAACACCTCGCGTGCGGCCCGCAGCACATGCTCCAGATTGCGCTGCGCGTCGACGCGCAGCGGAGCCGACCGCGGCGCGCCCGCGATCCCGGCTCCCGCCGCCGACCCGTTGGGAACCTGTGCGGCAGCGGCCGAACCCATCGCCGCGGCACTCACCGCGGCCGCCGAGCGGACGGCGTCCGCCGAGCTCATGACGCCGAGCGCGCCCACGGAGCCTAGGCGTCCGTGGTCCTCGGACGTGCGTGTGGGCGCTGCCTGACCATGCGTATCCTGAATATGCATAACTTCCCCCGGTTATGACGTCTCCCCCCGGAGACTTCCCGCCGTTTCAGCCGGGAGCGGAGCACAACGAAATCCGCACCCGACCCCGACGGGTTACGAACATAGTTGAGCCCGCGTCAATTCAGAAGGGGGTAGTTCCGCATGGGACGCCCCCCGATCGGACCAAGACCCCACCGGCGGCGGGACAACACCCTTCCATTCACCCCACGCGTAGTGCCTGACCTGCACGGCTTTCGCCTCCCGCCGACCGGGTGCCCCGAGCGTCACCGAGGGCCCTCCGGTCACACAATGTGCCGGGCCTGTGGACAAACCACTGACTCCGTTGCGTCATGGGGTGGTGATGGCTCCAGATTCCCGGGGGACGACCCCCGGCACCCGGCCAGGTGTACGCATTCTCGTCGTCGGCGGCGGCTACGTCGGGATGTACACAGCGCTGCGTCTCCAGCGGAAGTTGAAGCAGAGACTGAAGAGCGGCGACGCCGAGATCGTGGTCGTCACGCCCGAGCCGTACATGACGTACCAGCCCTTCCTCCCCGAAGCGGCCGCCGGTTCGATCTCGCCGCGCCATGTGGTCGTGCCGCTGCGCCGCGTCCTGCGCCACTGCACGATCGTCATCGGCGAGGCCCGGCAGGTGGACCACGCCGAGCGGACCGCGACCGTCGCCACCCTCGCCACCGGCGAGGACGGCACCGGAGCCCTGGAGATCGCGTACGACGAGATCGTCATCGCCCCGGGGTCCGTCTCGCGCACCCTCCCCGTCCCCGGCCTCGCCGAATTCGGCATCGGTTTCAAGACCGTCGAGGAAGCCATCGGGCTGCGCAACCACGTCATCGAACAGATGGACATCGCCTCCGCCACCCGCGACCCCGCGATCCGCGACGCCGCTCTCACCTTCGTCTTCGTCGGCGGCGGCTACGCGGGCGTGGAGGCGCTGGCCGAGCTGGAGGACATGGCCCGCTACACGGCGCGGTACTACCACAACATCAAGCCGGCGGACCTGAAATGGATCCTGGTCGAGGCATCCGGGCGCATCCTCCCCGAGGTCGGTGACGCCATGGGCACGTACGCCGTCGGCGAGCTGCGCGGCCGGAACATCGACGTACGCCTCGACACCCGCCTCGACACCTGCGAGGACCGCGTCGCCGTCCTCAGCGACGGCTCCCGCTTCCCCACCCGCACCCTCGTGTGGACCGCGGGCGTGAAACCGGCTCCGCTGCTGGCCGCCACCGGCCTGCCCCGCACCGAACACGGCCGGCTCCGCTGTACCGCCACCCTCGGCGTCGAAGGCACTCCGCACGCCTGGGCGGCCGGCGACGCCGCGGCCGTACCCGACCTGACCGCCTCCGAACCGGGCCGCGAGACCGCTCCGAACGCCCAGCACGCGGTGCGCCAGGCGAAGACCCTCGCCGACAACGTCCTCGCCTCGGTCGACGGCCGTCCGCTCAAGGAGTACCGGCACGCGTACGCCGGATCGGTCGCCTCCCTCGGCCTGCACAAGGGCGTCGCCCACGTCTACGGCCGCAAGCTCAAGGGCTACCCCGCCTGGCTGATGCACCGCACCTACCACCTCAGCCGGGTACCGACGTTCAACCGGAAGGCGCGCGTCCTTGCCGAATGGACCCTGTCCGGCCTCTTCAAACGGGAGATCGTCTCCCTCGGTTCGCTGGAGCACCCCCGCGCCGAGTTTGAACTCGCGGCGGGCGGCGGCTCCGGCACCCCCGGGCTTCCCGGCCCCGGCCGCCCGCAGAACCCCGGCAGACCGCCGGGGGACCGGCCGGCCGACGGCTGACGGGTCCATCGGCACCCGCCGCGGCCGCCCGGCCGACGGAGGCCCGGACCGGGTTTCCGACCCCGGTCGGCACCGGGCCGGCCGAGGGTCGTACCGGCGGCAGGGCGACGACTGTCAGTACGGTCGGTCACACTGGACGTGTGACCATAGGTGGGCCCACACCTGCACAGAGTGACCCGGTCGGCAGTGACCAACAGTGACCAGCAGCGACGCACCGACAGCGCGACGAGGCCCGGCTGCGCCTTCCCGGGGACACGGACCCCGGCACCCCCGAACACGGCAGAAGCAGCAGCCCGCCCGAGCGGACCAGACCGACACACGAGGCCAGAAATACCGTGAACTTCACGCGTTGGAGCGCCCGCCTTCCCGGAACGCAGCGCCGAGCCGCCGCCCGGGACGACCGTAGTCCGGTGCCGGCGGCCCGAGCCGAGTACGCCCGGCCGGAGGACGCGCCCGCCCCGCCGGACGACGCCTCACCGGCGCCTTCCGGCCCCGCCCCGGCGGAGGCCCTACCCGGGCCCGCCCTCGCCGACCTCTCCGCCCGCGAGATCCTCTGCCGGGTCCCCGCCCCCGTCGCCCTGCTGCACGGCCCGGACCACCGCGTCGCGTACGTCAACGACGCCTACGAGGCCGCGTTCGGCCCCCGCCCGTCCGGAGTTCCCGCGGCGGCGGCCATGCCCGAACTCGCCCAGCTCAGCGTGCTCCCGCTGCTGGACCAGGTCCTGCGCAGCGGCACCGCCCGCACGGTCAAGTCCCGCAGGACCGCCGAAGGCGGTTCGTACACCGTGACCTGCACCCCGGTCGCCGCGTGGGACAGCGAGGACAAGGCAGCGGGCGAAGACGTCAGGACCGGGCACGCAGGAGCGGACGCGAGCGGAGAAGGCGGCGTCCTCGTGTACGCCGCCGACGTCACCGACCACGCCGAAGCCGCCGAGCGCCTGCGCACCAGCGAGCGCCGCCACCGCGAAACCGCCGTGACCCTCCAGCGCTCCCTGCTTCCGCAGGAGCTGGAGCAGCCCGACGACCTCCGTATCGCCGCCACCTACCAGCCCGGCGGAACCGACGCCGCGGTGGGCGGCGACTGGTACGACGTCATCACCCTCGGCGCGGGCCGCACCGCCCTGGTCATCGGCGACGTGATGGGCCGCGGGGTCCGCGCCGCCGCCGTGATGGGCCAGCTCCGCACCGCCGTCCGCGCCTACGCCCGGCTCGACCTCCCGCCGCACGAGGTGATCCAGCTGCTGGACGGCCTCGCCGCCGAGATCGACGCCAGCCAGATCGCGACCTGCGTCTACGCCGTCCACGATCCGAACGAGGGGCACCTCGTCTACGCCTCCGCCGGACACCTCCCGATCCTCGTCCGCGACGAGGACGGCACGGTCCACCGAGCCGCCGAACCCACCGGCCCCCCGCTCGGCACCGGCGGCTGGATCCACACCTCGGGCACCATCGCGCTGCCGCCCGGTTCCACCGCGGTCCTCTATACGGACGGCCTGGTCGAACGGCGCAGCGAGGACATCGACGAGGGCGTCGCCTCCCTGGCCCGCGCCCTCTCGGGAGCCAAGGGCACACCCCAGGTGGTCTGCGACCGGTTGATCCGCTCCCTCGGCGTGACCGCCGAGCACGACGACGACGTGGCCGTCCTGGTGGTCCAGCACCCCGCCCGCACGGGATCGAACGCGGAGCTGTTCCACAACGCGGCGCTCGACCTCCTCGGCGGCGTCGAGGCCGCCCCGCGCGCCCGCGCCTTCGCCACCGGGGTCCTGACGTCGTGGCGCTTCCCCGTCGAGCTCCGCGACCTGGGCGTGCTCGCCACCAGCGAACTGGTCGCGAACTCCCTCCAGCACGGCACGCCGCCGATGCGCCTGGGGCTGCGCCGCACCGACCGCCGGCTGATCATCGAGGTCACCGACGGCGACGACCACCTGCCGCGCCGCCGCCAGGCCGAACCGGCGGACGAGGCGGGACGCGGCATCTCGATCATCGCGTCGATCGCCACCTCGTGGGGCAGCCGCCGGACGCCGGGCGGCGGCAAGGCGGTCTGGTGCGAGTTCGCCCTGCCGCGGTGACGCGCCCGGCCGCGGTGAGCGGGGCGCTCCCTCAGTGACCGGCGGCGGCCGGGGCGGACGCGGACCGGGCGGATCCGCCGTCCGCGGCGGCCCCGCCCTCGGGCAGTGACACCGCCACCACCAGCGAGGGGTTCGCCGACGACGGCTGGTCCTGTACGGACGTGAGCCGACGGCCCAGCCGCAGGGCGAGCACCGTGATGCCCAGCGAGAACAGGACGAAGGTCACGATGTACGGGCCGTGCAGCGACGCCCCCATCGGCCCGCCGACGGCCGGACCGACCGCGAGCGCGAGCTGCTTGCACAGGGCGAAGGCCGAGTTGTACTGCCCGACCATCGACTCCGGGGCCAGATCGGCGACCAGCGGGGCGACGGTCGGCGACAGCATCGCCTCACCCAGCCCGAACAGCGCGTACGTCGAGATGAACGCGGCCGTCGCCATGGTCTGGCTGCCGTGGCCCAGCCCCGCGTAGCCCGCCACGATCCAGGCGAACGCCCAGATCAGGCCGACCGCGGCGATGACCCGGCTGCGCCGCCGCCGCTCCACGAGCCGCAGCACGACGAACTGCGCCACGACGATGACCGCGGTGTTGGCGGCCAGCGCGAAGCCGAGGGCGGAGGGCTCGATCCCGGCCGCCTCCGTGCCGTAAGCGGCCAGACCGGACTCGAACTGTCCGTAGCAGGCGAAGAACAGGACGAACCCCAGCACGCACAGCTGCACCATGGCCCGGTGCGAGAGCAGTGCCCGCAGCCCGCCGCCCTTCCCGGCCGGCCCGTCCGCCGGACGGGCGCCGCCGAGCGACGCCGGACGGGGCATCCGCACGGTCGTCACCACGACGCCGAGCACCACGAACATCGCGGCCTCGATGAGGAAGAGCGTGGTGAAGCTCGCCGGACGGCTCACGTCCACCAGCTGGCCGCCGACGAGCCCGCCGAGGCCGAGTCCCAGGTTTTGCAGGAAGAACTGCGTGGCGAAGGCGCGCGTACGAGTCGCGGAGCTGGAGCACCACACGAGCATCGTGGCGAGGGCCGGCTGCATGACCGCGGTGCCCGCGCCCAGGACGGCGGCGGCCAGCACGGCGGCCGGGACGCTGGTCGCGAACCCCAGGGCGACGGCGCCCACGGAGGCCAGGGCGGAGGCCACCACCAATACGGGCAGCGGGCCCCGCCGGTCGATGGCCCGCCCGGTGAACGGCAGAACGGCCAGCGCCGCCATCGCGAAGGCGGCCAGGACGACTCCCGCCGTCCCGGCGCCCAGATCCCGCACCTGCGCCACGTAGACGTACAGATACGGAACGGTGAACCCGAGCCCGAACGCGCTCAGCGCGCTGCTCAGCTGGATCCGCCGCAGCGCTGCGCCCATCTCCCTGGTCACACTCACCTACCTCAAGATCTCGGGGGTCCCGCTCGCCGCGCGACGAGACCTGACACGAAGAAATCAGACTCGAAGACTTTAGCACTAAACTTAGAAGCTGAAAACTACAGCCTGAAGGACTTCAAGGGCGGTGGGGGCGTGCCATACTGCCCGCCATGTCTGAGAGCACCGAGGAGTCCAGCCCCGGCGAGCCGAGCCTCGACGAACAGATCGCGGCCTACCAGCGCGAGTTCCGCGACCTCGACCCGCAGGTCGAACAGGTCGTCTCCGCGTTGGGGCGGCTGAACCGCCGGATGAACGTCGCGTACGGGAGGCAGGTCGCCGCGCTCGGCATCAGCAACGCCGAGTGGGAGGTCCTCAAGACGCTGGTCCTGTCGGGCGCCCCTTACCGGCTGGGCCCCGGCGAACTGGCGAAGCGTCTCGGTCTCACCCCGGCCGCCATGACCCACCGCATCGACCGGATGGCCGGCGAGGGTCTGGTCACGCGGGACCGCGACGAGAACAACCGGGTCCGCGTCATCGTCGAACTGACCGACGAGGGCCGTACGAAGTGGCTTGAGGCGATGCGCATGGCGACCGACTTCGAGGAGGACCTCCTCCAGGACCTGTCCGGCGACGAACGCGGTGTCCTCGGCGAGCTGCTGGTCCGCCTCCTCCGCCGGGTGGAGCACGCCCAGCCGGACGCCGGCGGCCGACTCACGGACCTGGACTGAGGGCCCGACGCAGGACCTGCGGAGGCCGCCGGGGGCGGGTTGACACACCCCTGGTGGATCCGTAAAGTTCTCCGAGTTGTCACGGAGCCGAAACGGCCCTGCGGCAGCCGATCCCGCCGCGAACGCGGCAACCAAACTTCAGTACGACCTCCCACTCGGGATCATTTCGGCATGCCGGAATTCATCGAGAAGGCCCGATTATGAGCCGCCGGGAGAATCCGCTAGAGTTTGAGCGTCGGAACGGCCCAACAGCCGGGAAGACAAACCCCGCTGACTGGGAATCAGGCCCGAAAGGATCTGATAGAGTCGGACTCGCCGGAAAGGGAGAACGCGAAAGCGAAGGACCTGGAAAGCGAAAGCAAGATCGCTCGGCCCGCTTCGACCGGGAATCGGACAGATAAGAGTCTGATAGAGTCGGAAACGCAAGACAGCAAGACAAAGCAGTAAACGAAAGGAAGCGCCCGG
>NZ_JBIVTR010000004.1:259280-443837 GCF_044756785.1 Streptomyces sp. NPDC091649 | reverse complement strand
TCAGACGGTTCGCCGACCTCGGCCTCGGTCACGTTGTTGCTGGTCATCGATGCATCTTCCATGATCGGGAGTTACACCGAACGTTTTACAGTCCCCGCCGCAGGAGGCCCGCCCGGTACCGATCCTCGGCGATCCGTGGCCCGGCATCCCGGCCCGAGGTCGAGGGGCAGCCGCTCGGGCGGACGCCTGCTGGCTCCCGATCGCCAAGGGCCTCACGCCGTACGGCCTTCGCCATACTCATCGAACGATGATGGAGGACCTCGGCACTGAGAAGGTCCTCATGGACGAACGCATGGGCCACATCGACAGCTCGGTCTCCGCGCGCTACGCCCACGTCACGCCCGGCATGCGTCGGCGCCTCATGGCTGGTCTCACCGAGCGATGGGAGGCGGCGCTCGACGTCCGACGCGCGATGCGTTCCTCATCCCCCGTGCGCGTGCTCAACGACCTCCTGTGCGTACGCTGAGCCACTCAGCAGTGCCCCGCCGCGGCGGGGCACTGCTGGCGTTTAAGTGGATTCTTCCCCATCACACGGCATATTGCTGCCAGGATCAGGGGCGTGACATACGTAGTGACTGTGGACGCCCTCATACCCAAGAACACTCCGGAGATGGATCCACTTCAACGCACTGGCGCGGTGGCCCTCATCGAAGATGGTTTTGCCTCCGTCGAGGCGATTGAGGGGCCCGATGGCATGGAAGTCGATCTTCTCGACACCGTTGTGGCCGTCTATCCAGGCGGCGCGCTTCTGAAGGTGTTCGTGGATGCGGCGGCTCTGGAGTTCGCGGAGGAGGCTGTCCGGTCAGTCGTGGGTGAACTGCTGGAAAGATCCGAGCTGTTGGCCGACTGGCAGATCGAGCGATGTGAGGTCGAACTGCACCCGGAGCTCGCCCAGGAGAGTCTCGCCGCTGCCGACGGTCCCGATTCCCCGCCCGCTGATCTGGCAGACCGTAAGGCGCGGCATACCGAGAGCCCCACGGCCGAGGACGACAGTGAGGGCTACGACGCCGAGGCGAAAGCTGAAGCAGTACGCGGTCAGATGCTGGCGCTGGCAGATGACCTGCGCTCCTTCCCGCCCGTGATGTTCGGCGTCCTGGACGACGAAGGCGACGAGGAGGAAGAAGACGCCATCGAGTTCGCCGTCTCGCCGGAGGACGCCAAACTTGCTGCTGGTGCCTTGGTGTACGCGACAGACATCTTGGTGGACGAGCTGTTCCAAGACGTGCAGACCCTGACGCAGGAGGACACCACCGCTGCTGAATGCGACGGTCCCCTGTGGCACTTCGAGGACCTTCCCGAGCGATACGCCCTCCAGTATGACGCTCGTTTCGCTCGCCGCTTCCTGGTAACGGTCATCGCCATGACCACCCGGTTCACAGACGGCAGCTTCCAGCAGCTCAGCTGTGTTGCTGAGGAACTCGCGCTGAAGCTATTGCTGACTGAGACCAACGTGACACTGGAAACATTCGGGCTGCTCGACGAGGGCGTCTCGGCCGCACTCGACTCGTTCGCTGACAACGTTTACGAGGACATGGATCACGAGTGGCTCTACGACAACTCCATGGACGGCATCGACGAGAGCGCCGTTGGAGAGGCTCTCGGCGTGGCACCGATGGCGTTCAAGGCGTGGTTCACCCCGTTTAACGAGGGCAGGTACGTCCACCCGTCCGCGGCGGACGAACCCGAGGGGTCGGCGCATACCGGAGACCACGCGTAAGTACGCCGCGCCGCCTGCTCTTGCTGCAGGCGCTCAGATGCCGAGACTCTTCCGTCGCACCCGCAGGGAGTATGACGTACCTTCGGGGCCACTGCTGCTGCCCCACCCAACACTGGTCGCGATGGCCCATCCCCGCTGCTCCTGCATCTGGCTCGCGAAGGTGCCCAAGTCATGGATCTCGCATCCGCATGTCAGCGAGAGCCGGATGCTGATGTACGGACTCCGGGGATTGGAGTTGCGGCCCGTCGCCTCGGTCCACTCCACGTCGTGGACGTGTTCCTCCAACCCGGTCCGGTTCTGGTCATGCTTGATCCCCTGAGCTTTGGCGTACTCGTCGAGGTCGTCGATCATGAACAGGTGGCTCGACCACTCGCCGGGCCAGACGGCGAACAGCCGCGACTTTCCGGCGACGGCGCGCTCGTAGGCGGCCCGATCGTTGCCATGAGTGACTCTGCCGTCATCATGAACCTCGATGTAGCAGGTGGTACGCGCGGTGTACGGAAAGTCGATTCCCGCTGCTGCTGCACTTCTCGACTCCACTTGCCCCTCTGGTTTGCTCGGTCTCAACCGGGCCGGTCTTGGGTCGCCGAGCCACGAACGCGCATACGGCGATCCCTGCTATGCACCTCACCGTAAGGGAGGAGAGTAGGTGCCCGCTGGGAGACTATGACCAAGATCTTCTCCCAGATTTCTCCCAAACGATCACCAGAAATGCAGGAAGGGCCTGACCCGCGATGCGGATCAGGCCCCTGACCTGGTGTTTCAGCTGTCGGGGTGGCGGGATTTGAACCCACGACCTCTTCGTCCCGAACGAAGCGCGCTGCCAAGCTGCGCTACACCCCGATGTCCACCGGACTCCCGGCGACATCGATTACTTTAGCCCACCGGCGGCCGGAGGCGAAATCCGGTTTCTCCGGGGCGGGAGCCACCCCGCCGCGTTCGGCCGGAGGTGGTCCACGGTAGTGATCAGGATGCCCAGGGTGGCGAAGAGGAGGCCGAGGGCGAGGGCCTGGGTGAGGGCTCCGGCGTAGCCGTACGTGTCGACGTCGAGGAACGGGTACGGGTAGCGGGCGGGGGTGCCGGGGGAGAGCAGGGCTCCTCGGGCCAGGACGAGGCCCAGGTAGGCGGCCGGGGCCGACAGCCACAGCGGGATGTGGGCCAGGCGCAGGGTCCGGGGTGCGGTCAGCAGGAGCCAGTCCGCCGCGACGGCCAGGGGGGTCACCGTGTGGAGCAGCAGATTCGCGGCGGTGGACCAGCCGGTCCCCGTGTCCGGGCCGCCCCGAGGGGCGCTCACCGGGGAGACGCCGTAGTTCCCCAGGACCAGGTGGTACATCAGCCCGGTGATCGCGGCGAGCAGGAGCACCCCGCCCGCCGGCCGTGGCGGGAGCGGCGGACCGCCTCGCCAGGCGCGGAGGGCCGACCACCCGAAGGCCGCCGCGATCAGGAGGTTCGCCAGGACCGTGAAGTGGATCAGTGCCGAGGGGGCGTGTCCGGTCGCCAGGGCGATGGCCGGGCCCGCGGCCGCTGCCCCGAACGCCGGAACCCGCAGGGCCGTGGTCCAGGCGCGACAGGGACCGGCGGGATGCGCCGGCGCCTCTGCCGCCCGTGGGCGGGGGAGCAGGGCGATCCGGGGCGCGGTCATGATTCGTACCGTAAGGGGGTGGGAAGTCCCCCGCGATTCGTCGTCCGTCGCGCCGGAGAATCCGGGTCGCCGGACCGGAGAGGCGAGGTCGCCGGGTCGGCGTCGCAAAAGGCGCGGGGCCCGGCCCCAAGGCCCTCGCCCGCGCTTCGCGTCCGCCGTCCTCAGGTCTTCGGGGTCAGGGTGAGCAGGGTGACCTCGGGCGGGCAGGCGAAGCGGACCGGGGTGTAGCGGTTGGTGCCGCAGCCCGCGGAGACGTGGAGGTAGGCGCGCCGGTCGCCGACCGTGTGGCTGGACAGGCCCTTGACCCGGTCGGTGTCCAGGTCGCAGTTGGTGACCAGGGCCCCGTAGAACGGGATGCACAGCTGGCCGCCGTGCGTGTGGCCCGCCAGGATCAGCGGGTAGCCGTCGGCCGTGAAGGCGTCCAGGGTGCGCAGGTACGGGGCGTGGACCACGCCGATGGAGAGGTCGGCGTCGCTTGTGGGGCCGCCCTGGACCTCGGCGTAGCGGTCCCGTTTGATGTGCGGGTCGTCCAGGCCCGTGAACGCCACCTCCATGCCGTCGAGGTCCAGCCGGCCCCGCGTGTTCGACAGGTTCAGCCAGCCCGCCTCGTCGAAGGCGTCGCGCATCGGCTCCCACGGGTTGTGGACGGCTCCGACCGCGGGGGCGTTGCCGTTGAGGCCGTGCTTGCCCTGGACCTTCTCCAGGAGGTAGCGCGCCGGGTTGCGGAGCTTGGGACCGTAGTAGTCGTTGGAGCCGAAGACGTACACCCCCGGGAACTCCATCAGCGGGCCGAGCGCGTCGAGCACCTCCGGCACGGCCTCCGGGTCGGAGAGGTTGTCGCCGGTGTTCACGACGAAGTCGGGGTGCAGTCCGGCGAGCGACTGGAGCCAGGCGCGCTTCTTGCGCTGACCGCTCACCATGTGGATGTCGGAGACCTGGAGCACGCGCAACGGGCGCGCCCCGTGCCGGAGTACCGGAACGGTGACCCGCCGGAGGCGGAAGGAGCGGGCCTCGAATCCGGCGGCGTAGGCGAGTCCGGCGGCGCCGACCGCCGCGCCGACTGCCGTGACTTTCAGGGGTACTCCGTAACGTGCGCGCATGTGCCCATCGTCGCAGACGGGACCGGACGACCGGAAAACCCGCGCAGTCGGCGGAAGACCTCCGCCCCCGCGGAAAGCCGGCGTGATGCCCCGGCATCCGGAGGGGGGCGGAAAACCTGCGGGCGGTCCGGGCCTCCTACCTGTCACAATCGCGGCATGACCACGCTCAAGTCCAAGCTCAAGGAAGACCTCCACACGGCCATGAAGGCGCGTGACGAGCTGACCTCGTCCACCCTTCGGCTCACCCTCACCGCGATCACCAAGGAAGAGGTCAGCGGCACGTCGGCGCGCGAGCTCTCCGACGACGAGGTGCAGAAGGTGATCGCCAAGGAAGCGAAGAAGCGCCGCGAGGCGGCCGAGGCTTTCGCCCAGGGCGGCCGGACCGAGCAGGCCGAGCGGGAGAGGGCGGAGGGCGAACTGCTCGACGGCTACCTGCCCAAGCAGCTCTCCGACGACGAGCTGAACGCGATCGTGGCGTCCGCTGTCGAGGAGGCGAAGGCCGCCGGGGCCGAGGGGCCGCGCGCGATGGGCGCCGTCATGAAGATCGTCAACCCGAAGGTCGCCGGGCTCGCCGAGGGCGGCCGGGTCGCCGGCGCGGTGAAGAGGGCCCTCGCCGGCTGAGGCTCGCGGAAGCCCCGCTGAGCCGAGGCTCGTGTAAGCCGGTGGATGCCTGCGGAGACCTGCGGAGGCCGCTGAGGCTCGAGTGGAAGAGTGGGAAAAGGGTGGGCGTCCCGGTCCAGGACCGGGACGCCCACCCTCGTTTTCCGTCCATACGAGTACGAGTACGAGTAGAGGCGCCGGTACCGGTACCGGCGCCTCTACACGTCAGCCGTGCCCGTGGGGGTCAGGGACCGTTCTGGCCGCCGCCCCGGCCTCGCTCGCCACCGCCGCCGCCCGGTCCGCCGGTCATGCCGTCCGGAAGCTCGATGCCGGGGAACCGTCCGTCGCCGTCGCCGGGCTTGCGGTCCTCGTCACCGCCGCGGTCCCGGTCGCCCTTCTCCTTCTCTTTCTCCTTGTCCTTCTTGTCCTCGCCCCGGGGGACGGAGACCGGGTTGAACCCGGGGGTCTCGGAGGCGTCCAGCGCTCCGGTCATCGCGATACGCCAGATCGGGCCGGGCAGGCAGCCGCCGCAGACCTTGTCGTAGTACTGGCCGCCGATGGTGACGCCGAACATCGGGCTCTTCTCGCCGACGTCGTCCCCGACCCACACCGCGGTGGAGAGGTTCGGCGTGTAGCCGACGAACCAGGCGTCCTTGCGGTCGTTGGTCGTACCGGTCTTGCCCGCGTTGTCACGGTCACTGAGTCCGGCCCGCGCGCCGGTGCCGTCCGCCACGACGCCCTTGAGCATCTGGTTGATGGTGTCCGCGGTCTTCTCGCTCATCGCCCGGGAGCAGGACGTCTTCGGCACGGCGACCTTCTTGCCCTGCGCGTCCTTGATGGACTCGATGGCGATCGGCGTGCAGTACGTGCCCCGGTTGGCGAACGCGGCGTAGGCGCCGGCCATGGAGAGCGGGGTGCTCACCTCGCCGCCGAGGGTGATCGAGGGGGCCTCGACGATCTTCTTGCCGTCGCCGCGCTCGTAGCCGAGCTTCTTGGCCATCTCCACGGTCTCGCAGAGGCCGACCTTCTGCTCCAGCAGCGCGAAGTAGGTGTTGATGGACTTGCCGAGCGCGCTGGTCATGTCCCAGGTGCCCTTCTCCTCCTCCAGCTCGTTCTGGAGGGGCCAGTCCTTGTATCCGGCCGGGGAGCCGGTGCAGTTCCGGAAGTCCTGCTCCTTCAGCGTGATCTTCCAGTCCGTCGAGTACGACGTCGCCGGGCTGATGCCCTTCTCCAGCGCCGCCGCCGCGGTGAACGGCTTGAACGTCGAGCCGACCTGGAAGCCGTACGTGCTGCCGCCCATCTTGTTGCTGACGGCGAGGTTGAGCACGGTCTCGTTCTGCTTCTGGTCCAGGCCGTACGGGCGGGACTGGCCCATCGAGAGGATCTTGCCGCTGCCCGGCCGGACCTGCACCACGGAGGCCGCGAACTTGTCGTCCTTGTTGACCTTCGCGGTGGCGGCCTCGTTGGCGGCCTTCTGGGCGCGCGGGTCCAGTGTGGTCCGGATGGTCAGACCGCCGAGGTTCCAGAGCTTGGCCCGCTCCTCGTCGGTCTTGCCGAAGGCGGGGTCGGTGAGGATCGTCTTGCGGACGTAGTCGCAGAAGAAGCCGGAGCCGCTGACGGCGGTGATGCAGCCGTTCTTCGGCCGGGACACCTTCAGCTTGACGGGCGTCTCCATGGCCTTGTCGGCCTCGGCCTGCGAGATGTTCTTGACCGCGGCCATCCGCGCCAGCACGACGTTGCGGCGCTTGGTCGCTTCCTCGATGTCGTTGACCGGGTCGTAGCGGCTCGGCGACTGGACGAGGCCGGCGAGCATCGCGGCCTCCTCCAGCTTGAGGTCCTTGGCGTGCTTGGAGAAGTAGCGCTGCGACGCGGCCTCGACGCCGTACGCCTGCTGCCCGAAGAACGTGATGTTGAGGTAGTTCTCCAGGATCTTCTTCTTGCCGAGCTCCTCCTCGACCTGGATCGCGTACTTCAATTCGCGGATCTTCCGGCCGAGCGTCTGCTGCGTGGCCTGGGCGACCTTCTCCGGGTCGTCACCCGCCTCCTCGACGAAGACGTTCTTCACGTACTGCTGGGTGAGGGTCGACGCGCCCTGCGCGGCCCCGCCCGCCTGCACGTTGCGGTTCATCGCGCGGAGGATGCCCTTGAGGTCGACGGCCCCGTGCTCGTAGAAGCGGGAGTCCTCGATCGCGATGATCGCGTCCTGCATGTACGGCGAGATGTCCTTGAGCGGGACGACGGTGCGGTCACGGGAGTACACCGTGGCGATGGTGCCGCCCTCGCGGTCCTGGATCGTGGTCCGCTGGCTGAGCGGTGGAGTCTTGAGGTTGGAGGGGATCTCGTCGAACCCTTCGACCGTCCCCTTGGCGGCGAGCCCCAGAGCTCCGGCTGCGGGCAGCGCGATGCCTGCCAGGACAGCTCCGGAGAGCGCGGCGACACCGAGGAACTTGGCGGCCTGCTGGGTCGTGGTGAGACCCCCGCCCGAGCGCTTCTTTGGCATAGGGGGCAGCCTAATCCGTAGTGATGAACGTATCGCAGGAGCAGGGGTCTCTCGGAGCGTTCGCGTACCGGACCGTGACAAACGGGTGGGTCGGCGGTCCGCCGGACGGGTGTCTGCGGACGTCCGCGCAAGCGTGCCGGCGCACCGCGGCGCGGGCACGCGGACGCGAGGCGCTCGCGTTCTCACGCGGGGCACCTTCGTGCTCATTCGCCGGACAGAGGGCCAGGCATTGGCCTAAGCTGCTCTCAACTGTCACAGCAGTCCGGTTCCGTATCAAGTCCCGTGCACGTCCATGCGCGTCTTCTGGTCATTCTTCGTCCGGCCGATGAGCAACCGCACCGCCCTTCACGCACCCATCAAGGCGCTCCCGAAATCGCCCTGTATGTCGCGAGAAGTCCTTTGTGACTTGAGTGCACTGTCCCCTTTTCGTAGAGATAGTCGCGCATGTCGTCGGGTCACTCCCCTGGGTGATCTGCCGCATACGCATAGTCCGTTCGGACCATTCAAGATTGGGCCCGAAGGGGGTGTTGTGCTGTTCCTACCTTCCGTAACGTCCTCAACTGGCAGCGGTGAATATGCCGCTACCGCCGTGGGGGAGCCTCGATTCGGGAGAGGACGGCGCCGGCATGGGCTGGGTAACCGACTGGAGTGCGCAGGCAGCCTGCCGCACTACCGATCCGGATGAACTGTTCGTACAAGGGGCAGCGCAGAACAGAGCCAAGGCGGTGTGCACCGGGTGTCCGGTGCGGACCGAGTGCCTGGCGGACGCGCTCGACAACCGCGTCGAATTCGGCGTGTGGGGCGGAATGACGGAGCGGGAGCGCCGCGCACTGCTGCGCCGCCGGCCGACCGTCACGTCCTGGCGCCGACTGCTGGAGACCGCGCGCAGCGAATACGAGCGGTCCACCGGCATTCTGCCCGGAGTCATCGGGCTGGAGGACGCGGAGCTGCACGAGACGTACGCCGCCGCGGGATAGGCACGGGTGCCACAGAGGCAGGGCCAGGGTCCTGTCGCACGGTCAGGGACGGCAGTCACCCCCCACGCCCGCCCGGCCCGCCGCTCCGGAAGGCGTCCGTACCGCGCCGGAGGGCGCTACACCGCTCCGGCGGCAGCCGGGGCGCCACCGTCCGCAAGGCGCTCGCCGATGGCGCGGAGGCCGTTCAGGTCGTGCACGTCGCCGGGCAGTGCCGCCACGGCCGTCACCGGCACCTCGGGGTGCAGCGCGGTGAAGCGGTCGCGGGTGCGGTGCTCGCGGGCGACGACCTGCATGCGCTCGGCGTGCAGACGCAGCAGGCCGGCTGTCAGTTCTTCGACGCCGATGATGCCGATGTCCCCGTCGAGCTCCTCGGCGCTCGCACCGGCCGAGCCGGTCGCATCGGCGGTACGGGACGTCCCGGCAGGGCTCGTCGCCTCGGCGGGGGCGGTCCGGGGCGTCGTGGTGTTCTCGCGGGTCGGCTCGTTCTCGGTCGGGTCCTGGTGCTCGGCTGCGGGCTCGGGGCCGGACGCCTGCCCGGCCTCGGGGGAGAGGGGCGGCTCGGTCGTTCCGGAAGCGGTGACCTCGGGTTCGGGGGCTTCCCGGTCACCAAGGCCAGCTTTCCCGGCCGCCTGATCCACAATGCGGGCGTCATCAAGATTTTCCGCGGCGGTCAGAGCCTGCTCGGCGGAGAGCCGCGAAGCCTCGCTGTCATGCACCCGGTTGAGGACCAGACCGGCCAGCGGCATCTTCTCGGCGGCCAGCCGCTCCACGAAGTAGGCGGCTTCCCGCAGCGCGTCCCGCTCCGGCGTCGCCACCACGAGAAAGGCCGTGCCGGGAGCCTGGAGCAGCTTGTACGTGGCGTCCGCGCGGCTGCGGAAGCCGCCGAACATGGTGTCCATCGCGGCGACGAACGTCTGGACGTCCCGCAGGAACTGCCCTCCGAGCAGCTTGCCCAGCGTTCCGCTCATCATCGACATACCGACATTGAGGAACTTCATCCCGGCCCGGCCGCCCACCTTCGCGGGCGCCATCAGCAGCCGGATGAACTTCCCGTCCAGGAAGGACCCGAGCCGCTTCGGCGCGTCCAGGAAGTCCAGCGCGGAACGCGAGGGAGGGGTGTCGACGATGATCAGGTCCCAGGCGTCGCGCGCCCGCAGCTGCCCGAGCTTCTCCATCGCCATGTACTCCTGCGTACCGGCGAACCCGGCCGACAGGGACTGGTAGAAGGGGTTCTCCAGGATCGCCCGGGCCCGTTCGGCGTCCGCGTGCGCCTCGACGGTCTCGTCGAAGGTCCGCTTCATGTCCAGCATCATGGCGTGCAGTTCGCCCTCGCCGCCGATGCCGGCGACCCGCCGGGGCACGTTGTCCAGCCGGTCGATGCCCATGGACTGGGCGAGCCGGCGGGCCGGGTCGATGGTGAGGACGACGACCTTGCGGCCGCGCTCGGCGGCCCGTACGCCGAGAGCGGCGGCGGTCGTCGTCTTGCCGACACCGCCGGAACCGCAGCACACGATGATCCGGATGCCCGGGTCGTCCAGCAGCGCGTCCGTGTCCAGCCCCGCCCCGGCCGCCCCCGCCTCGCCCGCGTCCGTACCGGCTGTGTCCGCCGTCATGCGTCCCCCTCTTCGCCCGCGCCCTGCTTGCGGAGCTCCGTGGCCAGGTCGTGCAGCGCGGCGAGGTCCACCCCGTCGCCGATCAACGGCAGCTCCGCCGTCGGCAGGCCGAGGCCGGCCAGCACCGCGCGCTGCTCCCGCTCCAGGCCGACCCGCTCGGCGTGCTGGGCCGCCTGCTCGACCAGGGGACGTACGAGGGCGGCGGAACCGGTCACCCCGGCCCGGGTCAGCGTCTTGGCGATCTCCTTGCGGCGGCCGCCCGCGGCGGTGCGCAGGGCGTCCTCGTCCAGCAGGTGCGGGCGGACCATGTTCACGAAGACGCGGCCCACGGGCAGTTCGGCGGCGCGCAGTTCGGCGATGCCGTCCGCGGTCTCCTGGACCGGCATCTCCTCCAGGAGGGTCACCAGGTGCACCGCGGTCTGCGGGGACTTCAGGACCCGCATCACGGCCTGGGCCTGGTTGTGTATGGGGCCGATCCGGGCCAGCCCGGCGACCTCGTCGTTGACGTTGAGGAAGCGGGTGATCCGGCCGGTCGGCGGGGCGTCCATGATCACGTGGTCGTAGACGAACCGGCCCTGCTTGTCCTTGCGGCGTACGGCTTCGCACGCCTTGCCGGTCAGCAGGACGTCCCGGACGCCGGGCGCGATCGTGGTGGCGAAGTCGATCGCGCCGAGCTTCTTCAGGGCCCGGCCGGCGCTGCCGAGCTTGTAGAACATCTGGAGGTAGTCGAGGAGGGCGCGTTCGGCGTCGATCGCCAGCGCGTACACCTCGCCGCCGCCCGGCGCGACGGCGATCTTGCGCTCCTCGTAGGGAAGCGCGTCGGAACCGAAGAGCTGGGCGATGCCCTGCCTGCCCTCGACCTCGACGAGGAGGGTGCGCCCGCCCTCGGCCGCGAGGGCGAGCGCGAGGGCGGCGGCGACCGTGGTCTTACCGGTACCGCCCTTGCCGCTGACGACCTGGAACCTGCTCACGTATTCGAGCCTAACCAGTCCGGCCCCGGCCTACGCACGGGACCGTGGGTGCCAGGCGTTACAGTCGGGCCCATGACCAAGTGGGAATACGCGACCGTGCCCCTTCTCGTGCACGCGACCAAGCAGATTCTGGACACCTGGGGCGAGGACGGCTGGGAGCTGGTCCAGGTCGTTCCCGGCCCGAACAACCCCGAGCAGCTCGTGGCCTACCTGAAGCGGGAGAAGGCGTAGTGGCGGGCGCCGTAGAGGCGCGGCTCGCCGAGCTCGGTCTGACCCTGCCCGCCGTCGTGCCGCCGCTGGCCTCGTACCAGCCGGCCGTGCGGTCCGGAGTGTACGTGTACACCTCGGGGCAGCTGCCGATGGTGGACGGCAAGCTCGCCGTCACCGGCAAGGTCGGCGCCGAGGTCACGCCGGACGAGGCCAAGGAGCTCGCGAAGACCTGCGCGCTCAACGCGCTGGCCGCCGTGAAGTCGGTCGCCGGCGACCTGGACCGGATCAAGGGCGTCGTGAAGGTCGTGGGCTTCGTCGCCTCGGCCACCGACTTCACCGGACAGCCCGCCGTGATCAACGGTGCCAGCGAGCTGCTGGGCGCGGTCCTCGGCGACAAGGGCGTGCACGCGCGCAGCGCCGTGGGCGTCGCCGTGCTGCCCCTGGACGCCCCGGTCGAGGTAGAGGTCCAGGTGGAGCTCGCCGACGCCTGAGGCCCCCTTTCGCGTTCCTCCTCGCGATCCCGCCCGGTCCGCCGACCGGGCGGGATCGCGAGCGTCCGGCCCGGTGGGGTGCGCACACCGGGGAACGCCGTGCGTGCCAGGGACGCGCACGGCGGCCCGGATCGCCCGCGTGCGGGCGGACCGCGGACCGCGATGCTCAGGGACCTCTCGAACATCGGGGCGGTTCCGGATAGCCTCCGGCCATGTCCCAAGGTCAGTGGTACCCCCCGGAATGGCCCGACCGGATCCGGGCCCTCGCCGCCGGTGAGCTGACAGCCGTGCCGCCCAGGCGCGCCGCCACCGTGATGCTGCTCCGTGACCCGGGCGGGGCCGGGGCGAGCCGGCCGGAGGCCGGCGGGCTCGACGGGAACGACCGGACGCGTGGTTCCGGCCCCCTCGTGCACATGCTTCGCCGCCGGACGTCGATGGCCTTCGCCGGAGGCGCGTACGCCTATCCGGGTGGCGGAGTCGATCCGCGCGACGACGACCGGCTGATCGGGTGGGCCGGGCCCCCCTTGGAGCACTGGGCCGCCCGGCTCGGCGTGGCGACGGTCACCGAGGCGCAGGCCATCGTCTGCGCGGCGGTGCGCGAGACGTTCGAGGAGGCGGGCGTCCTCCTCGCCGGGCCGGCCGCCGGGACCGTGGTCGGCGACACGACCGGTCAGGACTGGGAGGCCGACCGTGAGGCGCTGGTCGCCCGGGACCTGTCCTTCGCGGAGTTCCTGGACCGGCGCGGGCTGGTGCTGCGCTCGGACCTGCTGGCCGCCTGGGCGCGCTGGATCACCCCGGAATTCGAAGCGCGCCGGTACGACACCTGGTTCTTCGTCGCCGCGCTCCCCGAGGGGCAGCGCACCCGGGACGTCTCGACCGAGGCCGACCGTACGGTGTGGATCGCCCCCGCCGAGGCGGCCCGCCGCTACGACCGGGGCGAGCTGCTGATGATGCCGCCCACCGTGACCACGCTGCGGGCCCTCGCGCCGCACAGGACGGCCGCGGAGGCGCTTGAGGCGGCCGACGGGCAGGACATGGCCCCGGTGCTCGCGCAGGCCCGCCTGGAGGGTGGAGAGCTGGTGCTGAGCTGGCCGGGGCACGACGAGTTCACCAAGCACGTGCCCGTGGCGGGCCCGGGAGGCGGGGGAGCGTGAGCGACGCAGCCGCCCTGCCCGGACAGCCGCGCGGAACCGTGGCCTCCGGCCCCGCGACCGCCCGCACGGTCAACGTCCTCGCGCCCAACCCGTCCGCGATGACGCTCGACGGGACGAACACCTGGATCGTGGCCGAGCCCGACTCCGACCTGGCCGTCGTCATCGACCCCGGGCCGCTCGACGAGGTGCACCTGCGGGCCGTGACCGAGGCGGTGGAGCGGTCCGGGCGGCGCGTGGGCCTCACGCTGCTCACCCACGGGCACCCCGACCACGCGGAGGGCGCGGGCAGGTTCGCGGAACTGACGGGGACGAAGGTACGGGCCCTGGACCCGGCGCTGCGGCTGGGCGACGAGGGCCTGGCGGCGGGCGACGTGATCACCACCGGCGGGCTCGAACTGCGGGTCGTGCCGACGCCGGGGCACACCGCGGACTCGCTCTCGTTCCACCTGCCCGCCGACCGGGCGGTGCTGACGGGCGACACGATCCTCGGCCGCGGTACGACGATGGTCGCGCATCCGGACGGGCGGCTCGGCGACTACCTGGACTCGCTCAGGCGGCTGCGGTCGCTCACGGTCGACGACGGCGTCCACACCGTGCTGCCGGGCCACGGCCCGGTGCTGGAGGACGCGCCCGGAGCGGTGGAGTTCTACCTGGCCCACCGCGCGCACCGGCTCGCCCAGGTGGAGACGGCGGTGGAGGCGGGGCACCGTACGCCGTCGGAGGTGGTGGCGAAGGTGTACGCCGACGTGGACCGCTCCCTGTGGCCGGCCGCCGAGCTGTCGGTGCGGGCGCAGCTGGAGTATCTGACCGAGCACGGGCTGATCCAGGGGTGAGCCACGGCTGATCCACGGCTGATCCCGAGCGTGCCGTGTATCCGTACGCGGCGGAGGGCCGGCCGATTCCGTACGCGGGAGGATGGGCGGGCCGGTTCCGTACGCGGCGGAGGGCCCGCGCCGGCGGGCGTCCTGGGACGTGCTCCGGCCGGCGGGCCCTCGGCGCCGGTCACATCGGCCGCGTACGGGGGCGCGGGTCAGCGCGAACGCTTCGCCAGCCGCTCCACGTCCAGCAGGATGACCGCACGGGCCTCCAGGCGCAGCCAGCCGCGGCCCGCGAAGTCCGCGAGCGCCTTGTTGACCGTCTCGCGGGAGGCGCCGACCAGCTGGGCCAGCTCCTCCTGCGTGAGGTCGTGCACCACGTGGATGCCTTCCTCGGACTGGACGCCGAAGCGGCGCGACAGGTCCAGGAGGGCGCGGGCGACGCGCCCCGGCACGTCGGAGAAGACCAGGTCGGACATCTGGTCGTTGGTCTTGCGCAGCCGTCGGGCGACCGCCCGCAGCAGGGCGGTGGCCACCTCGGGCCGGACGTTCAGCCAGGGCTGGAGGTCGCCGTGGCCGAGCCCGAGGAGCTTGACCTCGGTCAGCGCGGAGGCGGTCGCCGTACGCGGGCCCGGGTCGAAGAGCGACAGCTCCCCGATCAGCTCGCCGGGGCCGAGCACGGCCAGCATGTTCTCGCGCCCGTCGGGCGAGGTGCGGTGGAGCTTCACCTTGCCTTCGGTGACCACGTACAGGCGGTCACCCTGGTCGCCCTCATGGAACAGCGCGTCTCCGCGCGCGAGGGTCACCTCACTCATCGAGGCGCGGAGCTCCGCGGCCTGCTCGTCATCGAGCGCCGCGAAAAGCGGGGCGCGCCGCAGAACGTCGTCCACGAGTTCTCTCCTTGTCGGCCTGTTCAGGGAACCGTGGTCCCCATCATGCCGGACGGTAAAACAGTGCGATCAATCACAAACCAGTTTGACGCACGGCCGTGCCGGACCCTACGGCAGGGGGCCGATCGGGCGTGGATACGCCGTGACGGCGGTGGTTGTCGGTGCCTGGCTCTAGGCTGGCCGGGTGTCCAGAACGCCGGGGAGAGCGCAGGCCAAGGGGGCTGACGGGGTGCGGAAGGACGGCGATTCCGCTGTGGGCGAACAGCCCGGGCCGCGCCCGAAGAATGCCGCGAATGGCTCCCCGGGAGAGGCGCACGGCTCGCCCGGAGAGCCGGGGAAGCCGCTCCGGAAGTCGGCCAGGAGGTCCGCAGTGCCATCGTCAACGCCCGGCAACACCGGCGAGTCCGGCGAGTCCGGCAACACCGACAAAACCGGCAAGTCCGCCAGTGCGGCCAAGGCGCGCAAGGCGGCCACGACCACGGGAGCCGCGGCGCGGACGGCCGCCGCGGCCAAGGCGGCCGGGGCGCGCAAGGCGCCCAAGGCGGAGTCGCATCTCGCGATGGTCCGCCGGGCGCGCCGGATCAACCGCGAGCTCGCGGAGATCTATCCGTACGCCCATCCCGAACTGGACTTCCGCAATCCGTTCGAGCTCCTCGTCGCCACGGTCCTCTCCGCCCAGACCACCGACCTGAGGGTCAACCAGACCACCCCCGCGCTCTTCGCCGCCTACCCCACGCCCGAGGACATGGCGGCGGCCGTGCCGGAGGAGATGGAGGAGATCATCCGGCCGACCGGGTTCTTCCGGGCGAAGACCAAGTCGCTGCTCGGTCTCTCGGCCGCCCTCCGGGACGAGTTCGGCGGCGAGGTGCCGGGACGCCTCGAAGACCTCGTCAAGCTGCCCGGCGTCGGCCGCAAGACCGCCAACGTCGTTCTGGGCAACGCCTACGGCGTCCCGGGCATCACGGTCGACACGCACTTCGGACGTCTGGTGAGGCGCTGGAAGTGGACGGACGAGGAGGATCCGGTGAAGGTCGAAGCGGTCGTCGCGGGGATCTTCCCGAAGAGCGAGTGGACGATGCTCTCGCACCGTGTCGTGTTCCACGGCCGCCGGATCTGCCACGCCCGCAAGCCCGCCTGCGGAGCCTGCCCCATCGCTCCGCTCTGCCCCTCGTACGGAGAGGGCGAGACCGACCCGGAGAAGGCCAGGAAGCTCCTGAAGTACGAGATGGGCGGCTATCCGGGCCAACGGCTCTCTCCGCCCGCCGACTACCCGGGCAAGCCCGCGCCCGCGCTGGGGAACAGGTGAGGGCGGCGGCTCCGCACGCGGTGCCGGGCGGTGCGGTGCCGGGCGGTACGGCACCGGAGGGCATGGCGCTGGACGGCACGGCACTGGGCGGCACGGCACTGGGCGGCACGGCACTGGGCGGCACGGCGCCCCTTCGCCTTCCTCCCGCACTTCATCCCCTTCGGCACAACCCTCCGGGACACCTCTCCGGTTCACCCCTCAGGACAGAACGGCTCGGAACGAAATGGCCGACGACAGGCGTTGTGACATGACGGGGGTGCCAATGACGCACGCGCACACACAGGGCACGACGCACGTCCGGAACGATCCGGCCGGGGAGCAGAGGCCGAAGCAGGGGCCGGGGCGGGAGCAGGGGCCGACGAGCCGCGGCGGGCCGGAGCAGCCCGGCGGGCCGGGGCAGTCCGGTGGGCCGGACCAGTTCCGCGGGCCGGAGCAGGGAGGCCGAGGCCGTGAGCAGCCCGTCCTCGTCACCACGGAGGGCCTGCCCGCGTGGCTCGACCCCGTCGCCCGCGCCGCGCGCGGACTCCGGCCGCAGCAGCTCAGCCGCTTCCTGCCGCCCGAGAGCGGGGCGGGCCGGCAGTCCGCCGTCCTGGTCCTGTTCGGCGAGGGCGCACGCGGGCCCGAACTGCTGCTCATGGAGCGCTCGGGGACCCTGCGCTCCCATGCCGGGCAGCCGTCCTTCCCCGGTGGCGCCCTGGATCCCGAGGACGGCGACCAGGCCACCACCGGGCCTCTGCGGGCGGCGCTGCGCGAGGCCGAGGAGGAGACCGGGCTCGACCCCCGGGGCGTCCAGGTCTTCGGCGTGCTGCCCCGGCTGTACATCCCGGTCAGCAGCTTCATCGTGACGCCCGTGCTCGGCTGGTGGCGCGCGCCCAGCCCGGTCGGAGTGGTCGATCCGGCCGAGACGGCCCGGGTCTTCACGGTCCCCGTGGCGGATCTCACGGACCCCGCCAACCGGGCCACGGCCGTCCACCCGAGCGGGCACAGCGGCCCGGCGTTTCTGGTCGAATCCGCCCTGGTGTGGGGCTTCACGGCCGGAGTGATCGACCGGATTGTGCACTACGCGGGCTGGGAACGCCCTTGGGACAGGGCCAGACAGGTGCCGCTCGACTGGCGCGCATGACACGCTGGCTGTCCTGCTGCGCTGTTCCGGGGCCGGCCCGGACCCCGTCACCACCGACGGGCCAGGTGACGAAACTGCGAGGCTATAGACGGTGAACGTGCTGGACATCCTGCTGCTGCTCGCCGCCGTGTGGTTCGCGGTCATCGGCTATCGCCAGGGTTTCGTCGTCGGCATCCTCTCGGTGATCGGCTTCCTCGGCGGCGGCCTCGTCGCCGTCTACCTGCTGCCCGTCGTCTGGGGCCGGGTGACCGAGGACGCCGAGGTCTCCACCGCGGTCGCCATCGGCGGAATCGTCATCGTGATCGTCTGCGCCTCGGTCGGCCAGGCGTTCACCACTCACCTGGGGAACAAACTCCGCCGCTACATCACGTGGTCGCCCGCGCGCGCCCTGGACGCCACCGGCGGCGCCCTGGTCAATGTGGTGGCCATGCTGCTGGTGGCCTGGATGATCGGCCTGCTGCTGGCGGGCACCTCCCTGCCGACCCTCGGCAAGGAGGTCCGCAGCTCCTCGGTGCTGCTCGGGGTCGACCGGGTGATGCCCCAGCAGGCGCCCAACTGGTTCCAGGACTTCTCCTCCGTCATCGCGCAGAACGGCTTTCCCCAGGTCTTCAGCCCGTTCACCGACGAACCGATCACCGAGGTCAAGGCCCCGGACCCGGCCCTCGTGGGCAGCCCGGTCGCCGCCCGCGCCAAGAAGTCGATCGTCAAGGTCGTGGGAACGGCGCCCAGCTGCGGCAAGGTTCTCGAAGGGACCGGCTTCGTCTTCTCCGAGCGCCGGGTGATGACCAACGCCCACGTGGTGGGCGGCGTGGAGGAGCCCACCGTCCAGATCGGCGGCGAAGGCCGGCTGTACGACGCGACGGTCGTCCTCTACGACTGGGAGCGCGACATCGCGGTCCTGGACGTCCCCGGTCTGCGGGCCAAGCCGCTGCGGTTCGCCGACCCGGACGACGACGCGAAGACCGGCGACAGCGCGATCGTCGCGGGCTTCCCCGAGAACGGCGCGTACGACGTGCGCTCGGCCCGCGTCCGCGGCCGCATCGACGCCGACGGCCCGGACATCTACCACCGGGGCAAGGTGGCCCGCGATGTGTACTCCCTCTACGCGACGGTGCGGCAGGGCAACTCGGGCGGCCCGCTGCTCACTCCGGACGGAGAGGTGTACGGCGTGGTGTTCGCCAAGTCGCGTGACGACCTGGACACCGGCTACGCGCTGACGGCCGACGAGATCCGCGAGGACATCGAGCTCGGCCGCGCGGCCGAGCAGCAGGTCGACAGCCAGGGCTGCGCCCTCTAGGGCGTCTCCGGCCGCGCCCCGTACGTCAGCGGGGCCCGGGAACGGTCAGTTACGGGGGTGGCGGAGCCGGGCCGAGACCCAGCGGGCCCGGCGGCGGAGGATGCGCGGAATCCCGAGCCGGGAACGGTGAAGCTCATGCACATCGTGCACCCGGCCCCGGGGGCCGCCCCCCTCATGAGTGCTCACACCGGCTGACGCGGTGGAGCGGCGGTTGCGTGCTTCGTCAGTGAAGTCGTGCGTCCAGCCCATACCCCGACGTCTGCCCGTGACCCAAGGTCGGTAATCGTGCGCGAGTCAGCCAATTGGCTTATGCGGCAGGCAATTGGCGGTCCGTCGGACGCGTGTGCCCACGCCGGGCGGGCGGCTACCGGTCGGGCTCGGGGTCCTTGAGCCAGTTGATGAGTTCGGTGGAGAAGCCGATCGGGTCCTCCTCGTGCGGGAAGTGCCCGACACCGTCGAAAAGTCGCCACCGGTAGGGCGCCTCGACGTACTGGCCGGACCCGGCCGAACTGCGGGTGCGGACCGCCGGATCGAGCGAGCCGTGCAGGTGCAGCGTGGGCACCCGGACGGGACGCTTCATCCGCCGGTTGAACTGGATTCCGTCCGGACGCGCCATCGACCGGACCATCCAGCGGTACGGCTCGATCGAGCAGTGGGCGGTGGAGGGGATGCTCATGGCCCGGCGGTAGACGTCCAGCGTCTCCTCGTCGGGGAAGTCCGGAGTACGGGGGCCTGCCCAGTCCTGGATGAGGCCCCCCACCAGAGCGGCGTCGTCCGCCAGGAGCCGGCGTTCCGGCAGCCAGGGGCGCTGGAAGCCCCACACGTACGAACCGGCCCGTGACTGGGCGAAGTCGGACAGCATGGAGGAGCGCCAGCGGCGCGGATGCGGCATGGAGGAGACGGCCAGCCGGCGGACCAGCTTGGGCCGCATCACGGCGGCCGTCCAGGCGAGGTAGCCGCCGAGGTCGTGACCGACCAGCGCCGCGTCCGGCTCGCCGAGGGAGCGGATCACTCCGGTGACGTCGAGGGCCAGGTTGGCGGGGTCGTAACCGCGCGGTGTGCGGTCGCTGCCGCCCACCCCGCGCAGGTCCATCGCGACCGCCCGGAAGCCCGCGTCGGCGAGCGCGGTCAGCTGGTGACGCCAGGTCCACCAGAACTGCGGGAAGCCGTGCAGCAGGAGCACCAGTGGCCCCTCGCCCGCCTCCGCGATGTGGAACCGCGCCCCGTTGGCCGCCACGTCGCGGTGGGTCCAGGGGCCGTCGAGCCGCACCGGCCCCCCGGCGGCCGTCCGGCCGTCGGAGCTCCTGGCCGGACGGGTGGGGCGAGCCGGGGGGGCCGGGGCGGCCGGGAACGCGGAACCCTCCGGGTCCACCGGACCCGTCGGGCCGAACGCGCTGGAATCGGGATCCGTCATGTGGACGAGCGTGCCACAGCGGTGGCCTCGTCCTTGCCGGAGCCACTCCCGAGCCCCTTCTTCGCCAGCGTGCTGCCGGAGCGGTCGATGATCGCGTCGGCAGCGACGGACGCGCGCGGGTGCGGCTTGGCCTTCTGCAGGACGGCGGCGGTCTGCTTGGCGGAGGCGATGGACTTCTCCGGCGGCTTGATCTTCTTGAGCTTCCGGGCGCCCAGGAACGCCAGCAGCCCGCCCAGCACGATGAACGCCACGCCCACGATCAGGAACGACCAGGCGAGCCCGAGGCCCAGGTTGTGGATCCCGTACGCGGCGGCGAAGCTCAGCACCGGGATCGAGAAGAGCGCCAGCACGCCCGCGATGACGAACGCCAGGCTGCCGATCGCCCCACGCCTGACGTCCTGCCGCACCTCCGCCTTGGCCAGGGCGATCTCGTCGTGCACCAGCGCGGACATCTCCGCCGTCGCCGAGGCGACCAGCTGCCCGATGCTGCGGTCCGCACTGCCCGCGTAGTTGCCGGGGTCGCTCATCCCTGACTCCCTCTCCGTCTTCGACACATCCGATGTCAGATCATGCCGGACTGTTCGGCTTGTTGCGCGCCGCCACCGCCCGGTCCTCGGCGAGACGGCGGTGTTCGGCCGCCTTGCGCTCCAGGATGGCGGCCATCCGCAGGTGGTACTCCGGATCATCCTGCTCGTAGATGTCGGGTACCCCGGATTCGTCCTCGTCTCGCTCCTCCGCCTCGTACAGCTCCTTGTACCTGCGTACCCGAAGCTTGAGCAGTACGCAGGCGAGCAGGGCCGCCATCAGCGAACCGATGAGTACGGCGGCCTTGATCTCGTTGATCATCTCCGGGTCGCCCTCGAAGGCGAGCTCGCCGATGAGCAGGGAGACGGTGAACCCGATTCCGGCGAGTGAGGCGAGCGCCAGGACATCGGCCCAGGCCAGGTCCTTGTTCAGCTCCGCCTTGGTGAAGCGGGCGGCCAGATAGGTGCCGCCGAAGATGCCGACGGTCTTGCCGACGACGAGACCGAGGACGACGCCGAGCGTTTCGGGGCGGGTGAAGACGCCGGCCAGCGCCTCGCCGTTCAGCGCGACCCCGGCGGAGAACAGGGCGAACAGCGGGACGGCGATCCCGGCCGACAGCGGGCGGACCAGGTGCTCGATGTGCTCGCCGGGCGAGTGCTTCTCGCCCTCGCGGCGGCTGCAGCGCAGCATCAGGCCCATCGCGACACCGGCGATGGTGGCGTGGATGCCGCTGTTGTACATCAGGCCCCAGATGACCAGGGCGAGCGGGACGTAGACGTACCAGCCCCGGACGTCGAAGCGGAGGAGGAGGTAGAAGACGGCCAGGCCGAGGACGGCCCCGCCGAGCGCCATGAAGTTCAGGTCCGAGGTGAAGAACACCGCGATGATCAGAATCGCGAAGAGGTCGTCGACCACGGCCAGAGTGAGCAGGAAGGCGCGCAGTGCGGACGGCAGCGAGGTGCCGATCACCGCGAGGACGGCGAGGGCGAAGGCGATGTCCGTGGCGGTCGGGACCGCCCAGCCGTTCGTCGAGCCGCCACCGACGACCACGGTGAGGAAGTAGACGAGGGCGGGCACCGCCATGCCGCACAGGGCCGCCACGACCGGGAGGGCCGCGGCCTTCGGATCGCGGAGTTCTCCCGCCACCAGCTCGCGCTTGAGTTCGACGCCGGCGACGAAGAAGAAGACCGCGAGCAGCCCGTCCGCCGCCCAGTGCGCGACGGAGAGGTCCAGGCCGATGGCGTCTATGCCGAAGTGGAACTTGCTGACCGTTTCGTACGAGCCGCCGAAGGCGTTGGCCCAGACGAGTGCGGCGACCGCCGCGGCCAGCAGAAGCACCCCGCCGACCGTCTCGGTGCGGAGCGCCTCCGCGACGTAGTTCCGCTCGCTGAGGGAGAGCCGGCCGAGCAGCGAGCGCGGGGGCGGTGTGGGAGTGGGCGGGTTGGGCGGTGCCACGGGAGGGACCTCCAGGTCGGGACGGCATGTGGGCATGGCTGATCGATGTGCCGACCAGACTTCCCGGCGCCCCTGTGGAGATGTTCTCTGGAGTTGTGGGTGAGGGGCCCACTCTACCGGGGGCACGAAGAGGGGGATCTTAATAGGTGATCTTCACACTAAATGCCCGATGGGCACCCGGCGCGTTGCCGGATGCCCATCGGAGCCGTACAGCTGTGCCGGTCTGCCGTGTCAGTCCTCGGAGGACGAGGCCGGCAGCTGGGTGGTGATCAGGTCCATCACCGAGGAGTCGGTCAGCGTCGTGACGTCTCCCAGCTCGCGGTTCTCGGCGACGTCACGGAGCAGGCGGCGCATGATCTTGCCGGAACGGGTCTTCGGCAGTTCGGCGACCGGCAGCACCCGCTTGGGCTTCGCGATCGGGCCGAGCGTCGCCCCGACGTGGTTGCGCAGCTCCGCGACCAGCTCGTCGGAGGTGGTGGCCGTGCCGCGCAGGATCACGAACGCCACGATGGCCTGGCCGGTCGTCTCGTCCGCGGCCCCGACCACGGCGGCTTCGGCGACCGACGGGTGGGAGACGAGGGCCGACTCAACCTCGGTGGTCGAGATGTTGTGGCCCGACACGAGCATGACGTCGTCGACCCGGCCGAGCAGCCAGATGTCGCCGTCCTCGTCCTTCTTCGCACCGTCGCCCGCGAAGTACTTGCCCTCGAAACGCGACCAGTAGGTGTCGATGAACCGCTGGTCGTCGCCCCAGATGGTGCGGAGCATGGAGGGCCACGGCTCGGTGAGGACGAGGTAGCCGCCCCCGCCGTCCGGCACCTCGTTCGCCTCGTCGTCCACGACGGTGGCGGCGATGCCCGGCAGCGCGCGCTGGGCGCTTCCCGGCTTCGTCTCCGTCACGCCGGGCAGCGGCGAGACCATCATCGCGCCGGTCTCGGTCTGCCACCAGGTGTCCACGATGGGGCACGTGTCGGCGCCGATGTTCTTCCGGTACCACATCCACGCCTCGGGGTTGATCGGCTCACCGACCGAACCGAGGACGCGCAGCGAGGACAGGTCGAACTTCGCGGGGATGTCGTCGCCCCACTTCATGAACGTGCGGATCGCCGTCGGCGCCGTGTAGAGGATCGTGACGCCGTACTTCTGCACGATCTCCCAGAAGCGGCCCTGGTGCGGGGTGTCGGGCGTGCCCTCGTACATGACCTGCGTCGCACCGTTGGCCAGCGGCCCGTAGACGATGTACGAGTGCCCGGTCACCCAGCCGATGTCGGCGGTGCACCAGTAGACGTCGGACTCCGGCTTGAGGTCGAAGACCGCGCTGTGGGTGTACGACGTCTGCGTGAGATAGCCGCCGGAGGTGTGCAGGATGCCCTTCGGCTTCCCGGTGGTGCCCGAGGTGTAGAGGATGAAGAGCGGCTGCTCCGCCTCGAAAGCCTCGGGGGTGTGCTCGGCGGACTGCCGGGCCGTGATCTCGTGCCACCAGACGTCGCGGCCCTCGGTCCACGCCGTGTCCTGGCCGGTACGGCGGACGACGAGGACGTGCTCGACACTCTCGAAGCGGGAGACGGCGTCGTCGACGGCGGGCTTGAGCGCGGACGGCTTGCCGCGGCGGTAGCCCCCGTCGGCCGTGATGACGACCTTGGCGTCCGCGTCCTTGATGCGGGCGGCGATGGCGTCGGCCGAGAAGCCGCCGAAGACCACGGAGTGCGCGGCGCCGATGCGGGCGCAGGCCAGCATCGCGATGGCGGCCTCGGGAATCATCGGCAGGTAGACGGCGACCCGGTCGCCCTTGCCGACGCCCAGCTCGGTCAGCGCGTTGGCGGCCCGGGAGACCTCGTCCTTCAGCTCCGCGTAGGTGATGGCGCGGCTGTCGCCCGGCTCGCCCTCGAAGTGGATGGCGACCCGGTCGCCGTTGCCCGCCTCGACGTGGCGGTCCACGCAGTTGTACGCGACGTTCAGCTTGCCGTCCGCGAACCACTTCGCGAAGGGCGGGTTGCTCCAGTCGAGGGTCTCGGTCGGTTCGGTGGCCCACGTCAGGCGGCGGGCCTGCTCGGCCCAGAAGCCCAGCCGGTCCGCCTCGGCCTGCTCGTACGCCTCTGCGGTGACGTTGGCGTTGGCGGCCAGCTCGGCAGGCGGAGCGAACTTCCGCTCTTCCCGAAGCAGGTTGGCCAGGCTCTCGTTGCTCACGACTTCTCCCAGTCCCAGGGTGTCCGTTGTGTCCCGGGGCATAGCTCATCAGGCGCGGGGCCAGGTGACAAGGGCCTGCCGGGAATTGGTTTAGACCTGTGTCTTCGTGTATGGAGCCATGATCCCGTCCCGTGGCCGAGGGCTGCCGCAGGACGCGTGGCACGCGGCGGTTTTGTCCCCCGCGCGGTGCGCCGCCGCGGTGGGGACGGAGTCACCCGATTGCACGGGCCCGGGGCTCGTCCGGTTCAAGGTCCTGCAACCGGGGCCGGGGGGAGGCGTGGGGGCAGGGTCCTGGGGGAGGCGCGGGGGTCGACGGGGAGACCGAGGGGGAGCGGGGGCCTGGGGGAAGCGTGCGGGCCGAGGGGGAGCCGGGGGCCTGGGGGAAGCGCGCGGGCCGAGGGGGAGCCGCTGGGTCCGGGCGAAGGCGCTGGGCCCGGGTCCAGAGGGTTGGGCCCGTCGGGGGCTGGGTTCGCATGCCGCGTTGAGCCTCTGAGGTCCTGGTTCCGGGGTCAGGTCCTGGGGGACGCGGGGAGGCGCGCCGCGTTGAGGTGCTGGGCTGAGGAGCTGGCTTACGTGTTGGTTCAGGCGCTGGTTCAGGTGCTGCGAGGATGCCGGCCGAGCCGCGCGGTTGGGTGGACGGGGCGGCCCTGGGGCGAGTGACCCTGGAGTGAGGGTGGCCGGTGTCGGAGTGAGGGGGCGGGGCGAGCTGGGGCCAGGGAGGCCGGGGTGCACTGAGGTGACGGCGGCCGACCCGGGGCCGAGTCCGGAAGGCGCTGGGGCGAGGGTGGTGGGCGGCCACTGGGTTGGGGTCGTCGGTCGCCCTCGGCGGAGGGCGGTCGGACGGCTCCAAGCGTTTGGTCTAGTCAGCAACTCTTATAAGTGAACAATCAGCTTTTCATTCGGTATGTCGCTCTCTCCGCGCAGGGCCGCGTGCGAATTTGGCCGCGCCGTGTCGGCATTTCAACGCAAATAACCTGCAAGGAAGAGGGTGGGCGGATGATGGCCGCCACGAAGAGGATCGCCTTGGGCGTTGTGACCACGGCCTTGGTCGCCGTTCTCGCAGGCTGTTCGGGAGCCGGGCCCGGAGCCGGGGGGTCCGCGTCCGAAGGCGGGGGAGCCGATGCGGAGGAGGGCGCCCACGGGGCCAAGGAGAACCCCCCGGAGGCCGCCCCGAAGAACGTGGTCAAGCTCATCGGGGACGGATCCACCGCCTTCACCGGGGCCCAGCCGAAGATGCCGGCCGTCGAACGCCTGGCGCCCGGCGAGAAGCCTCCCCAGTTCGTGGTGTTCTCCTGGGACGGCGCCGGAGAGGACAGTCAGAAGCTCTTCTCGCACTTCCGCGGCGTGGCCAAGAAGTACAACGCCAACATGACGTACTTCCTGAGTGGCGTGTACCTGCTGCCGGAAGAGAAGAAGAACCTCTACGACCCGCCCCAGCACACGGCGGGCCGGTCCGACATCGGCTTCAACGACACCGAGGGCATCCGCGACACCCTCGCCGAGCTGCGTGCCGCCTGGCAGGAAGGCAACGAGATCGGCACCCACTTCAACGGCCACTTCTGCGGCAAGGACGGTGGTGTCGGAACCTGGTCCGTCGAGGAGTGGAAGAGCGAGATCAGCCAGGCGAAAGCTTTCGTCAAGGGCTGGAAGACCAACGCTCCGGAGCTGAAGGGCGAGCCACCGCTCCCCTTCGATTACGACAAGGAACTGGTCGGCGCCCGTACCCCGTGCCTCGAAGGCCAGAAGAACATGGTCGCCGCCGCCCGGACCATGGGCTTCCGTTACGACTCCAGCGGCGTCGGCAACCAGGTGTGGCCGCAGAAGAAGGGCGGGGTCTGGGACATTCCGCTCCAGCTCGTTCCGATGCCCGGCCGCGCCTTCGAGACCCTCTCGATGGACTACAACTTCATGGTCAACCAGTCCGGCACGGCCACCCAGGGAGACCCCTCCCAGCACGAGTTCTGGGGCAACCAGATGCGGGACGGGCTCCTTCAGGCATTCGACCGCTCGTACAACGGCAACCGGGCCCCCTTGATCATCGGCAACCACTTCGAGTCCTGGAACGGCGGCACGTACATGCGGGCCATCGAGGAGACCATCGCGAAGGTGTGCACCCAGGAGAGTGTGCGCTGCGTGTCCTTCCGGCAGCTCGTGGACTGGCTCGACGCACAGGACCCGAAGACGCTGGCCAAGCTCACCAAGCTTGGCGTCGGCGAGGCGCCCAAGGCGGGCTGGTCCTCCTTCCTCGGCGCCCGGTCGGCTGCCGCCCCGCCTGCGGACAAGGGCACGGAGAAGCCTTCGGGCAAGGAGGCCGGCAAGGCACCCGAGAAGGACGATGGCAAGGCCCGGGAACAGGGCCCGGATGCCGCCCACGGCCAGGCCCATGATGAGGCCCATGACCTGGTCTCGGCCCCGGACGAGGCCCTCGGCCAGACCTCGGGCCGAGCCCCGCACCAGAGGGATGCGGGGTCGGCCCCCGCAGGAGCGACTGGCTGAAACACCGACGTGCCCACGGTCGGCCGCCAACACCAGCGCGCCCACGGTCGGCCGCCAACACCAGCGCGCCCACGGTCGGCCGCCAACACCAGCGTGGCCACGGTCGGTCGTCAACACTGACGCGGCTACGGTCGGCCGTGACGCCGACTGGACCCGCCGTAGCGTGCGTCGGTCACCCCCCCGGTGGCCGACACACGTGGGGACGGAGGGGGGCGCGGTGAACACCGGTCGGTGAACGTGGTGCGGTGAACGCCGGGCCGGACGCGGCGACCCGGTGCGGTGTACGCGGGCCTCGCCCGAGGTGTCAGGCAGGTGCGGTCACGCCCGCTTCGGCGCGCCGTTCGTCGAGCACGAAGGCGGGGTCGACCTGGGCGGCCAGGTCGGCACCGGTCTTCTCGTTGCCCCAGCTCTCGGCATTCTTCAGGTGGAAGTGCACCATCTGGCGTGTGTAGCGCTCCCAGTCGCGCAGCCCGTAGGAGTCCTCGGCCGCGTCCTGCAGGGACTGCAGGGCCATCCGGTTGTCGGCCTCCAGCAGCTCGAACCTGGACGGCCTGCCCTTCTCCATCGACCGTACCCAGTCGGAGTGGCCGACCCCGACCAGCAGGTCGTCGCCGACTTCCGCACGCAGAAACTCCAGGTCGTCCGGGCCCTGCACCTTGTTGCCGACGACCTTCAGGGCGATACCGAAGTCGCGCGCGTACTCCTTGTACTGGCGGTAGACCGACACTCCCTTGCGGGTCGGCTCCGCGACCAGGAACGTCATGTCGAACCGCGTGAACATCCCTGAGGCGAACGAGTCCGAGCCCGCTGTCATGTCGACCACGACGTACTCGTCGGGGCCGTCGACCAGGTGGTTGAGGCACAGTTCCACGGCCCCGACCTTGGAGTGGTAGCAGGCCACTCCCAGGTCGGACTCCGTGAAGGGGCCCGTGGCCATCAGCTGGACGGTCCCGTCGTCGAGGCGCACGGTGCGCGCGCAGGCGGCGAAGATCGGGTTGTCCTCGCGGACCCGCAGCAGCCGGGAGCCCTCGCCGGGCGGAGTCGTCTTGATCATCGTCTCGGCGGAAGCGATACGGGGGTTGGTGCCCCGCAGATAGTCCTTGATGAGGGGGAGGTGCGCGCCCATCGCGGGCAGCGCTGCGGCCTCCGCCTCGTCGAGGCCCAGAGCGGCCCCCAGGTGCTGGTTGATATCGGCGTCCACGGCGATGACGTGGGCTTCGTTGGCTGCGAGGTGGCGGATGAAGAGCGAGGACAGCGTGGTCTTTCCGCTGCCGCCCTTCCCGACGAAAGCGATCTTCATGTTCACCTAGGGTAGCGGTTCCATTGCGATGTGTTGTCGTCGTTCGTGAAGAACGCCACTTGGGGGTGGTCCGGGAGCGGTGGGCGCGTAGCCTCGCTACTTATGAGTACGACAGCCTCAGACCCGCTTGCCGCGCTCGGCTCTCTGCCCGGCGTGTCCGATGCCGTGGACTCCGTGCGCAAGGCCGTGGACCGGGTTTACGGTCATCGCGTCATGCGGCGCCGCAGTAATGAGGTCACGGCCGAAGCCGCCCTGCGCGGCTCCCGCGGCTCGGCCGCGCTGGCCGGCGCCGACTGGAACCTCGAAGAGGTGCGTCGGCGAACCGACTTCAGTGGCGAGGATGACGCGCGTGTGGTCGGTGCCGCGCTGCGGCTCACCGCAGAGGCGGGGCAACTCCTCTCCATCTGGCGGCAGTCGCCGCTGCGGGTGCTGGCTCGGTTGCACTTGGTGGCAGCCGGCGGGGCGGCCCCCGACGACGCGGTGGGGCGTCCTCGACTGGCGGGTGAATCCGTCGACGAGCCGTTGATCGAAGCGTCGCTTCCCGGGGCCGATGAGGTGGCGGGACGGCTCGAAGGGCTTTCCCGGTTGGTCATTGCGGGAGGTGGCGCCCCCGCCCTGGTCACGGCTGCTGTGGTTCATGGTGAATTGCTGGCGCTGCGCCCGTTCGGCTCGTACAACGGTCTGGTGGCCCGGACCGCGGAGCGCATCGTGCTGATCGGCAGCGGACTGGATCCGAAGTCGATCTGTCCGGCGGAGGTGGGGCACGCGGAGCAGGGCCAGGCGGCCTATGTCGCGGCGTTCGAGGGTTACACGGCCGGCACTCCGGAGGGCATGGCTGCGTGGATCACCCACTGCGGGCGCTCGATCGAGCTGGGTGTACGCGAGTCGACCGCTGTGTGCGAGGCGCTTCAGCGCGGCGCGGCCTGAGGGCCCGAGGTGGCGGGCGGCGGATCAGGAGACTCTCGGGTCGGCTGATCGGCCGGAGGGCCCCCGCCCGGGCAAGGGGTGCGGCGGTACCGAACTGCGGTACCGCCGCTGGCACGTCCGCCGAGTTACCAAGCGTCCTCGTGGTTTGCCCATCAGGTCGGGTACTTTGCCCGTCACCTGGTGCGGCTGGCCCGTAATCGACGGGTCGACGTCGCGTGGGTGCCCGGCTTTCGTGTTCGGTCCGTGGGGCCGTTCTGCGTTACGGGTCATCCTCCCGGATGTCCTTGGTCTCGCGGGCCGTGAATCCTTTGTACTCCAGGTTCGGGAGAACGGAAACCCCTGGGCTCCCTTCTTTACTTTTTGGTTCAAACAGTGGCGAATCGGGCGAGGGTTGTTCCTGCGGGCGCGTCACCGAGATGGTCACGTGTCACTCCATTTCACCGTGGTTGGGTGGCGGCGGCGACACGTCGACGACTGGCGTACCAGACCAGTCCTGCGGTGACGGCTGCCGCGCCGACCGCTGCCGCCGCTACGAGCGCGGGGCGGGGTGGCATCGAGAAGGCGGGCAGGCGCTGCTTGAGCCGGACCGGGCGATTGAAGACGAGAATCGGCCACTCGCGAAGGGTCGCTTCGCGGCGCAGCGCGCGGTCGGGGTTGACCGCGTGCGGGTGGCCGACCGACTCCAGCATCGGCACATCGGTAGCCGAATCGCTGTAGGCGTAGCAGCGCGAAAGGTCGTACCCCTCCGAGACCGCGAGCGCCCTCACGGCCTCGGCCTTGGTCGGTCCGTACGCGTAGTACTCGACCTCGCCCGTGAAGCAGCCGTCGTCGCCGACGACCATGCGCGTGGCGACGACGCGGTCGGCGCCGAGCAGTTCGCCGATGGGTTCTACGACCTCGGCACCCGAGGTCGAAACGATGACTACGTCCCGTCCCGCCGTGTGGTGTTCCTCGATGAGAGTGGCGGCCTCGTCGTAGATGATCGGGTCGATCAGGTCGTGCAGGGTCTCGGCGACGATTTCCTTGACCTGCTGGACGTTCCACCCCTTGCAGAGGGCGGAGAGGTATTCACGCATCCGCTCCATCTGGTCGTGATCGGCGCCCCCGGCGAGGAACACGAACTGTGCGTACGCGGTGCGCAGTACGGCACGGCGGTTGATCAGTCCGCCTTGGTAGAAGGACTTGCTGAAGGTCAGCGTCGAAGACTTCGCAATGACCGTCTTGTCCAGGTCAAAGAAGGCTGCTGTGCGCGGCGAGAAGCAGTTTTCCACAACGCTGAGCATAGGCCCCGCCATTCGGCGTAAACCCCGGCGCGTGGGTTTGCCTGAGAAGGCCGTCGGGTACACCATGGAAGTCACGGATCGTTCGCGACCGTGCTAACCCGGTCCGACTCCTCCCCCCCCCGAGTCGGCCGTGGAGACGACCCCCGCTCTCCCCCCCGGCGGGGGTCGTCGCATGTCCGGACGCGTTTTGAGGGTGGGAATCACCTGTGCCTCCCATCTGGCCGCCAGGGGCCGGATTGTGCGAGCCGGGCATCATGCGACTCGTCTCATCACAGTGTGTAGCCATGAGGCTGCACTGCGGAAGTCGCTGGTTCGGGTTACGAAGTTATTCACAACCTCGAGGTTGTCCACAGTTCTTCACCAAGATCCACATGTTTTTCCGTCCTGCTGCACGTTGATTCCACCGCGAAGTACGTGGGTGGAGGAATCGCGCATCTCGGAAACTCTCCGAGAACGCCGCGAACCGCACTGAAGTGGCAGTGAGAAGGGGGCGGAGATCGTGGCTGGATCCGCAGGAGAAGGGCCGGCGGTCGCCGAGGGGCAGCGCGTAGGCCCACTGATCGTGACGGAGGACGTGGAGCTGCTTGACGACCTGCTGCGGCTGTGCGCGGCCGCGGGAGCCGAGCCGGAGGTTCACCACGGGCCGCCCGGACGTCGCGGCGGCTGGGAGCGGGCTCCGATGGTGCTGGTGGGAGATGACGCCGCCGCGCGGTGTCGGGGCGCCGGCCGCAGGAAGGGCGTGATGCTCGTCGGCCGGGACCAGGACGACCCGAACGTGTGGCGTAGGGCGGTGGAGATCGGGGCCGAATATGTGCTGCGACTGCCCGATTCCGAGGGCTGGCTCGTCGATCAGATCGCCAACGCCGCCGAAGGGGTGGGTCGGCCCGCACTCACCGTGGGCGTGATGGGCGGCAGGGGCGGCTCCGGCGCATCGACGCTGGCCTGCGCTCTAGCCGTGAGTGCGGCGAGGGCCGGTCGGCGGACGATGCTGATCGACGGCGATCCTTTGGGCGGAGGGATCGACGTCCTGCTCGGTGGTGAGCGGGCCGAAGGCATGCGGTGGCCGGATTTCGCGCAGTCGAAGGGGCGTCTCGGCGGTGGAGCCCTTGAGGACTCGCTGCCCGCACTCCACGGGTTGCGGGTGCTGAGCTGGGGTCGCGACCACGAGGTGGTGATCCCGCCGCAGGCGATGCGGGCGGTGCTGGCCGCCGCGCGCCGACTCGGCGGGGTGGTGGTCGTGGACCTCCCACGCCGGGTCGACGAGGGAGTCGCGGAAGCCCTGGCCCAACTCGATCTCGGCCTGCTCGTGGTTCCGGGCGAACTGCGCGCGGTCGCGGCGGCCAAACGCGTCGCGTCCACGGTCGGAATGGTGCTGGACGACCTTCGCGTAGTGCCCCGGGCCCCGTATGCGTCGGGGCTGGACGGGCGATGGGTCGCCGGAGCCGTCGGACTGCCGCTCCTCGGGGAACTGCCCTGGGAAGCAGGTCTTCTGGCCTCCCAGGACGACGGGACCCCGCCCGGCGGCACCGCCAGGAGCCCGCTGGCGCGCTTCTGTTCGGCCTTCTGGGAGCAGGCGATGGCGGTCGGCGACGCGAGTTCTGTGACCGGCCCACCCGAGGGAGGGACGGTATGACGGACGACATGCTCGACGCCGTACGTCAGCGGCTGGCGCGCAGCGGTGCCGCTCCCACCCCGGCCGGAGTGGCCGCCGCGCTACGGGCTCAGGGGCGGCTGCTGGGAGATGCCGAGGTGCTCGGGGCCGCGGAGGAGCTGCGCGGCGAACTCGTCGGCACAGGGGTGCTGGAGCCGTTGCTCGTGGACCCGGAGGTGACCGACGTGCTGGTGTCCGCGCCGGACCGGGTATGGGTGGACCGGGGCGGCGGGCTGCAGCTGACGGGGGTCACTTTCCCGGACCCGGCGGCGGTCCGGAGGCTGGCCCAGCGTCTCGCCGCGGTGGCCGGAAGAAGGCTGGACGACGCACGGCCATGGGTAGACGCACGCCTGCCCGATGGAACACGGATGCACGCTGTGCTGCCCCCGGTATCCATGGGCTCGACCTGTCTCTCCCTGCGTGTGGTGCGGCCGAGGGCCTTCTCGCTCATGGAGCTGGTGGCCGCGGGCACGGTGCCGCCGGGCGGCGACCGGATCCTGCGAGCCCTCGTGGAAGCACGGATCTCCTACGTGATCAGCGGGGGCACCGGGGCGGGCAAGACGACGCTCCTCTCCAGCCTGCTGGGCGCAGTCGGCGTGAACGAGCGGATCGTGCTCGCCGAGGACTCCGCCGAACTGCGGCCGGACCATCCGCATGTGGTCCGCCTGGAGTCCCGCCCGGCCAATCAGGAGGGCGCGGGCCGGGTGACGTTGAGAGACCTGGTGCGGCAGGCGCTGCGCATGCGGCCCGACCGGCTGGTGGTCGGAGAGGTGCGGGGCGCCGAGGTCACCGAACTGCTGGCCGCTCTGAACACCGGGCACGAAGGAGGGTGCGGCACCGTCCACGCGAACGCGGCCGAGCATGTTCCCGCCCGGCTGGAGGCGCTGGGCACCGCGGCCGGTCTTGACCGGGTAGCCCTGCACAGCCAGCTGGCGGCCGCGCTCTCGGTGATCGTACATCTCGTGCGGGACCGCACGGGGCAGCGGCGGGTCGCCGAGGTGCACGTGCTTGAGCGGGACGCGGCAGGTCTGGTCCTCACGGTTCCGGCCCTGAGCTGGGGCGTCGGTGGATTCGTTCCGGAGCGGGGATGGGAACGGCTGCGCTCGCTGATCGGAGGGGCGCTGTGACGGGGGGAACGCCGGCGTACGCGGCCCATGCGGTGGCCCTCTGCGTGGGCTCGGCGGTGTGGCTCGCGATGCGGGAACCGGGAGCGCGCCGGGCGCGGGTGCTGTTCGTGGGCTCGCTTCCCCAGCCGCGTCGGGCGTGGCCCCGGGTGGCCCGGGCACGGGAGCGCGTGACCGAAACGGCCCGGGAGCGGCGGGAATGGTGGTGTGTTCCCGCCGGGTTGCTGCTGGCGGTGCTGGGGGGTTCCGTGCTGCCGCTGCTCGCGGCGGCTGTGGCGGTTCCCTCGATACGCCGGTGGCTGCGGAGACGGGCCGGAGCGCGGGACGCGGAGAAGGCCACGATCGCGGTGGCGGCGTTGTGCGGCGCCGTGGTCGGGGAGTTGCGGGCCGGCCGCGAGCCCGGGCAGGCGTTGTTGGTCGCTTTGCGCGCGGACCTGGCGGGGGACGCGTCTTCGACGGCGGCCGGCGGCCTGCTGGGGGAGGCGGAGTCCGCGGTGCTGGCGGCGGCGCGGTTCGGCGGCGATGTTCCGGCTGCTCTGCGGCAGGCGGCCGAGGGGCCGGGGCTGGGAGGTCTGGCGGGGATGGCCGCCTGCTGGCGAGTGGCCGTGGACGGCGGAGCCGGGTTGGCGGCCGGGCTGGAGCGCTTGGAGGCCGCCCTGCGGGAGGACCGGCGCAGGCGGGAGGAGTTGCGCGCCCAACTGGCGGGAGCGTGGTCGACCGTCGTGGTGCTGGCGTTGCTTCCGGTCGCGGGTCTGGGGCTGGGGGCGGCACTCGGGGCCGATCCTTTGCGCGTACTGCTGCACACTCCGGGCGGTCTGGCCTGTCTGGCGCTGGGCGTGGCCCTGGAGGCGTCGGGACTGTTCTGGGCGTGCCGGATCATGCGCCGAGGTGAGGCGGCGTGAAGGCGATGGGCGGAGAAGTTCTCCACAGCCTGGGGATGTTGTTCGCGGGGGCTGGCGTGGCGGTGCAGCTGGCAGCCGTGACTGCCGACGGGTATCGGAAGCGAGCGGTTCGCGGTCGGGTCGCGGTGTTGTCGGGCACGACCTCGAGGGCACGTCCCGGCAGGTGGAGCCGGAGGGCCGCGCTGTCCCGGTCGAGCGATGGTTCGGGTCTCTTCGAGGCCGCTCGACGGTGGGCGGCTCCGGCCGGGGCGTGGCTGACCGGCTGGATTCTGGTCGGCGGGGTGATGGGCTGCGTCGTCGGTTCGGCTGCGGCGTACGGGGCGTGGCGGTGGCAGCGAACCCGGCCCCGGCGTTGTTCCGGGGGTTCCCATCCGGAGCGGGCTGCGATCGCCGGGCAGCTTCCCCTGGCCGCGGATCTACTGGCGGCTTGTATCGCGGTCGGGGCAGGCCCTCGGGAGGCAGCCCAAGAGGTGGGCGAATCCATCGGCGGCCCGGTCGGTGATCGGCTCGCGCGAACTGCGGCCGAGATCCGTCTCGGTGGTGAACCGGCCGAGGCGTGGGGAAGGTTCGGGGAGATACCGGGCGCCGGCCCGCTGGCCCGGTGCCTGCACCGGGCGGGCTCGACGGGGGCACCGGCCGCGGAGCCGGTCGCCAGGCTGGCCGAGTCGATGCGCGCCGACAGAGCCAGAGCGGCGGTGGCACGGGCACAGCGGGCCGGAGTGCTGATCACCGCACCGGTCGGCCTCTGCTTCCTCCCCGCCTTCCTGGCGGTCGGCGTGGCCCCGGTGATCATTGGCTTGGCCGGCGAGCTGCTGGCGACCGGCCGTCCAGGCCGCTGAAGGCTACGCGGACCGGCCGGACGCCGGTTCGCAGCGCATGACCTCGGCGATCTGCCTGGCGTGGGCCGGCAGGTGCGATGCCGACGGGCTGCCGGGTCGGCGAGCTACGAGGGTTCGTGGTCGGCGGTGACTGTCGGCGGTGACCTCAGAGACCTGCCGGGGCGTTCATTTCGGTTCGGTTTCACACACGGGTGTTCCGCTCGGACACCCGCTCATCATTGATGCTCATCGGGGGATGACATGGAAACGAAGTTCTGGGGCCGGACCCGCGATGCTGTGCGCGGGGGTTGGTGGCCCACCGGACTGCTGGGCCGGCCGAAGAGGTGGTCCGCACGGCGGGCGGGGCGGCTCGACCGGTCCGACCGAGGGATGACTACCTCCGAGTACGCGGTGGGAACCATCGCGGCATGTGCCTTCGCCGCGGTGCTCTACAAGGTGGTGAACAGCGGGCCGGTGCTGTCGGCGCTGCAGTCACTGGTCGAGGACGCCCTCGATGCGAAGTTCTGAGACCTCGCCGGGGGCTTGCCCGGGGGAGCCGCCCGTGGCGTCGGACCGTGACCTCTCCCGGGGGCGTCGCCGGAGTTGTGCAACGGGCGGTGATGCGGGCGGCGACCGGGGCGCGGTGACCGCGGAGGCGGCCGTGGTGATCCCGGTCCTGGTGGCCTTCGCCGTGGCGCTGTTGTGGGCGCTGATGGCGGCCTCCGACCAGATCCGGTGCGTGGACGCGGCGCGGGCGGGGGCACGGGCCGCGGCTCGCTCGGAGCCGGCGGCGGCGGTGCTGGAAGCCGCGCGTGACGCGGCGCCGGACGGTGCGCGGGTCGAGGTAGCTCGTGCGGGGGGCTTGTGGCGCGTCCGGGTAGAGGCGCCGACCCCGGGGCCGGGAGTGCTGGCCCTGACGTTGAGCGCCGAGGCGGCCGCCCTGGCGGAGGACACGGTGGGGGGAGCCGAGTCATGAGGGCTGGGAGGCAGGAGGGCTCGAGGGCGGACAGGTGGCACCGCCGCCCCGTGTTCCGGCGATGGAGCCGGAACACGGGGCGAGGCACGGCCCCGGGAGTGGGCCGGGGTGCGGATCGGCGTGCCGACCAGGGCGGGGACCGGGGTGTCAGCCGGCGTGCTGGCCGGCGTGCTCGCCGGGGCGGGGATCGGGGTGTGGCGACGGTGTGGGTGGCTGTCACCGCGACCGGGCTGTGCACCGTGTTCGCGGCAGTGCTTGCGCTGGGACAGGCTGTGGCTGCCCGTCACCGCGCGGGCGGGGCCGCGGACCTGGCGGCCCTCGCGGCTGCGGACCGGGCGCTGGAGGGAGCGGTGGTCGCCTGCGAGACGGCCCGGAAGGTGGCCGTGGCACAGGGCGCCGGGCTCGTCCGCTGCACGATGCAGGGGGAGATCGCAGATGTGACCACCCGTTCGGCGTTCGGCCCCTACGAACCCGCCGTCAGGGCTCGCGCCGGCCCACCGGCCGATTTCCGGGCGGGCTTACCGACCGACACCCGGGCTGGTCCCCCGGCCAACTCACGGACGGTTCACCGACCGATTCCCGGACTGACGCACCCGTTGTCCCCGGACTGAGCCCCCCGTCGCCCCGGGACTGATCCACCCGTCGCCCCCCCCGGACCGGCGACCTACTGATCCGGCCACGGTCTGTCTGCCTGTCTGCCTGCCGGGCCCTGGGCCGTGGCCCCTCGGCTGACGTGGCCCGGGCCGGCTCCTCAGCAGGACTTGTCGACAGGGTGGCCGGGTCCGGAGGCCGGCGAGAGAATGATCACCGGCCTGGCCGCTCGACCGTTCCGCCTGATCCGGGGTGGGCGCGCGTCTGCCCGCAGTGCCCCGGGTGGCATCATCGATGATCGTGAAGACGCTGAGGGTCTGGACCGCGGTGGCCGTTCTGTCGGCCGCGATGGCGGGATGTTCGGTGTCGCCCCTGCCTGCGGGCGACACCGGTGGGCCCGCGCCGCTGAAGTCGTACGCCCGCGCGGACCGGGTGGCGATGCCGGAGATGGTGGGGGAACGCGTCGACGGGGACGGCCGGGTCAGCCTGCACGAACTGCGCGGCAAGGTCGTTGTGGTCAACGCGTGGGCTTCTTGGTGCGGTCCGTGTCGGGCCGAGGCCCCGGGACTCTCCCGAGTGCACGCGGACCTGTACGGCAAGGGCCTGCGAGTGGTGGGAGTCAACGCGGATGTGTCGGTCGGTGACGCACGGGCCTTCGAGAAGGACGCGGAACTCGTGTATCCGAGCCTGCACGACCCGCAGGGCCGACAGCTTCTTCGGCTCCCGAAAGGCGTGGTGAACACTGCCGGATATCCGTTCACGGTCATCGTCGACCCGGAGGGACGGATCGCCGCGGCGCGGACCGGAGCGATCGGCGAGGCGGAACTGAAACGCTTGGTGTCGCCGATGTTGCCGTCCTGACAGCGACAGCGCGTCCTGCTGCTGGTAGCGCCTTGGTGCTGACAGCGCCTGCCACCAAAGCTTCTGACGCTGCCCCGATCAGCCCTCTCGCCAGAGCTCCCGGCAGGGTTTTCCGGGAGGCAATCGTCGACGGCTCGTCGGCGGCTGGTTGCCAGGCGATTCAGGCTCCGGTGGCTCAGTCCGTCGGCGTCGTGGTCGCTTCGTCCGGGTCCGGGGGTGCGGCCTTGAGAAGTTCGGTGAGCAGGCGTATGGCTCCGCGTTTGTGCAGGGGCTCGTTGCCGTTGCCGCACTTGGGGGACTGGACGCAGGAGGGGCAGCCCGCCTCGCACTCGCAGGACGCGATGGCCTCCCGGGTCGCCGTCAGCCACGTACGGGCGGTGTGGAAGGCCCGCTCGGCGAATCCGGCTCCACCTGGGTGGCCGTCGTACACGAAGACCGTCGGCAGCAGCGTGTCCGGGTGCAGGGGGACGGAGACGCCGCCGATGTCCCAGCGGTCGCAGGTGGCGAAGAGCGGCAGCAGGCCGATCGACGCGTGCTCGGCTGCGTGGAGGGCGCCGCCGAGGATTTCCGGGTTGATCCGGGCCGCGTCGAGTTGGTCCTCGGTGACCGTCCACCAGACGGCGCGGGTACGCAGGGTGCGGGGCGGCAGGTCGAGCTTCGTCTCGCCCAGGACTTCCCCGGTGATCAGTTTTCGGCGGAGGAAGGAGACGACCTGGTTGGTGACCTCGACGGAGCCGTAGCAGAGCCGCCCCTGACCCCAGGGAATCTCGGTGTCGGTCTCCAGGATGGTGATGGCCGTCGTGTCGCGGGCGACCGTCGAGTACGGCGGCTCGGCCTGTTCGACCAGGGCCACGGAGTCCTCCAGGTCCAGTTTCCGGACCAGGTGGGTGCGGCCCTGGTGGAGATGGACGGCTCCCTCGTGGACGGCGGTGTGGGCGGCGGCCGTGTCGACGGTGCCCAGCAGGCGGCCGGTGCCCTCCTCAACGATCTGGACGGGACGGCCGCCCCCGCCTCGGATGTCGGCGAGGTCGGCGGCCCGTTCGCGACGGGTCCAGTGCCAGCCGGACGAGCGTTTACGCAGCAGTTTCGCCGCCTCCAGTTGGGGCAGCAGGTCGGCCACTGCGGGGCCGAAGAGCGCGATGTCCGGCTCGGTGAGGGGGAGCTCGGCGGCCGCGGCGCAGAGGTGGGGGGCCAGGACGTAGGGGTTGTCCGGGTCCAGCACCGTCGACTCGACGGGCTGCTGGAACAGCGCCTCCGGATGGTGCACCAGGTAGGTGTCCAGCGGGTCGTCCCGGGCCACGAGAACGGCCAGCGCGCCCTGCCCCGAGCGGCCGGCGCGGCCCGCCTGTTGCCAGAGGGACGCCCGCGTGCCCGGGTAGCCGGAGATGACGACCGCGCCGAGGCCGGAAACGTCGATGCCCAGTTCCAGGGCGGTGGTGGCCGCCAGACCGAGCAGCTCGCCGGAGTGCAGCGCCCGTTCCAGGGCCCGGCGCTCTTCCGGGAGGTAACCCCCGCGATAGGCGGCGACCCGCTGCGGCAGCGAGCGGTCGACCTCCGCCAGGCGTTCTTTGGCGATCACCGAGATCAGTTCCGCGCCGCGCCGGGAGCGTACGAAGGCGACCGAGCGGACGCCCTGGAGGGTCAGGTCGGTGAGCAGGTCGGCGGTCTCGGCCGTCGCGGTACGGCGGACGGGTGCGCCCTTCTCGCCGTGCAGATCGGTCAGCGGGGGCTCCCACAGGGCGAAGACCAGCTCACCGCGCGGGGAGGCGTCGTCGGACACCTCCTGGACGGGCAGGCCCGTCAGACGCCCGGCTGCGACCGCGGGGTCCGCCGCTGTGGCCGAGGCCAGCAGGAAGACCGGATCGGCCCCGTACCGGGCGCACAGGCGGCGCAGACGGCGTAGAACCTGGGCGACGTGGGAGCCGAAGACGCCGCGGTAGGTGTGGCACTCGTCGATCACGACGAAGCGCAGGGCGCGGAGGAAGGACGCCCAGCGGGGGTGGGAGGGCAGGATCCCGCGGTGCAGCATGTCGGGGTTGGTCAGGACGTAGTTCGCGTACTGCCGCACCCATTCGCGTTCCTCGACCGGGGTGTCGCCGTCGTAGACGGCGGGCCTGACGGCTTTGCCGAGGGGAGTCGCGAGCGCCTTCACCGAGCGCCGCTGGTCGGCTGCCAGGGCCTTGGTGGGCGCGAGGTACAGGGCGGTGGCCCCGCGGCCGTTCGGGGCCTCGGAGCCGTCCAGGAGGGCGCTGAGGACCGGCGCGAGGTAGGCGAGGGACTTCCCGGAGGCCGTGCCGGTGGCGATCACGACCGACTCGCCGTCCAGCGCGTGCTCGGCCGCGGCCGCCTGGTGCGCCCACGGATGGCCGATTCCGGCGTTCTGGATCGCTGAGATCACTTCTGGCCGGATGCGATCCGGCCAGATGGCATGGGTTCCCGATCGCGGGGGCAGGTGCTCCGTATGAGTGATGCGCGCGGCCCGGCCCGCCCCTGCGGCGAGCCGGTCGAGGATCATGGCGGGAGAGGGGTGCGAGCCCCCACTCTCGGGTGGTCGTCCGGGACGGTGATTCTTGGCCATCGGCACCGAGTGTGTCACTGGCGTGACGGACAATGGTCCCAAGGCGTCGTGCATGGCTGCTGGTAAGTGATTGAATGCCATCGCGGCTGGCGATCCGTCCCCTGGCCTCCGTCGGGGAGAGCGAGGGGCGACCGCTCGATAGCAAGGTGCTGGAGGATCCGTGGACCTGTCCCTGTCGACTCGCAATGTGTCCGGCCCTGGTGGCGACCGTACGGTCGTCGAGGTCGGTGGCGAGATTGATGTGTATACCGCGCCCAAGCTGCGCGAGCAGTTGGTCGAGTTGGTGAATGACGGCAGCTACCACTTGGTTGTCGACATGGAAGGCGTCGATTTCCTCGACTCCACCGGCCTCGGCGTGCTCGTGGGCGGCTTGAAGCGTGTCCGGGCCCATGAGGGCTCGTTGCGCCTGGTCTGCAACCAGGAGCGCATTCTCAAGATCTTCCGGATCACAGGTCTGACCAAGGTGTTCCCGATTCACACCACGGTCGACGAGGCTGTCGCCGCCACCGACTGAGGTCGGAGCGGACCGGCCCCAGGGCCGGTCGGCAGGCGGTGAACAGGCCGGCAGCGGCAGCGCATGGGCCGCGACGGGCGGGCGGTCGACTCTCGGGTCGGCTGTCGGCTTTGTCGGCTCCCGGAGGAGGAGAGCAGGGGTGCCGGGCGACACGCCCGGGGCCCCTGAGGCGTACGCCCGAACGTTCGAGGGGGATGGCATGGCCACCGTTGAACTCCGCTTCAGCGCCCAACCTGAGCATGTCAGGACGGCCCGCCTGGTGGCGGCCGCCGTGGCGCGCCGGGCCGGCGTCGACGAGGCGTTGCTCGACGAGGTCAGACTCGCCGTCGGTGAGGCGTGCAGTCGCGCGGTCGGGCTGCACCGCAGTCACGGCATCAGCGCGCCGGTCAGCGTGGCGTTGACCGAGGAGGAGAAGACGTTCTCCATCGAGGTCGGGGACAGTGTTCCCGGACCAGGCGGGGATCCGGCCGCGTCCGGCGCGTACGGCAGCGTCGGTGCCTCCGGAGCGGGGCTGGACCGGCCCGGGCCTGAAATGGACGGCGAGGGCGAGGACGAGATGGGCCTCGCGGTCATCAGCGGCCTCGTCGACGACGTGGAGGTCCGTTCAGGTGCGGGCGGCGGAGTGATCCGCATGAGCTGGCCGACGGCCGACGCCGCAGTGCGGCACTGAGGTTCGTGCCCCTGCGTCGTGCCCCCTGCTTCGGGCCCCTGCTTCGGGCCCCTGCTTCGTGCCGCCTGCTTCGTGCTCATGGTCCCGAAGGTGTGAGCCTCGTGCTCACGAGGTGGCGTGAAGCCTGGCCCACGAGCTCCAAGCTCTGAACTCCCGGAGCCTCGGTCCCCTGAATCCCCGAAGCCCCGAGGCTTCGAACCCCCGAAAACCCGAAGCGCGTGGGCTTTGCGCGTGCCGGGCCGCGTCGCCGGAGCCAGGGAGGCCCGTGGCTGCGCCCGGCCCCGTGCCACGTACCCGTTTCGTGTGACCGTGCCCGGCCGCCCTGGGCCGGGTTCGCGATTCTGCGCCCCGGAGACCCAGAGCCCCGAAGCCTCGGGGTCCCGGAGGCCCAGAGCCCCATGCTCGGGATTCCGCGGCCCGGAGCCTTGGTCTTGCGGCCCGGCTGGCCCTGGGCCCCCCGTGCTCGCGATCCCGTGCTCGTGATCCCGTGGCCCCGACCTCGACCCCGACCCCGACCCGTGGCCGGATGGCCCTGTGCCTGCGACGGGCGGCCTCTGCCTGCGACGCGGCCCGTGCCCGCGACGCGCGGCCCGTGCGGCGCGATCTCGTGGAACCGAGGCGATGGCATTCGAGCCGCACCGAGGCGCGGCGCGCGGGTGATGTTTCGTTTTCCTGAGACAGTTGAGCAGGGCATTTTTTCTTGAGGCTCTCCGACTAATGTGCCTGCCCCGTTACTGCATTCGAACAGGGTCTCTCCGTTGATCTTTCGGCGTTGGAGGGAGAGCGATCAATTCTCTTCCCGCCCACTGTTTTGATCAGGTTCCGCTCCCTACAATCCGTCCACGACTTGAGCGCTGAGCGTCAAGGAGGACGTATGGCGGAGTTCTTCACCACCCCAATGGCAGCACTGACGCAAGAATCCGCACTTTCCGACCGGCCCGCCTCCCTCGCGGCGGCGGTACTCACCGACGGCAACCGGCTGATCGTCATCCTGGTGGCGGTCGTCGCCGTCGCCGCGCTGATCGTCGCCCAGTTGCTCGTCCGCCAGGTCCTGGCGGCCGGTGAGGGCACCGAACGCATGAAGGAGATCGCCGCGGCGGTCCAGGAGGGCGCCAACGCCTATCTGGCCCGCCAGCTGCGCACGGTCGGTGCTTTCTCCGTCATCGTGTTCTTCCTGTTGTTCCTGTTGCCGGCCGACAACTGGTCGCAGCGCGCCGGGCGTTCCCTCTTCTTCCTGGTCGGTGCGCTTTTCTCGGCGGCGACCGGATACATCGGCATGCGGCTCGCCGTACGCAGCAATGTGCGGGTGGCCGCGGCGGCGCGTGAGGCGACTCCGGCGGAAGGGGAACCGGAAAAGGATCTCACTGCTGTCTCGCACAAAGCGATGAAGATCGCTTTCCGTACCGGTGGCGTCGTCGGAATGATCACGGTGGGGCTCGGTCTGCTCGGGGCCTCCTGCGTCGTACTCGTCTACGCCGCCGACGCGCCCAAGGTGCTGGAGGGGTTCGGTCTCGGCGCGGCACTGATCGCCATGTTCATGAGGGTCGGTGGCGGAATCTTCACGAAGGCCGCGGACGTGGGCGCCGACCTGGTGGGCAAGGTCGAGCAGGGCATCCCGGAGGACGACCCGCGTAACGCCGCCACCATCGCCGACAACGTGGGTGACAACGTCGGTGACTGCGCGGGCATGGCCGCCGACCTCTTCGAGTCGTACGCCGTGACGCTCGTCGCCGCGCTCATCCTCGGCACCGCCGCGTTCGGCGACTCCGGTCTCGCCTTCCCCCTGATGGTCCCGGCGATCGGCGTCGTCACCGCCATGATCGGCATCTTCGCGGTCGCCCCGCGCCGAGCGGACCGCAGCGGCATGACGGCGATCAACCGCGGCTTCTTCATCTCCGCGGTCATCTCGCTCGCCCTGGTGGCCGTGGCCGCCTTCGCCTATCTGCCGTCCTCGTACGCCGAGCTGGACGGGGTCACCGACGGGGCGATCGCCGCGCACGGCGGCGACCCGCGGATCTTCGCGCTGGTGGCGGTGGCCATCGGCATCGTCCTGGCCGCGCTCATCCAGCAGCTCACCGGCTACTTCACCGAAACCAACCGCCGCCCCGTCCAGGACATCGGGAAGTCCTCACTCACCGGCCCGGCCACCGTGGTCCTCGCGGGCATCTCCATCGGCCTGGAATCGGCGGTCTACACCGCACTGCTGATCAGCCTCGGCGTCTACGGGGCGTTCCTGCTGGGCGGTACGTCGATCATGCTGGCGCTCTTCGCGGTCGCGCTCGCCGGTACGGGCCTCCTGACCACGGTGGGCGTCATCGTGGCCATGGACACCTTCGGGCCGGTCTCGGACAACGCCCAGGGCATCGCCGAGATGTCCGGGGACGTCACGGGGGCAGGCGCCCAGGTGCTCACCGACCTCGACGCGGTCGGCAACACGACCAAGGCCATCACCAAGGGCATCGCCATCGCCACCGCCGTCCTGGCGGCCGCAGCGCTCTTCGGGTCCTACCGCGACGCCATCGCCACGGCGGTCGACGAGGTCGGGGCCGGGGCGGGCGACCTGGGACTGAGCCTGGACATCTCACAGCCCAACAACCTCGTCGGCCTGATCCTGGGCGCCGCGGTCGTCTTCCTGTTCTCCGGGCTCGCCATCAACGCCGTGTCCCGGTCCGCCGGAGCCGTGGTCCACGAGGTCAGGCGGCAGTTCCGGGAGCGCCCCGGGATCATGGACTACTCGGAGAAGCCGGAGTACGGGCGCGTCGTGGACATCTGCACCCGCGACGCCCTGCGCGAGCTGGCCACGCCGGGGCTGCTCGCGGTGCTGGCGCCGATCGCGGTCGGCTTCAGCCTCGGCGTCGGCGCGCTCGGCTCCTACCTCGCCGGCGCGATCGGCACCGGAACGCTGATGGCGGTGTTCCTCGCCAACTCCGGCGGCGCCTGGGACAACGCCAAGAAACTCGTCGAGGACGGCCACTACGGCGGCAAGGGCAGTGAGGCCCATGCCGCGACCGTCATCGGCGACACGGTCGGCGACCCGTTCAAGGACACGGCCGGCCCGGCGATCAACCCGCTCCTCAAAGTGATGAACCTGGTCGCCCTGCTCATCGCCCCGGCGATCGTGCAGTTCAGTTACGGGGCGGACACGAACCCCTGGGTACGGGCGCTGGTGGCCGCCATCGCCATCGGGATCATCGTCGTCGCGGTCTACGTCTCCAAGCGACGGGGCATCTCCGCGGGCGACGACGACGCCTCGGGGGACGGCGGCCCTCCGGCCGCCGCGCCCGATCCCGCGGTGGCCCCGTGACCGGTAGTGCGTAGGGGGTACTGGTGGCCCCGTGACCGGTAGCGCGTACGGGAGTACCCGTGGCCCTGTCTCCGTGACCGGGAGTACGTACGGGAGACGCGGCGGCCCCGTGGCCCGTACGCGTGGGAGCGGCGGCCTCTGGACCCGTACGCGTGGGAGCGGCGGCCTCTGGACCCGTACGCGTGAGATCGCCGGCGGCCCCGGGACGTGGTTGCGCGTCAGGGGCCGCTCGCACGGGCAGGGCTGACGGCCTGTCCGTCCGACGCTCCTCTGGTCGCCCTCGTCCGCCCGGCCACCGCTCGCGTCGTCGCGATCCGCTCTCGTCGGCCCTCGTCCGGTGTCGCCCGCGCCCGCGTGGGCCGACGATCGGGAGAAATCATTCGGATGAGTGACCGCTCGGGCGTCCGCTTCTTTGAGCGAGTGGCATCTCCCTCATTTCCCTTGGTGCAAATGGCTTCAAAAGCATGCACACCGGATGACCGGCACCCGGCTGGCGTCCCCTCGGCGTGTAAGTTCCGGGGCCGAGAGCCTTGGAAGGGACCCATCCGGTGAACAAGAAGCTTGCAGCCGCACTGTCCGGCGGTGCGGTACTCGTACTGACGCTGTCGGGCTGCAGTGACGACAGCGACAACAAGGTCAACGACTGGGCCAAGAAGGTCTGCGACCAGGTTCAGCCGCAACTGCAGAAGATCGCCAACGCCAACGCCTCCATCCAGCAGCAGACCGCGGACAACAGCAAGCCCGCCGACGTCCAGAAGACCGACTCGGCCGCCTTCCAGCAGATCTCCCAGGCGTACAAGGCGCTGGGCAGCGCCGTGGACTCGGCGGGCCCGCCGCCGGTCGAGGACGGCGAGACCACCCAGAAGAACGCGGTGAAGGAGCTCAACGCCTCCTCGAAGGCGTATGCCGACCTCAAGACCGAGGTCGACGCGCTCGACACCAAGGACCAGGCGAAGTTCGCCGACGGGCTGAAGGGCATCGCCGACGAGCTGAACAAGATCAGCACCAGCGGTGACCAGGCTCTGAAGAAGCTCCAGTCCGGCGAGGTGGGCGCCGCGATGGCGAAGCAGAAGGGCTGCCAGAAGCCGACTGCCTCGACCGGCCCCTCCGGTTCCGGTGCGGCCGGCGCCGACGCGTCGGAGGGCCCGGCCTCCGAGAAGAAGGATTCGGCGGAGAAGGACGCGGAATCCGCCGAGAAGGACTCCGCCGAGAAGGAGCCCTCGGAGAAGGAGTCCGCGGAGAAGGAGTCCGCGGAGAAGAAGGACTGAACGGGAACGGCGCTCTCCCGGCCCGGACACCCGGTGGGTGCCCGGGCCGCTGCCGTTGTCGGTGGGAGCGGACACAATGGGTGGGTGAGTAAGAGCAGCCTTCCCGCACCCGACCACGCCGCCGTCCTCCGTGAGGCCCTGCTCGCCGCGGACTTCACCGCGGACGGGCTCCTGGACCGCCTCGGCGCGCCCGCCTATGCCGCCCTCGCCCGCAGCGAGACGGTCCCCGCCCTGCGGGCCACCCGGGGCGAGGCCCCGCTCGACACGCTGGTGCGGCTGTTCCTTCTGCAGCGCCCCGTCTCCGAGGAGCGGGCCCGTGCCGCCCTGCCGCTGGCCGAGTGCGTGGCGGACGGCTGGGTGACCCGGGCGGCGGACGACGGCACGGTCCGCGCGAGCGTCGACGTACGGCCGTACGGGGGGCCGGACGGCGAGGACTGGTTCATCGTGTCCGACCTCGGGTGCGCGGTCGGCGGTGCTGGCGGGATCGGCTCGCGCGAGGAGGGCGTCGTCCTCGGCGTCGGCGGGGCCTCCACCACCCTCGCCGGGATTACTGTCCGTACGCCGGTCGCCTCGGCGCTCGACCTCGGTACGGGGTCCGGCATCCAGGCGCTGCACGCCGCCCAGCACGCGACCCGGGTCACCGCCACCGACCTCAACCCCCGTGCCCTGGAGTTCACCCGGCTCACCCTCGCCCTGTCCGGCGCCGCCCCCGCCGACCTGCGTGAGGGCTCGCTCTTCGAGCCGGTGGGCTCCGACACGTTCGATCTGATCGTCTCCAATCCCCCCTTCGTCATCTCGCCCGGCGCCCGCCTCACCTATCGCGACGGCGGCATGGGCGGCGACGACCTGTGCCGCACGTTGGTGCAGCAGTCCGGCGACCATCTGAACGAGGGGGGGTACGCCCAGTTCCTCGCCAACTGGCAGCACGTGGAGGGCGAGGAGTGGCAGGACCGGCTGCGCTCCTGGGTGCCGTACGGCTGCGACGCCTGGATCGTCCAGCGCGAGGTCCAGGACGTCACGCAGTACGCCGAGCTGTGGCTGCGGGACAGCGGCGACCACCGCAGCGACCCCGACGCGTACGACGAGCGGTACGCGGCGTGGCTCGACGAGTTCGAGGCGCGGGGGACCACGTCCGTCGGGTTCGGCTGGATCACCCTGCGCAAATCCGCGGCGGCGGCTGCCGGGAACCCCTCGATCGTCGTCGAGGAGTGGCCGCACGCGGTGCGGCAGCCACTCGGCCAGGCCGTCCAGGAGCACTTCGCCCGCCAGGACTTCCTCCGCGATCAGGACGACGCGGCGTTGCTCGCCGGGCACTTCGTCCTCGCCGCGGAAGTCGTGCAGGAGCAGGTCGGCCTGCCGGGCGCGGAGGACCCCGAGCACGTGGTGCTGCGTCAGCACCGCGGCATGATGCGGGCGACCAAGGTCGACGCCGTGGCCGCCGGGTTCGCGGGCGTGTGCGACGGCTCGCTGCCCGCCGGGCGGATCCTGGACGCCATCGCGCAGTTGATGGCGGAGGACCCGGTGCTCCTGCGCGACCGCACCCCACAGGCGATCCGGCTGCTCGTCGAGGAGGGCTTCCTGGAGCCGGTGTCCGGCGTGGGACACGGGGGCGCGTAGGGGGAGCGGGGCTGAGCGGCGCGGCGGCGGGCGGCCGGCAGGGCCTGCCTGTGCGGCGTGCGGCTGCCTTCCGCTTGGACCGGGTCCGCCCCCCGGGTGAGGCGTCGTCGTCCCGGCCACCAGCGCGTTCCCGCTTGGTGTCCCCGTCCGACGCGCCCGGGCCGCGTATTCCGGTCGCGATCGGTAGGGAGGGCCTCCGGAGGGCGGCTGAGCCGACCGGTCCGGCCATCCGTCCGACCACCGGTCCGACCACCCGTCCGGCTATCCGTCCGACCACCGGTGCGGTCATCCGTCCGGCCATCGCCCCGGCCATTCGGACCGGTGGTCCAGCCGGTTCTGCTCGTCGCACCGCGGGTGTGCCGAGGACGTGGGCGGCGTCCGTAAGGCATCCAGAACCCACTGCGTGCGGGGCCCCCCATGCGGCCCTTATGCCCGTCGTCATGCGGCCCCGATGCCGCCCTCATGCGGCTGTCGCGGAGCCAGAAGCGGCCAGCAGAGGCCAGCAGCGGCCCGGAGGCGGCCCTCATGCGGCTTTCGCGAGGCTCGGATGCGGCTCGGACGCGGCTTTCATGCGGCTTTCGTGCGTCCCGGACGCGGCTTTCGTGCGTCCCGGACGCGGCTCCCGTGCGTCCCGGACGCGGCTCCCGTGCGGACTCCGGGTGTCGTTCGTGCGGCTTGAGAATCGGGCCGGAGGGCGGTCCGGACACGGCCCGGCCGCGGCCCAGCTGCGCTCGGGCTGCGGTTCGGCTGCGGCCGATGGTGTTCCGCTGGTCGGCGGGGGAGTGCTGTTCACCCCGGGTTCGTGTGGCTGATGCCCCGGGGTGACAACCTCCCCGTGCCGGACCGTCGAGGTCGGGCCCCGGGGCCGGCTAGACCGTCCCGGGCGGTTCGCCACGACGGTCTAGGGGTACGACATGGAGAGCGTCTCAGCAGTCTTCGCCGGTACGGCCCTGACTCTGTTCGGCGCCGCCCTCCTGATCTGGACGGGGGCGCGTGCACTGCACCGCGCGCCGGTGGCTCACGGTGTGAGCCCCGTCGCCTCCACCACGCTCACGACGCTCTTCGGCGTGGTATTCCTCGGCCTCGGCGTGTGGTGCTTCTCGCTCGTCTGATCCCCGCTCCGGCGGGGCGGCGCCCGGGCCGACAGCCCGCCCGGCGGACACCGTGACCACCTCCGAAAAGACCCGGCGCGAGTCTCCGCGCGGCGCGGACCCGGCAGTCCGGGCGGCAGGAATGGCGGAAGTCGGGTTACCGTTCGAGTGGCCGTTGCGGGCTTTTGCCGTTTGACACGGGGGCGGGTTGTACCGTCACACTCCGCAGCGACAGCACCGCGGGCAGCGTCACGACGCTGCCCGGATGCCCATCGAGTGTCGACCGGAGAGAAGAGCGAAGTTGTCCCCGACCAGCGAGACCGCACAGGGCGGCCGCCGACTCGTCATCGTCGAGTCGCCTGCCAAGGCGAAGACGATCAAGGGCTATCTCGGCCCCGGATACGTCGTCGAGGCGAGCGTCGGGCACATCCGCGACCTCCCGAACGGCGCGGCCGAGGTCCCGGACGAGTACACCGGCGAGGTCCGCCGCCTCGGCGTGGATGTCGAACACGACTTCCAGCCGATCTATGTCGTCAACGCCGACAAGAAGGCCCAGGTCAGAAAGCTCAAGCAGCTGCTGGCCGAGTCCGACGAACTCTTCCTCGCCACCGATGAGGACCGCGAAGGCGAAGCCATCGCGTGGCACCTGCAGGAAGTCCTCAAGCCCAAGGTCCCGGTCCACCGGATGGTCTTCCACGAGATCACCAAGGACGCGATCCGGGCCGCCGTCGCCAACCCGCGCGAGCTCAACCAGCGCATGGTCGACGCCCAGGAGACCCGCCGTATCCTCGACCGCCTCTACGGCTACGAGGTCTCGCCGGTCCTGTGGAAGAAGGTCATGCCGAAGCTCTCGGCGGGCCGCGTCCAGTCCGTCGCCACCCGGCTCGTCGTCGAGCGGGAGCGCGAGCGCATCGCCTTCCGCTCCGCCGAGTACTGGGACCTGACGGGGAAGTTCGCCACCGGCCGCACCGGTGACGCCTCCGACCCCTCGACCCTCACCGCCCGCCTCAGCGCGGTCGACGGCCGCCGGATCGCCCAGGGCCGCGACTTCGGCCCCGACGGGCAGCTGAAGGCCGGCTCCGCCCAGACCCTGCACCTGGACGAGACGAACGCCCGCGCGCTGGCCGCCGCACTCGCCGATTCCTCCTTCGCGGTGCGGTCCGTCGAGTCGAAGCCGTACCGCCGCTCCCCGTACGCACCCTTCCGGACGACGACCCTCCAGCAGGAGGCGAGCCGCAAGCTGGGCTTCGGGGCCAAGTCGACCATGCAGGTGGCGCAGAAGCTGTACGAGAACGGCTTCATCACCTATATGCGTACGGACTCCACGACCCTGTCCGACACCGCGGTCTCCGCGGCGCGGGCGCAGGTCACGCAGCTGTACGGGGCGAGCTACCTCCCCGACAAGCCGCGTACGTACGCCGGGAAGGTCAAGAACGCGCAGGAGGCGCACGAGGCGATCCGCCCCTCCGGCGACCGCTTCCGCACCCCTGCCGAGACCGGGCTCACCGGCGACCAGTTCCGGCTCTACGAGCTGATCTGGAAGCGGACCGTCGCCTCCCAGATGAAGGACGCGACCGGCAACTCCGTCACCGTCAAGATCGGCGGCCGGGCGAACGACGGCCGCGACGCCGAGTTCTCCGCCTCCGGCAAGACGATCACCTTCCACGGCTTCATGAAGGCGTACGTCGAGGGCGCCGACGACCCGAACGCCGAGCTGGACGACCGCGAGCGACGGCTGCCGCAGGTGGCCGAGGGCGACGCGCTGTCCGCCGACGAGGTCACGGTCGACGGGCACGCCACCAAGCCCCCGGCCCGCTACACCGAAGCCTCGCTGGTCAAGGAGCTCGAAGAGCGCGAGATCGGCCGCCCCTCCACGTACGCCTCGATCATCGGCACCATCCTGGACCGCGGCTACGTCTTCAAGAAGGGCACGGCACTCGTCCCGTCCTTCCTGTCCTTCGCCGTGGTCAACCTGCTGGAGAAGCACTTCGGCCGGCTCGTCGACTACGACTTCACCGCTCGTATGGAGGACGACCTCGACCGCATCGCGCGGGGCGAGGCCAAGTCCGTGCCGTGGCTCAAGCGCTTCTACTTCGGCGCCCAGTCCGGTGACGACACCGCCGGAGCCGGAGCGGCCTCCGACGCGGGCAACGGCGACGGCGACCACCTCGGCGGCCTGAAGGAACTGGTCACCGACCTCGGCGCCATCGACGCCCGGGAGATCTCCTCCTTCCCCGTCGGCAATGACATCAAGCTCCGCGTCGGGCGCTACGGCCCCTACATCGAGCGGGGCGAGAAGGACGCCGAGGGCCACCAGCGCGCCGACGTCCCCGAGGACCTGGCCCCCGACGAGCTGACCGTGGAGCTCGCCGAGGAGCTGCTGGCGAAGCCCAGCGGCGACTTCGAGCTGGGCGCCGACCCGGTCAGCGGCAACCAGATCATCGCCAAGGACGGCCGCTACGGCCCGTACGTCACCGAGGTGCTGCCCGAGGGGACCCCGAAGACCGGCAAGAACGCGGTGAAGCCGCGGACCGCCTCCCTCTTCAAGTCCATGTCCCTGGACACGGTCACCCTCGCCGACGCCCTCAAGCTGATGTCGCTGCCGCGCGTCGTAGGCGAGGACGCCGAAGGCGTCGAGATCACCGCGCAGAACGGCCGCTACGGCCCGTACCTGAAGAAGGGCACCGACTCCCGGTCGCTGACCTCCGAGGAGCAGCTCTTCGACATCACCCTCGAAGAGGCCCTCGCGATCTACGCGCAGCCCAAGCAGCGCGGCCGGGCCGCGGCCAAGCCGCCGCTGAAGGAGCTGGGCACCGACCCGGTCAGCGGTGCGCCGGTCGTGGTGAAGGACGGTCGCTTCGGCGCCTACGTCACCGACGGCGAGACCAACGCGACGCTGCGGACCGACGACAGCGTCGAGGACATCACGCCGGAGCGCGGCTACGAGCTGCTCGCCGAGAAGCGCGCCAAGGGGCCCGCCAAGAAGAAGACGGCCAAGAAGGCCCCGGCGAAGAAGGCGACGGCCAAGAAGACGGCCGCGAAGAAGACGACGGCCACCAAGACCACGGCCGCCAAGAAGACCGCGGCGAAGAAGACGACGACCGCCAAGAAGGCGACGACCGCCAAAACGGCCGCCAAGAAGACGACGGCGAAAAAGACGGCTTCGGCCGCCTCCAACGCCGCGTCGGACGACTGACCGCCGCACCGCGGACCGCACCCACCGCCCGGCACCTCACTCAGGTGCCGGGCGGCGGCATGTGGCGGGCCCGCACGGGAGCCGTGGCCGGACGGTCAGGGGTGGGACGGGAGCCGTGGCCGGATGCGGTCAGGGGGGACGGGAGCTGTGGCCGGGCTCGGTCAGGGGTGGATGGGAGCCGTGGCCGGAAGGCGTCTGCGCCCATATGTTCGGACGGGCCGACAGTCACCGCACCGCTGCCGATAGGCTGGGCGGATGACGCGAGCCGAGCAGCCAACGGTCGTGAGCCCCACCTCCGACACACTTGCCGCAGACTCACGCGAGCGCGCCGTACGGGCCCTGTTGCGCATTCCCCCGCTGAAGCGGTTGTGGAGTGCCCAGCTCGTCGGTGGTATCGGCGATGCACTCGCCCTTCTCGTGCTGGTGCTGCTGTCGCTGCAAGCGGCGGTCCTCGAGGGCTCATTCGGCACCGGATACCGCGGGGCGGCCTTCGCCGTCGCCGCCGTCTTCGGTGCCCGAATCCTTTCCACCCTGCTCTTCGGAGCCGTACTCCTGGGACCCCTGACGTCCCTCACGGGGCCCGGCGGGAAGCTGGAACGGCGATGGCTGATGATCGGGGTGGATGGGCTGCGCCTGGCGCTGCTGGTCGTCGCCCCGCTGTGGATCGACTGGACGCCCGACAAGGCGCTCATGATGATCCTCATCACCGTCTTCGTCGCCGGCGCCGGCGAGCGCCTGTGGGCCGTGGCCAAGGACAGTGCCGCCCCGGCGCTACTGCCCGCCCCGCCCCTCGAAGGCGCGGCCGTACGCCCGCTGCCCGACCACCACGACGCCCTGCGCCGTCTTTCGCTCCGTACCGACTTCCTCGCCGTGCCCGCCGCCGCGGTGGTCCTGCTGGTCGCCACGCTGGTCGGCAACCTCCTCGGCTCGGGCCTGGAGTGGTTCTCCTTCCACCAGGCGGCCCTGGGGTCCTACGTCGCAGCCGGACTCTTCTCCGCCTCCATCTCCATCCTGTACTTCCTGGTGTTCCCGGCCACCCCCACACCCCGGCCGCGTTCCCCGCTGGAGGGCCTGCGCCGCCCCGCGACCGGCGGCGGCCCCGACAAGGGGCGCACCGGCGTCCTTCCCCTGCTGGTCGCCGTCTGCGCGGCCGTCGCGGGAGCCGTCGGCGCGGCCGCGGCCGTCTCCGTGCTGCACGCCTACGACCTGGGCGGCGGGCCCGCGACGTTCGCGCTGCTGATCCTAGGACTGACCGGCGGCACCGCGCTGGGCATCCGTACCGCGCGCCACGTCCTGCCCACCCTGTCGCGCCGCCGCCTGCTGGCGCTGGCCACCGCCGTCACCGGCCTCGCGCTCCTCGCGCTCGGCCTGGTCCCGGACACGGCCACCGGACTCGCCATCGCCCTGCTCGCCGGTTACGCCGCCGGAGTCGCCGCCAACACCGGCCACGCCCTGATCGACCAGGAGACCGAGGCGTTCCGGCAGGCCCGGACCACCGAGCACCTCCAGGCCGTCGTCCGGGTGCTCGGCGCGCTCGGCGCGGTCGCGGGCCCCCTGCTGGCCGCCGCGATCGGCCGGCACCGCCTGTTCGCCGGGGACTTCGTCTTCGCGCGCGGCGGGGCGGCCTTCACCCTGATGCTGCTCGGCGCGCTGCTGCTGCCCGTCGCCGCCTTCGTCCTCGCCCGGACGGACGACCGGGCGGGCGTGCCGCTGCGCCGGGACCTGAGCGAGGCGCTGCGCGGCGGCGACCCGGCCGTCGCCCCCGCCGCCACCGGCTTCTTCCTCGCCCTGGAGGGCGGCGACGGAGCGGGCAAGTCCACCCAGGTCGAGGCGCTCGCCGCATGGATCCGGTCGAAGGGCCACGAGGTCGTCGTGACCCGGGAGCCCGGGGCCACCCCGGTCGGCAAGCGGCTGCGGTCGATCCTGCTCGACGTGTCCTCCGCCGGCCTGTCCAACCGGGCCGAGGCCCTGCTGTACGCCGCCGACCGCGCCGAACACGTCGACTCCGTCGTCCGCCCGGCGCTGGAGCGCGGCGCGATCGTCATCTCCGACCGTTACATCGACTCGTCCGTGGCCTACCAGGGCGCGGGCCGGGACCTGGCCCCGACCGAGATCGCCCGGATCTCGCGGTGGGCGACGAGCGGCCTCGTACCGCATCTGACGGTGCTGCTGGACGTGGACCCGACGACCGCGCGCGAGAGGTTCACCGAGGCGCCGGACCGGCTGGAGTCGGAGCCGGCGGAGTTCCACGAGCGCGTGCGGTCCGGGTTCCTGACCCTGGCCGCCGCCGACCCCACGCGTTATCTGGTGGTGGACGCCGGCCAGGAGCCGGAGTCGATCACCGCCGTCGTACGCCACCGGCTCGACCAGCTCCTTCCGCTCTCCGAGGCCGAGATCGCGGCCATCGAGGAGGCCCGGCGCAAGGCCGAGGAGGAGGCCCGGCGCAAGGCGGAGGAAGAGGCCGCCCGCAAGGCCGAGGAGGAGCGCCTGGAGAAGGAGCGCCAGGAGCAGCTCGCCCGGCTGCGCGCCGAGGAGGAGGAGCGCAAGCAGCGCGAGCTGGAAGAGGCCCGCCGCCGCGAGGCCGAACGCCAGGCGGAGGAGGCCCGGCAGCGCGCCGAGGAGGCCCGCCGCCGCGCCGAGGAGGACCGGCTCCGGCTGGAGGCCGAGGAGCGGGTCCGCGAGGCCGAGCAGGAACGGCTGCGCAAGCAGGCCGAGGAGGAGGCCCGGCTCCGCAAGGAGGCCGAGGCACAGCGCCTGGAGAAGCAGCGCAAGGCCGAAGAGGCCCTGATGCGCGCCGAGGAGGCCCGCCGCCGGGCCGAGGCCGAGGCCGCCGCCCGTACGGAGGCGGCGCGGGCCGAGGCTGATCGGGCGGAGGCGGCACGGGAGTCCCGTGCACCTCGTACGGAGACGTCCTCGCAGGCGCCGTCGTCGTCCTCGTGGTCGGAGGGTCCGTCCGTTTCGGAGAACGAGCTCACGGTGCCCACGCCGATCGTGAACCCGAACGAGATCACGCAGCCGGTCCCGGCCGTCCGGCCGGAGGACGACCGTCCTTCCGGATCCGGTACGGGTACGGGCACGGGTGCGCGTTCGGGGTCCGCGCCCGGGGAGGACGAGACGGCGATGCTGCCGCGCTTCTCGGACCGGCCTGCGGACCGGCGGCCTGCGGATCAGCAGTCTGCGGACCGGCGGCCCGCCAGGGACATCCGGGACGGGGACGAGACGGCCGTGCTGCCGCCGGTGCCCGCCGATCAGCCCTCCGACCGGGTCCCCCGGGGCTTCTTCCGGGACGAGAGCCCCGCGGTCGCTCCGGCGGAGAGCGAGAACGAGCGCACCCGTGAGCTGCCCCAGGTCGAGGACCCGCAGGCCGGGGAGGCTGCCGGCCGGCAGCAGCAGGGCCGCCGCAACCGCCCCCGCCCGGACTGGGCGGAGGAGACCCCGCTGGACGATCTGCCTACCCTGGCGGACGAACTGCTCGGGGGCCAGGAGGACGAAGGCCCCGCGGGCCGGGGACGCCGCCCGCGCGGCTGACGCCCCGCCCCCACCGCTGACGGCGGACTCCCGGCCCGTCCGTCCCTCCGGGGGCGGGCGGGCCGGACTGTCAGTGGCGTCCCCCACAATGGAGAGCGACGGGACGGACAGCGCCGTGCGACCCCATGACGCCGAAGCCACCGCCGCACCGCAGCAGGGCACGACACCACCGGAAGGGCGGTGACCCATGACCGTATGGGACGACCTGGTCGGCCAGGACCGAGTGCAGGAACAGCTCGCCGCTGCCGCCAAGGACGCCGATGCGCTGGTCACCGCCGTGTCCGACGGTGAGCCGCTGGACCAGGGCTCGAAGATGACGCACGCCTGGCTGTTCACCGGGCCGCCCGGCTCGGGCCGGTCCACGGCGGCGCGGGCTTTCGCCGCCGCGCTCCAGTGCACGAGCCCGGACCGGGCGCTGGGCGGGGGCGGCGTACCGGGCTGCGGATTCTGCGACGGCTGCCACACCAGCCTGATCGGCACGCACGCCGACGTCCAGATCATCCGCACGGACCTGCTCTCCATCGGCGTGAAGGAGACCCGCGACCTCGTCCGGCGCGCCCAGCTGTCCCCGGCCGTCGGGCGGTGGCAGGTCATCGTCATGGAGGACGCCGACCGCCTCACCGAGGGCGCGGGCAACGTCCTGCTGAAGGCGGTGGAGGAGCCCGCTCCGCGTACGGTCTGGATGCTGTGCGCCCCCTCGCTCGAAGACGTCCTGCCCACGATCCGTTCCCGCTGCCGGCACCTGACCCTGAGCACCCCGCCGGTGGAGGCCGTGGCCGACGTCCTGATCCGCCGCGACGGCGTCGACCCCGAGCGGGCGCACTCCGCGGCGCGCGCCACCCAGGGACACATCGGCCGGGCCCGCCGGCTCGCCACGGACGAGCGGGCGCGGGCGCGGCGGGCGGCGGTGCTGAAGGTTCCGCTGCGGATCGCCGACGTCGGCGGCTGCCTCAAGGCGGCCCAGGAGCTGATCGACACGGCCACCGACGACGCCAAGCAGATGGCGGAGGAGGTCGACGTCAAGGAGACCGAGGACCTCAAGGCGGCGCTCGGCGGAGTGGCCGGAGGCCGGATGCCGCGCGGTACGGCGGGGGCGATGAAGGAGCTGGAGGACCGGCAGAAGCGCCGCAAGACGCGTACGCAGCGGGACAGCCTCGATCTGGCGCTCACCGAGCTCACCGGGTTCTACCGCGATGTGCTGGCGCTCCAGCTCGGTTCCCGTATCGCCATAGCCAACGCCGACGTGCAGGACTCCCTCGACCGGATCGCGGAGTCCTCCACACCCGCGCAGACCCTGCGCAGGATCGAGTCGGTGATCGCCTGCCGGGAGGCGATGGACCGCAATGTGGCGCCGCTGCTCGCGGTGGAGGCGATGACGATGGCGCTGCGATCGGGCTGAGGGCCTCCTCGGCGAGTCCCTGTTCACCCGAATGAGCAGGGAATCGGGCGACTCGTCACCCGGCGGATACGCTCCCTGAATGGAAACCAGGCGCCTGCTCCGCACCTTCGCCCTCGGGATCGGCACTGCCGGCCTCCTCATCTCCGGCTGCAGCAGCAGCGGCTCGTCGCCGAACGCTTCGGCCACCGGCACCGCCGCTCCCGAGGGGCTGTCGGCGTACTACGCGCAGAAGCTGAGCTGGCGCGACTGCGGGGTGGAGGGGTTCGAGTGCACGACGATGAAGGCGCCGAAGGACTACGACCGGCCGGATGACGGGGACATCGACCTCGCGGTCTCCCGCAAGAAGGCCACCGGCCCGGGCAAGCGGATCGGTTCCCTCCTGGTCAATCCGGGCGGCCCCGGCGGCTCCGCGATCGGCTATCTCCAGGGGTACGCGGCGCTCGGCTATCCGGCCCCGGTGAGGGCCCGCTACGACATGGTGGCCATCGACCCGCGCGGCGTCGCCCGCAGCGAGCCCGTCGAGTGCCTCGCGGGCAAGGAGATGGACGCCTACACCCAGGTCGACCAGACGCCCGACGACGAGGCGGAGGTCCGGAAGCTGAGCGCGTCCTTCGAGAAGTTCGCGGCGGGCTGCGAGAAACGGAGCGGTGAGATCCTCCCGTACGTCTCCACCGTGGACACCGCCCGCGACATGGACGTCCTGCGCGCCCTGCTCGGCGACGACAAGCTGACGTACGTCGGCGCTTCGTACGGGACCTTCCTGGGCGCCACCTACGCGGACCTCTTCCCGGAGCGAGCCGGCCGCCTCGTCCTGGACGGGGCGATGAATCCCTCCCTGAAGGCCATCGACATGAACCGCGACCAGACGGCGGGCTTCGAGGGGGCCTTCCAGTCCTTCGCCGCCGACTGCGTCAAGCAGCCGGACTGCCCGCTCGGCACCACGTCCACCGCCGACGCGGCGACCGCGCTGAAACAGCTCCTCAAGGACCTGGACGCGAAGCCGATCCCGACCGGCGACGACCGCGAGCTGGGCGAGTCCCTGGCCACCACCGGGGTGATCGCGGCCATGTACGACGAGGCGGCCTGGCCGCAGCTCCGCGAGGCGCTGACCGGCGCCCAGCGGAGCGACGGCTCCGGGCTGCTGTCCCTGGCCGACAGCTACTACGAGCGCGAGCCGAACGGGGAGTACGCGAACCTGATGTTCGCCAACGCCGCCGTGAACTGCCTCGACCTGCCGCCCGCCTTCGACGGTCCCGACGCGGTCCGGAAGGCGGTCCCGGACTTCGAAAAGGCGTCCCCGGTCTTCGGGCGCGGCTTCGCCTGGGCCTCCCTGAACTGCGCCTACTGGCCCACCGAGGCCACGGGCACCCCGCACCCCACCGAGGCGAAGGGCGCCGACCCCATCGTCGTGGTCGGCACCACCCGCGACCCGGCCACCCCGTACAAGTGGTCCCGGTCCCTCGCCGAGCAGCTCTCCTCCGGCACCCTGCTCACCTACGACGGCGACGGCCACACGGCGTACGGCCGGGGCAGCGACTGCATCGACACGGCGATCAACACGTACCTCCTGGAGGGCACCCCGCCCACCGACGGCAAGGAGTGCACCTGACCCACTGACCAGCCCTGACCCGCCCAAACGGCTCCAGGGACGCCCGGTGCGGAGCACTCCCGGAAACTGTGTAGACTTGGCTCCGCCGCTGATCGCACCATGGTGTGACAGGGCGCGCCGCCTTAGCTCAGTTGGCCAGAGCAACGCACTCGTAATGCGTAGGTCTCGGGTTCGAATCCCGAAGGCGGCTCAGAAGAACCCCAGGTCACATAGCCCGTGACCTGGGGTTTTCTGTTGCTCCGGGCATGGTGGGTCACACGGCTGAGGTGCTGTGATGTTGCCTGCGTGAGCGGTGCGTGAGCGAAGCCGCTCGGGACCTACTTTGCGGGCTTGCGGCGTGTGGCCTTCTTGGCTGCCTTGGCCTGGGCTTTCGCCTTGTCCCGCTTCGGCTTGCCGCCGCCCTTGTTGCCCTTGCCGACGTCGGCCGCCTTGGCCGCAGCCTTCCTGGCCTTCTCCTTCTTCGCGGCCTTGCGCGCGGCCTTCTCGGCCTCGGCCTTTCGCTGGAGGGGGACGAGCTTCGCGGTGGCCTCGGCGGCGCTCTTGCCGACGTGGGGGAGGACGCTCTGGTAGATGTCCCGCGTGATGCGGGTGTCGCTGTGCCCGAGGGTGTCCGACACGATCTTGATGTCGATGCCGGCGGCGAGCATGAGGGTGGCCGCGCCGTGGCGCAGATCGTGCAGGCGGATCGGTGGGAGGCCGGAGGCGGCGACGAGGCGTTCGAAGAGGTCGGTCACCTTGCCGGGGTGGAGCCAGGAGCCGTCTTCCTGGGTGAAGACGTGGCCGGTCTCGACCCAGGCTGTACCCCATTCTTCGCGGGCCGTTTCCTGCCGTTTGCGGTGGTGCTTCAGGACGTCGACGGTGTCGTCGTCGAGGGCGACCACGCGGGAGCCGCTGTCGGTCTTGGGGTCGGACGCTTCCACCTCCCAGCCGTCCTGGACGAGTTGAGAGGAGACGGTGAGGAAGTGGGTGTCGAGGTTCGTCTCCGACCACGGCTGGCCGCACGCCTCGCCTCGGCGCAGGCCGCGGAACGCGATCAGGTGCCACATCGCGTACAGCCGGTCCTCGGCGACGAAGTCGAGGAAGGCACCGGTCTGTTCCGGCGTCCAGACCATCACGGGCGACGGCTTCTCGCCCGTCTGCTCCCACTTGGCGACCCGCTCGTCCGTCCACACGAGCGCCTTCGGCTTGCGCACGGGGTCGATCTCGACATGGGCAGCCGGGTTGAACGTGATGATCTGCTGCCCGATCGCGTCGTTCAGGGCCGCCCGGAGGGTGGCCTTGAGGTGCAGCCGTGTGGCAGGGCCGGTGACGCGCCGAAAGGGCGGCATCTCGTCGATCGCGGCCTTCATGGCCTTGCGACGAGCCCGGTTCCCGACGCCCTTCCACGGCACCGTCGCCAGCTCGTCGAGAGCGGCTCGCCGCTGGGCGTTGTCCTCCAGGATCTGGGCGTTCGCCTCGCGAATGTCGGTGAACATTTCGCTGAGGTGGCTGACGCGCAGCCGGTCCAGGCGCCGGCTGCCGATGCGCGGCTTCAGGTGGACGCGGATATCGGTCTCGTAGCGGTTGAGACCGGACTTGCGTATGCGCTTGCCGGCCAACCACCGGTCGAGCCATTCGGCGACGGTCAGGCTGCCTATGAGGTCCTGACCGGAGTTGAGGCGCCGCCGCGTCTCCTCGACCTCGGGCAGAGGTGACCGCTCGCGACTGACCTCGGCCAGCATCTCGGCGATGAGTTCGGTGCCCTCGGGGTCGTCCGAGTCGGCGAGCCCGAGCAAGGCGCGTACGTGGTCGAGGTCAGCCTGGGCGGCCTTGAGACTCGCGTACCCGCCACGGGCGAAGGAGCGGCGGCTGCCGTCCTCGCGGGGTGAGAGCTCCTGGCGGACGGAGTAGGTGCAGTGGTTCCTCCTGTTGCGCTTGGGGCAGGAGGTGCCGAGTTCCTTGCCGGTCTTCGGGTCGCGGCAGGAGCAGCGGCGGTAGGTGGAGCCCTTCAAAGATCATTCTCCTCGCTGGTTTCGGGATGGCTCTCTGATGACTCGATTACGTCGGCCAGGTCGGGCCACAGGAACGGGGGCGTGACGCCCTCTTCCTCGATGAAGGCGCGAACTCTGCGCAGGCGGTCTTCGGCGTCGTCGGCCGTCTCGGCGGCGCGGGCCTGGGAGCGGAGGGCCTCGGCCTTCCGGTCGGCATTCGGGGCGGTCTGGGCGTGGTAGCGCGCGTACTCCTCGTCGCGTCGCGCACTTCGCAGCCGCTCCTGGGCGGCGTGATGGGCTCGGAAGTAGCGGAGCATGTCGTCGTCCGCGCCGAGATCGGTCTCCTCCCCCGTGAACCAGCGCAGCGCATCCAGAGTGGAAGTGGAGTCCTGGAGCGGGAGCCGCTGCACGTCCTCGATGTAGCCCACGGGATAGAGGAGGCAGATGGGTGGGGTGTTGAGTGCTTCGGCCAGCACCATGACGTCGACCAAGGGCAGGTTGGAGCGGCGTCCGGACTCCATGTTGGCGATGACGTTGCGCGGGATCGGATGGCCGATCTCCGCGCATCTGTCGGCCAAGTCCTGTGCGCTCCAACCCAATTCCTTCCGTCGTCTGCGGACCTCGGCGGCCACGGTGGCCATGACCTGGTCCACCCACTCCGGGACGTCGTCCTCGTCGTCGGCATTGCTCGATCCATGGTGACTCCGGCGTTGTGTCATGCAGACACATTAGCTCGCTTAGCGTTGATTCCACGACCTGGAGACGGGCGCGGAGGTCGCGTTCGCCGTGGGCTCAATCATGGATGGAGTGCGCATGCGCCAGAACGAAGACGCCGGAGGGGCGAAGTGGATGAGTCGCGAGGAGCTTCTGGGGCTCCCGGCGGCCGTTGACCTGGAGACGGGTAACCGCGCGCTGGGGCTCGGCCGGAGCAAGGGCTACGAGTTGGCCAAGCGCGGCCAGTACCCGTGCAAGGTGCTCAGGCTCGGGAACGCCTACCGGGTGGTGACCGCAGACCTGTTGGCCCTGCTGGGGCTGGCCGCATGAGGCGCCTGATGCGCCGTAGGCGCTTCTGCGCTGAGCTGACACAGAAACGCTGGACTGTGACACGGCGTGGACGTACTGTCCGTGGTCGCTCGCGGTACCGAGACCCCCGCGAGAAGAGGGAGAGCCTCCGGCGGTGCAACGCCGGAGGCTCCAGGACTCCCCAGCAATCCCGTGAGATCCGACCCGGCGGCAAGGGCGTGCAAGCCCGCAGCCGCCAGACGAGGAGCCGCCCAGTGCAACCCGAGAACTCCGACTCCTATTCCTCCCCCGCCCGAGTGGCCTGGCCCACCACAGCCATCCCCGGCCGGCCCGGCGCTCATCTGGGTCCGGCCCAGGCCGCCTATGCCACAGCGGAGATGCACGATGGCCCGGCTGACGGCAACGAGGCGGACCCGGCAAGGAGCCTGGAGACCATTCCCGACGCGGAGCCGACGCCAGGTTCGGATCTGCTGGACGAACTGCGCTCCCAGGTAGCCCAGTTCGTGATTCCGCCCTCTCCCGAGGCGCTGGACGCAACCACCCTCTGGGTGGCGGCGACGCAGCTCCAGCCCGCCTGGCAGCACGCCCCGCGGCTGGCAGTGGTGGGACCTGCGAAGCGGTGCGGGAAGTCTCGGCTCCTGGACGTGCTGACCGAAACGGTCCACGAGCCGATGCTCACCATCAACACCACACCAGCGGCCATCTTCCGCTCGATCAACGAGGAGGAGCCGCCGACGCTGCTGGTGGACGAGGCCGACACCATCTTCGGCCCCAAGGTCGCGGAGAAGAACGAGGAGACACGCGGCCTCCTCAACGCCGGCCACCAGCGCGGCCGGTACGTCACCCGGGTCGTTGGCAACGACCACACCCCGCACAAGTTCGCCACCTTCGCCATGGCGGCCATCGCGGGCATCGGTGACCTGCCGGACACCGTCATGGATCGATCCGTCGTCATCCGCATGCGCCGCAGGGCCGAGGGCGAGAAGGTCAAACCCTTCCGCTCGCGACGCGACATCCCCGCTCTGCACGAACTGCGCGACCGTATCCGCGCCTGGGCCCTCCCGCTACTGGAGGACGCTGCGAGCCTGGAACCGGAGATGCCGGTCGAGGATCGAGCCGCCGACACCTGGGAGCCTCTTGTGATCGTTGCGGACCTGGCCGGCGGCCGCTGGCCACGGCTCGCGCGGATCGCGTGCGCACGGATGGTCGCGGCCGAGGTGGCGGCCGAGGAGGACCACCCGAGTGGGGCGCGCATCCTCGCTGACATCCGACGGGTCTTCTTCGCGCAGCGGGAGGCGGACAGCCTCTCCACCGAAGACCTTCTGCACCACCTGAACGCGGACGCCGAAGCCCCGTGGGGAGAGCGTGGACGCTACGGCCTGACCTCCCGGGAGCTCAGCGGGATGCTGCGCGACTACGACATTCGGCCCGGCAACGTGCGCATGGCCGACCGGACTCAGCGCAAGGGCTACACGCGCAACAAGTTCCTGGACGCCTGGCGGCGCTACTGCCCGACCGTCCACCCGGTCGACGCTCGTCGCGGCGAAAGCTGACCCCCACCTCCCTGGTTGCCGTACTTGCCGTCCCTGCCGTGATCGTGCAGGTCAGGGCCCACATCAGCAAGACGGCAGCCGAGGGCAAGACGGCAGCGCACGCGCCTGAGCACGTGCAGCCAGCAGGGGTACGGCGTCCAGATCCGTCTTGCCCCGTCCCGGGCGTCTTCGCCGTATCGCAGCAGGTCACAGTCCTGCTCGCTGGGACGGCTGCCGCGACCGGCCGTCCCAGCGGATGCAGGCGCCCGGACAGGAGCCGGGGCGGATCCGCCTCATCCCTGTCCCGAGTCGGGACAAGACGCCAGAGCTTCCCGCCAAGACGGCACGTCAGGCGCGCTGCCGTACCGCGCTGACCTGCACGTGCAACGCACAAGACGGCAAAGACGCCCCTCACCCACTACCTCCAAGGAGATTCCCGCTTGACCGCCCCGCACCTCACCACGTCATCACCGCAGACACGAGATGACGTCCCAGCCGAAGGGCAGCGCCCGAAGAGTGCCGACGCAGAGCGGCTCGTGCTCGGCGCGGCCGGCACCGTCATCGTGGTTCTGACAGCCGGAGCGTTCTGGCTGTCCTACGCGCACCTCGCCGATGTCGCAGGCCAGCACGGGCTGGGTGCATCCCCCATCCGCCGATGGGCCTGGCCCGCCACCCTGGACGCGTTCATCGTCGCCGGTGAACTGCTCATGCTGCGGGCTGCGCTCCGGCGTACGACCGACCTCTGGGCGGTCGCCGTGACCGCTGCCGGATCGGTCGGCTCTATTGCACTGAACGTCGCTGGGGTCAGCGCCGCAGACAGCGAGCGCAGCGTTCCGCTCCTCGACTACGTGGTCGCTGCCGTCCCTCCGGCCGCCGCGATGGTGGCGTTCGGCGTGCTAATGCGACAGATCCACCAGCTTGTGGCACCAACCGATGTCCTATCCGGTATCGGCTCCGTAGCTGTGCGGAACCAGCCGGTCAGTGAGCACGGCGAGGGTCGACGGCAGGACGCTGCCACCGAGGTTCCGCAAGCTTCTGGTGAGGAACGGACGGAATCCACGTCCCCGGTGCCGAAGGCCAAACCAGTTGGCGGCCGTCCTCCGAAGGCGACCATCGCGGAACTGAAGTCCATCGGCCGGGCCGCCGGTCGCCAGCACGGCAAACTCACGCGTGGCCTGCTGCGAGCTGCCGTGAAGGAACGGAACTTGACGATCGGAAGCGCGCGGCAGACCGAAGTCATGGAGTCGCTCCGGCCGGAACTCGAAGCCGCTGGCATCAAGGTCTCCGGAGGCTGACGCCTCGCGTGCTCGGGTGACCGGAACCCTTCCGGTCACCCGAGCACACGCCGGTCGCCCCGTAGATCCCCACACCCGTGACAACGCGATGGCTCGCGCCACCGGGTCGCCGTGATCCTGTCCGCCGAGCCGCATCTGGAGCATCTTCCATGCAGCGCAGCCAGCAACTACCTGACGACACCTCCGCTGAGCCGCCGGCCTCGGGACAGCCCCGTACGCTGCTGTCCCGACTGCGTCGGGCATTTGGGCGGACGGCCCCGGGCGGAGCCAGTAGTACCCCGAGTCCGACTCAAGGCCGGTCTTCGGGGATTTCCGCCCCGGGGGTGGCGGAGTCGGCCCAGCGCCAGGGGGCGCTGGGCCGGGAGGTCGGGGCCGAGGGCGGCCCCGACCAGGACGAGCTCCATGCCGTCCAGCAGCAGATCCTTAGCCCCGCACCCACCGTCGAACCGACAGCCGGTGAGCGTGCGGTGCAGAGTGTGCAGCCGGCGATCCGCCGCTTCACCGGCACGAAGCGGTCCGTCCGTGTCGGACCGCTGCGCTTCACCGGCGACGAGCACGCCGCGCTCCAGGAGGCCGCAGCCGAGCACGGCTACAAAGGGGAATCCGGCTTCACCGCGGACATCGCCCTCGCCTTCATCACCGGCCGGTTCACCGCGAACCTGCCGCTGTCCGAGGACCGCCGCCGCACCCACATGTTCCGCGCCCAGGTACTGCGCGAACTCAACCGGATCGGCGTCAACGTCAACCAGATCGCCCGCGCCCTCAACAGCGACCTCACCCCACCCGACGTACGTCACCGTCTCGACGAGCTGCACCACCTGCTGGACCTGCTCGCCCAGGCCCTGCGCGAACCGACCACATCGGGGAAGGAGCAGGCCGCGTGATAGCTGCGATCAAACCGGCCGGGTCCAACACCCGTGGTCTGCTCGCCTACCTCTACGGCCCCGGCCGCCACGACGAACACCTCGACCCGCACATCGTCGCGGGCTTCGCCATGCTCGGTATGCCCGACCCCGGACGAAACCCGGACGCCACCCTCACCCAGCTCGCCCACCACCTGGACGAACCCGTGCATCTCCGGAACAGCGAGTTCGGGAAGAAGATCACCGACCACGTCTGGCACTGCCCCGTCCGCGCGGCCCCCGAGGACCGGCACCTCTCCGATACCGAGTGGGCCGACATCGCCCAGCGCATCGTCGAAGCCGCAGGCATCGCCCCGCCCGGCGACGACCTCGGCTGCCGCTGGATCGCCGTACGCCACGCGGACGACCACATCCACATCCTCGCCACCACCGTCCGCGAAGACGGCCGCCGCCCCAAACTCCACGGCAGCGGCATCCGCGTCGGCGACGCCTGCCGCCAGATCGAGACCGACTACGGCCTGCGCCAACTGAAGAAGGGCGACCGCACCGCCGGAAAGCGCCCCACGCAGGCAGAGATGCACAAGGCCCAACGCCTCGGCTGGGGGCAGACCAGCGGTGACTGGCTCCAGGACCGCATCCGCGCCGCCATCCCCCACGCCAGCAACGCCGAGGAACTCCTCGCCTACCTCGAAGCCGACGGCATCGCGATCAAACCCCGCCGCGGACCTTCCGGAGACCTCCTCGGCTACGCCGCCGGCCGCCCCGGCGACCTCAACAAGGACGGGAATCAGATCTTCCACCCCGGCGGAACGATCGCCCCCGACCTCACCCTCCCCAGGCTCAAGGCCCGCCTCGAAACCACCGCACCCCAAGAACACCCCACCGCACGCCGACAGCGCCCCACCACCCCCTGGCACCAGGCCACCGACGCCCTCGACACCCTCCACCAGGGCATGACCGACGACACCCACGCCCAGGCCCACATCACGGCGCTCGGCGAACTCATCGAGGCCACCGCACAGAAAGCCCCTGACCCCTCCCGAGCCGAACTACGCGCCGCATCAAGGACATTCGCCCGCGCCCAGCGCTCCCAGATCCGAGCCGAGCACCAGGCCGCCCATACCCTGCGCCGTGCGGCCCGCGACATCGCCCACACCGCAACCGGCCCCGACGGCAGCGCCTTCGCAGCCCTGCTCGCCGCCCTTATCTGGGCCACGGTCATCGCCGCCCGCTGGCACGAGGAGAAGAACCACGCCCACCAGGCCAAAGCCGCCCGTCAGGCCCTCCACCACCTACACAACGCCGCAGACCACGCCCTCGCCCCGGTCATCGACAACCTCGCCGCTCGTCAGCCGAGCGACCAGGCCAGCCGAACCCTGGCCCACGACGTCCGGGCCGCCGTCCCCCACCACGCCGACCGCATCCTCACCGACCCCGCCTGGCCGGCCCTCGCCACCGTCCTCGCCGACGCCGAAGCAGGCGGCCACAAACCCCACCAGCTCCTCAAGGAAGCCGCCGCTCAGCGCGAACTCACCACCGCTCGCCAGCCCGCCCGCGTCCTGATCACCCGCATCCAGCACACCAGCCGCAACCCCGCACCCAACCTCCGAGCCGAAGCCGCCCGCAGGACTACGACCATGCGACTGTCCGCGACCGCGCTATCGGCCGGTGTGGCTGAGCCCGCACGGTCGGCGGTTCCGGCGGAACAGAAGCACCGCCCACGTCTGTGAATGGGGGAGGTGTTCGTTGGCACGGAGCCCCGCATCCAGGCAAGACCCAGTCAGTCGTGGAGCTTTGGTGCTCGCCCGCAGTTCCCCGCCGGAGCTTGGAGCGGTCTACGCGGACAAGGTCCCGTCGAGGTAGTCCTGCACCGGCTCGAACAGCCCGTACGGCACGTACTCCGGGATGTCGCCGAGGGTAACCCAGGCAAGCTCGGCAAGCTCCTCGGTATCGGCGACGTGAGCCGTGCCGCCCAGGATCTGGCAGGCGGTGTAGGACATGAGGCGGCCCGTCTTGGGGTGAACGCGCTCGCCGAGCAGCTTGACCGCCTCCACGGTCAGCCCTGCCTCTTCCCGGGTCTCCCGTACGGCGGCGGCCTCACGTTCCTCGCCGGGCTCGACCTCCCCGGCGGGGAACTGCCAGGAGAGCTGCCCCTCGCTCACCCGGCGGCGGACCATGAGCACGCGGTCCTCGTGAACGACGATGGCGGCGGCGATGCCCGGCCGCTCGTCCGTGGTCTGCTGCTTCACGACTGCTCCTCCAAGAGGCCCAGGATGGGTGGGAAGACCGTATCGGTGGACGTGAAACGGTCGCTGTGTTGTCAGCCGTTCGTCTCGGGGCTTCCGCCGAAGGCGCGCACGCCAATGACCCGCCCCGGCCACGGGCTCTCGCTGCGGGGGACAGCGGGCGCCAGCGTGACCGGGGCGGGGGCTCAACTACGGCGGAAGAGCCTGCTCTGGCCCCGATGCCTGCCGGTTCTCCTGCCGGAGGCCGACTGCCCCACCTCGGCGGATTCGCTCGGCCGGGTGGAGCGGGCCGGGCGGTTCTCGTTGAAGAAGGATTGCCAGACCCGTTCCTGCAGCGCGCCGATGCAGGCGCCGCACGCGTACATCGGGGCCTGGGCCCCGGCGACTCTGGCGGGGCCGATCCACAGGACGCGCGTCCACCGCTGTCCGCAGTAGAGCCAGCAGGGTCCGTCAACCCACTCGTTGCCGTCGTCGGTGGCCGCCGGTGAGGGCAGTCCTCCTCGGGCGAACTCGGCGATCCCGGGGATCACCCTGTGCTGTAGGGCGACTTCCGTCAGCACCGCTCGTCTCCCTCCGTGATCAACGGTCCTGGACCGTAGGAGAAGCGTCCTTCTGCTTCTCGGCTTCGGAGAACAGGAGCGTGGGTTCGGCGAGGATGTCGCGGCCGGCTTCGCTCTTGTAGATCTCGTCGACGCTGCCGAACCGGGCCTCGGAGTAGTCGAGGTCCAGCAGCGCGGCGGCCTGGCGTACCGACGCCTCGTCGGGTCCTTCGATCTCCAGGAAGGTGGGAAGGTCGGGCCAGGTGTCGAAGTCGAAGGCGACCTCGCCCAGGCGCCATTCCTCGCGGTAGTTCTCCTGGTACCGGACCTCGGTGAGGCCGACCCGGCGCAGGATGTCGGCCATGGCGTGCAGGTCGGTGACCTCGGTCTCGATCTCCTTGGTGCCGTCGATCGTCGTGGCGTCGGTGACCTGCTTGAGCGTGAGCGTTGAGCGGGTGCCCTCGTCCCGCAGCCGAATCCAGGCCCCGCCGTCGAGGGAGTCGTTCTCGAAGATCTTGCGGGTGAGGAGCGTGCGGGGGAACGCCTGGACGGCACCGAGGGCGCTCAGCTTGGTCTGGAGGTCGGCGACGTCCACGGCCAGGAACTTCGCCTCGTACTCGTGCTTCATGGGGCCTTCTCTCAGAAGTGGTCGGTGAGGGTGGACGTCCGGGCCGCGAGCAGGAGGCCCATGCGGTGGGTGTGGTCGTGCAGCTGGCCGACGTGGGCCCGCTCGGTGAACTCGGTGGTCCGCAGGGTGAGCAGGACTTCCCAGTCGCCGATGAAGTGGGGGTGAAGGCGTTCCGGGGAGGTGTAGTGCTCGATCATGTGGTGGCGTCTTTCGACGGGCATCATGAACTCCGCGCCGAACACGCCGCCCGGGCGGACCAGGCACTGCATGCGGTCGACGAACTCGCCGAGCGGGCGGTGGTGGTTGGCACTGTAGTGCCACGAGCAGCTCGTCCAGACCGCGTCGCACTGCAGGTCCAGGGGCTCGCCGTCCAGGAAGTCGTCCTCAACGACCTCTACGTGTTCGTGGAGTTCTTCGAGCTTCAGTCGATCGATCAGTCCCAGCGCGTGGGCCTGGCTGTCACCCGGGAGGTGGACGTCGCCCCCATGGAGGGCGACCGCGTCACGTTCGATGGCGACGACGCGGTAGCCGGCGGCGGCGAGGGGCAGGACGAACTTGCCGTCGCTCGCGCCGACCACGGCGACGGTGGCGTCAGGGGCGACACGTTCCCGCAGCGTGGCGAGGAACTGCGGGAAGAACGTGAGGGTGTGCTCCCACAGGCTCTGAGTCTGCATGGGGGTGCGCTCCTTGCATCTCGGTATCCATGATCACTCGGAGGACCTCGTCGGGGCTGCGGCCCGTGGTGTCGACGCGATGCATCGGGAACGATGCGTAGGCGTCCGTCACCCGGTCCGTAGCGGTCTCGATCAGTGAGTCCCACCGCGAGACCGGCTTGTTCCGTCCAGCGAGTCGGCGTTGTCTCTCGTCGTCGTCGCAGACGAGGTGGTAGGTAGCGGGTGTCGGCAGCCAGCTCGGCAGGGTGATGCCGAGTTGTGCCCCCAGGGCCCGGTGAGTGGTGAGGCACCGGGCGAAGTAGCTCTCGACGACGACCGGGACGCCGGCGTCGAGGTGGTGCTGGATCTCCTCGGCCGCGGTGAACAGGCCCGATAGGTAGAAGCACATCCGTGCTTCTACGTTCGTCCGCTCGTCCAGCGCCTGCCTGAGTGGCTGGTAGGGCAGTGGGACGGTAGCGACGAGGACGGCCTGCCGGGCGGCGGCGAGCATGGGGGCCAGGGTGGATTTTCCGGTGCCGCGTAACCCCTCCAGACTCTCGAAGCGCGGGCGATCAGGCACGGCCGTACACCACGTCCGGCACCGCGAGGGTGAGCTCGTCGACGGACGAGGGCTTGTGGACGATGCGTCCTGCCGCCTTCTCGTACCAGAAGGCGTGCGCGTCCTTGCCCACGGCCTTGCAGGACATGGTCAGCGCACCGCGCGGGTCGACCTCGATACGGTCGATTTCGCGAGGACCGCCGGAGGGGGCGCACACCTGCGGGGCGCCGTCCTCGGAGAGGTCCTCGTCGACGATCACCTCCAAGGGCAGATCGGCTGACGCCAGCTCTTCCCGGAGCCGGCCGTAGGCGGAAGGGGAGGTGACCAGCAGCTCGGGATGGTCGGCGGCGTTGCCGACCGGCCGCAGGTGGTGGAGCTTGAGCTGCCGGACCCCGAGTTCCGCCAAGGCGCTTACGAAGGGCAGGACTTCGGCGATGTTCCGCGAGGTGACGGTCATGGTCGCACCGGTCGGAACGCCGAGATCCCGAGCCAGACCGAGCGCCTCCAGGGCGCTCTTGTAGCTGCCCTGCTTTCGGATGCCGTCGTTGGTCGACCCGACACCCTCCAGCGAAACCCTGAGCAGGTCCAGGTAGGGGGCGATCTCGGTCAGACGGCGCTCGATCCGGTACCCGTTGGTGCAGATCTCGACGCGCAGGCCCAATTCCTCCTTGGCGTGGCGGACGACCTGCGCGAGGTCCCGGTGGACGAAGGGCTCTCCGCCGAGCAGGGTCACGGCTTCGGTGCCGTACTGGTCCCGCATCAGGGTGAGGAGATCCGCGGCTTCGTCGACGGTGAAGGCGTCGGCGTACTGCAGCCGTTTGCCGTGGAAGCAGTGCAGGCACGTGAAGTTGCAGCGGTAGAGCAGCTGCAGGTACAGCATGCGGATCTTCTTGATCCCGGTGACTTCCTCGATCACGTCGGCTCCTTCGGCTGGTTGCCTGGTGGGAGCCTGATAGTGGCCTCCTGCTCGGGGACCTCGACACCGCGTTCGGGGACGGTCCAAGGACGTCCTGGGACGTTTTCAGTGACCTGCCAAGGACTCCAGGGTGCTGAGGACACGCTTCGTGTCCGACAGGTCGGGCAGGACTTCGACGGCTCCGGCGGCGGTCAGTTCCTCCTGGGGGTGGATGCCGGAGGCGACGGCGAGGACGCCGGAGCCTGTGGTCAGAGCCGCTTCCACGTCACGAGGGGTGTCCCCGACGAGGACGGTGGGGATGTCGACCGGAACACCATGAAGCCGCTGTGCGCGCTCGCGGGCGACAGCGACCAGGTGGGGGCGGAGCTCCGCGTCCGCTCCGTAGGCGCCGACCGGTAGATCAAGCAGGGAGTCCAGGCCGAACGCGGCAAGCTTCACAAGGGCGTTGGCGGAGATGTTGCCGGTGAGGACTGAGGAGACCCAACCAGTGTGAGCCGAGGCGGCTTTCAGGGCGTCGTGCACACCGGGCAGGGCGGTCCCGCGCCTGCGCAGCTCCTCCCGGCGCGCTTCCCCTGCCTGGGCGAGTGCTGCTTCGATGAGGTGCCAGTCGGGCACGGGCAGCCCTTCGCGGACGAACATGTCGCGCATGATCAGTCGATCCGTACGCCCCTCAGTACGCGCGGGCTCCGTGGGTTCGCGACCTGAGAGGCCACGAAAGGCAGCGGCGTAGATCTCCTTGCTGACCCCCGCGTTCTCGATGAGGGTGTGGTCGATGTCCCACAGGACGAAGAGCTCCATGCCGCCAGAGTAGGCAGTCCGCGAGGTGCCATTGCAGCGGACTGCGTCCCAAAACGTCCTTGCGCGATCACACGCCGTGCCGATTCGATGGCGGCTGTGAACAACCGACTGCGCACCGTGCTCGGCCAACGCGGCGTCTCGCCCGATGCACTCGCCGAGATCTGCGAGGTGGATCCCAAGACGGTCAGCCGGTGGCTGGGCGGACGGATTCCCCATGCACGGCACCGCTTCCGCGTCGCGCGACACCTGCGCGTCGAAGAGACCTTTCTCTGGCCCGAGCCGTCCAAGCGTCCAGGCCGGCCGAGGGACGAGTTGGGCACCGAGCTGGTCGGCACCTACCAGAACCGGGCCAGCGTGCCCCGGGACGTATGGCTCGCACTGCTGCGAGAAGCGCGGCACGAGATCGGCGTCCTCGTCTTCTCCGGCACCTTCTTCGCCCAGTCCAACCCCCACGTCGCCAAGATGCTCTCCGAGCGCGCCGCCGAGGGCGTCCGGGTCCGCCTGTGCTTCGGCGACCCCGGTGGACAGGCAGTCGCCGTACGGGGCCGCGAGGAGGGAATCGGCGACACCCTCGCTGCCAAGATCCGCGCTTCACTGACGTACTACCGCCCGCTGCTGGGCGAGGCCGGGTGCGGCGTACGACTCCACGACACCACCCTCTACACGTCCATGTTCCGCTACGACGACAACCTGCTCGTCAACCCGCACATCTGGGGTCAACCGGCCAGCGCCAACCCCCTCCTGCACCTCAAGAGGGCAGGCGATACGGGGTGGTTCGACAACTACGCTGAAAGCTTCGACGCCGTCTGGGCCGCGGCGAGGCAATGGGCACCCGACCAGGAGAGGACCGCCGACCATGGGCAGGACTGAGTACTACAACGACCCCTCTGCCCCGAAGGCGAACACCCTCATCCCGGCCAGCAACCTGCTCGTCGCCGACGAGACGGGCGCCATCCTCCTCCAGCGGCGCCGGGACACCGGCCAGTGGGCTCTCCCGGGCGGAGCCCAGGACATCGGCGAGACCGCGGCCGAGTGCGCGGTGCGCGAGTGCCTGGAGGAGACCGGCATCATCGCGGAGCTCACCGGGTTCCTCGGCGTCTACACCAACCCGAACCACATCGTCGCGTACACCGACGGCGAGATCCGCCAGCAGTACGAGAACACCTACATCGGCCGGCCCGTCGGCGGAGCGCCCACGGTCAACGACGAGGCCGACGGCGTCCGCTTCGTCCAGCCGGCCGACCTCGACCAGTACGACATCCACCCGAGCATGCGCCAGCAGATCGGGGACTACCTCGCCGGCACCTACCCCTACCTCGGCTGACCAGCCAGGGCTGCTTCCACTCGCTCCACGGAGGCAAAGATCTCCGGAGCCGCCCGGCGGATGAACCGCCCGACCACGCTGCCGTCCCCGTAGCGGCTGACGATCTCCGCGACCCGGTCCTGCGCGGTGGTTCGGTCGCCGTCAGGCGTGGTCGTCATGTCGCAGTACACGAGGGCGTCTACCAACAGCGGCTGATCCAGCAGCGGGAACTCCGTGGCGAGCTCCTCCTGCAACCCGCGCTCCTCTGCCTCAAGGAGCGCGAACGAGTGGTTCGCGACCAACCGCACCAGCCGCTCGTCGGCCCCGTGCTCGTCCCGAAGAAACCGGGCACCGTCCAGTGGATGGAACCCCGTCACCGCCAGACGAGGCGCATACCCAATGTCATGCAGCGTGGCGGCGGCGACAAGAAGGCTGGCGTCTTGGTTGAGGACCTGGCCTACTTCGGCGGCGCGGTTAGCCACTCCCTGCGTATGCGCCCACCTTCGTGGAAGCGTGCAGCTGAGTTCGGCCCTGGTGATGTGCGTTGCCCAGTCCCCGATGAGATCGCCCATGTCTGGCTCTCTGCCCAGGGTGTAGTCGGCCCAAGCCACCGCATTCGATGACACCTGCACACGGTTTCCGCCAGCGCCCTGACCGCCGCCCTCATCTGCTTCGACGCATGATCGGTAAGACGCTCCCTAGAGCTCTCTTCCTTTCCTGGTAGCCCAGCCACTTCGGCCGCCCGTTGTGAGGCTTCTATCAAGTGCGGCCAGCGGCGACGAGGCGGCCGCTCACCTCAGCCTCGGCCACCGCGCTCGCCCACTCCATCGTCCAGTCGTCCATACTCGGGACGTGCTCAGGTAGGCCCTGCGCAACCACACCGGATGTGTCAGCGCACGGTGGGCCCCGGCTAGCACCACTGGGTGAGTTCCGGCCCGCAGCTGGCCGGAACCGGTAACGCGTGACAGGGTGAGGCCGGTCAGTGCTTTGCGGTCGTGCGACCTGTAGACAGCACCAGTGACTAGCCTGATGCCTGAATTGCCCCGATTCCATGCATTGGCTCTTCGTCGGTCAGGCTTTGCCTATGAATGAGATGCTCGTCCCTTTTCGTCGAGCGGAGCCTGTGGATAGCCGCACCGGCTGATGCCGGCGAACTAATATAGGCCACCTCGCTGACCGCGTTCGCGGTCAGCTCAGCTGTTCCTGCCCCGGCCCAGTGGACTTGTTGCGATCTTGCTGGGATGTTCGTGAGCGGAGACGGACTCGCTAACGTGTTCGAGTCCGGTCCGTCGCGAGTGCAGCCGAGCGCGTGGCGGGCGGTGCGCACGTATGGAGGACGAATGGCCAAGCTTCAGGTTGCTGAGATCTGCGCAGGTGCTGGCGGGCAGGCTCTGGGGTTGGAGCGCGCCGGATTCGAGCACGCTGTTGCCGTGGAGCTCGATCCAAGGGCCGCGGAAACCCTGAAAAGCAACATGCCGGGCTGCGATGTACGCACTGGGGACGTGGCCGACCGGTCGGTTTGGGACCCCGAGGAGTTCTGTGCCCAGCACGGCACCCCCGACCTGATTGCCGGTGGCGTCCCCTGCCCGCCCTTCACTATTGCAGGCAAGCAGCTTGGCGCGGCTGACGAGCGAGACCTCTTCGCTTGGGCTGTCGGTCTCGCTGAGAGGGTGAGGCCCAAAGCCCTCCTTCTGGAGAATGTGCGAGGGCTCAGCGCGAACCGTTTTGCCGCCTACCGCCAGAACGTCCTGGACACGCTGCAAGACGCTGGCTACGTAGCGCAGTGGGAGCTCTTCCACGCTGCGGACTTCGGCGTACCGCAGCTGCGCCCGCGGTTCGTCCTTGTGGCGCTCCAGCGCGAGTACGCACCTTATTTTGCCTGGCCGAAGCCTCTAGAAGGCGAGCGTCCGAAGGTCGGCGAGACGCTCTACGACCTCATGGCTGCCCGTGGATGGAAGGGTGCTGAGAAGTGGGCTGAGGGTGCTAACGACATTGCGCCGACCATCGTCGGTGGCTCCAAAAAGCACGGCGGGGCGGACCTGGGGCCTACCCGTGCCAAGGCGGCCTGGGCGAAGCTCGGAGTCGATGCTCATGGTGTGGCGGATGAAGCGCCCGGCGAGGACTGGGAGCCTGCCGAGGGGAAGCCCGGGCCGAAGCTCACGGTAGAGATGGTCTCCCGCATCCAGGGATGGAAGCCCGAGGACAAGTGGGTCTTCGCAGGGAGGAAGACCAGCCAGTACCGTCAGGTCGGGAACGCTTTCCCTCCGCCTGTGGCTGAGGCCATCGGCCGGTCTATCGCCCGCGCGCTGAACAAGAAGGGTGCCCCGGCGGCGTTGGTCGAGGACACCGAGACGGTGCACGATCCTGTGTACAAACTGCTCCGCGCGGAGGCCGAGAAGCAGAGGTTCATCGGTATCACCCAGATCATCGGCCGCTTGGAGAAGGCGGGCAAGCGACTGTCTGAACCTGAGGTCGAGCGGCACATTGCGCATCTCGAAAGGGACTTCGAGATCCGGAGGGAGCAGCGTTCCGGCGGCACATACGCGTACAGCCTCGGCGAGTTCAAGGCGTTCGTCGGCCAGGAGGGGCACCAGCGACATGAGCTGTTCTCGCTGAACCAGGCGAAGATCAGCTGACCCCCCGGGGCGTGTTCGAAGGCGGGCGCGGTGTCCGCCGGGCCTAATGGGGCCGCCGCGACCCAGCTGCCGCCTGCCGCCGAGACTTCACCGCGTCAATAACGGTCTCGGCGCATGCTTCGGGATCGAGGTGTTCCCAAAAGCGCATCACAAGCCAGCCCTCGTCCGCCAGGCGCTGGTCGGTGTCCCGGTCGCGCTGGACGTTCCGCCCGATTTTGTCTTCCCAGTACGGACGGTTGGTCTTCGGCATGACGAAGTGGTCAGGGCAGCCGTGCCAAAAACATCCGTCGATGAAGACAGCCACCTTTACGGGGCGGAAGACCATGTCGGCTGTGCGCCGCATCTTCGGCAAGGGCTTGGCCGCTACCCGGTAGCGCAGCCCCGCTGCGTGGACAAGTGACCGCAGCAGAAGTTCCGGAGCCGTGTCGCGGCTCCGGTTGCCCAGCATGCTGCGTCTGTTTGCGGCTGACGAAGCCCACGATCCCTCGGGCGGGACCCACGGTCCCGCCTGGGGCCCCGACTCCGGCACCGTGCTGGGCTTGCTGTGTCTGTTCATATTTCCGGCAGTCTCGGTACTGTCTCTTCGGGGTCGTCGGCCATGGCCAGGACCCACTCTTGTCCGTCCAGCTCTACTGTCGGTACCCCTACGTGGTGGGCCCGTGCAGGGGTCAGGCGGGCACTGACAGATTCACCGGGGCCCGGAACCGGCAGCCCCAAGGCTTCGGCGATGCGCCCGTGGCGGGTGTAGTGACCCAAGATCACTATTCCGTGGCGCTGGAGCCTGGAGCGCGATCCGCCGTTGTAGCGGACACGCTTCATGTAGTCCTCCTGCATAGCCACCGTAGCAACGACGTTGCGGCTGACCCGGCGTCCTTGCGCCCGCATGAACAGCTCGTCCACGCGGCGCTGGCCGCTCTTGTGGGAGAAGACAGCGGTGATGTCCTCCTCGGAGAGGCGCAGCAGCATGTTCTCCTGGAGGGGCGCGTCGCGGAACAGCCATCGCACTGCGCCCCGCCCGGCCGCATTCAGTGTCTTCTTGGCGTCGCGGTTGCCGCCGTTGTTGAGCCGTTCGGGCAACGCCCGAACGAGTCCCACCGACCATGTGGACTGCTCGTCGCTGGCCCAGACAACGAGCAGCAGGTGCCCGTGGGCTTCGGGCGGGATCATCCACTGGCCGAGGGTCTGGGAGTACTTGCAGTCGACGTCTGACCCGGCGATCGAGTAGTCCATGCTGGCGCCGTCCGCGAAGCCGAACTCGCGCTGCACATTGATCTCGATCAGGGTTCCCAGGTGGGCCTTCTCGGTCTTGAAGAGCTGGTCCCAGCGGAAGCGCCCGGTGTGCTGGCCGTCCAGCAGCATGTCGATGCTGCGGCGGACCGCGTCGGCGAACCGGCTGCCGTCCGGGTCCGCGCGAAGAATCTCTTCGGCCACCGCCTCCAAGGCCGGGTCATCGCCCTCATCGACTGGCCACAGGGGCGTCTGCACGCTGATCGTTTCGCCGTCCACAGCGGGACTCTATCGGCAGAGGGCGTACCGGGGCAGCCGGTTGCCCGGGCGGGGCTGGCAGACTGCTGGGCGTGATACGCGAACCAGCAGAACTCTTGGTCGGTGATGAGGGGCAGGTCGTACTCCCTCTCGGCCTCCTAGCGGAGGCAGGGTTCGATGCAGGCAGTCGCCTTCTCGCTTTCAGCGACGGCGATGGACGCATCGTGCTGCAGCGGGAGGCGGACGCCATCGAGCGGCTCCTCAGCGAGGGCACGCTTTGACGGCTAACCGGAGGACTGGCGGCGCCCCCTATGCCGGGCGCCCCTTGAGATAGTCCAGCAGTGCCTGGACGTCGGCTGAGTTCATCCCTGCGGCCATCGGGGCCTCGTCCTCCGGGTCAGCGAGCTGCTGCACCTCGGGGTCGTCGAGGATGCTGCCCATGAACTCCAGCTTCTCTGCGAGCCGCATGGAGACGACATCATCGACACTTTCCGCAGCAGTGAGGACGGTGACCCGCGTCTCCGTGTCTGGTGAGAGGCCAAGTCGATGGATGCGGTCCAGGCTCTGGAGGAACCGGCCTGCCTGGAAGTCGCGGTCGACGTACACGGCGTCATGGCAGACCTGATGGAGGCTGATGCCCTCACCCAGGGTCGCCGGGTTGGAGATGAGGACGCTGCAATCCGGATCCTCGCGGAAGCGGCGCAGTTCCTCCTCCCGGTCTGGAGTGCCGCCGTGCACTGCGGCGGGCTGGAACGGTGCGAGCAGCGTCTGCAATGACGTGATGCTCCGGACGAAGCCAGTCCACACCAGGGTCTTCCTGCCGGCCGCGGCATTGGCGGAGACGATGGACAACGTCTCCGTGTACTTGGGCGGCAGTTCGTAGTCCGGGAGCTTCCGGAGGAGGGCCGCAAGAGAGTCCCCCTCCGGGACATCCAAGGGCGGGACACGGAAGCTCAGCGGCTCGTAGCGGGTCGAGCCGCCGACGAGGAGCGCTGGACTTGTCGCGGCCATGAGCAGACGCAGGACTGCCTTGCCGAATGCCTCGAAATCGCCTCGGTCGGCAGCTGCGCGCGGAGAGAACTTGCCGATCAAGGCGTCGTAGATCTCGCGGTGCAATGGAGGCATCCTGAGCGGGCGGACGCGCAAGTCGACAGGCGGAAGCCCCAGCTCTGCCTTCGTCGTCCGGGTGTAGAGGGGGCGCAGTACCTGGCTTGCGTGGGCTAGGTCGCCACCGTCGACCGCCTGGGTGACCACGCGTCGCCCGTGGCCAGGCCAGACGAAGGACAGCAGGTTCTCCAGGTCCTTCGCCCCGTTCGGCGCCGGAGTACCGCTGAGGATCATGCGCACGCGGCTGAGCGGCCCCAGCGCCATGCAGGCAGCCCCGTAGACACCCGCTCCGCCGAGCTTCATACGGTGCGCCTCGTCGAGGATGAGCATGGTCGGGGCCGCTTTCAGCCACTGCGACAGGCCGGCCAGTGCCCGGTCCAACCGCTCGTAGTTGACCAGGAGGACGTCTGCTGGTGGAGGTGCCGACTTGCCAAGCACCTGTACGTCCAGAGGAGAGGAGAAGCACTCCCGCGCCTCCAGTTGCCACGCCTCGTAAGCCGACTTCGGGCTGACCACCAGGATGCGGTTGACCGTTCCCTGCTCCCGCAGCGCCGCGAACACGGCCAGAGAGACGCGGGTCTTGCCGGCGCCGGGCACGCTGAAGTTGGCCCCGTGGCCGACCGAGAGCAGCTGGGCGATATCCCGGAGCTGGAAGGGGGTGAGCGCTCCCGTCCAGGAGTCGCCCAGCAGGGCTGGCACCTCTTCCGGGGCGGCGCCCTCCTCGTCCGGTGCGCCGTTGAGCAGGCGATCCGCCGTCTCGGCGGTATCGAGCATCTCGCTGACAATGCGGCGGAAGTCGTCCTCCCAGACCACGCTCTCGGGCTGCGGCCATTCGGCTAGGGAGCCGATACTGGCCAGGAAGCTGTCCAGGGGGACAGCGGCGGACAGCCGGTCGGTCATCCGGCCGCTGGGGAAGCTGGAGATCATCTGCCCCAACTCGCCGCGCCACTCGGGCACGGTCCTGAGCGCCGCTTGGGTGCGCGTGGTGTCGAAGCCGATCACCAGGCTGGGCTGGCTGCCCACTCAGCGTGCCTTTTCTGTAGCTTCAAGAAGCCAGGCCAAACCGTCGCCGGGCTCGCCGACCGTTCGTCGGGCTTCGATCGCCAGCTTCTCCAACCTCTTCCGCAGCTCGACGACGGCGTCGTCGAAGGCTTCCTCATCGAGGCTTCGCTGCGAGCGGGACAGGACCAGGTCCGTGACGCACTGCTCGATGCTGCGGTTCGCGTCTGCGAGGCGAGCAGGAGCGGCTTGCTTGCGCTTGGTGATGCGGGCGTCGCGGCCGGCGTCGGTGATGGCTTCGTCCATCGCACTGCGCATGCGCCTGACCTCGTCCTGCGCCGCAGCGACTACCTCCGTCGGCGCGGAGCTACCGGCTTGAGTGACCGCCCGAGCGTGGAGGACGACGTCTGTCAGGGCTCTGGCAGCCGAGACGGCTGGGCTGGGGCCCTGTACGGCACGCCCCAGGCCCGGGATCGCTACACCCTCGTGGGACGGAGCAGGGTCGGGGACCAACCCGTCTGGCAGCTTCTCCGAGAGGTATGTGTCACGGAACTTGTCATCAATAAAGCGCACGTCCGTCTTGGCGAAGCCCATGAGCATGGCGGCCAGGCGGTTCTCCACGAGCAGATCGGCCCGCTCGGGGTTGACGGCGTACTGCTTCTCGTAGGCGCGATGTAGCTCGCGGAACTTCTCCGCATGCTCTTCGAACGCGACCAGGGACAGTCGCTCGCCGGAGGTCGCACTGCGCTTGATCAACTGGCGGATGATGGACAGCACCCACTGGTCCTGCCGGACCCGCTTAGCCGTGGTGCGGAAGGTGGTCGCGATCGCCGCGAGCGGGGTGCCCTGATCGACCAGTTCTTCCACGGCGAGGAGCCGGTTGATGTAGGAGTAGTCCCGCCGGTGCTCCTTGCGCAGCTGCAGCGAGAGCTCGACGGCGGCCACGTCCTGCCAGTCGCAGGAAGAGGGCAGCACCGCCACGCGCATGGGGTGGTTCGGACCGTGGAGCTCCAGGAGCGCGGCACGCCGGGTGTTGCCGTTGACGAGGACGCCCTCGTGGGTGATCAACCCTGGCTCGGTCTGTCCGAACTCCTTGAGACTTGCGGTGAGCTCGTCGAACGCGGGATCGGTCTTCGCCGGATCGGCAGGAACTACCTGCAGCAGACGCCCCAGGTACCGCTGAGCGTCCGTGTCCCACGGGTCCGTTTCGAGGAGCTCGGACTTCTTGGGATCGTGATCGGCCTGCGCTCGGATCCGATGGGTGGCCGGGTTGTAGTAGAGATCGCCGACCTGCATCTCGACCACTTCGAGGTGCTCCGGCTTGCCCCGCCACTCGACGGTGAACGTCTCGCGGGTGCCTCCGCCGGCCGCGCTCTCCGCCAGCCGGGCCGCAACGGTGGCCCGGTTCTCCTCAGCCCTGGGCGGCAGCCCGTAATCCTTGGCCATGTCCGCTGTCCTCGCTCCTGCCTCTGCTCGTCCTGCTTCGAATTCCCTCCGCGCCTGCCGGATGCTCAGTCGACGCCCAGCTCTTTGCGCACATGGGCGCGCGACTCCTCGGGCAGGGACCGGTAGTCGCTCCAGAGCTGCTCAAGTCGGCTGAACTGGCGCTCGTCGGCTTCCACCCAGCCGGACAGTACATCGCGCTCAATGGAGCTGAGTCCGGCAGCCTCCTGAAGCACTCGGTCCAGGTCCGCGACCAGTTCCCTGCCGCCGATGCGGCACCGCTTGCACTCGGTGACCAGCTCGGTGGCCTTCGACCCGCCGGGCTTCAGGACCTCGCGCCGTGCAATGTCCAGCTGGGCCGCTTCGTACGTGCCGGCGTAGGTCTCACCGGGAACGATCCCGCAGGAGCGGCACATGTTGCCGTCTCGCTGGAGGACCTCGCGGCGACGCCCGGCACCGATCGCCGTCGTACCGGTCTTCCGGGTGGCTCGGCCGGGCTCCCATACCGGGTCGCCGCGCTTCACGAAACGCTGCTCGTGGGAGTCGAGGTCCGCGTCCTCCCTGTTTGTGTCGATTCGCCACCCGAAGTCGCGGAGATCACGCATGCGCCGATCCACCTGGGACACCCCGGGGAAGGCGTCGCGCAGCTCCTCCTTGGTGAAGGGCTGCCCCTCGCCGACCTCCGACACGAGCCAGAGGGCGACCCGCTTCATCGTTCCGAGACTGTCATCGCGCCACGACGGCGTCATAGTGCCTCCATTTCATGCCGTACTTCCGGGTGCAGCCCTGAAGACGCATCACGGGCCACGATTCCTACCCATTATTAGCACAAGTGGCGTCACCCGTTCCAGTGGTTTCGGATCTTTACGCTTTCCGGCAGGGTAAAGATCCGTTTTGCCCCTTAAGTGGTCATTTTTGAGCACATTGAAGCCGCTGTCATAAATACATCCGCGTAATAATGTCGGACGGCTCTGCGGCACGGAAAGGAAGGGGTAGAGTTCTGGCGATCACGTAAACCCTGGTGGTCTCCGGCGAGCGAGAGGCTCCTTTGCATGCCGTCACTCGGATCGATCAAAAACTCCTGCGTGGACGAGGCCACGGAGGGGGTGAAGGCTTTCGCGCTCGCTTTCCGGGAGGTGCTACCCCAGTTCCTCCCTGGGGCGACTATGGCTGAGAAGGCGCAGGCTCTCGGTGTCTCACCCTCCCTGCTCTCGCACTGGCTGCACGGGAGGAGGCTGCCCCGCCCCGAGGTCCTCTTGGCCTTGAGGCAGCTGGTGCGATCTGCGCAGATCGCCGGGGCGGATCGTCTGGGCGAGGACCTCGCGCGCGTAGAGCGCCTCTTGCTGATGGCGCGGTGCTCGCCTTGCGCCGACTGCGCGAGCGCATGCTCATGTGGTGGCGGGCGCGCGGGGCGGGACCGGCGCAACAGCGGAGGCAGCCAGCCTGCCGAGGGGGACCGGCGCAACAGTGCGGCTGCCGACAAGCCGGAATGCGGTATTCCGGATTCCCTTGCCGCGCTTCCCCCGGCGGCCCGGACCGCCCTCCTGTGGAACCTCGGTGCGACACTTTCCGAGGACGAGTGCGGCTCCCTGGTGTCAGAGCTGAGTCGAAATCGGATGAAACCTGAAATAGAGGTACTTCTGAGGTCGGCGGAGTCTGCGGGCCGGGATACCGTAAAGATCGCGCTTGCCGCTCTTGGGTGTGATTAGGATTAGGTGGAGTGGCGCAGGTACATTTGTCGGCCACTGGAGGGGCTATTCTGTGATTGTCGAATCGCCGGGCTCTCGCAGCCGGGCATGCGGTGGCGCCTGTCGCGCGCCGCCGCACCAGTAAAGGCAGGAGAGGTCGGACGAAAGGCTTCCCAACCGCGTCCAACCTCCCCTGAAGGAAACGCCCTACTTCGAATCAAAGACGAGAAGGAGTTCCCTCCTGTGAATTATACGGCCTACCTGGCCAAGGGTGCCAGGAAGATCAAGGCTGTCTGGACGCGCCGCGTCAAGGCGATCCGGATGCGCCAGGGCGGTTCCGGCGGTCTCACCACCTGGTGCTCGTGGCGCAAGATCCTGAGTCGGCTGCGCTTCCTCCGCTGGGCGCTCACCGTCCAGGCTCTCAAGGGTGCCGCCTACGCCGGCGGCGCCCTCGCGATCCAGATCATCGCTACGCGGTTCCTCATCCGCTGACGCCGCCGGCCTGCCGGCATCAGGCCCCGGGGTCCTGTACCGCGTGAGCATTGCGTGAGCGGACTGCGCGGCAGCAGGTGGCATCCAGCGATGCAGTTGAGGGTGCCGCCTGCTCGCGACCTGGGGAAACAGCACCTGCCGGCACGTGTCGGCAGGTGCTGTCACGATCCCGCCAGCCCTCGTAATGCGTAGGTCTCGGGTTCGAATCCCGAAGGCGGCTCAGAAGAACCCCAGGTCACATAGCCCGTGACCTGGGGATTTCTGTTGCTCGGGGCATGACGGGGCGCGCGGCCGGGGTGCCGTGGCGTTGCCTGCGTGAGGGGAGGAGTGGACAAGGCCCCCCGGGGCGGACGTCGCTCTGCGTAGCCCACGGCGGAGCGAGCCGCCGCAACGGAATGGCAACCATGCCCCTCGATGATCGGGCACATCACCTCCTATGATCATTTCACCGCGTTGACATGTCCTAGGGGGGAACATGCCGTCACGTCCGTCCACAAGCAGAAATGCACGTCTCGCGCTCCTTGTACCGCTCGCCATGCTCGCGCTCACCGCATGCACCTCAACTCTTCCCGATATGGCGGGCCGTGAGCTGCAGGCCGCCCAGGACGATGCCCAAGAGGCCGGGTTCGGCAACCTCACGTCGGAGGACGCACTGGGCCAGGGGCGAGCGCAGGTCTGGGACCGGAACTGGGTGGTCTGCGACCAGGACCCCCAACCGGGCGAAACTGACCCTGATGAGCTCGTCACTTTCACCGTGGTGAAGACGGACGAGCAGTGCCCTGCCGGCACTCCCGGATTCAGGGTTCGCCCAGGCGACGAGATGCCGGATCTCGCCGGTATGAACCTGTTCGATGCGGGAGAGGCACTCGTCCTCGTCAATGGAGTCAAGGACGCGGATGCCACAGGCAAGGGGCGCAGCACCCTGGCCGAGTCGCGTGACTGGAAGGTCTGCTCGCACGAGCCTCCAGCGGGAGAAGTAGTCGAGGAAGTGATCTCGCAGATTGGCGAGTCGGTGGAGGTCCCTGCTATCACTTTGCACGTTGTGAAATCGGAGGAGAGCTGCCCATAGGGTGAACGTGTGAGTGATGCGTGAGCGGAGCTGAAGTCAGCCCTTCATCGCGGTCCTCTTGGCCCTGTCCTTCTTCTTTCCCTTTGCCTCCGTCTTTGCGGCCTTCTTCGCCGCCTTGGTGGCTTGGCGTGCCTTCTCTCCCTGCCCGGCCTTGCGCTGGAGGGGGACGAGCTTCACGATCGCCTCGGCGCCGCTCTTCCCCACGTGGGGGAGGACGTTCGGGTAGATGTCGCGCGTGATCCGGGTGTCGCCGTACCCGAGAGTGTCCGACACGATCTTGATGTCGATGTCGGCGGCGAGCATGAGGGTGGCCGCGCCGTGCCGCAGGTCGTGCAGGCGGATGGGCGGGAGGCCGGACGCGGCGACGAGGCGCGCTGGAAGAGGTCGTTGACCTTGCCGGGGTGGAGGCAGGAGCCGTCTTCCTGCGTGAAGAAGACATGGCCGATCTCGACCCAGGCCGCGTGCCCACTTTTCGCGGGCCTTGTTCTGCCGTTCGCGGTGTGGCTTCAGGGCGTTGACGGTGTCGTCGTCGAGGGCGGCCGCGCGGGAGCCGCTGTCGGTCTCGGGGTCGAATGCTTCCACTCCCCAGCCGTCCTGGACGAGCTGGGAGGAGACGCTGAGGAAGTGGGTGTCGACGTTCATTTCCGACCAGGACTGCCAGCCTGCTTCGCCCGGCGCAGGCCGCGGAAGGCGACGAGGTGCCACATCGCGTACAGCCGGCCCTCGGCGGCGAAGTCGAGAAAGGCGCCGGGTCCGCTGAGGCGTCCAGACCATGAGGGGGACGGCTTCTCGCCGGTCTGCTCCCACTCGGCGACCCGCTCGTCGGTCCACACGAGCGCCTTCGGCTTGCGCACGGGGGTCGATCTCGACGTGGGCGGTGGGGCCGTCCGGCCGGGTCGGCGCAAGTTCTGATCGTTTCCGGTGGCCGGCCCATTCGCTCAGCTGCGGGAGGCCCTACCGGCGTGGGGGCGTTGTCCCGGCCTGTCGCGCTCCGCATGGAGACGCCCCCGACTGTGGAGTGCGCCCATCGGGTCGGCGGTGCGGTCGGGGAGGCCGACTGCTGGGGCAGTGCTTCTGGGCGCGCCCTAGGGGCTCGGCCGGGGTGGTTCGCTCGTGCACCGTCGGTGGTTCGGGTAGAGAGTCTTGCTGGCTAGCGTCTGAAAATCTGTTCTGGCTGAGGTAGACATTGGTGTGCGGGGTGGTTATGGTTTTTCTCGTAACCAAGAAGGGCAGCAGAGCTTGGCAGAGATGAACTGCCAGGCAGCAGTACTCAGCAGGTCGGTGCGGTGGCGGAGTTCCGAAGCCGGGGTTGTTGCAGGATGGCGACGGGGCTGGCGACCGGACCGGGTGGCCCGCGGTCTTCAGGGGCTGCCGTGAGCAGTACGCAAGTGCAGTCCGCGGTACCAGTGGATCCTCGGCAAATGGCGCCAGGCTGCGGCGCGCGTGCCGGGAGGTTCGGCAGTGGGGTCCCAAGCCGGAGCAGATGCAGGACAGGCGACGGGGCCGGCTGCCGGAGTGGCGCTGAGAGAGGCCACCAGAAGTACGGAAGTAGTTTGTCCAGAGGGAAGAACGGAGGAGTTGAGCGCCATCAGGATCGCCCGGGTGAACATGTTGGGCCCGGGTACCGCAGGACATCGATAGTGAGGTGGTCTCCGGTCGAGCAACCGCGATCCCCGCAGCCCCCGGACCCCTTCCCGGCAGGTATGCGGCAACACAGAGCCGGCGTAGTCGATCAAGGCCGGCCGATGGTGTAACAGTTCCTTCGGGGCCCGGGTGCCAAGTGGCACTCGGGCCCCTCCGACGTGTGTTCCACGGGAAGGTACAGATGACAGCAGGCGACTCGTTCGGCCGTCTCGACGACGACGACTACCCCGCCTACACCATGGGCCGGGCCGCCGAGATGCTCAACACCACACAGGGATTCCTCCGCGCCATCGGCGAGGCCCGTCTCATCACTCCTCTGCGCTCCGCGGGTGGCCACCGCCGCTACTCCCGCTACCAGCTCCGCATCGCCGCCCGCGCCCGCGAGCTCGTCGACGCCGGCACGCCGATCGAAGCCGCCTGCCGCATCGTCATCCTCGAGGATCAGCTCGAAGAAGCCCAGCGCATCAACGCCGAACACCGCCGGGGCGCCAAGCCGCCCAGCGCACCACCCGCCGTCTGAAGCCCGGCGCGTCCGGTGGGCGCGGTTCGTGACGGCCCTGCCGGGTGCGTCTTCCGCGGCCCTTCGTCCGGCGGGCGACGCGCTGACCTGTTCGCGACGCGCTGACCTGCTTCGCGACGCGCTGACCTGCTTCGCGTGGTCGGCCTCCTCGTGCTGTGAAACGTCAGCGTCCTTCCCGCAACGCTGTACTCGGGGCCGGCCAATATCTATGGCCACGGTGTGAGGGTTCAATGCGCCGTGCCGGGAGTGTTATTACGGCTGCAAACAGAGTGGAGTTATTCGCCGTACGCGGACCATTACGTCGTGCTACTGTCGATCTCAGTTGCAGTTGTGGTTCCCAGAACTTCAAGCTTCCGCGTGGGTATTTTCGACCAGTGGATGCTTCATTGTATTTCCGGTTTTCTCCGGTCGGGGCATCATCGCGGCGACGCGGGGTCCGTACATCGCGGATCTCGGCGTACCTGCCCCCTAAGGAGATGTCACATGGCGTCAGGCACTGTGAAGTGGTTCAACGCGGCCAAGGGTTTCGGCTTCATCGAGCAGGACGGTGGCGGCGCTGACGTGTTCGCCCACTTCTCGAACATCGCCGCCCAGGGCTTCCGCGAGCTGCTCGAAGGCCAGAAGGTCACCTTCGACATCGCACCGGGCCAGAAGGGCCCGACGGCCGAGAACATCGTTCCCGCCTGACGCCTACGCGCACTTCGTAGCCGGGTCCCGCATCCCTCGGGGTGCGGGACCCGGCTACGGGCATCCTCCCGGATCGGTGCCGTCTGCGGCAGAGCCTCGGCCCGCAGAGTCGTCGCCCGCTCCTTCGGAGTTCCTCCCGCCAGTGGGGATGGATTCCCCGCCCCCCGTGGCGTCGCTCATCACGCGGCCCGCATCCCGATCCGGGATCGACCGCCCCCTCATTTGACTTCTACATTTCGCTCGGCCCGTTCTTGTGATTCCTTGCGCTGTTCTTCCGCTGCGGGAATTCCTTGATACGTGCCGTATCAAGGAAGGTTCTGAATGAACCCCACACGTACGAACAACCGCTCTTCCCGCGCCCGCAGCCGTGCCGCCGACTCCGGTCGTGGCGGCAGCCGCTTCAACTCGACCGCCCCGACCCGTCCGGCCGCCCCGGCCCGTTCCGCCGGTTCGGGCCGCTCGGGCGGCCATGGTCGGCGGCCCGCCGCGGTGCAGGGCGAGTTCGCCCTGCCGGTCACGGTCACTCCCGCGCTTCCCGCGGTCGAGGCGTTCGCCGACCTCGACATGCCGGGGCAGCTGCTGGCGGCGCTGACCGCGCAGGGCGTGAGCGTTCCGTTCCCGATCCAGGGTGCGACCCTGCCCAACACTCTCGCGGGCCGCGACGCACTCGGCCGGGGGCGCACCGGCTCCGGCAAGACCCTTGCCTTCGGCCTTGCCATGCTGGCCCGTACGGCCGGTCAGCGCGCCGAGCCCCGGCAGCCGCTGGCCCTGGTCCTCGTGCCGACGCGTGAGCTGGCCCAGCAGGTGACCGACGCGCTGGCCCCGTACGCCCGCTCGGTCAAGTTGCGGCTGGCCACCGTGGTCGGCGGAATGTCGATCGGCAGGCAGGCCAACGCGTTGCGCGGCGGCGTCGAGGTCGTCGTGGCGACGCCGGGGCGGCTCAAGGACCTCATCGACCGCGGTGACTGCCGGCTCGACCAGGTCGCGATCACCGTGCTGGACGAGGCTGACCAGATGGCCGACATGGGCTTCATGCCCCAGGTCACCGAACTTCTGGACCAGGTCCGCCCCGAAGGGCAGCGGATGCTGTTCTCCGCCACCCTGGACCGCAACGTCGACCGCCTGGTACGCCGCTACCTCAGCGACCCGGTCGTCCACTCCGTCGACCCCTCCGCCGGCGCGGTCACCACGATGGAGCACCACGTGCTGCACGTCCACGGCACCGACAAGCACCGGACGACGACCGAGATCGCGGCGCGCGAAGGCCGGGTCATCATGTTCCTGGACACCAAGCGGGCCGTGGACAAGCTGACCGAGCACCTGCTGGCCAGCGGTGTGAGGGCCGCGGCTCTGCACGGCGGGAAGGCGCAGTCCCAGCGCACCCGGACCCTGACCCAGTTCAAGACCGGGCACGTCACCGTGCTCGTGGCCACGAACGTCGCCGCCCGCGGCATCCACGTCGACAACCTCGACCTCGTCGTCAACGTCGACCCGCCGACCGACCACAAGGACTACCTCCACCGCGGCGGCCGCACCGCGCGGGCCGGCGAGTCCGGCAGCGTCGTCACCCTGGTCACCCCCAACCAGCGCCGCGACATGACCCGGCTCATGACCGCCGCGGGCATCGTCCCCCAGACCACCCAGGTCCGCTCCGGCGAGGAGGCCCTCGGCCACATCACCGGCGCCCGGACCCCCTCGGGCATTCCCGTGACGATCACGGCGCCGGTGGTCGAGCGGCGTCAGCGCAGCGCGTCCTCGCGTGGCCGGCGCAGCCCCGCCTCCGCGGCCCGGCGTGTGTCGGCGCATCAGTCCTCCTTCGGCGCGGCTGCCTGAGAACTTCGTGATCCGGAAGCTGACCCACCTGTGCAGGAGGCACCTTTTGACGCTGGTCCAGATGCAGCCCCGCCCGTCCCGGGCCACAGCCGTAGGCAGCACGGTGGCCGACGCCATGGACACCGCCGGACCGCAGGTCTGTGACGACATGACCGTCGAGGCGGCCCTGTCCGTCATGGCCAGTGCCCGTACCGGGCATCTGCTCGTCTGCGACGACAGCGGCCTGTGCATCGGACTGGTCACCCACGCCCGGCTCGCAGAAGTCCGTGAGAGCTCGGCGTACTCGGACAGGGTCCAGCTGCGGGGCGTCCTCGGCGACCGAGGGCCGTTCACCTCGCCCGTGACCACCATGGCCGAGGCGGGGCGCACGATGCGCCACAGCCACGTCGATGCCCTGCCTGTGGTCGACGAACACGGCAACGCCCTGGGCGTACTCGCCCTCGCCCACTGAGCCGTTCCCGCCGCGGCAGGACCACTCCCTCTTCGTTTCTCTCCCTGTGAGGCTTCATGCGCTGTGTCATCGCCCGCTTCCCGTTCGACCTGACCAGGAGCGGCGTCCTGGAATCGATGAAGGGCGTCAAGCCCGAGCCCGCCTGTGGCGAATCGGTGATCATCGGCCGGCGCACCTACCCCGTCAAACAGGTCGGACAGGTCATCACACGCCAGGACCGCCGCGACTTCAGCGCGGGAGAAGTCCTGCGGGCCATGACCCAGCTCGGCTTCACCTGCCGCGACCTGGCCCCGGTCCCCGCACCCGCCCGCGCTCTCCACCCGGTGCGGCGGGCATCCGCGATGCTCGGCGCACCTGTGGCCGCCTGACGGACGGCCGGGCGCGAGCTGTCGGCAAGCATGGGTGAGGGTCCGGCCGGAGTACTCCGGCCGGACCCTCACCGCGTATCGAGGCCCCCCGGGCGGCGTGCGCCTGCCCGGCACCGGCGCCGCCTCACTGCTGGCCGTCGCCGCGCCCGCTCCCCGCGGTGTCGTTCTCGGCGAGGATGCTGTGAACGCGTCGCAGCACGTCGAGGTGCGCGCGGTTGTAGAACTCGACCAGCGCGTGGACGACGACCGACTCCGCGACAGCCCTTTCCCGGTGCGAGGACAGCCCGAGGTCGGCCAGACGAGGGTGATCCCGGTGCTGCTGGCGGACTACGGGCGCCATTCGCTCGGCCAGCCGCTGCCGTACGTCGTCGGGAGCGTCCTCGTCGAGCGCCGCGAATTCCGCTTCGAGGTCCCCGCGAGGTCCCGAAAGCTGTTCTCGGAGCGCTGCCATCGCTTCGGGTGTGAGGATGCTGGAGTAGGCCATCAGCAGGGATCGCTGGGATTCGGGCAGGTCGTCGGCGAGCGTCCTGAAGTCCGGGGGCATGTCGAGCGCGGCCCGGTCGTCCATGATGGCCGCCAGTTCCCGCCGCATCCGCAGTCGGCGTTCGATGTCCGCCGCGAGTTCGGCGTCCAGGTCCCGAAGGACCTGCCGTGCCCTCTCATCACCGCTCTCGACCGAGGGGACGTCTGCGAGGGCCACGCCGAGGTCGGTCAGTCTGCGGATACGCAGCAGGCGCACCAGATGGCTGACGCCATACCGCTTGTAGCCGTTGGGCGCCCGTTCCGGCTCGTCCAGCAGGCCGATCTCGTGGTAGTGCCGGACGGCCTTTGCCGTCGTCCCCGCGAGTTCCGCCAGCTGACGGGTACTCCACGCCACCACGAGCCCCCTCTCCAGGATCGTGCCCGGCGGCCATTGAAGACCCTGCCCCTGGGGCACGGTCAACTCCGTCCGGTTCCGGCCGGCCGGTCATTGACCGTGCCCCAGGGGCAGGGAGTGGGCTGGTCGCGACCACCACGAACCCGTATGCGGAGACCGGACATGAATCGACGAAGCAGTGCCGCCCAGAGCCTGGCCCTCTTGGCGGTCCTCGGCCTGGGCGCCTCGCTGACCACCGTGCCCGCCGCCGCCGAGGAGGCGAAAACGCCTCAGGTGAAGTGGGGCCAGTGCCCCGACGACGTCGTGGCAGAAGCCGCTCCGACCGTGCTGCGGTGCGCCACCGTGCCCGTACCGCTGGACTACGCCGAGCCGGAGGGCGAGCGGATCGACCTCACCGTCTCCCGGCTGGCCGCCACCGACCCGGACAGGAGGCGCGGCGTCCTCCTGCTCAACCCGGGCGGCCCCGGTGGATCCGGGCTCGCGCTCTCGGCGCTGCTGGTGGCCCAGGGCCTGCCCAGCAGTGTCACCGACCGCTACGACCTGATCGGCATGGACACCCGCGGGGCCGGTCATTCCACACCGGTCAGCTGCGGCTTCACCACGGACGGTCCCTACTACGCCAACATCCCGCCCTACGCGGTCGACGACGCCGCGGTCACCGCGCAGGCGAAAATCGCCGAGCGGGCGGCCGAGCAGTGCGCGGACAACGACGACGGCACGCTGCGCCACCTCACCACCGCGAACACCGCCCGCGACCTGGACCGGATCCGGGCCGCGCTCGGCGAGGAGAAGACCAGCTACCTGGGCTATTCCTACGGCACGGCCCTCGGCGCCGCCTACGCGTCGATGTTCCCCGAGCGCGCCGACCGAATAGTGCTCGACAGCAACATCGGAGACACCCACCTCGACCGCGACGGCATGCGCCGCTACGCGCTCGGCATGGAGCAGACCCTGCCGGACTTCGCGAAGTGGGCCGCCGTCCGGCACGGCGGCTACGGCCTGGGCCGCACACCCAGGCAGGTCCGGGCGTCCTACCTCACCCTCGCCGGCAGACTCGACAGGGCTCCCGTCGCAGGGATCGACGGCAACCTCTTCCGGCTCCTGACATTCGGCCACCTGTTCAAGCAGACGCAGTACCCCAAGCTGGCGCAGACCTGGCAGACGCTGCTCGAAGGCGACGAGGCCGCGGCCCGCGACCCGCAGGTCCTCCAGCAGGAAGGGACGGACGGGGCGCTGTCGCCGGCCGACAACGCCCTGACCGTGTTCCTCGCCGTCACCTGCAACGACGTCGAGTGGCCCGAGGACGTCAACACCTACCGGCGGGGCGTCGCAGAGGACCGTGCGCGCTACCCGCTGTACGGCGCCGCCACCGCCAACATCACACCGTGCGCCTTCTGGCCGTACGCCCCCGCCGAACCGCCCGTGGAGGTCGGCGCCGAAGGCCCGCGCAACGTGCTGCTCCTGCAGAACCGCAGGGACGCGTCGACCCCGCACCTGGGCGGGAAGTCGCTGCGCGAGAAGTTCGGCGACCGCGCCCGGCTGGTCAGCGTCGACGACAGCGGGCACGGCGTCTACGTCCTGGGCGGGAACTCCTGCGCGTTGAACACCACCACGCGCTACCTCGTCGACGGCGTGATGCCCTCGAAGGACACGTCCTGCCGCGCGGACTGACCGCCGAAACCCACGCCGCTCGCAGCCTGTTCGCCGCCGGCGTCTCCCGGGCGAGCCCGTCGACACCCGGTGTGCGGCAGTGCGGCCGAGGCGTTCCGGTCCCGTCGGCACCGTCACCGCCGTCGACGCCAGGGCGCAGAAGGCGCAAGTCGCCCCGTTTGCCGCGACGGCGGATTCGGTCCGCGCTCGCAGAGACGGCACCGTGATCAGTCCTTCGGGCTCTCGGTGGCGCTGCGGGGACCCGACTCCGAGTCTTGTCGGCCACGCCGGTGTCAGCGGGAGACGAAGGCCGTGACGGTCTTGCCTCCGGCTGCCCGGCGTGTGACCGCGGTCGTGCGGGCCAGGCGCTTGACCATGGGCCAGCCGAAGCCGCCGCCGGAACCGGTCAAGTCGGGGGTCCGCGCCCGCGGCCATCGCGGACTTGTGTCGTCGACAGCCACCTCGACGGCGTCGGGGTGCGCGTTCAGCCGGAGCGTGAAGGCGCCGTCGCCGTGGCGCAGGGCGTTGGTGACGAGCTCCGAGACCACCAGGACGAGGGTGTCCGCCACGTCCGGACAGGGCTTGGGGACCAGGCGGTCGGTGAAGACCCGGGTGGCACGGCGGGCCCGGCTGATGCTTGCTGCACTGTCGCCCCGGACCGTGATGGGTACGGGGGCCGCCGCTGAGATGTTGATCTTTGTGCTGTTCATGCGCGTACACCCCATCTGTCTTTGGTTGTGTCGCTTGTTCCGTGCTGGCCCGACTGCCCGTCCCTGGCGGGGCTCACACCCTGAGGGCAGGCTGCGGCGCGCCGGAGCGGCGATGGCGATGCGGATCAACGCGGCCCTTCGGCTCTGCGGAAAGGGCTCGCGCACTCCTTCGGTGGCCCGAAGATCGGTTTCGCCGGCGTGGTCCGTGCGAGGAGGGCTTGTTCTGTAACCTCGGGGCAGCACCGCCGTGGACGGCGGTCCGGGTGGATGCTCAGCTATAGAGGGTGACAGAGGGTGCCAGTGAGTGCGGTCGAGCAGGTCTTTTTGGAGTGCGAGCGCGCTCGGGCACATGGTGAATTGATTCGGCGGGTCTCCGCCAGCGATAAAGAGTATCATTTTCAGAATTGGGTACAGGAACGCGTGGAGGCGTGCGGGCTTTCGTACCACAAGCCCGGCCGGAATACCTATCCCGACTTCCGGCTCGTCCATCACCCGGAGGGGTACGAGGTCAAAGGTCTGGAGTTTCCCGGCCGCGAGGCGGACTACGACTCGAACTCGCAGGTGCCCACCGGTAACCACGACGGGCGTGAGGTCTTCTACGTTTTCGGACGCTACCCGAAGGCTGAGCGCGGCGTCGACGAGTACCCGGTTGTGGACCTGGTGGTGTGCCACGGCAGTTTCCTCAACGCGGATGCTGAGTACGCCCATAAGAACAAGTCGTTCCGCGGATTCGGATCCTACGGGGACATACTGGTCCGCGACCGTAAGATGTACGTCGTTCCGACGCCGTTCGCGCTCGCTTCCGGAACCGCGGGGCTCGCGACCTTGATCGTGCCCACGGGATTCGAGATCCGGTCGGACGCTCTTGTCCAGGTGGGCGAACTCGATCGGGCGGAGGCCGACGAGGTCGTCGTCTCGTACGAGTTCAACCTTCAGACCAACGAGATGGTGACGCGCAAGGCGCCGAATCCCCAGGCGGGCAAGGTTCGAAGCTTCCGGGCATACCGCTCGCGCGGTGCCGGCGACTCCCAGCCGGTCTCCTTCGCGGGGCCTCGGCTGTGACGGTCGGAGTGCCGCGGCGTACCAGCCTGGAGTCGGACTTTCCGGCAGCGATGCTCAGCGGCGTCGGCACGAAGGAATCCTGGCGCAAGGAAGTCCATCGCCCGGCCACCAGCACCCACAAGTGGTGGGCGAAGCGTCTCGGTACCGTATTCCGGGGGATCATCACCTCGGCGGCGACGCCTGAGGGAGCCGATGCCGTGGGGGCCTACGGATCGTCGCTCGATCTGGCGGGAACCGTTGTGCTCGACCCGTTCTCCGGTTCGGGCGTGACCGGCGTGGAAGCCCTCAAACTCGGCGCCAAGGCTGTCTGTTTCGACATCAACCCCGTGGCGACGCTCGTTCAGCGTCAAGCTGTTCAGCCATGGGATATCGGGTCGCTCGAAGCTGCCTACAAAGAGGTCGAGGCGGCTTGTCGGTCAGAGGTTGACCGACTGCACCGTACAGAGGACGGGAAGACTGTTCTCTACTACTTCTGGGTCGCGACCCTTCGCTGCCCCGAGTGCTCCGAAGAAGTGCGCTTGTTCGACTCGCCGGTTTTCTCCAGGAACGCGTACCCGAAGCGAGTGCCCAAAGCCCAGATTGTCTGCCCCGAGTGCCTCTCCATCAAGGAGAGCCGGTACGACTTCGTCACCGAGATGTGCGCGAACGGGCACGTGATGACGCAGCGCGGCGCAGTGAGGGGGCAGTCGGCGACCTGCGGAAACGGTCACAGCTTCAAGATCCTCGGAGCCCTTGACGGGACGCTGCCCGGATACGAGATGTACGCCAAGATGGTGGCCAACCCGGACGGGTCGAAGGGGTACGAAGCCATAACCGACTGGGACCGGGAACTCTACGACGAGTGTGTTGACGCGCTTGCGGAGCTACCGCAGTCCGCCGTGCTCCCACGCGGTCGGCTCGCTCCCGGGAACAACACGGACCAGGCCCTGAAGTGGAATTTCCGGGAATGGCGCGACTTTTTCAACGCGCGCCAGCTTGTTTCGCTCTCGCTGATCGCGACGGCGATTCGCGACCTGACCGGACCGGCACCCGAACGTGAAGCGCTTTGTGCCCTGTTTTCAGGAACGCTTGAGTTCAACAACCTGTTCACGTCGTTCAAGGGCGAGGGGACGGGAGCTGTCCGGCATATGTTCAGTCATCACGTCTTCAAGCCGGAGCGGACCCCACTGGAAGCGCACCCCTGGGGTACGTCGCAGTCCTCCGGCGCGTTCTCCACTCTCTTCAAGAGCCGTTTGCGGCGTGCCCACGAGTACAAGACGAATCCTGCCGACCTCGTGGAGCGAGGCACCGGGATCGAGCGGATCTCCGGGGTGTCGAAGCCCGTGGGCGCGAGCATCGCGGACTCGTGGGAGTCCTTCGTCTCGGCCGAAGGGCAGGCGGCCTATGTCGCCACCAGGAACTCGGCGCAGATGGATCTTCCGGACGGGTCGGTCGATCTGATCGTCACCGATCCGCCCTACATGGACAACGTCCACTACGCGGAGCTCGCGGACTTCTTCCACGCGTGGCTCCAGCACATGCGGCCGTACACCGGCTACTCCGCGGCGACCACGACCCGACGGTCCGGAGAGGTCCAGAATGCTGACCCGGTGGAGTTCGGGAGGGCACTCGAAGCCGTGTGGACCGAGTCGGCGCGAGTCCTGAAGCCGGGGGGCCTGCTGGCCTTCACCTTCCACCAGGCTCGGATCAGCGGGTGGGTGCAGGTGGTCGAATCGCTTCGCCGCTCGGGCTGGGTCGTGACGGCCGTCCAGCCGGTGAAGGGCGAGATGGCGACCAGTGTCGTCAAGGCCGGGGCCCGTGAACCCTCCAACCTCGACAGCGTTGTGGTCTGTCGCCGCGCCGTGGACGGAGCGGCGAACCCCCATGCTTCGGTGGACGAAGCCCTGGCGACGGCGACAAGGGAGCTGACGGATCTTCGGCACGCCCGGGTCGATGTCGGGGCGGGCGACGTCAGGTCAGTCGTCCGCGGGGCGCTTCTGGCCTACTTCGCCTCCGCGGGCGCGGAGCTTGATGAGTCAGTGGCCACGCGGGTGGACTCCCTGGCGACAGAGCGCATCGAGACGCTGCTGGGGTCCGGCGCGGAAGTGCCCTAGGGCGGCACGGCTTCGACGACTGCCCCCTGACGGGGACGCCCTTGTCGGTCCGGACCGGGGCCATGGGCACCCCGGGAGGCGGACCGACCTGGACATCCCGCCGCGGCGACGGCCGGGGGTCAGTGCTGGGGCTCGGTGCTGGGGCGGAGGGGCTGGAGTGAGCTCTCGGCCACCGTTCGCCAGAGTTCGGCCGCCAGGTCGGGCATGTTGGCCGTCTCCACCTGGGCGACGAGGTCTCTGAGCCGGCAGCTCGCCTCCTGGTCGCCGGCCTTCAGGGCGAGCATTTCGCGCAGGACCTTCAGCCGCATCTGGTCGCGGTAGGTGAACGACTGGGCGCCCTCCTCGACCTGGGCGGCGAGTTCCGCGGCGCGGGCGGTGTCGCCCTGGTGGTAGGCGAGCTTCGCCTTGAGGAAGAGCAGCTCGTGCCAGTGCCGCAGCGGGCCGGTGACCTTCAGCAGCGGTTCGACGCTGTCGAGGAAGGACTCGGCCTCGTTGAGCCGGGGCGGTGTGGACTGCATGGACAGGGACGCCGCGGCCAGCCGCAGTCTGATCCAGAGCAAGAGGTTGTCGTGGCTGCTGAGGGTCCCCAGCGCGTCGAGCAGGAAGGCGAAGGCGCGGGCGTGATTGCCCTGCCGGGTGCTGACCGTGGCCGCGGTCCAGAGGACCTCGGCCGCCAGTACCCCGTCGGTGCCCTCCAGCGACTTGCGCACCTCGTCGATGAGCCGCGCGGCCTCCGCGAGGTCGCCCAGTTCCGCTTCCGCCGACACCAGGACGAGCTTGCTGCGCACCAGGTCGGAGGTGGAGATGCGGACCCCGTACTCCTGACTGATGGCCAGCACCTGTCGTACGGCGTCCCGGGCCGCCTCCGCGTCGCCGAGGTTGCGGGCGCAGCGCGCCAGCCTCAGCTGGGCCCGGACCTGGAGGACGGGCCGGCCCATGTCGTCGCTCAGCCGGCTCAGGCGCGTCAGGGTGCTTCGCTGGCCGGGGAAGTCGCCGAGCGCCTCGTAGCAGCGGGCGAGCTGGGCGAGCGCGTGCCAGCGCATGGCGGGGTCGGTGTCCGTGTCGTCGGCGGCGTCCAGGGCCTCGACGAGGGCGCCCGCCGCCTCCTCGTCGATCTCCCGCTCGGAGAGCGCGTCGACCGAGGCGACGGCGTCGGTCAGGGTGTCCCCGGGCTGCTGTTCCAGGCTCTCGACCGGGATGCCGAGGCGTTCGGCCAGGTAGGCGACCGAGCGCTCGGTCGGCCGACGGCTGCCGGACTCCAGGCGTGACAGATAGGTGGCGGACATCCCAGGCCCTGTCAACTCGGCCTGGGACTTGCCCCGCTGCTGCCTCAGCTGGCGCAGGCGTCGACCGAATGCTGGCTGCTCAAGCAACTTCTACCTCTGCGTGGAACATGTGGCACCTTGTCCCCCGACCGGACAGTCTCAAGTCAACCATGGGGTGGGCTTGAACACTCACCCCCAAAGGTTCCATCCCCAGGACGGCTTGGCAAATTTTGACTGACGGGGGGCAAACGGTTCGGTGCCGGTCGCACGGCCGGTCGAAACCGGCGGGTCCTACGGCCAGTCGATGGGGTCGGGCGCCTGTCCGCCGGACTGGACGCTCGCGCTCGCTTCGGCGGAACGGTCGGACGTGATCCCGGCTCCGGGCGCGAAAGCCACGGACAGGGCGAGGGCGGCCAGCCCCCCGGCGGCGATCCTGACAAGCTTGGCGATCTTCACGATCTGGCTCCTTGACGTCCATGCGTTGTTTCGCCCGCGCCATCGGCCGTGGCCGTCCGGCTGTGGGGGCGGCGGGGGCACGGTCGCGCGGGTCGTCTCGAACACTAGATCGCGAGCGCAGGGCTTGGCAAGCAATTGACATGCTGTGGCAACTTCTGGCCAACCTCATGCGGAGTCCGGCCGCTGCGGATAGAGGCGCCGCTCGTACTCGGGGCCGTAGCGCTGTTCCAGCTGCTCCAGTGACATGTCCGTCCACTCCGTGCTGTGGGTGATCCGCGCCCGCGAGGGCACGGCGTCCGGAGCCCAGCCGGCCGGGTCCCACAGCCGGGCGCGCAGGAAGGACTTCCCGCAGTGGAAGTAGACCTCCTCCACCTCCACGAGCAGGGCGATGCGGGGCCGGTTGCCCCGTACCGTCATACGGTCGAAGAACGGCGCGTCCCGCAGCAGCTTCGCGCGGCCGTTGATCCGCAGCGTGTCGGGCCTGCCGGGGATGACGAAGGCGAGGCCCACTCTCGGGTTGGCGAGAACGTTGCGCCAGCTGTCGACCCGCCGGTTGCCCGGGCGGTCCGGGATCGCCAGGGTCGAGTCGTCCACGACATGGGCGAAGCCCGGCGGGTCCCCTCGCGGGGAGACGTCGCACGTGCCGTCCGCCGCCGCCGTCGCGACCAGGCAGAACGGAGACGCGCTCAGCCACTGGCGGTCCACGTCCCGGAGCGTCGCCGAAGCCTTGTCGAAGGCCCGGCGCGGGGCCGGCCCGACTATCTCGCGCAGTTCTTCCAGGGACGTGATCTCGGAGTAGCTCACCGGCCCGCCCCGTCACCGGTGTCCGCCGCCCCGCCACCGGCTCCCGCCGGGCCGCCCCCCGCTCCGTCGCCGGGCTCCGCCGGGCCGTCCCCGGTGACGATCACCGTTCTGGCGCAGACCTCCTCGCAGACCGCCAGTGCCGCGTCGGCGTCGGGGCCGACCGCGATCACCTGGCCGATCCGGTCCCAGCTGGACCTGAGCGCGGCCACCTCGTCCCCGGCCGCGACCGAGAGGTCCAGGTCCACGACCCCGTCCAGGGCGCGGGCCTCCTCGGCGCCCTCGGTCCGGGACACCACCCCGGGTTCGGCGGTCAGGAAGCGGGTCGCGGCGGCCTGGACCAGCGGGGGCCGCCCGGCCGGGGCCGGCAGCCCGGGGCAGGGCCAGGCGACGGTGTACGCCTCCATGTCGAAGTCGTACGCCGCTTCCACGAGGTCCCTGATCCGGTCGCCGCCCGGCCGGTTGTGGGACTCGATCACCCGTGGCCCGTCCGGGGAGAGCCGCAGCTCGGTGTGGGTGGGGCCGTGCACCACGCCCACGGCGTCGAGGAAGTCCACGACGGCCGCCTCTATGGACTGTTCGGCGTCCGGTCCGATTCGGGCCGGGATCACGTGCCCCGCCTCCACGAAGTTGTCGTCGGTCAGCTTCTCGGTGATGGCGACGATCACATGGCGGCCCTCGAAGGTGAACGCCTCGACGCTGTACTCGGGCCCCTCGATATAGCCCTCGGCGACGAAGCGGTCCAGCGGGAAGTACTGGGCGAACTGGTGGTCGGCGGAGCGCAGTTCGACGATCCGGTCCCAGGCCGCGTCCAGCTCCCGCGGCCCCCGCACCAGCTGGATGCCCAGGCTCGCGATGCCGTCGACCGGCTTCACGATGAACGGGTAGCCGTGCGCGTCGCCGAACGCCTCCAGCGCCGCGCGGCCGGTGACCTCGGCGGCCGGCACCGTGGTGGCCCCGACGCGGGTGAGGTGCTCGCGCATGCGCAGCTTGTCCCGGAGCAGGTGGGCGACCCCGTGGGAGACGCCGCCGAGGCCCAGCAGGTCGTTGATCCGGCCGGCGATCTCCACGCCCGCCTCGCCGGTGGTGGCCACCCGGGTGAAGCCGTAGACCTTGTGGGCGGCTGTGACGAGGGGCTCGACCACGGACCAGTCCGCGAAGTCGACGAGGAGGGCCGCGTCGACCAGCTTGGCGTGTTCGGGGGTGAACTGACCCGGCTGCTGGAGGTACACGACCCCGAGCCCCTGTTCCACGGCCTTGCGCACATTGTCGATCCGGCCGCCGATGATCAAGACTCGCTCTGCTGACATGCGTCTTCCTTGTCCTGTGCGTGCTGGGGTTCCGTCGGGCGGTTGAGCGCGGGAGCGGCTCAGGCGGGTGCGGGACCGGTGATCTCCACCTGGGCGGTGTCCTTCAACCGCGCCGCCAGGGCGGTGAGTTCGCTCGCCACCGGGCTGGTAAGCACGGCGTACGCCAGCCGGTCCCCGGAGTTCTCGGCGGGGCGTACGGCCGTGCCGGGCGCCAGCCGCGCGGCGTGGCGGACGACGCCCTCGCGGGTCTCCCAGTCCGTCAGGTCGAGAGCGGCGAGGACACCGGCCCGGCCGGCGCCGAGGAAGAGGCTGCCCGCGGAGCGCACGGGTTCGCGCCCGGCGGGAGGCAGGTGCGGCTGCTCGCCCAGGGCCAGCCGCAGGCACGCCTCGTACATGTCGAAGTCGTGCGCCAGGGAGGTGATCTCCATGATGTGGTCGCCCGGCGTGCGCACGGCGACCTCCATGATCACGAGGTCGTCGTCGGCGCGAGCCCGGAACTCCAGGTGCGCGATCCCGGTGCGGAGGCCCAGGGCCGTCACCACGCCGCGGCACAGTTCGTCCGCCGCCTTCCGCAGCACCGGCTGCCGGGCGCCGTGGCCTGCCTCGTGGAACAGCTCGACGAAGAACGGGGCCCCGGTGGTCTCCTTGCGGGTGAGGTTGGTGAACAGCACCTCGCCGTCCCGGACCAGCGCCTCGACGCTGTACTCCGGACCCTCCACATAGCCCTCGACCAGCAGGGGCCCCTCGTCGTCGCGGCGGCGCACGGCGTCCTGCCACTGCTCGGGGGTGTCGATCCGCTCGACGCCCGCGCTGCCCTGCATCGACACGGGCTTGACGACCACGGGCAGCCGCTCCAGGGCCCACCCGGAGGCGTCGGACAGCCGAACCGTGTGCCGGTGGCCGGGCTGCGGGAGTCCGGCGCGGTGGAACTCGCCGCGCTGCAACGCCTTGTTGCGCGAGACGGTGGCGGCGTCGAGGCCCGGCCCGGGCACGTCGAGCCGGTGCTGCAGGATCGCCGTGGCGAGCACGTGCGGCTCGGCGAACCCCAGCACCGCGTCCGGAGCCAGCCGGCCGGCCAGTGCCATCGCCGGGGGCAGCCACGCCTCGTCCCGGGCCGCGACGCCCTCCACCGGCTCGAAGTCGACGACGCACGGGAACCGGGGCGCCAGTTCGGCGTGCCGCGCGGCGGTCTCCACCAGGCCCACCCGCAGGTCGAGGCGCTGTGCCGCGCGGAGATAGCCCTCCGCCATGACGCCCGCGCCGACCAGGACCACGGTCCGTTGTGTACCGCTCAGCGACATCTCGGCTCCTGACGTATCGGTTGTGACTGGTTCACCATGTGCCGCAGTTCCTCCGCGGTCACGTCCCGGGTCGCGGCCGCGCACAGCAGCCGCTCCAGCGCCGCCATCCAGTGTTCGGCCCGGTCGGGGGCGTGCACCCGGGTGTCCACCTGGAGCACCAGCCGGACACCGGACTCGCTCACGTCGGCGCTCAGATAGCGGGAGGACCGCCACACCAGGTCGCTGGGAATCCAGCGGGTGACCCCGGCCGCGGCGGACTCCTCCAGCTCCGCGGCGGTGACCTCGCGGCGCGGCAGCGCGCCCGCCCGGGGCCGGTAGTTGAGGGTGGGCGTGATGTCCAGGCGGGCGCCCCGCTCGCGTTCGACGGCCCGGTGCAGCTCGGCCAGCCGGTCCGGCGGGTACGAGCCGAAGCGCAGCGCGCCCAGGGTGGCCGAGGCGGTGGCCCGGACCAGCTCCGGGAAGGAGGAGCCCGCCACGGGCACGCAGAACGGCACGGGCTGGGAGGCGGGCACCACGGCGTTGACGGTTTCGGGGCGCGACCGGTTGGCGGCGAGCAGTTGCAGGTAGCCGGTCGGGCTGTCCGCGAGGTGGGCGTCGACCGCGACCATGGCCGCCGCGAGCACGGTGGCGACGCTTTCCCCCGTACGCAGCGACACGGCGCCGGCCGCCAGGTCCAGCGCGGGCGAGGTGCGGGACAGGAAGCGGTACGGGTCGGTGGCGGACGGGCCGGGGTCCGGGACGGGGGGCGCCGTCGGCATGGTGCGGAAGGTCTCGGCCGCCCGGCGCAGGGCGCGCTCCGCCGTGCGGCGGGCCGGCTCGCCCGCCTCGACGGCGGCCTGCTCGTGAGGGCTGCGGCCCGCGTCCCGGCTCCGGGCGGCGGGCCACTCGGGATCGCGTACGGCGACGGCGGAGACCAGGTGGTCGGTGACCGGCAGCAGGGCGAACGCGTCCACGGCGACGTGGCTGAACACCAGCGCGAGGAAGCGGGGCAGGCCCGCGGCGCCGATGAGCGCCGCGCGTACCGGCCACTCCTCCGTGACGTCGAACGGTGTCGCGGAGAGCTCGCCCAGTACGGACGCCGCGCCCTGCGCCACCTCCTGCGCCTCGCCGTCCACGTCATGGACGGCGAGGCGCAGGGCGCCCTCCGTGTGGACGCGTTGCCCGGCTGCGGCTGCGGCTGCCGCGTCGGGGGCCGCCGTGTCGCGGACGACCGTGCTGCGCAGGCCCTCGAAGCGGTGCAGCAGCTCCCGCAGGGCCGCCACGACGTCCTCCTCGCGTACGCCGGCCCGCAGTTCGTACAGCCTGCGGATGGTGAGCCCGCGCCCCAGCAGCCGGGCGGTGTCCGTCTCGGCCAGGTAGTACTGCTGGCTCCAGGTGAGTGCCGCCCGGCGTGCCTCGCCCGCGGCGAAGCGCACCGGGCGGTACTCGGAGGTGGTCGGCATGGCGGCTAGTCCCCGGCCTCGGACTCGTTCACCGGGGACCAGGTGAAGGTCAGCTTCCCGCCCGCCGCCACGGCTCGGCCGAGAGCCTCGTCGCGGTCGGCCCCCTCGGCGATGATCCAGGCGGCGCGGTCCCGGTTCGACCCGTTGGCCTTGTAGACCATGCCCGGCTGCACACCGGGGCGCATGTGCACCTCATGCACGCCCTCCAGGGCCTGTGCCTCGGCGACGCCGTCGATGGCGTCGAGGCGGCCGAGCGGCGCCGACATCAGGAAGTGGACGACCGCGGTGCGGTCGCACACGACGGTCAGGTCGGGGGCGTCGCCCAGCAGCGCGGTCATGTGGAGGCGGCACATGTCGACGCCGCTCGCGATCCGCACCGCCTCGGGAATCCGGTCACCGGCGATCCGCCCGTTGACCTCGATGACCCGGGCGTCCTTCTCGTCGGCGGTCAGCTTCAGCTCGACGTGGGCGGGGCCCCAGGTCAGCCCGATCGCCTTGACGGCCTGCTCGGCCTTCTCGACCAGCAGGCGCTCCCGGTCACCGGTGACCGCCGCCGGGAAGATGTGGCCCATCTCCAGGAACAGCGGGGGCGGGCTGCAGATCTTCTCGGTGAGGCCGAGCACCTTGCCGTGCATGACCTCCGCGGAGTACTCGGCGCCGGGGACGTACTCCTCGACGACCACCCGGGGGGCCACCTCCTGGCCGAGGTACGCGCCGATCCCCAGGATCTCCCGGGTGATCGCCTCGACCTCCTCGGCACTCCCGCACCGGCGCACCCACAGGCTGCCGGTCAGGTCCAGCGGCTTGACCACGACCGGGAATCCGATCGAAGGCGCGGCGGCCACGGCCTCGTCCGCCGACGAGCACACCTGGAAGCGCGGGTTGAGGCCCGGCGTCGCGGCCATCGCGGCCCGCATGGACGCCTTGGAGCGGCAGGCGGCCACGGCCGCCGGGTCGGGGCCGGGCAGGCCCAGCCGGGCGGCGACCTGGGCGCCCATGTCGCAGTAGTACTCGTACACCGAGGCGACTCCGACGAGCTCGCCGTCCGCGGCGATCTCGCGGCAGGCCGCGACGACCGCGTCGGTGTCATGAGTGTCGCAGGCGCGGACCTCCACGCCCAGCTCGGCGTAGTCGCGGATCAGCGAGGGCGCCATGGCCGCGGGCCGGGCCGCCACCACGACGGGGGTCACGCCCTGTTCCAGCAGGAACCGGGCGCAGTCCTGGCCCGCGCCGGTCAGGGGGGACTCGACGAAGACCACGTAACGGGAAGTCTTCCGGTCGGACATGGGGGTGCTCCTTGAACGGGCCCTTCGGGGGCCGGTCGGGTTCGGGTCTCGTCAGGGGGAGGGGGCCGGGTCGGGCACCGCACGCGGCTCCTCGGCGGGCAGGTCGCGCATCCGGACCAGCCGGGACATGAGCAGCCACAGGACTCCGGCGCTCATCCCGGCGGCCGCGACGAACAGGCCGCCGCGCAGGCCGATCCACTCGCCGAGCGCCCCGCCGGTGAGCGAGCCGAGCGGGAGGATGCCCCAGACGATGAACCGCACGCTCGCGTTCATCCGTCCCAGCATGTCCGGCGGGCACAGGGCCTGGCGGATGCTGACCTGGCCGACGTTGTAGACGACGATGCCGAAGCTGACGGTGAACCAGGGGACGGCGAACAGCGCGATTCCCCAGCCGTCGTGCGACAGCGGCATCAGCAGGGTGGTCGGCACGGTCACCAGATACGCCAGCCACATGGCGCGCACCTGCCCGAACCGCCGGGCGAGCCGGCCGGCCGCCGCCGCGCCGAGGATGCCGCCGAGTCCGCTGACCGCCATCAGCACGCCGACGGTGGTGCCGGGCAGGTCCAGCTCCTCCACCAGCAGCAGCATCACCAGCGGCAGCATGACCGCGTAGAAGAAGTTGTACGTCGCGGCGGAGCCGGTGATGGCCCGGAACACCGGATGCCGCAGCACGTACCGCAGGCCGCTGCTGATGTCGGCCGCCATCCGGCGCCGGTCCCCGCGGGCCGGCGCCTCCTCGACGGTACGCATCCGGGCCACCAGCAGCGCCGACACCACATGGCTCACGGCCTGGAAGGCGACGGTGAACGTGGCGCCCAGCAGCTGTACGAGCGAGCCGCCGAGCGTGGGACCGGCGAGCCGGGACACCGCGTTGGTGCTCTCCAGCTTGGCGTTGCCCTCGACGAGGTGGGCGCGGCCCACCACGGCCGGGATGTACGACTGGTAGGCGATCTCGTAGAAGGCGGTGGCGAAGCCGATCGCCAGTGTCACCACCATCAGCCCGGTGAAGTCGACCCGGTCCAGGGCGAACCCGAGGACCAGGAGCGCCAGGAAGAGCGCGCGCAGCAGGTCGCAGGCGATGAGGATCGGCCGTCGGCGCATCCGGTCCACCAGCGTGCCCGCCGGCAGGCCGATGAGCAGGAACGCGATGGTCTGCGCGGCTTGCAGCAGCCCCATCTCGAAGGGGGTGGCGGCCAGCGTCGTCGCGGCCAGGAGCGGCAGCGCCACCCGGCTCATGTTGGCGCCGAAGGTGCTGGCCGTCTGGGCCGCCCAGAAGAAGCGGAAGTCCCGGTGCTTGAGCAGTGACATGGCGCGGCTACCGTCCGATCGCCAGCCCGGACGTCCAGACGCCGGGGCTCGTGACGAAGGAGGTGTGCCCGCGGTTGACCCGCGGTCGCCCGTCATGGCCGTCGATCCGGGTGAGCAGTTCGAAGACGTTGCCGGCGAGGGTGATGTTGCCGGCGTTGTGCTGGGCGCCGTCGGGGGTGACGAGGACCGCGTTGGCGCCGATGGAGAAGTCGCCGGTGATGACGTTCGACGTGTGGGCGCCGTTGGCCTGGACCACCTTCAGCAGGGTCCGGCCGTCGCGCGGGGCGTCGCCCAGCGGGGTGCCGGGGCGCAGGGCCAGGAACCCGGGCTGCACGGTGGGCATCTCGCCGGAGGCGCCGCGGCGGCCCGATCCGGTGCTCACCGTCCCCGCCTCGGCGGCGGTGCGGCGCGAGCTGAGGAAGCCGCGCAGCACACCGTCCTCCAGCAGCGTGGTGGCACGGCAGGCGGTGCCCTCGTCGTCCCAGGGCGTGGGCAGGGGGCTGTCCGCCGCCAGGGGGTCGTCCACGAGGGACAGGCCCGCGCTGCCGATCCGTTCGCCGGTGCGGCCGGCCAGCGGCGAGCGGCCCTCCAGGACGGAGTCGAGCTGGAAGGCGGGCACGGCGAGCATGAACAGCTTCACCATGACGCGCCCGTCGAGGAGGACGTCGTCGTGGGAGAGGTGGGGCACGGGGTCGCGGGCGAGCACCCGGGCGAGGGCCGTCAGCTCCGCCAGCTCGGTGCCTTCGGCGTCCGCCAGGACGGCGTCCGCCGACCGGCCGAACATCTGGTGCGCGATGAACCCGACGCGCCGGCCCTTGGCGGTGATCCGGGCCTGTAGCTGGAAGGTGCCGGTGGTGTGCCGCAGCGGCTCGCCGCCGGCCCGGTGCAGCAGGACCCGGGACCGGTCGGCCCTGGCGCGCAGCTCGACGTCCACGTCGCCGGGGTCCGCGGTGAGCTTGGCGAGGCGTTGGGCCACGGTCTCGTCGAGCCGCGGGTCCGCGAGCGGGCCCGGTCCCGGTTCCGCGGGCGGTGGGGTGCGGTGGGCGGGCGCGGGCGGCGCGGAGCCCAGGGCCCGGCCGACCGCGAGGGCGGTGTCGACGAGCGAGGCGTCGGCTCCGCCGGGGATGTGCACGGCGTACCCCTCGGTCCCGTCCTTCCAGACGGTGAGGGCGGTGGCCGTGGCGGCGGTGGCGACGCGGCGTTCCACCGCGCCGTCCCGGCAGACCAGTTCGTCGGTCTCGTGGGCGTTCTCCCACACCTCGCAGTCGGCGCCCCGTTCCGCGGCGGTCGCGTTCAGGAAGTCGGATGCCTCGCTCATCGTCCGGTACCGCCGACCAGGAGGGAGCGCACGCGCAGGGTCGGGCCCACCACGCCCACCGGCACCCACTGGCCGAACTTGCCGCACTTGGCCGCCCCGACGACGGGGTCGTCGGCTATCGCGTCGATGTCCCTGAGCACCTGGGTTCCCGTTCCTGTGATGGTGGTTTCCTCGATGGGGTCGGTGATCCTGCCGTTCTCGATCAGGAAGCCGTTGGTCACCCGGAAGGTGAACTCGCCGGTGGACTCGATGACTTCGCCGCCGCCGACGTGCTGGGCGTAGATCCCGAACTCGGTGCCGGAGACGATGTCCTCGACGCCGGACGTGCCGGCCGCCAGGCAGGTGTTCGTCATCCGGGGCTGCGGCGGGTGCAGCACGGTGGTGCACCGGCCGTTGCCGCTGGGCGGGAGGCCGAGCCGCGCCGCCGACTCCTGGTCGGTCAGATAGCCCTTGAGGACGCCGTTCTCGATGAGCGTCGTCGGTGTGCCGGGCGTCCCCTCGTCGTCGTGGCCGAAGGAGCCGACCGCTCCGGGGACGGTCGGGTCGTCGGTGATGGTGACCAGCGGGGAGGCGATCGTCTCGCCGAGCCGCCCGGCGTAGACGGAGCCGCGCAGCACCTCGTCGCCCTCCAGCGGGTGGCAGCACGCCTCGTGGAGCAGCACCATGCCGCGCCCCCCGGCCACCACGACCGGCAGGTGGCCCACCGGGGCGGGCCGGGCGTCGAGGCCGGTCACCGCGCGCCGGGCGACCTCGGTGCCGGCGGCCGCGGCGTCGATGCCGTCCAGGGTGCCGCTGGTGCCGGGTGTGTAGAAGCCGGTGGACATCCGGCCGCCCCGGCGGGCGATGACGCGGACGGTGAGATAGCTGAGCAGCCGGTGTTCCTCGCGGAGCCGGTCGTCCTGGGCGAGGACCATGTCCTGTTCGCTCAGCTCGAAGTCGATGACGACCTGGGCCACCGCCGGGTCGAAGTCCCGGGCCGACTTCTCCAGGTCGCCGAGCACGGACAGGACGGCGGAGAGGTCCATCCACTCCGGCCCGGGACGGGCCCCGGCGCCCCGTCCCGCGCCCGACGGGGCACGGCCGCCGACCCCGTCCAGGACGGCGGCGTACGGATCGAGGCCCGACACCGAGCGGTGGCGGAAACCGTCACGCAGCACATACCGGGCGGACGTGCCCTCGCCCCGCTGGACGCTGATGTCGCTGACCCGGCCCTCGGCGAAGCGCCCGCTGGTGCGGTGCCAGGTCTGGACCGCGCCCGAGGTGCCCGCGCAGTCCGGCGGACGGTGCCGGCGCAGCTCGCTGACCAGGTCGTCGGCCACCGCCCGGAGCGGCTCGGTAGCGTACATGGGGTGTCTCCAAGGTTGTCGCTGGGCGGATGAGGATCGAGCGCCTCAGGGCTGGAGGCGCTGATGCGTCCAGCCGGCGGTTTCGGCGCCGCGGTCGTAGCGCAGCCGCCGGTGCAGCCGGTCGGGGCTGCCGTACCAGAATTCGATGGCCTCCGGTACGAGCCGGTAGCCGGTCCACTCCTCGGGGCGGGCGACCGGGCCGCCCCCGGCGGCCAGGGCCTTCGCGCCGGCCTTGAGCTCCGCCTCGTCGTCGAGGGGGCGGCTCTGCCGCGAGACCGCGGTGGTGGCCTGCGCGGCGAGCGGACGCCGGGCGAACAGCTCGTCGGACTCGGCGCCGGTGAGGACCTCCACCGGGCCCTGCACCGTGAGCTGCTGGAGCGTCTCGCGCCAGTAGAAGGTGAGCGACCCCCAGGGCGTCCCGGCCAGGTCCTGGCCCTTGCGGCTGCCCCGGAAGCTGGTGAACTGCAGCCCCCGGTCGTCGATCTCCTTGACCAGCAGCACCCGGCTCGACGCCCGGCCCGACCGGTCGGCGGTGGCCAGCACCGCCGCGTACGGCTCGCGGACCCCGCGCTCCACCGCTGAGTCCAGCCAGGCACGCATCAGCGGGCAGGGGTCCTGCGGCGGGGTGTCGAACTCGGGCAGCACCAGAGTGGTGTCACCGCTGAGACTCTGTGTCTGTGCCGCCATGCCTGTCGTCTCCTTCGATCGTGCGTGGTGTCCCGGTCCGCGGGGTGCGGTGGCCGGAGCCGCCGGTCAGGGCCAGGAGCCCAGGTCCGGCAGGGAATCGGTGGACCCGTACGCCTTGGGCAGCTGGGCGGCGGACCGCCCGGCGAGCCAGGCCGCCAGGGTGTTCTGGGTGCCGTGCACCGTGGTGGGGGCGCCCGCCCCGTACTCCCAGCGGCGCGACGTGTCGGCGGACAGCAGCACCGTGGTGCGGTCCGCCGGCAGCCGGGGCAGCAGGTAGCCGACGAGGTGCGCGCCGAGGGCGTCGCTCCACTCCTCGGGCCGGTAGCCGGTGCCGAGGTCGGCGTAGTGGATGTGCGCCTCGCGCCACCAGCACAGCTGGGTGGCCAGCAGGTCCGCGTCGCGGTAGGCGCAGCGCAGGCCCCAGTCGTCGGAGCCCAGCTCGGCCCACGCCTTCTCCAGCTGCGTGAGCCCGTCCTCCAGTGCCTCGCGCAGCTCCGCGGCGGGGCGGCCGGCGCCCCGCTCGATGGCCGCGTCCCGGCCCGGACGGCCGCCGTCGTAGACCTCGACGGTGCGGTCCTGGAGTGCGTAGCGCGCCTGCCGGGCGAAGGCGCGGGCCAGGTCGCCGAGGTGGGTGAGGACGTGTCCCCTGCTCCAGCCCGGCAGTTCCGTCGCCTCACGGGCCGCCGCGTCGTCCAGCGTGGCCGCGTCCGTGCGCAGGCGGGCGTGGACGGCCGCGATCTCGTCGAGCCGTGCGGCGCCGTCGCCGTGTGTGGTCGTCATCGTTCACACCCCTGTGGTGATGCGCTCGCCGACGGTGTCGGCGGCGGTGTCGTTCTGGCCCCAGAACTCCCGGATCCAGCGCAGGATGTCCTGCATGACGTGATGGTTCTGGTTCGGGCGCAGCGCCCCCAGCTGGAAGAACATCACGCCCTCGCTGGGCGGGCCGAGCAGGGTGAGCCGCCGGTCCACCTCGCCGTCGGCGCGCACCGGGTGGAAGTCCTCGGTGAGGTCCAGCCCGCCGGGGGCGAAGTCCGCCTCGCCGATGCCCGGGTTGCTCCACTTGCGGACGAGGCCGTGCCGCAGCAGGTTCGGGTAGAGCGGCCGTACGTCGTTCTCGGCGTCGAAGGGGTGGACGCGCGAGTCGACGAGGATGTCGACCGGCAGTTCGGCGCCGGTGACACCGCCGCGCACCACGAAGCGTCCGCTGTTCTCGTCCAGGGACACTTCGGCCTCGGGCCCGGCCGAGACATCGACCAGGCCGTGCTCGATGAGGGCGCGGATCTTCTCCATGACCTCCAGCGCGGCGCCGTTGCAGAGCCGGTTGTGGTGGCGCATGAAGACGTCCAGGAAGTCCCGGTGCGAGGCGGCGTGCAGCCCGCCGAAGTCGACCGCCGCCGCCAGTACGTCCCGCAGGTCGCGCCAGACCCCGTCGGCCGCCGCCTTGGCCGGGTTGGACAGGTTGTCCTGGGCGGCCCAGCGGTGGTCGAGGTCGAGGAAGTCGAGCATCGCCGCGCGGTACTCGCCGGGCGTGGCGAAGGAGGCGCGGTCGATCGGACGGATCGAGCGCTCCCAGGAGAACCGCTGGGTGCCGAGGCTCTTCGGGTGCCGCCAGGGCGACGTCGCGGCCGCGACGCCGGCGGCGAACCCGGCCGGGTCGGGCAGCCTTGCGGCGAGACCGGCCGCCTGCTCGGGTCCGAAAACCACGTCCAGGAGGCGCCGCAGCGCCGCTTCGGCGTCCCACGTGTGCTCCGCGGCCGCCGAGGCCAGGTCCAGTGTGCCCGCCAGGACCGCGTCGAGCGCCTGAGCCGCCTCGTCGACCAGGGCCTCCAGCGGGGACAGGAGGCGCCGCACGGAGTCGTCGGAGGGGGCGCCGCGCCCGCCGTCGGCGAGGAACGCCTCGTACGCGGGCCGGGCGGCCGCCTCCAGACGGCGGCCGAAGTCGGCGCCGAGCAGGGTCGTGTAGTACAGGTGGGCCATCTCCAGCACGATCACGGGGAAGACGTGGTCGCGGAAGTCGAGCTGGCGCTGTTCGGCCCCGCCGATGGTGACGGGCCGGCCGGCGGAGCGGCGCAGCCGGTGCACCGCCTCCTCGACCAGGAAGACGCCCCGGTGCTCCAGTTCCTCCGGGTCGCGTTCCTTGGCGTTGTAGGGCCGGGCGAACGTGAACAGCCCGGCGCGGCTGAACAGGACGATGGAGTCGGGCTCCTGTCCGGAGGCCCGGTAGGCCAGGGTGCCGTCGGGCCGCTCCTCGAAGACTCCGCCCCGGCCCTCGGTCAGGTGCAGGATGACGTCGATGCCGGTGAGGCCCATGCCGACGCAGCCGACGGTGCTGCCGGGGCCCGCCTGACCGGGCTCGAAGGCGTTCTCCAGCGGGTAGGCGGAGGGGACGAACGCCGCCCGGTGCCGATCGGCGAACCGGGCCCACTCGGCCTGGCGCGGGTAGCGGGCCGGGTCGTTGGAGGAGTGCCCGGTCAGCATCAGGACCTGGTCGGCGTCGAGCACGTGCTCGCCGCCGCCGACGACGGCCAGGCGGCCGTCCGGCAGCTCCCGAAGGTCGGTGACCTCCTTGTGATGCAAATGGACCTCCACGCCCGGCACTTGCCGCAACATCCTGACATACCGACGGAACTGGTCGGCGAGCGCCAGGCCGTGGACGTAGCGCTTCGGCCAGTCCTCGGCGGCCAGGTCGAAGACGGGGTCCTCGGTCTCCTCGTACCGGGCGCGGCACCATTCGAGCAGGGTGGGCCGGTCCTCCTTCGGCAGCAGCGGCCCCGCGCCGACGACGCTCTCGTCCGCCGCGAACGCCACCTGGCCGACGATGCGGTTGAGGAAGCTGGTGACCGGCTGATCGGCGCTGTGCACCTGCCCGGCGCCGAACTGCCCCGCGTGGTCGAAGATGTGGATGTCGAGCGACAGCGCCGTCGTCGCCGCCCGCGCCGTCGCGGCGAGCCGGTCCAGCACGTAGGTGCAGCTGGGGCCCGCGCCGACGATGGCGAGTCGGTTGGAACGCATACGGTGGGTCTCCTTGATCAGAGTGGTGGGAGCGAGCCGCTGCGGTCCGGTCACACGTTCCGGTCGGCGTACTTGGCGACCACACGGTCGAAGGCGGCGAGGAAGCCCGTGATGTCGTCGGCGTCCAGCTGGCCCATGTTGGCGACGCGGAAGACGCCCTCCAGCTGTTCCTGCGTGGAGTAGACGACGTACCCCTCGGTCTTGAGGCCGTCGTGCAGCTCGTCGTACGTCATGCCCTCGGGGACGTACACGTTCGTCACGGAGTTGGCGCGCTGCCCGGCCGGGAGCAGGAAGCGGACGCCGCGCTCGGCGAGGCCCGACCGGACCTGTTCGGCGAGCGCGCTGTAGCGGGCGCCGCGGCCCTCGGCGCCTTCCGCGAGGGACCGGTCCAGGGCTTCCTCCAGCGCGGTCATGACCTGGAGGGCGGGGGTGAACAGCGGCGCGTTCTTCCGGTCCTGGGAGATGAAGTGGCCGTACAGGTCCAGGTAGAAGGTGTGGGCCGGTACGTCCTTCAGTTCCTCCAGGCGGTGGCGCGGGGCGGTGACGAAACTGACGCCGGGCAGCCCCTCAAGGCACTTGTTGGCGGTGCCCACACACCAGTCGATGTGGTCGGCGCGCAGGTCGAGCCGCTCGGAGCCGAGGCTGCTGATGGCGTCCACGGCGAACTGCCGGCCGTGCCGGGCGACGACGGCGCCGATCTCGCGGAGCGGGTTGAGCATGCCGGTGCTGGTCTCGTGGTGGACCAGGCCGACGTGGGTGATGCCCGGGTCCTCGGCGAGGGCGCGGTCGACGGCGTCCACGTCGATCGGGTTGCACCAGCCGAACTCCATGCGGCGGTACGGGATGCCGTGCACGTCGACGATGCGCCAGAGCCGCTCGCCGTAGTTGCCGTTGTCGAGGATCAGGATGCGGCCGTCAGCGGGGACGATGGAGGAGAACGCGGCCTCCAGCGCGGCGGTTCCCGAGCCGGCCAGCAGCACCGAGGTGCAGGTGTCGTCGCCGCCGCTGATGCGGGTGGCCTTCTCCCGGACCCGGGTCATCAGCGCGGCGGCCTCGGGCTCGCGGTGGCACTGGTCGGGCGAGGTCATGGCGGCGCGCACGTCGTCGTGGACGTTGACCGGGCCGGGGTTGAGCAGAACCAGACGGCCGGCGGCGGGCTTGGCGGTGGTGGCGGACATGCCGGAATCTCCTCAGGAGCGGGCGGACGAGGTGCTGGAGCCGGACGGGGACGGCGGGCGGCCGTCGGTGCCGGCCGTACCCGCGCCCCCGGTCGGGGGCGGGGTGGCGGGTGTTCGGTGGGCCGGGACGGGGCGGGTGCGCGAGATCAGGGTGTGGGGCACGTCCGCCGGCCACCGGCTCATCGGTGCGAGAAGGTGGTGCAGCGAGGCCGAGGCGGGGTCGCCGCGGGTGATCACGCACTCGGCTCCGCGCCGGGCGTGCTCGACCATGGCGTCGACCTTGCCGCGCATCGCGTCGCTGGTGTCCCAGGAGGCGGTCTCCCACACGAGGGCGTGCGCGGGCGTCGGGTCGTCGGGGCTGACCCAGGGCAGGACGGGGCCGTCCGGCCCGGTCCCGGTCAGGATGCCCGGCACATCGGTGAGCGTGACGATCCGTACGGGGTCGAGCGACCCGTCGACGAGCATGCCGGGCACCTGGTCGCTGCCGTAGATCCGCAGGCCGCCGTCGGCCGTCAGGATGCAGTCGCCGGAGAGCACCGGCAGCACCCCTTCGGCCAGCATCCGGCGTACGACGGTGAGGTCGGCGACGGCCCCGGACGGCTGGTCGGCGCACATGGCGGCCACCTGGAGCGGCACGGCACGGACGCCCGCCTCCCGGAACGCCTCGGTCCAGGCCCACTTGACGGCGAACGTGGCCCGGGTCAGGCCGAGGGCGGCGAAGTCGTCCGCGGCGTCGAGGTCGCGGACCGCCCCGTGCCCCAGGGCACCGCCGCCGGCCACGAACACCGTGCGGCCCGGGAAGGTCCGCACGAGATCGGCGACGAGCGCCGCGTACGCGCGCACCGCCGCGGCGTCCAGGTGGTCGTCGGTGCGCTTGTCGGAGACGAGGCTGCCGCCGACCTTGACGACGAGGGTGCGCGGCTCCCCGGTCCGCACGGGCGGGGCGGCAGCCGCGGGCGCGCTCACCGCTCCTCCGCGAGCGCTCCGGACACGGTGGTCACGACCCGGCCGACGACGTCGTCGAGGGGCGCCTCGGCGTCGAGGGTGAGCCATCCGAACCGCGCGGCCCAGTCGTCGAGCACGGCCAGGATGCGGTTCTGGTGCGTCAGGAAGTTCTCCCGTGTGCACTCGGGGTCCATCCCGCACTCGTAGGGCACGACGTCCCGTCCGACCTTGCGCTCCCAGGCCCGCTCGGGGTCGAGCCGCAGGTACAGGACCTGCCCGGAGACGGGGAGCGCGGAGACGACGCCCTCCGCCCAGGTGCGGTCGAGGCCGTAGACGATCTCGGCGGCGGCGTGCTTCATCCAGTAGCCGTCGAGCAGGGTGACCGTGCCGGGCCTGACCGCCTGGGGGGTGCGGGCCAGCAGGGCGTGGGAGATCGACCACATCAGGAACAGGAAGCGGGTCGGGTTGGGCATCTCCGCGACACAGAGCCGGGTGTCGGGCACATCGGGCTTCATGAAGCGGGTCGCCGGGTACGCCGGGTTGTCGACGATGTCCCAGCGGTCCACCCGCTCGATCGGCGTCCCGGCGGCGGCCAGCCGCTCGGTGGCCAGCCGCGAGACGGTCGACTTGCCGGCCCCGTCCGAGCCCACGAGGGAGACGATCACGCGGCGCCCTCCCGGCTCGGTTCCCGCTCGGCCGGCCCGGAGACGACCGACCACAGGGTGGCCGGCGTGGTGAACGACTGCTGGGTGAGCCGCTCGTCGGGGATCTCGATGTCGTAGGTCTCCTCCAGGGAGACGACCAGTTCGACGATCGCGATGGAGTCGAGCCCGTGGCCCAGCAGGTCGTCGTCCGGCCGCAGTCCGCCGTCGCGGCCGAGGTCGACATGCCGCATCACCAGCGCCTCGAAACGGCTGTCCCAGGGTGTGTTCATGGATGTTCCCGATGTCGGTGAGAGGGCGGAGTGTTCGGTGGGGGAGCGGTGGCGCCGGCCGGTGGTCGGGGCCGGTCAGTCATGGGGGACGTTGGAGCGTTCGGTGGCGTCCCCGCGGCCGGTGTCGAACAGCCGCTCCAGGAAGGGCAGCGCCCACCGGGCGGTCTGGCCGTCGAGGGTTCCGTACTGGTCCAGGTACGCGGTGTCCGCGGGCCGCAGCGTGTCGAGCACCTCGGGCGGCACCGCGTCCGGGTACAGCTCGGCCGTGAAGTGCAGGGCGTAGTAGGCGATGGGGCCGGCCTCGTACTCCTCGACCCGGGTCAGGAACGCGCGCCACACGTCCTCGTCGTAGCTCGCGGCGACGAGCGCCACGTCGAGGAACTTGCTGATCTGGAGATCGACGCTGTCCTCGATGAACTGCAGACTGGTGGCCTCCTTGTGCAGATGGGAGCAGAGGTCCAGCAGCCGGTCGGCGGGTTCGGGGATCCAGGTCGGGGCGCCGCACAGGACCTTGGGCACGGCGCGGTCGAGCAGCTCGCGGGCCGGTGCGCTGACGCCGGACTTCTTCTGGAAGATGTCGTGGCACAGGTCCACGTTGAACTCGGGGACGTCCGGGCGGTGTCCGGCCTTGCGGTAGGGCAGTTGGTTGCTGAGGTTGACGCGCCAGAAGATCTGCGTCTTGCGGCTGAACGGCACGATCGTCTCGCCGTCGTCGGCGAGTTTTCCCTGTACGTAGCCGAGCCGCTCCAGGACCTCGTGGGCCCGGGGCACGTCGTCCCGGTCGACCAGCAGGTCCACGTCGTTGATCCGGCGCAGCCCGGGGTCGCGGTACTCGTCCTCGGCGAGCGAGAAGCCCTTGCGCACGGCGTGCCGGACACCGGCTTCGCCCAGCTCCCGGAACACCCGGCCGAAGTCGTCGGACAGCGCCTGGTTGCGTGCGCGGTTGCCCAGGTAGGCGGTGGTGAACACCCAGCTGTACGGGAAGCCCTTGACGCCCTCGCTCTCGCGGTCGAGGCGGTGGGTGAAGACATGGCGGCCGACCAGCGGGAGCAGCTTGTGGCGGGCCGCGGCGTCGAGGAAGGCGCCCCAGTCGAGATCGTCGCGGCCGGCGAGCGAGCGGGCCAGGCGCTCGTGCTCCGCCTCCGGACGCGGCCTGGCCAGGGCGAGCAGCAGCCGGGCGTGGGCGGGCAGGGCGGAGGTGTCCGGGCCGCCGGGGGCCGGGGTGTCCGCCGGCGCGGTCTTTCGGGTTGCGGTGGTCATCGCGTCTCCTCCTGGCTGACGGCCGCCCGCAGGGACCGGTGGTCGACCTTTCCGTTGGGAGTGAGGGGCAGCGCCTCCCACTCCCGCCAGCGCCGGGGCACCATGGCCGGCGGGACGGCGGCGCGTACGGCGAGCTGGAGTTCTTCGGGGGTCACGGGCGCACGCCGGCTGTAGTGCGCGACCAGCCGGCCGCCGTCGTCGTCGCCGCTGACGGTGACCGCGCACTGGGTGACGGCGGGATGGCGGCTGAGCACCGCCTCGATCTCGTCGAGTTCCATCCGTACGCCCGCCACCTTGACCTGGCGGTCGCCGCGGCCGAGGTAGTGGACGATGCCCTCGTCGAACCGCGCCAGGTCGCCGGTGCGGTACAGCCGGCCGGTGGCCGAGGCGGGGTCGAACGGGTCGCGGAAGAAGGCGCGTGCGGTGGTCTCGGCGTCGTTGAGGTAGCCCAGGCCCACGCCGGCGCCGCCGACGAACAGCTCGCCGGACTCGCCCGGTTCCGCGGCCCGCCAGCCCGCGTCCTGTTCGACCAGCAGGTACAGCGCCGTGTTGATGACGGGCGAGCCCACGGGGAGGCGGGTGCGCTCCAGGTCCGAGCGGGTGACCACGTGGTGGGTGACGTCGTCGGAGCACTCGGTGGGACCGTAGGCGTTGACCAGGGTGACCTGGGGCAGGGCCGTCATCGCGCGCTCGGCGACCGGCGGGTGCAGTTCCTCGCCGGTGGACAGCAGCCACCGCAGGTCCCGCAGCGGGGCCGGGTCGCGCCTGCGGGTCTCGTCGACCAGCCAGCCCACGACCGTGGGGACCAGCTCGACGACCGTGACGCGGTGGGCGTCGAGGGCTTTGACGAGCCGTCGGGGGAAGCGCATGACGGTGTCGTCCACGACCACGACGTGCCCGCCGACGAGCAGCGGGCAGAGCATCTGCCAGATGGAGATGTCGAAGACGAGCGGAGCGGTGAAGGCCACGACGTCGTCGGCGCCGAGGGACAGGTCCACGACCTTGGCCCACAGGTGGTTGAGCATGCCCCGGTGCTCGACGGTGGCGCCCTTGGGCCGCCCGCTGGTGCCCGAGGTGAAGATCGTGTAGCGCGCCTCGTGCGAGCGGTCGGCGGTGTTCCGGGGCGGCGCGTCCGCCGCCGGGCCGGCCGGCAGGCGCAGGGCCTTCACCCGGGCGGCTCCGGCGGCGGCGTGCGCGGGGCCGGCCGGGGCCGCGGTGAGGCAGGCGTAGTCGAGGAGGAGCGCGGCGCGGCTGCGTTCCAGCACGTCGCGGACCCGCTCCTGCGGCCAGTCGAGGTCGATCGGGAGGTAGGAGGCCCCGACGCTCTCCAGCGCCAGGAACACGGCGGGCGTCTCGGCGCTGCGCGGACCGACACAGGCGACGACGTCCCCGGCGGCCACGCCCTCGTCGAGCAGGAGGTCCCGGATGGCGGCGACCCGCAGCAGCAGGTCACGGTAGCCGAGGGTGCGTCCGCCCTCGGTCAGCGCCGGGCGGTCCGGGTCCCTCTCGGCGTGCCGGGCGACGTACTCCAGGACGCCGGTGGCGGTGTCCACCTCCTTGGCCGCGGTCAGGGCCAGGGCGGTGGCCCGCTCCGCGGCGCCGGGGAGGAGGGGCAGCTCTGCCCGGTCGTGGCGGTCGGCGGTCATCGCGTGCCGCCCAGGGGAGACGGGGCGCGGTGGCGTTCGAGGTCGTGGAAGAAGCCGTCGACCACGGAGAGGGCGCCCGTCTCCCGGGCCCTGCCGTGGACGAAGTCGCCGACGGCCAGGTCCAGTACGCCGAGCCCGAACGGGGAGAAGACGACGGTGCGGTCCGCGGGCGCACCGGTCTTGCCGGTGAGCACGTCGTACAGGGTGCCGTCGATGAAGTCGCGACCTCCGGTGCGCTGTTCCGCGAGGTGGACGGAGGTGTCCGCCTTGAGGACGTGTTCGATGTCGTCGACCACGTTGACGCTGTCGAGGATGACGTCGGTGCCCAGGTCGCGCAGCGACACGTGCAGCACGAGCGGGTGGTGGGCGAACCAGGACGGGTCCTCGACGTGGGGTGTGGCGGCCGTGGTGGCGAAGACGACGACGTCCGAGGAGCGGATCAGGCTCTCCGCACTGTCGTGGACGCGGACGGCGGCGCCGCCGGCGGTCTCGCGCAGATGTCCGGCGAAGCCCTCGGCGTACTCCTCCGACAGGTCGTGCACCCCGAACTCCCGGGGCTCCCAGCCCAGTGCGGACAGGTAGGTGTGCAGGTAGCGGGCGATCAGGCCGGTGCCGACGAAGCCGACGCTGCGCGGCGCGGGCCGGTTGCGGGTGAGGGCGCGGGCCGCGACGGCGGCCGACGCCGCGGTGCGTACGGCGCTGATGATGGAGCTCTCCAGGCACGCGTACGGGTAGCCGGTCGCCGGGTCGTTGAGGATCAGTACGGCGGAGGCGCGGGGGATGCCCCGGTCCAGGTTGGCGGGGAAGCTGGAGATCCACTTGAGGCCGTCGACCGGTCGCTCGCCCCGCACGGAGGCGGGAAGGGCGATGATGCGGGCGGTGGGCCGGTCGGGGAACCGCAGGAAGTAGGAGGGCGGATTCACGGTGCCGGCCTCGCCGTGCAGGAGGTAGGTCCGCTCGACGAGCTCGCACACCTCCTGCTGCCGGCCGTCCAGCGCGTGGTGCACGGCGGCACCCGTGACCACAGAGAAGTCCGGTGTCGGGGGCGGGTTGTTCACTGGTTCTCCAAGAGGTCCTGCGCGCCCCTGCGGTAGTGGCGCGCCACCCAGGCGTCGTTGTAGATCGTGTCGATGTACCGCTCGCCGAGATCGGGGGCGATGGCCACCGCGGTGCGGTCCGCCGAGCCGTGCCGCGCCAGCCATGCGGCGGCCGCGCTGATCACGGTCCCGGAGGAGCCGCCGAGGAGGAGGCCGCGGGAGGCGAGGCGCCGGCACATGCGGATGGCCTCCCGCTCGTCGCCCCAGACGACCTCGTCCACGACGGACGGGTCGATCAGCGGCATGGGCGTGCTCGCGCCCAGCCCCGGGATGTGCCGGGGCCCGGGCGCGCCCGAGAAGTTCACCGAGCCGACGCTGTCCACGGCCACGATGCGCACGCCCGGACGGTGCTCGCGGAAGTAGCGGGCGCAGCCCATGAGGGTCCCGCCGGTGCCCGTGCCGATGAACAGCGTGTCCAGGTCCGGGAACTGCTTGGCGAGCAGGGGGGCGGTGTTCTCGTAGTGCGCCATCCAGTTCGCCGGGTTCTCGTACTGGTTGAGCCAGACGTAGCGCGGGTCCTGCGCGCAGCGCTCGCGTACGTGGTCCTTGCGCGCGGCGAGATAGCTGCCGGTGGCGTCCGGTTCGTCGACCACGACGACCTCGGCGCCGAGGGCCTTCATCAGGTCGGTCGCGGCCGGGTTGCACTTGGGGTCGGTGACGCAGACGAATCTGAGTCCCTTCGACGCCGCGATGACGGCGAGCGCGACTCCCAGGTTGCCGGAGGAGGACTCGATCAGGATGGAGTCGGGGCCGAGGGTGCCCTCGCGCTGTGCGGCGTCCACCATCCAGGCCGCGGGCCGGACCTTCACCGATCCCGCGAAGTTGAAGCCCTCGCACTTCAGGTACAGGCGGCAGTCCAGGAGCCGCCGCAGATCCAGGTAGACCTCGGTGTCGAGGAGCTCGTCGGCCCCCGTGATGACTGTCATGCCTTCGGCTCGCCTCCGCCCGTCCGCCGTGTGCCGTCCGACCGCGCCCCGCTCACGCGTCGAGCTTTTGCCAGTCGGCCATCCGCTGGAGGTCGAAGATGTCGCGCACCGAGGCGATCTCCGACTCCAGCGCGGTGGTCTGGCCCGCCTCGTAGATGGCCCGGTAGGTGTCGCGCATGGCGGAGAGCGCCGCGCGCATGCCCTGGTTGGCGTAGATGACCACGGAGACGCCTGCCGCGCGCACCTCGTCGATGTGCCAGTCCGGGTAGGTGGTGGGGACGATGACCACCGGGACGCGGTTGTCCCACCGGTCGAGGAAGGCGAGCACCTGGTCCTTGGTGCGTGCCTTGGAGTGGATGAGGACGGCGTCGGCGCCGGCGTCCGCGTAGGCGTTGCAGCGGCTGACCGCCTCGTCGACACCCGCACCGGAGATCAGGGCCTCGGTGCGGGCGATGAGGTAGAAGTCCTCGGTGGACTGCACGGCCTTGGCGGTCCGGATCTTGCCGGCGAAGGCCGCGGTTTCGAGCAGCGTCTGGTCGCCGTTCGCGAAGCTGTTCATCTTCGGGAAGAGCTTGTCCTCCATGCACACGGCGGTGATGCCGGCGGCCTCGAACTCGTTGACCATGTGGGCCACGTTGTAGTTGCCGCCGTATCCGGTGTCGACGTCGGCGACGACGGGGATGTCGAGGGCCTTCTGGATGTTGGCGGCCGCCTCCAGGTACTCGGTCATGCTCAGGATGCTGGCGTCGGGCAGGCACCGGGAGGCCGACACCTCCAGACTCGACGACCACACCGCCTGGAATCCGGCCTCCTGGGCCAGGACGCCGCTGAGCGCGTGGTGGGCGCCCGCGAGGCGGACCACGTCGTGTTCGGCGAGTACGGAGCGGAACGAGGGATAGCTGCGCTTGAGCATCTAGGGCCTTCCTCGGGCGGTGTTCCCGGGCGTTTCGGCTCGGCCGAAGCGGGGGTGGCTACGCGACAGGACAGTCGTTGTCAGAAAATTGACTAGCCGTTTCTGCTGCCAGGCTGCGGCTAGGTTGGCGAAGCTAGCATGAGCGTGACGATGTCGGCCATCAGGTTTGGCAATTTATTGCCAAGGAGTGTCACGACAGTGCAGGATCATCGGCATGACCTATCGAGCCCGCGTCGTCGTACTGGACCCCGTTTCCCCCGGCGCCCTGGCGGACCTGGAGCAGGACCACGAGGTCGTGGTGCGGCTGCACCCCGGCCATGACGAACTCCTCGCCCTGGCCGCCGACGCCGACGCCCTCGTCGTGCGCAGCGGCGTGACCCTCACCGGCGACGTCATCCGCTCCGGACGCCGCCTGAAAGCCGTGGCGAGGGCCGGCTCGGGGACCGACAACATCGACCTGGACGCCTGCCGTACGGCGGGGGTGCAGGTGTTCAACTTCCCCGGCGTCTCCGCACCCGCCGTCGCCGATCTCGCCATCGGCCTCATGCTCGCCGTGACCCGCAACATCGCCCTCGCCGACCGGCAGGTCCGCGGCGGGCGGTGGAACAAGCCCCGGCTCGCCGGACCCGGCCTCGCGGACCGGGTGCTCGGCGTGGTCGGCCTCGGCCCCATCGGCTCCCGCATCGCACGGCTCGGCTCGGCGTTCGACATGCGCGTCCTCGCCGCCGTGGACCGCGTCACGCCGGCCCGCGACGAGGAACTGCGCGGGCGCGGGATCGAGCGGGTCGCGCTGCCCGACCTCCTCGGCGCGGCCGACATGGTGTGCCTCGCCGTCCCGCTCACCGACCGGACGAGGAATCTCGTCGGCGCCGCGGAACTGGCCCGGATGCACAGCGCCTCCTACCTCATCAACGTCTCCCGCGGCGGGGTCGTCGACGAGGACGCCCTGCTGCGGGCGCTGAAGGACGGTGTGATCGCCGGCGCCGCCCTCGACGTGCACGGGCAGGAGTCCGGCACCCCGGCGCTGGCCGCCCTGGACAACGTGGTGCTCACCCCGCACCTCGGCGCCACCACCACCGACGCCCAGGACCGGGTCGGGCGGCTGCTCGCCGCGGACCTGCGCGCCGTCCTGGCCGGCGGCCGGCCGACGAACAGGGTGTGCTGAACATGACGTCCGACAGCGCCGCGCCCGGGACCACGGAGCCGACGACCATGAAGGCGGCCGTCCTCACCGGCCGCCGGACCATCGCCCACCAGGACGCCGCCGCCCCCGAGCCCGGCCCCGGCGAGCTGCTCGTCCGGGTCGCCGCCAGCGGGATCTGCGGCTCCGACCTCGCCGCCTACCGGGGCACCCACCCCTACAAGAGGGCGCCCGCCGTCCTCGGCCACGAGTTCTCCGGGACCGTGGTGGCCCTCGGCGTCGGGACGGACGGCTTCGCCGTGGGCGACCAGGTGTGCTCGGCGGCCTTCTCGCACTGCGACGCCTGCGCCGAGTGCCTGCGCGGCGCCCCCCACCTGTGCACCCGCAAGCTGAACCTCAGCCACCTCGACTGGACCGGCTCGTTCGCCGAACTGCTCGTCCTGCGCCCCAACATGGCCCACCGGCTGCCCCCCGGCCTGCATCCGGTGGCCGGTGCGCTCGTCGAGCCGCTCTCCATCGGCCTGCACGCCGTACGGCTCGTGGGGGAGGGCGCGGGCCGCCGCGTCCTCGTGCTCGGCTCCGGCACGATCGGCCTCAGCTGCCTCGTCGCCGCCCGGCAGCTCGGCCACGCCGCGGTGGCCTGCGTGGACGTCGGGCCGGAGAAGGGCCGGCTCGCCCTCCGGATGGGCGCCGACGCCTACGCCGACGCCCGCGAGGGCGACCCGGTGCCGGCGGCGCTGGAGGCCCTCGGCGGCCCGGCGGATGTGGTGGTGATCGCCGCCGGATACCCCGGAGTCACCGACCAGGCGCTGCGCGCGGTCCGGCCCGGCGGCGACATCGTGATCGTCAGCTACTTCGAGGACCGGCACCCCGTCGACCTCAACACCCTCGTCGGACGCGAGGTGACCGTGCACGGATCGGCGCTGTCCACGCCCCGGGACTTCACCGAGGTGATCGACCTGCTCGCGACCGGGACCCTCGACGTGCTGCCCATGGTCACCCACCACTTCCCGCTCGCCGACGCCGGTCCGGCGCTGCGGCTGATGGACCGGGCCGACGTGCCCACCGGCAAGATCATGCTGCATGTGACCACCGACCAGGACGAGTTCACGAACGGATGGGGCCAATGAGCAACGGCATACGGGCAGCGGTCATCGGAGGCACCGGCTACACCGGCGGGGAGGTGTGCCGCCTGCTCCTGGGGCATCCGGCGGTCGCCGAGATCCTGCCGACGTCCCGGGGCGAGGAGTCCTTCGAGCGGGTGCACCCGAACCTGCTCGGCTCCGGGCTGCGGTTCCACGACGCGGACGAGGTCACCGAGGCCGCCGGCGACCTGGACGTGGTCTTCCTGTGCACGCCGTCCGGCGAGGCCATGCGCCGGGCCCCCGGACTGCTGAAGGCCGGGACCCGCGTGATCGACCTCAGCGCCGACTTCCGGTTCGCCGACCCGCAGGCGTACCGGGCCGCGTACGGCGCCGAGCACACCGCCCCCGAGCTGCTGGCGGAAGCGGTGTACGGCGTCACCGAGTTCCACCGGGACCTGCTGCCCGGGGCCCGGCTGGTGGCCAACCCGGGCTGTTACGTCATCACGGCGCTGCTCGGCCTCGAACCGCTGCTGGCCGCCGGTCTGGCCGAGCCCGGCGCCCCGCTCCACATCGCGGCGGTCAACGGGACCACGGGCGCGGGGATCAAGCCGCGCACCGAGATCCTGCACGCCGAGGTCTTCGGCTCGATGCTTCCGTACAGCCTCCAGGGCCACCGGCACGCGCCCGAGCTGGAGGACCGGCTCGCCGGCCCGGCCGGCGGGCCGGTCACCGTCGACCTCTCCACCGCGCACGGCCCCTTCGCCCGCGGCATCCACATCCAGGCGAGCGTCCGGGTCCGGGAGGAGCTGCGCGAGGAGGTCTCGCGCGAGCTGCTCCTCGACCGCTACGCCGAGCGCTACGGCGCCGGAGCCGACGGCGAGTTCTTCGTCCGGATCAACGCCGAACCCCGGCTCGGCGGCCTCACCGACAAGGACTACCGCAGGTATCCGGGCGTCGCCGCAGTGGTCGGCTCCAACCACTGCCACATCGGAGTGGACTACGACGCGCGGCGCGGTATCGCCAAGGTCGTCTCCGTCAGCGACAACCTGGTCAAGGGCGCGGCGGGTTCGGCCATCCAGAACATGAACGTGATGCTCGGTCATGACGAGACGGCCGGGCTGCGCACCTATGGCCTCTGACACCGGGTGGGCCGACCCGCTCGCCGGTGTGCCGCTGCTGGACGCACGGCACGTCACCGCGGGCGAGCGCTGGGTCTTCTCGGCCGGGTTCAACGTGGACGCGGCCCTGACCAGCACCGGGCGGATCGACAGCGAGCTGGACGACCTGCGGCGGCTCGCCGGGGCGGGCGCGCGGGTGGCCGTGCTGTCCCACCTCGGCAGCCACCGCGACGGCACCGCGTCCGCGCTGGACCACGTCGCCGGGCACCTCTCGCGGCGGCTGGGCCGACCGGTGCGCTACGTCCCCGAGAACGCCTCGGACGCGGCGGTGCGGGCCGCCGAGGCGCTGGAGCCCGGTGAGATCGCCGTGTTCGGCAACACCCGTCACCACGCCGGGGAGGAGCGGGGCGATCCGGAACTGGCCCGGAGGTTCGCGCTGCTGGGCGACGCGGTCGCCGTCGGCGGCTTCTCCAAGGCCCACCGCGCCCATGCCTCCAACACCGGAGTACTGCGCCTGCTGCCGGGCTGGGCCGCACGGAGCCTGGTGACGGAGGTCCGGTTCCTCGCGCCCTGGGCGGGGCCGGGGGAAGGGGTGTACCGCGCGGCCGTGCTCGGCGGCCGCAAACCCGAGAAGACCCTGGTGGGCCTGGTCCACGCGATGCGCACCTGTGACCTGGTGGTACCCGGCGGCGTGGTGCTCAACACGGTGCTGCGCGCACTGGGCCACGACCTCGGCGCCTCGGACCTGGGCAGCAGGCCCGACGCCTGCCTGGACGCCGTGCGCGGGGTGATGGACCTGCCGGCGAGGGCGCGGCTGCACGTGCCCCGGACCGTCCGGGTGGCTCCGGTGGACGGACGGCGGATCGTCGGCGAGGCCCGGTCCCGCCCCGTCGCCGACGGGGTGCCGGCCGGGCACGCCGTCGTGGACTTCGAACTGGAGCCGTGGGCGGCCCGGGCGCTGGCCGGCGCCGGCTCCGCCGTGCTGGCCGGGACACCCTCCCGGTATCTCGACGGGCAGGTCAGGTCCGCCGACGCCGTCCTGTCCGCACTGTCACGCGCGGCCGGGCCGGCCCTGCTGCTCGGCGGCGACACGGTGGCCGAACTGCCCTGGCCCGGACCGGTGTCGACGGGCGGCGGGTCGGCACTGCAACTGCTCGCCACCGGCACCTGCGCGGTGTTGGACGCGCTGCGCGACAACGCCCGCCGCGTGGCGGGCGAGGGCCGGGGCCCCGCCGACGACAACGTCATGGATGGAGTGAGCACATGAAGGTGGACCTCGACGTCCCCACCCACGTGGAGTTCGGCCGCGGTGAGCTGGACCGGGCCGGGACGCACGCGAAGGCGCTCGGCGCGCACGCGCTGGTGGTCACCGGGCGGAGCGCGGCACGCTCCCACGGCTATCTGGACCGGGTCGTGGCGTCCCTGGAGTCCGCGGGGGTGCGCGCCACGGTCTTCGACCGGGTGTCGGCCAACCCGAGGTCCGACGAGGTGGACGAGGCGACCGCGGCAGCCCGCGCGCGCGGCTGCGACCTCGTCGTCGGCCTCGGCGGCGGCAGTGCCCTGGACGCTGCCAAGGGGGTGAGCGTCACCGCGCCCGCCGGCGGCAGCGTACGGGACCTCATCGGCGTGACGCTGGGCGCGGGCGCACCCCGGCTGCCGCTGCTGGCCGTGCCCACGACGGCGGGCAGCGGCTCGGAGGTCACCAAGGGGGCGATCATCACGGACACGGTGCGCGGCTTCCGCGCCGGCATCCGCGGTGACGCCGTCTTCCCGCACACGGCGGTCGTCGACCCCGACCTGATCGCGTCGGTGCCGCGCGCGGTCATGGCGGAGACCGTCTTCGACTCGTTCGCCCACGCCGTCGAGGGCTGCGTCGCGGCGCGCGCGGACGGGGCGAGCCGGGCCCGGGCGCACGAGGCCATCGCGCTGATCGCCGCGCACCTGCCGGCCGTGCTGAGGGGCGAGGACTCCCCCGAGGCGCGGGAGGCGCTGTGCCGGGCGGCCCTGCTGGGGGGCGTGAACGTCGCCAACGTCAGTACCTGCCTCCCGCACCGGTTGCAGCAGGCCATGGGCGCACTGCCCGGGGTGGACCTCTCCCACGGCCGGGGCCTGGCGGTGCTCTACCCGAGCTGGCTGCGGCACACCGCGCCCCTGGCGCCGGACGAGTTCGCCGCGGTGGCCGATCTGCTGGGCGGCGACACCGTCCACGACGCGGTGGGCGGGCTCCTGGCCTCGGCGGGCCTGGCGGCCCGGCTGCGGGACTGCGGAGTGGCCAGGGACGACCTGCCCCGGCTGGTCGACAGCGTGACGGGCAACCTCGACAACGACCCGGCGGGTCAGGTGGACCGCGACCGGCTGTTCACCCTGTACGCCGAGTCGTTCTGACGGTCCGCTCCGACACCGCGGCGGGCGCCCTCACCGGGTGCCCGCCGTGGCGTCGTCCTGGAGGGCCACGGCGGCGGGGGGACCCCAGTCGGCCGGCGCCCGCCAGTCACGCCACTCCTCCCACCAGCACGCGCCCCGCTCGACGAGGTCCACGACACAGGCCGCCGCCGCACGTACGGCGTCCGCCTCCGCGGTGTCGAAGCCGCCCGTGCGCACCCGTTCCTCGAAGTGCTCGACGTCCTTCCACCGGTAGGGGGAGCCGTCGCCGGGGATGATCAGGTCCAGCTCGTGGTCCAGTGTGTCGAATCCGCGCCCGGTGCGGACCAGGGGCGCCTGGAAGTTGACGTACCACTCGGTCAGGACCCCGTCCGCCCAGCGGCCCCACACGGAGTAGCCGTCCCCCGGGCGCTGGAGCTGGAGGACCCCGCTGGACTGCCACACGTGCTCGAACTGGGTCCAGGGGTGCGGCCCCCAGCGGAAGTCGCCGCCCCCGAAGGTGAGCGGTGTGCCCCGGGCCAGGTACACGGCGAGCGCCCGCTCGTCGTCGCCCGCGACCCGCACCGGATACACCAGCCATTCGCGACCGTCCAGGATCTCGCGCCGGACGATGACCTCACCCTTGGGGAACCGTGACCTCATGTCGGCCTACTTTAGAGCCCGTTCGGGGAGTCGCGCGGTGGGTCGCCCGGGAGCCGCGGCCGGGAGCGCGGGCGGCCTCCGCCCCGGAAAGGAGCTGCGGACGGCCCTGCGAATCCTGTTAGCACCGTCAACCGAGTGTAACCTTGGGGCAGGCGGTTGGTGGTGTACGGTCATGGCATGAGCGGAGGAGACGAGGCGCCCGACGCCACGGCGACCGCCGCGGAGATCGCGCGGTTGGCGGGCGTGACGCGCGCCGCGGTGTCCAACTGGCGCAGGCGGCGCTCGGACTTCCCCGCGCCCGTCGGCGGCACCCCCGCGAGCCCGCTGTTCTCGCTCGCCGACGTACGCCGGTGGCTGGAGGGGCGGCGCGAAGGGCGGGAGGTCAGCGGGGAGGCCCGGCTCTGGCAGGCGCTGCGCGCCGCCCACGGCGAGGAGATGGTCGGGGCGCTGGCCGCTGTCGGGGGCCACCTCCGGGGCGACGCGGAAGGGCTGGCCGACCGGGCCGCCCGGGAGGCGGTGGACGGGCTGGCCGCCGGCCGCACGCCCACCGAGGTGATGGACGCCCTGGTCGCCCGGCTGCTGGAATCCACCGCGCGCACCGCGCTGGACGGGGCCTCGACGCCGCGGCTGGCCCGCGCCGTCCGGCACTTCGCGGGCGAGACCTCCGGCACCGTCTTCGACCCGGCCTGCGGCATCGGATCGCTCCTCGTCGCGGCGGGCGGCGACGGGGTCCGGCGCCGGCTGGGGCAGGACACGCACGCGGACGCGACGCGGGTGGCCAGGGTGCGCGCCGCCCTGGCCGCCCCCGGGGCGGCCGAGCCGGTCCGGATCGCGGCGGGCGACTCGTTGCGGGCCGACGCGTTCCCCGGCCTCCGCGCGGACCTGGTCGTCTGCGAGCCGCCGACCGCCGTGGCCGACTGGGGCCGCGAGCAGTTGCTCATCGATCCGCGCTGGGAGGCGGGTGTGCCCTCGCGCGGGGAGAGCGAACTGGCCTGGCTCCAGCACTGCTACCACCACACGGCGCCCGGCGGACGAGCCGTGGTGGTCCTGCCCGCGTCGGTGGCCCAGCGCCGGTCCGGCCGCAGGGTCCGGGCGGAGCTGGTGCGTCGCGGCTGCGTCGCCGCGGTGGCTGCCCTGCCGCCGGGGCTGGCCGCCGCTCACGCGCTTCCGATGCACCTGTGGCTGCTGAGCCGCCCATCGGTCGCGGGGCGGCCGAGGGCGACCGTGCGCATGGTGGATCTCGGCGCCAACAGCCCCGACGGCCCGTGGGAGCCGCAGCGGCACCAGGAGGCGCGGGTCCCGCTGGTCGATCTGCTGGACGACGAGGTGGACCTCACGCCCGGCCGCTACGTACGCGAGCCGGAGCCCGACTACGCGGTGGAGTACGCCAGGCTGCGCGAGGAGCTCGAAGCGCGCCTGGGCCGTCTGCGGGCGCTGCTGCCCGAGCTGCCGCCGCGCGGCGGGGCCGGCGGCCCGGACGACGGCGTACCGGTGGCGGTGAGCGATCTGCTGGCGGCCGGCCTGATCCGTATGGACGGTGATGAGATCGTCTCCGTCAACGGCCGGGTGGACCCCGACTACGTGCGCGGATTCGCCGGCAGCGCGGCGCACACCCGCCGGGGCACGTCCTCCTCGGGCACGTCCCGGGCGGGCCTGCGGGCGGCCCGACTGCCCCGCATGGACGTGGAACGGCAGCACCGCTACGGCGCCGCCTTCCGCTCGCTGGAGGCGTTCGAACGCGAGCTCGCCGAACTGGCCGGAATGGGCGACCGGGCCGCGCGGCTCGCCCGCGACGGCCTCACCGGCGGCGCACTCGATCCGCCGCCGGCCCGCGACGGCGACGACGCCGCGCACCCGAGCACGATGACCGACGGAGACGCCTCGGTGGGGCGAGAGGACTGGACACGTTGAGCAAGAACCAGGAACTGGCCGACTTCATCTGGTCGGTGGCCGATCTGCTGCGCGGTGACTACAAGCGCTCCGACTACGGAAAGGTCATCCTGCCGTTGACGGTGCTGCGCCGGCTGGACTGCGTCATGGCCCCGACCCGCCAGGCGGTGTGGGACCGGGCGGCCTCCTACACCGGGGAGAACAAGGACGGGCTGCTGCTGGCGGCCTCCAGGCTCAAGTTCTACAACCTCTCCGAGCAGACCTTCGACACCATCAGCGCGGACGCGGCCAATGTGGCGAAGAACCTCAAGGACTACATCCGCGGGTTCTCGGCGGAGGCCACCGAGATCATCGACCGCTACGAGTTCCACCTCCAGATCGACCGCCTCGACAACACCGACCTGCTGTATCAGGTGGTGCGGAAGTTCGCCGGCCTGGATCTGAGCTTCGCGGCCGTGGACAACCACGACATGGGTTACGTCTTCGAGGAGCTGATCCGCAAGTTCGCCGACGCCTCCAACGAGACCGCCGGTGAACACTTCACCCCCCGTGAGGTCATCGAGCTGATGGTCGAGCTGCTGCTCGCACCGGACGACGAGCGGCTGACGGGCGAGGGCCAGGTCGTCAAGATCCTCGACCCGGCCTGCGGCACGGGCGGCATGCTGGCGGGGGCCGAGGAGCACATCCAGAAGCTCAACCCCCGCGTGCGCGTGAACCTGTTCGGCCAGGAGCTCAACGCCGAGTCCTACGCGATCTGCCGCTCCGACATGCTTCTGAAGGGCCACACCGCCAAGAACATCCGCTTCGGCAACTCCTTCAGCCAGGACGGCCACGAGGGCGAGACCTTCGACTACATGCTCGCCAACCCGCCCTTCGGCGTGGAGTGGAAGAAGGTCGAGCGGACCGTCCGCGACGAGCACGACGAGCGGGGGTTCGACGGCCGCTTCGGAGCCGGCCTGCCCCGGATCAACGACGGGTCGCTGCTGTTCCTCCAGCACATGATGAGCAAGATGCGGCCGCTCAAGAAGGACGCCGCCGGCGACGAGGCCGGCGGCTCCCGCCTGGCCGTCGTCTTCAACGGCTCCCCGCTGTTCACCGGTGGCGCGGGGTCGGGCGAGTCGGAGATCCGCAGGTGGATCATCGAGCACGACTACCTGGAGGCGATCGTCGCCCTCCCGGACCAGCTCTTCTACAACACCGGCATCTCCACCTACTTCTGGATCGTCACCAACCGCAAGCCCGCCGACCGCGAGGGCCGCGTGATCCTGCTCGACGCCCGCGACCAGTGGACCAGAATCCGCAAGTCCCTCGGGGACAAGCGCAAGGAGATCACCCGGGCGCAGATCGGACGCATCTGCGCGATGTACCGCGACGCGCTCGGCATCGCCGGCGACGAGGCCCATCCCGACCACGGGCGGGTGAAGGTCTTCGCCAACCGGGACTTCGGCTACCAGCGCATCACCGTGGACCGGCCGCTCAAGCTCCGCTTCGAGCTGACCGAGGACGGCCTCGCCCGGCTCGGCGCCTCGGCCGCCGTGCGGAAGGCGGCCGGCGGCGAGGCCGCGACCGGGCTGCTGCTCGCCGTGCTCGAACCGCTGCTCGGCTCGCGGTGGTCCACCCAGGCCGAGGCGTGGGACGCCCTGCGGACGGCGGCGGCGGCCGGGGGCGTGCCGTGGCCGTCCGCCGCACCGTTCCGCAAGGCGTTGCGCGAAGCCGTGGGCGTGACCGACCCGGAGGGCGAGGTCCAGCTCGTCAAGGGCAGGCCGGAGCCCGACCCCGACCTGCGGGACAACGAGAACGTTCCGCTGGGCGAGGACATCGACGCGTACTTCGCGCGCGAGGTGCTCCCGCACGTCCCGGACGCCTGGATCGCGGAGACCCGCAATCCGAGGACGAAGGAGACGGAGCGGTTCAAGGTGGGGTACGAGATCCCCTTCACCCGCCACTTCTCCGCCTACCGGCCGCCGAGGCCGCTTCCGGAGATCGACGCGGAACTGAAGTCCCTGGAGGCCGAGATCCAGGCCCTGCTCGGCGAGGTGATCGCGTGACCTCCGGCTCCCGTCGGATTCCGTACGGAGCGTCGCCCCCCGATGCGTGGAAGGTGGTTCCGCTCAAGCATCTCGCGGTCCTGCACAACGGATACGTCTTCAAGTCCGATGGCTGGGCGGATTCCGGCACGCCCATCATCCGTATCGAGAACCTGAACGGCTCCGGGAGCTTCAACCATTCCCGGCTGGCGTTGAGCGAGAAGCACCACGTGCGTGCGGGAGACCTGCTCTTCTCCTGGTCGGGGAACCCGGGCACGTCCTTCGGCCCGTTCCGCTGGGAGAAGCCGGGGCTCCACTTCCTCAACCAGCACATCTTCAAGGTGTCCGTCCAGGGCTGCGAGAAGGACTGGTTGTACTGGTCGTTGCAGGCCGCGACGTACTGGATCGAGCGAGAGCTCACCAGCGGCATGATCGGTATGGTCCACGTGACGAAGGAGGATCTGGGCAACGTCCCGATCCCCGTCCCGCCCCGGGCCGAGCAGCGCCGCATCGCCGACTTCCTCGACGCCGAGACCGCGCGTATCGACGCGCTCGTCGAGGCCCGGGGCCGCCAGCTCCGCCTGCTGAAGGAGCTGGCGGAATCGCGGCTGGCCACCGAGGTCGAGAACCTGATCGCGGACCATGGCGTCATCGCCCTCCGCAGGGTGGTCCGTTCCGTGGAGCAGGGTTGGAGCCCGCAGTGCGAGGACGCTCCCGCCGGGCCGGACGAGTGGGCGGTCCTCAGGACGAGCGCCGTGAGCTCGGGAGTCTTCCGGCCCCAGGAGCACAAGAGGCTCCCCGACGACCTGCGGCCCGACGTCCGTCACCGCATTCTGGACGGCGACCTCCTGATGACCCGGGGAAGCGGGTCCGCGGAGCTGGTCGGAGTCTCGGCGGTAGCCCGCACGGAGGGGCGCAAGCTGCTTCTCAGCGACCTTCTCTACCGCGTACGCACCGACCGGGGCTGGAATCCGGATTTCGTGGCCCTGATGTTGCGCAGCCGGCCGGTGAGGGCCTTCACGTCCCTGCTGATGCGGGGGCAGTCCGGCCAGACGATCAAGCTCAGGTCCGAAGACATCAAGGGCATCCGCGTCCCCGCCGTGCCCGTCGGACGGCAAGCGGGGATCGCGGCCGGCCTCACGGCCGGAGAGCGGACGATCGAGGCCGCCCGGACAGCCGTCGAAGCGTCCTCCGCGCTGCTCGCCGAGCGTCGCCGGTCCCTGATCACCGCCGCCGTCACCGGCCGGCTCGACGTCACCGCCGCCCGCCGCACGCACGAACGCGGCCTCTGAGGGGGATGCGGATGAACGACGCCCGCGTGTACACGGAGAAGGCTTTCGAGAACGCCGTGGAAGCGGCGCTGCTGCGCGGCGGCTGGCAGCGTGGGCGGTCGGCCGCCTACGACCGCGCGCTCGGCATCGACACGACCGAGCTGAGGGACTTCCTCCGGCGGTCGCAGCACGACGCGTGGCTGGAGCTCCAGGCCGCCTACGGCGAGGCGGAGGAGCGGGCCGTCGGCCGGTTCGCGAAGCGGGTGGCGCGGGAGATCGACGCGCACGGCCTTCTGGACGTGCTGCGCCGGGGGGTGAACGACCGGAACGTGAAGATCCGGCTCGCGTTCTTCCGGCCCGCGCACACCCTCGCCGCCGACGCCATGGCCGAGTACGACGCGAACCGGCTCACCTTCGTACGTCAGTTCCACCACTCCGCCGCGCGCCCGGGCGACAGCCTCGACATGGCGTTCCTCCTCAACGGGCTGCCGGTCGCCTCCGTCGAGTTGAAGAACGGTCTGACGCGGCAGAGCGTCGAGGACGCCAAGCGGCAGTACCGCGACCGGGATCCCAAGGAGCTGTTCTTCGCCAAGCGCAGCCTGGTCCACTTCGCGGTCGATCCCACGCTGGCGTTCGTGACCACCCGCCTGGCGGGCGGTGCGACCCGCTTCCTCCCCTTCAACACCGGCTCCGGCGGCCCCGGCCGGACCGGCGGCGCGGGCAACGCCCCGGCGCCGGCCGACGGGGCCTATCCCACCTCCCACCTCTTCGACGAGGTGTGGGCCCGGGACAACTGGCTGGAGCTGCTCCAGCGCTTCCTGCACGTGGAGGACGCCGCCGCGAAGGCCGGCCGGGCGCCGTCGCACAGGCCGGGAAGGGCGCACACACAGCCGCTGATCTTCCCCCGGTTCCACCAGTGGGACGCGGTGCGCAAGCTCGTCGCCCACGCGGCCCGCCACGGAGCGGGGGAGAACTACCTGATCCAGCACTCCGCCGGCTCGGGCAAGTCCAACACCATCGCCTGGCTCGCGCACCACCTGTCCAGCCTGCACACCTCCCACGACGCCGGGCAGCTCGCGCCCGCCGCGCTCGCCTCCGGCCTGGGGGCGAACAGGCTGGTCTTCGACAAGGTCGTCGTCATCACCGACCGGCGGGTGCTGGACAAGCAGCTCCAGGACACCGTCTTCCAGTTCGACCACAAGGCCGGGGTGGTCGTGCGGATCGACGAGAACTCCCAGCAGCTCGCGGACGCGCTGACCGGACCGACGGCCCGGATCGTGATCACCACGGTGCAGAAGTTCCCCTTCGTCCTGGGCAAGGTCGCCGGGCTGGGCGGGCAGCGCTACGCGGTGATCATCGACGAGGCGCACTCCTCGCAGGGCGGTGAGAGCGCCGCCGCGCTGAAGAAGGCGCTGGGACGTCTCGGGCCGGACGCGGTGGACGAGGACGGCGACCCGCTGACGGCCGCGGCCCTGGCGCGCGGCAGGCAGCCGAACCTGTCCTTCTTCGCCTTCACGGCCACCCCCAAGGCCAGGACGGTCGAGCTCTTCGGCACCCCGTCCGCCCGCCCCGGCCCGGAGGAGCCGGAGAAGGGGCCGTTCCACGTCTACTCGATGCGGCAGGCCATCGAAGAGGGCTTCATCCTGGACGTGCTCGGCAACTACGTCACCTACGCCACCTACTTCAAGCTCCAGGAGGCCGCCGCGGACGAGGCGGAGCGGCAGGTGGACCCGCGCAAGGCCCGTTCGAGGCTGGTGAGGGCCGCCCTGCTGTCGGAGGCGTCGATGGCCTCCCGCGCGAAGATCATCGTGGATCACTTCCGCTCGCATTCCAGCCCGCGCCTCGGCGGGCGGGCCAAGGCGATGGTGGTCACCTCCGGCCGCGACCACGCCGTACGGCTCTGCCGGGCCATGCGGGCCTACATCGACCAGCGCGGCTTCACCGACTGCGGCACCCTGGTCGCGTTCTCCGGGGCGCTGACCCTCGACGGCGTCGAGTACACCGAGCCCCGGCTCAACGGCTTCCCCGAACGCGAACTGCCCACCCGCTTCGCCTACACCCGCGCGGACGACCCGAACCCGCCCTCCGTACCGAGGCCCGAGCACCGCATCCTCGTGGTCGCCGAGAAGTACCAGACCGGCTTCGACCAGCCCCTGCTGACCACCATGTACGTGGACAAGGTCCTGGTGAAGCTGGCCGCGGTGCAGACGCTGTCCCGGCTCAACCGCACCCACCGGCTCAAGACCACCGAGGACCTGTTCATCCTCGACTTCGCCAACCGGCCCGAGGACATCGAGCAGGCTTTCCAGCAGTACTACGAGGCGTCGGTCAGCGAGCCCACCGATCCCAACCTGCTGTTCGACCGCGAGCGCGAGGTGATGGCCTACCAGCTCCTGGTGGAGGCCGAGATGGACGCCTTCGCCACCGCGTACTTCGCGGCGTTCCAGGGCGGGTCGGCCACCGACACCGCCATCATGAAGGCCCACGCCCGCCTCTACGGTCACCTCCAGCCGGCCCTGGACCGCTTCAACGCCCTCGACCGCGCCGAACCGGAGACCGCCGCCGCATTCCGCCGCGCCCTGGGCTCCTACACCAAGGCGTACGGCTGGCTCTCCCACGTGATCGGCTTCGAGAACCTCGAACTCGAACGGCTCTACCAGTACGGACGCTTCCTGCTGCGCCGGCTGCCCGCCCCCGTCCGCAGCGCCGGAGCCGACACGGGGACGGCCGCGCCGAGTCATCTGCGCATCGCTCGTACGGGCGCCCCGGAGCTGCGTCTGGAAGCGGCGGGCGCGCAGGTCCTGCCCGGCCTGACGGCCGAAACGGCCGGAGCGGTGGCCGACGCGGAGGAGATGTCGCTGGCCGAGGTGATCCGGTCCGTCAACGACGCGTACGGGACGGGGCTGTCCGCCGCCGACCAGGTCCTGCTCGGCCGGCTCGTCGTCGCGGTCAGCGAGGATCCGGAGCTCCGGGCCATCGCCCTGCACCAGGACAGTGACGTCTTCGGCGGGGAACTGGAGAAGGACCTCGACCGGATCGTCATCGACCAGGCTGCCTCCCACGACGCCCTCTTGGTCCGCTACTTCGACGACGCCGACGTCAACCGCGTGTTCAAGCAGGTCGCGACGGAGCAGGCGTATCAGCTGATCCGCCGCCCGGTCCGGCGGGAGGCCGAGCAGCGCGTCACCGAGCGGCGGGCCGCCGAGCTCAAGTCCACCGGAGGCCGCCGAGCGGAACCGCCGCCCGCCTGAGGGAGGGGCGGGCTGTGCGCTCCCGCGCCGTCCCGCGTCCCGGGAGGCCCCGGGGACGGCCCGGGAGCGGGCGGTTGACCGGTGGCGTCCCCTTCCGGCGTCCCACGTTGTTCCATGCGCTGGTGGGACGGTGATCCCGCTGGGCAGAGTGCTTCCGGCGGCACGGGGAAGCGTTCGTCCCCCGGCCGCCGCCACCGCGGGAAGCGGTGGTATGCGAACCAAGATGAGGAGCATTCGTGAACCGCATTCTCGGTAAGGCCGTCGCCGCCCTCGGTGGAACGGCCCTCGCGGCCGGAGCGCTGATCGCCACCGCCGCCCCGGCCAACGCCGCGTGGGACGCCTGCCCCAAGGGCTACCTCTGCGCCTACACGGGCACCAACGGCACCGGCGGTACCCCGGGCAAGGTGGAGGGGAACAACACCAACCTCACCCAGTACACCAAGTTCCGGTACGCCGACTCCGCCTGGAACAACGGTACGAGCTGCAACGTCCGCGTCTACAGCGGCAACAGCTACACCGGCAGCTACTGGACGATCAACCGCGGTACGGCGCTCTACAACCTGAACGACTACGGGCAGCTGAAGAACGGCATCCACTCCAACCAGTGGTGCGTCTGACCTCCAGGGCACTCCGGCCCGCGGCCCTGACCGGGCTCGCGCTGTCGCTGCTCGCGGTCGGCTGCTCCTCCCAAGGAGCGGCCGACCGCCGGCCGGACGGCCCGGAGGTGCGGCCGTGGTCGGGTGCGGCGCACTTCTCGGCGGACGAGACGACACGCCTGCACGACACGGTGCAGCGCGCCGTCGCGGAGTGCATGGACGACCGTGGGTTCGCCTACCGGCCTCAGCCCGCGCGGAGCGATCGACGGGCCGCGGAGACGAGCCCCTACGGGCTGCTGAGCGCCGCTGTCTCCCGCGCCGACGGGTACGGGGTGGTCGGCGGGCTGCTCTCCGGCGGTGAGGCCCCTCCCTCGGACGCCAACGCCGCGGCGGTGGCCGGACTGGGGGAGGAGCAGGGCAAGCGGTGGCGGGAGGCCCTGCTCGGCGGGGAGAAGGACATGCGGGAGGTGTCGGTGCCCGATGGGCCGACGCTGCGGTACTCGCCGTCCTCCTGCGAGGTACGGGGGCGCGAGGAGGTCTACGGGAAGGGCTGGGACGTCGTCCTGTTCACCGTGGAGACCGCCGCCAACGGCGTCGTCCAGGCCGTGGAACAGGACGCCGGGTACCGCGCGTCCCTGCGTGACTGGTCGGCCTGCATGGCCGAGCGCGGACACGACTTCCCGGACCTGCGGGCGCCGAGGGCGGAGTTCGCGGCCCGTGCGGAGCGGGCGAAGTCGCCCGCCGAGCTGAGGGCGGTGGGGGAGGAGGAGATCGAGACGGCTTCCCGCGATCACGCGTGCGAGCGTGACGTCCGTCTGCACGAGGCGACTGCCGAGGCCCAGAAGCGGGTGGAGCGGGAGGAGCTGCGCCGTACTCCGGAACTGGCGGAAAAGCTGGACCGCGTCCGGGACATGAAGCGCCATGCGCTGCGCACGGCCCGTGCCTCGGCGTCCTCCGGGCCGGGCTGAGCCGGCCCGGCGGGGCGGGCCGGACCCGGGGGAGCCGGGGACCTGCGGCAGAGGGACGGGGAGCCGCAGGTGCCGCGCCGGCGGGGGCCGGGGCCGCCCGGCGGGGGTGACGGGGGAGCCCCCGCCGGGCGGGTTCCCCCGGCCGGCGCGCGAGGCCGGGCCGCCCGCGGACGTGCCCGGGGCGGCCCGAGGACGTGTCCGGCCGCCCGGGCGGGGGCCCGCGGTCAGGACGCCACGGGAGGAGCTTCCGGGAGGGGCTCGTTGCCGCCGGGCTCCGTGCAGCCCTTCTTTCCGGCCTTCGTCTGCCAGCAGGCGCGCACCTCGCCCGGGCGGGGTGCGCCGATCATGAAGGTGAAGGCGGCGAGGTTGGGATCGTCGGGCACCGTCTCGGTATGGGTGCGCCCGTCCTTCGCCACGATGTCGACGCGGTCGCCGGGAGCCGCCCACCTGATCCGCGCCCAGGCCGCACGGCAGACGCTGCTGTAGCGGACCTCGATGTAGGCGCTGTCCGACCGGCTGATCGCCGCGGTCCAGGCGTCGCCGCCACAGCCCTGCTCGACGGCGTCCAGCCCGTCGCACCCGCTGCCGTGGCAGTCGCTGCCCACGCCCTTCAACGGGGGGCGGCCCGCGGCGGCTTCGGAGGGCTGCGCGGGGTTCGGGGAGGAGGGCGACCCGCCCCTCCCGGTGAGGACGACCAGGAGCCCGGCGACGACCGTCAGCGCGGCGAGCGCGGCCCACAGGGCGCTGCGGGCGCCGAACCGTGGCAGGCGTCGCCCGGGGCCGCCCGCCGGCTCCTCCGGGACGTCCGCGAGGGGCGGCGGCGCCGACGCCTCCGCCGGCGGAGGGGGCGTGCTGTCCGGAGCGGGCGGCTGTTCGGCGGCCTGGCCGCGTCCGCTGGCCGCCTGTTCGGCCAGCTCCCACAGGGCCACGAGCAAGTCCGGGTCGGAGCACGTCCGTCGCGCGAGGAAGCGGACCGGCGCCTCGGGCGGGAGACGGCCGCTGTTGAGGCAGCGCTCCCAGGAGGACTTGCTGTAGCCGGTGCCTTCGGCGAGGGCCGTGAAGCTGAGGTTCCGCGCGTCCTTGATGGCCCGTACTTCCTCGATGAAGCGCACGACGTCGGGCTCCAGTCCGGCGGGCAGTTCCTTCCACGTGGTCATCCGCGACCCTTTCGGTTCTCGGCGCTGACGGACGGGTGCGCCGTGGCGTCCGGGGCGCCGCGGCAGGCCCGTGGACGGACGGCTCGGCTGGTGTGTGACCGCCACACTGACGGTATGCATCATTCCATGTCAGTGAACAGGAGTTGGGTACGCACGGTCACCACGCTGGCCGTGCTGGCCACCGCGGGGTGCGCCGGCGCCGACGCCGGGTCCGGCCCGGCCGCCGGGCCCGGCGGTACCCCGGCGAAAGCGGCGGATCCACCGGTGGACCGGGTCTATGTGTCGGGCTCGGGGGACCCGGCCGACGACTGGCGGGACGAGGGCATGCTCGGGGAGGACCTGCCGCTGCGCAGCGACTTCGCCGCGCTGTGGCAGACGGTGCTGTGGGCGGACGGCTATCTCGGGCGGGCCGACATCGACTGCCGGTTCACCGGAGAGACCCCCCGGGCCACCCGGGTGTGGCAGAGCAACCGGAAGCTGGGGGCCGACGGGATCGTCGGGCCGCTGACCCTGGCCAGGGCCGGCGAGCGACTCGTCGAGAGCGAGGGCGAGGTCTTCTACCGGGGGGCCGAGCACACCGTGTCGTTCCGGCGTGCCCCGGACGGCCGCTACCTGGTCGAGGACGACGGGTCGTACAAACCCCTGCGCCGTGACCGGGCGACGCTCACGGTGTGCGAGGCCGGCGAGCGGTGACGGCGGGCGGTTCCTCCGGGCGTACGGCTCCCGACCACACCCGGTTCCCGGCGTCGATACAGGACTGGAACTCCCGGAAGACGGCGCAGAACTGCACGTTGGTGCCGAGCCTTTCGGGGGCGGGCGCCATCCGCGTCCGGGCGGAGCCCGCGGGCTCGTGTTCCTGCCCCGCCCCGCGCACGCTGAGCGTGAGGGCGCGTACGTCCTGCGAGGGCTCGGCCTCTCCCCACACCGCGGAGCAGCCGGGGCTGTGCACCAGGCGTGTGCGGTGGCCGTCGCGGACGTAGCTGCCGAGTACGCGCCGGTCGTGCACGCATCCGGCCCGTGCGGCGTCGAGGCCGTCACAGGACTGTCCGAGGCACGGCGAGGGACGGGTCGCCGAGGCCGCGGGAAGCCGGGCCGGGACGGGCCAGGTCTGGTCCGGGACGCTCGCCTCGGGAATCGTGGAGGCGGGCACGGACGCCAGCAGGGCCAGGGTGAGGGCGGCGGCCGCGCCCCGCAGCAGGGCCGGAGTCCGGCGTGCGACGGGCGGCGATGGGGCGGGTGGCGGAGGGCCGGTCGGCGGAGGTGGAGAGGGCGGCGGCGCGGTGTCCGGCACGGCCGTCCCCTCGGGGCGGCCGGTGGCGCCGGGCCGCCGGGGTGCGTCGGGGAGCCGGTGGTTCCCGGCCGCGTCCCACAGCACCCGCAGGCGGGCCAGATCCGTCGCGTTGCCGCCCGCGAGCCGGCACAGCGCGCTGACGGCGTCCCACGGGGGGAACGCCACCGCGTTGAGGTAGCGGTGCCAGGACGCGGCGCTGCACGGCGACTTGGCGGCGAGTGCGGCGTAGCTGAGACCCGTGCGGTCCTTCAGTATGCGCAGGCGTTGCACCAGGCGCCGGTGCTCCATGGGGAGTTCGGCGGCCAGTGGGCGCCAGCGTCCCATGGTCTCCTCCGTCTTTCCCTCGCCGTCGCTCCCGGGCCAGTGTCCCATTCGACGCCCCGCCGCCCAAGCGGCCTCGTCGGGGAGCGGGCCGGGCGGTCAGTCGGCCGCCTCTCCCGGGTACGCGCTCTCGAACGCCGCGTGGAACAGGGCTGTGACGTCCTGCCCGGTGAGACCTTCGGCGCGGGCCCGGTCCAGCCAGTCGGCGAGGTCGGTGCGCAGCGGCGAGCCGGGGCCGGACCGGGGCTGGGCCAGGGAGCGGGTGACGAACGTACCCGCTCCCTGGCGCACCTCGGCGAGACCCATGCGTTCCAGTTCGCGGTACGCCTTGAGCGTGGTGTTCGGGTTGACCTTGGTGGTCGCGGCGACCTGAGCGGCGGTGGGCAGCCGGTCGCCCTCCTCCAAGGCGCCCATGCGCAACGCCTGTTCGACCTGCCGGACGATCTGGAGATAGGTCGCCACTCCACTGCGCCGGTCGATGCGGAACACGACCACGGACTTCACCTTCCGCTCGACTGCCGACACTTTACGTAGGGGGAGGGAGCCGTACCTACAGCGGGCGGCGCGAGACGCGCCACAGGGTGACCGCCGTGAGCAGGGCCGTTCCGGCGACCAGGATGCCCGCCGCCGTCCACTGCATCGGCGCCATCTGGCCGTAGTCGAGGTACTCGACCACGTTGTTGACGATGCCGCTCTCCCTGAGGCACGCGTTCCGCGCCTCCTCGGTCGCCTCCGTGCAGGTGCCCCAGCCGTACAGGGCCCCGTCGGCGCTGCCGACCCAGCGCTCCACCTCGTACGCGTCGCGGAAGCGGTCCGGGAGTTCGCCGTCCAGCGGGTAGGTGAAGATCTGCGAGGAGCCGATGCGTACGCGGATCTCGTCCCAGACGAACATGGTGGTGACCGCGGCGAAGAGGAACGTGATCACCATGGCCGGGAGCACCCGGCGGACCAGGACGCCGACGGTGACGCCCGCCGCGGTGAGGAAGAGGAGGAGCGCGGGCAGGACCGGGCCGGTGTTGTCGAAGATCACGCCGTCGATCCACTGGCTGAGGAAGACGGAGCGGTACGGCTTCCACCACCAGGTGAACAGGATCGAGAGGACCAGCCCGGAGACCAGCGCGAGGGTGTAGGCAAGGCCCAGCTTGGAGATCAGCCACTGGCGGCGGGTGACGGACTGGGTGGTCACGAGCCGTGCGGTGCCGCTCTCCTGGTCGCCCGCGATCAGCGGGGCGCCGATGAAGACGGCGAGGATCAGGGGCAGGCCGCCGAGGATGGACGTGATGTAGCGGTAGCCCCGGTCGTTCTGGAGCACGTCGCCGGCGTCCTGCCCGGGCCAGCCCTTCGCGTCGAGCAGCTGGATCATCGTGTGGCGCTCGTACACGATCCAGAGCGCGCACAGCACGGTGAGGCCGAGGACGCAGATCAGCGCGGTGCGGTGCTGGCGTACGACGAGCCAGGGCAGGCCGTGCAACAGGCGTCGGCGGGAGACGGTTCCGGCGGGCTTCTCGGTGAGGGTGGTGCTCATGCGGCCTGGGTCCCTTCGGTCTCGACGCGGGCGCCCTGGGTGTAGAGGGAGGGCGCGTCCGGGGAGCGGAGATGGGCGAGGAGGACTTCCTCCAGCGAGGGCTCGCTGCTCTGCCAGTCGGCCGGGAGCGGCGCCTTCGGCCGGATCATCGCCTGGAACTGCCGCCCCTGGAGGCGGGTCTCGACGACCGTGTGGTGGGCGAGCTCGGGCGGCAGCGAGCCGTCCCGGGCCACCCCGGTGACCAGGGTGTGGGCCGGGACGAGGGCGTCGGCGTCCCCGGCCATCCGGATCCGGCCCTCGGCGACGACCAGCAGGTAGTCGCACATGTCCTCCAGCTCGGACAGCATGTGCGAGGACATCACCACCGTGGTGCCGCGCTCCACGGCCTCCGCCATCAGCAGGGTGCTCATCTCATCCCGGGCCAGCGGATCGAGGTCCGACATCGGCTCGTCCAGGAGCAGCAGGTCGGGCCGCTTGCCGAAGGCGAGCGCGAAGGCCACGCGGGTGCGCTGGCCGCCGGAGAGGGTGCCGATCCTGGCGTGCGGCGGGACGTTGCCGGAGCGGACGATCCGCGTTGCCGCCGCCGCGTCCCACCCGGGGTTCAGCTCGGCGCCCATGCGCAGGGTGTCGGCCACGGTGAACCGCTTGAACAGCGGTTTCTCCTGCCCCAGGAACGCGAATACGGGCATGACGGTGGGGTCGTCGACCGGGACGCCGAAGACCCGGAGTTCGCCGGTCGTCGGCTGGAGCTGCCGTGTGGCCAGTCCCAGCAGGGTGCTCTTGCCGGCCCCGTTCGGTCCGACCAGTCCGCAGATGCGGCCGGCCGGGATCCGGAAGGAGCAGTCGCGCAGCGCCCAGCCGCGCCGGTAGCGCTTGCCCAGGCCGCGGGCTTCCAGCGCCCAGCTGCCGGGCGCCGCGTTCGGAGTGCTCGTGTCTGCCACGCGCTTCGCCTCGATTCCATGAGTCAATTAATGGAATCATGGAGTCGTGAGGGAATGACTGTCAAACCGGGGAGCCGGGGCGTGGCGTGCGCCCGGAGGGGCGGGGGGACGTGGAGCGAGGGGCGGTGGGCTCAGCCGCGCAGGAAGGCCAGGACCGCGAGCACCCGTCGGTTGGTGGCCTCCGAGACGTCGAGGTCCAGCTTGGTGAGGATCGACCCGAAGTGCTTGCTGACCGTGCCCTCGCCGACGTGCAGGGCCTCGGCGACGGAAGCGTTGGACCGGCCCTCCGCCATCAGCGCGAGGACCTCCAGCTCCCGGGCGGTGAGCCGGGCGAGCGGGTCGCGGCGGCGCCGGATCAGCTGCCGTACGACCTCGGGGTCCACGACGGTGGCGCCCTCGGACACCCGGCGCAGCGCGTCGGCGAACTCCTCGACGTGGCCGATGCGCTCCTTGAGCAGGTAGCCCACCCCCGTACCGTCCGACGCGTCCAGCAGATCCTCCGCGTAGGTGCGCTGGACGTACTGGCTGAGCACCAGGACCGGCAGCCCCGGCAGCTTCTCGCGCAGCGCGACGGCGGCCCGCAGGCCCTCGTCCGAGAAGCCGGGCGGCATCCGGACGTCGGTCACCACGATGTCCGGGCGGTGCTCCAGGGCGGCGGCCGTCAGCTCCTCGGCCGTGCCCACCGCGGCGAGGACCCGGTGCCCGAAGCGTTCCAGCAGGCCGACCAGGCCCTCGCGCAGGAGGACGCTGTCCTCGGCCAGTACGACGCGCGGCATCAGGTCCTCGATCGGGCGGGCGGGCAGGGAACCTCCAGCCGGAAGACCGTCGGTCCCCCGGGCGGACTGGACAGTAGCAGGCTGCCGCCCAGCACCGAGAGACGATCGGTGACGCCCTGGAGGCCGGTCCCGCCCCCGTTGCCGCCCGCCGTCCCGCCCAGCCGCGCGCCGCCGCGCCCGTCGTCCTCGACCTCCACCGTCAGCCACCTCCGCGCGGTCGCGCCGGTCACCGTCACGCGGGTCGCCCCGCTGTGCTTCGCCACGTTCGCCAGCGCCTCGCTGACCGCGAAGTAGACCGCGGTCTCGACGGCTTCGAGCAGCCGGCCCGGTAGAGCGAGCCGCACCTCGACCGGGACGGGAGAGCGGTCCGCCAGGTCCTCGACGGCGGCCTCCAGACCCCGGTCGGTGAGGAGGTGGGGGTGGATGCCGTGAATCAGCTCGCGGATCTCCACCAGCGCGACCGACGCCTCCTCGTGCGCCCGCTCCAGCAGCCCGCCCAGCGGGTCGGCGGGCTTCTCCAGCCGGGCGAGCCCGAGCGTCATGGAGAGCGCCACCAGCCGCTGCTGCGCCCCGTCGTGGAGGTCGCGCTCGATACGGCGGCGTTCCGCCTCGAACGCGTCCACCAGCCGTGTCCGCGACCGGTCCAGCTCCGCGATCCGGGAGTCGAGCGCGGCGGCCGACGGGGAGAGCAGCGCCCGGGTCAGCACGGCCCGGCCCCGGGCCACCACCCCCAGCGGCCAGGTCAGCAACGGCAGCAGCACCACCCCGGCCAGCAGCACCGCGAACGCCTCCGGCCAGGAGTCGGCGAGCCAGAGCTTCAGGACGCGCGCCTCCCCGTCCCCGCCCGCCGCCATCATCACCGGGGTGCCGATCAGCCCGCCGCACACCAGCAGGACGCTGCCGACGGCCAGCGCCTCCAGCGGCCACAGGACGGACGCGAAGAGCAACGCGTACGCCAGCTCCCGCCAGGTGCACCGCTCCTGGAGGCGGGTCCGCAGCCAGGACGCCAGTCCCGGCTCGGGCGGTTCGCGGTGCGGGTCGGGGAGCGGGACCGGGTCGATCAGCCGGAGCCTGCGCCGCTCCAGCGCGCCCAGCGGAATCCCGGCGAGGACGAGCGTGAGCAGCAGCGGCACCCCGATGACGAGGACGGCCAGCGCGCTGCCCGCCACCGCCAGCAGGAGCAGCGCCACCAGCGTCGCGACGCCCAGGGGCACGCTGGTCAGGAGGTAGAGCGCGGCACGCCACGGCCGACCGCCGGGGAGCCGGCCGGGCAGCGCGCCGGGGAGGTCCCGGGAGGCGTCATGAGGGAGGGCGGGCCGGGGCGCCGGTGACATGGGCGGCGGGCTGGGGGAGGGCATCCGGGCACGCTACGAGACGCCCGCGCCGGGCGGCCACCCTGTTCTCCGCCAGGCGCGTGGTGGAGCTGGCTCCACCAGGGACGCCCCCTCCCGCTGTGATGTGCCGTGCGAGCGCCGCCGCTTGAGTGGACCTCATGAATCCAGCAGCGCGCATCGACCAGGTACCGGCCGTACGGCTCCGGTCCGTGACCCGTTCCTACGGCCGGGACGGCAGCACGGTCAAAGCCCTCGACGACGTCAGCCTCACCATCCGCCGCGGCACGTTCACCGCTGTCATGGGGCCCTCGGGCTCCGGCAAGTCGACGCTCCTGCACTGCGTGGCTGGTCTGGACCGGCCCACCGGCGGCCGGGTGCTGCTGGGCGACACCGATCTGACGGGGCTGAGCGAGGCCCGGCTGACCCGCCTGCGCCGGGGGCGGATCGGCTTCGTCTTCCAGGCGTTCAACCTGCTGCCCTCCCTGACCGCGGCGCAGAACGTGGCCCTGCCCCTGCGGCTCGCCGGCCGCCGGCCGCGCAAGGCCGACGTGCTCCGCGCGCTGGACCGGGTCGGGCTGCGCGAGCGGGCCGGACACCGGCCCGGCGAGCTCTCCGGCGGCCAGCAGCAGCGGGTGGCCGTCGCCCGCGCCCTGGTGACCAGGCCCGAGGTGCTCTTCGGCGACGAGCCGACCGGGGCGCTGGACTCCACCGCCGGCCGGGCGGTGCTGGGCCTTCTGCGCGAGATGACCGACGAGGGGCGCACCGTGGTCATGGTGACCCACGACCCGGTCGCCGCCTCCTTCGCCGACCGGGTCGTCTTCCTCGCCGACGGCCGGGTCCGGGACGAACTGGACGCGCCCTCGGCGGAGCGGGTCGCCGCCCGCATGGCAGCGGGTGCCGCCCCGGCTTCCCCGGCGGGCTCCGCGGCCCCGGCGGTGGTCCCGTGCTGATGCCGGCCCTGCGCGGGTTGCGCGAACGCTGGGTCACCTTCGTCGGGTCGTTCGTCGCCCTGGTCCTGGGCGTGGGCCTGATCGCGGCCACCGGCCTCGCCCTCGCGGCGACGTTCGCCGCACCGGAGCGGGGGCCCGAACGGTTCGCCGCCGCTCCCGTCGTCGTCCGGACCTCCGCTCACCTCCGGGTCGAGACCCCGACCGGGACCCGGACCAAGCCGCTCGCCGACCCCGGACCGGTCCGCCCGCGGGTCGCCGAACGGCTGGCCGCCCTCGGCCGCACGGTGGCGGACCGGACGTTCCCGGCCGACGTCACGGCGGCTCGTACCGGCGCTGAGGCGGGGGAGTCCCCGACCGGCCGGGGAGCCGGGGCCCGGGTCGGTCATCCGTGGTCGATCGCCGCCGGGGCCCCGTACCGGCTCACCTCGGGCCGGGCCCCCGCCGCCCCCGGCGAGGTCGTCGTCACCACCGGGCCCGGCGGCGCACCGCTCCGCACCGGGGACCGGGTCGAGATCCGCACCCCGGCCGGCAGCGCTCCCCGGACCGTCGTCGGCACCGTGGCGGACCGGGGCTTCGAGGAGGCCGTCTTCTTCACCGACGACGAGGCCGCCCGGATCTCCCCGGACATCGACGCCCTCGTCGTCCACGCCGGCGCCACCGCCGTACGCGGGGCGCTCGGGCCGGACAGCGGCATGGACGTCCTCACCGGCCACGACCGCCGCCGCGCCGACCCCGACCCCGACCGCGACGCCCGGGCCCTCGTCTCCGTCAACGCCCTGCTGGGCACCGCCGCCGGCATCACCCTCTTCGTCTCCGCCGCCGTGGTGGCCTCGACGTTCTCCTTCGCCGTGGCCCAACGCCGGCGGGAGTTCGGCCTGTTGCGCACGGCCGGCGCGACGCCCGGACAGATCCGCCGTACGGTGTGCGCCGAAGCGGTCCTCATCGGCGCCCTCGCCTCGGCCGTGGGCAGTTGGCTGGGGGCCAGGGGTGCGCCGCTGCTGGTGGGCCGGTTGACCGACGCGGGCCTCGCGCCGTCCTGGTTCGCCCTCGGGGACGCGTCCTGGCCGTTGCACACCGCCTTCTGGACCGGGGTGTTCGTCGCCACGGCGGGGGCGCTCGTCTCCTGCCACCGGGCCGGACGGACCGCCCCGACCGAGGCGCTGCGCGAGGCGGCCGTCGACAGCCGAGTCATGCCGGTGAGCCGCTGGGTGTCCGCCGCCCTGGTGCTGCTCGCCGGACTGGGCCTGCCCGCACTGGCGTTGGCGACCGACCCCGGCGATCTGCTGGGCCGCAAGTCCTATGTCACCCGGCCGATGCCGCTCATCGTCGGCTGCGCCCTCCTCGCCCCCGTCCTGGTGCGCCCGGTCGGCCGACTGCTGACCTGGCTGCCCGCGCGGCTGCCCGGCGCCGTCGGCGTACTCGTGAGGGAGAACACCGCCGCCGGAGTACGCAGGACCGCGGCCGTCGTCGCGCCCGTCCTCATCACCGTCGCCCTCGCCGCCTCCCTGACGGGCACCGTCGCCACCCTGGAGGAGGCCAGGGCGGCCGAGGCGCGCACCGCCACGACCGCCGACTTCGTGGTGACGCCAGGACAGGAGGGACGGCCGCTGGCGCCCGCCCTCGTGGAGCGGGCGCGGGCCGTCGAGGGGGCCGTGGTCAGCGTCTCGCGGTCCACCGCCGTCACCGTCCTCGAAGAGGACACGGCCCTCGTCTCCTCCCCGGCCCGCGCGGTCGACCCGGCCCGGCTGGCCGCCGTGTCGCGGCTGCCCGTGACCGCCGGCCGGCTGACCGACCTCGACGACGGCTCGATCGTCGTCAACGAGGAGTGGCTGACCACGCGGATCGGCGACCGGGTCACCGTCTGGCTCGGCGACGGGCGCGAGACCTCGCTGCGGATCGCCGCCGTCCTGGCCACCGGCACCGGTGACAACGGCGTCTACGTCACCCCGCGCAACGCCGGGGGCGCGGGCGTCGACCGGATCGACGTCAAGGTCGCCGAGGGCGGCGACCGGCGGGCCGTCGCCGCCGCACTGCACACCGCCGCGGCCGACACCGGTACGCGGGTGACGACCCGCGCCGCGTGGCCGGCCGCGAACAGCCCGGGGACGAACGACCACACCGGGACCGGACTCCGGATGATCCTCGGCATCGCGCTCCTCTGCACGGCGATCGCCCTGGCCAACACCCTGGTCATGGCCACCTCCGACCGGGTGCGCGACCTCGCCGTGCTCCGCCTCGCCGGGGCCACCGTCCCCCAGGTCCTGCGGCTCGTCGTGGCCGAGGCGGTGGCGGCGGTGGGGGTCGGCGCCGTGCTCGGGGGCGCGGTCGCGGCGGTGAACCTGCTGGTGGTGTGGGGTGCGCTGGTGCTGCTGGGGGTCACGTCCGCCGTCGTGGTGGTGCCGTGGGGGACGCTCGGCCTCGTCGTCGTGGCCGCCGTGTTCCTGGCCGCCGTCTCCGCCGTTCTGCCGGCCTCGCTCGCCCTGCGGACCCGGCCGGTCGAACTCGCGGGCGCCCGTGAGTAGTCGTCGCGTGGCCGGCATCGCTCGTGATCGACCCGTCCAGGGCATAGGCTCGCCCCATGGGCAGCCACCCGGAAAACCTGCCGAACCCGACCACCCCGGCCGGCCGCGAGGGGCTCGACGCCGTTCTCGCCCGGCCCGACCGCGCGGTCGTCGCCCTCGACTTCGACGGCACGCTCGCCGACATCGTCCCGGACCCCGAGCAGGCCCGCGCCCACCCCGGCACGGTGACCGCGCTCGCCGCGCTCGCGCCGAAGGTCGCCGCCATCGCCGTGATCACCGGCCGCCCGGCGGGCGTCGCGGTGCGCTACGGAGGCTTCGCGGGCGTCCCCGGCCTGGAGCACCTCGTCGTGCTCGGGCACTACGGCGCCGAGCGCTGGGACGCCGTGACCGGCACCGTCCACGCCCCCGCCCCGCACCCGGGCGTCACCGCGGCGCGCGCCCGTCTCCCCGGCGTACTGCACGAGGTGGGCGCCTGGCACGGCACCTGGATCGAGGAGAAGGGGCGGGCCGTCGCCGTCCACACCCGGCGCGCCGAGGACCCGCAGGCGGCCTTCGAGGCGCTGCGCGGCCCCCTCGGTGAACTGGCCGCGGAACACGGGCTGATCGTGGAACCGGGCCGCCTGGTCCTGGAGCTGCGCCCGCCCGGCATGGACAAGGGCGTCGCGCTCGCCACGCTCGTCGCGGAGCTGGACGCCGAGTCGGTGATCTACGCGGGCGACGACCTCGGCGACCTCGCCGCGTTCGCCGCGGTGGAGAAGCTGCGGACCGAGGGCCCCGACGGCATCCCCGGCCTCCTGGTGTGCAGCGGCAGCGCCGAGGTACCCGAACTGGCCGAGCGCGCGGACCTGGCGGTGCCGGGCCCGGCCGGCGTGGTCGGCTTCCTGACGGCCCTGGCCGAGCGGCTGTAGCCGGGCCCGCGGCGGCCCGGCCTGCCCGCCTTCCACCGTCGAGCGGGCTGCTGCGGTGACGCGGGGCGGCCCCTCCGGGGCGGGACGACACGGGTGAGGGCCCGCACCGGATGGCGCGGGCCCTCACCGTTGTGGAACCGCCGCGGCCGGACGTGCCGGCTGCCGGGTCAGCGGACGAAGTAGCCGCGCTCCGCGTCGAAGTACGCCTTCTCGCCCTTGATGTACGTGATCCCGTACGGGCCGCCGAGGTTGCGGTACTCGCCGCTGGCCCAGCCGCCCTCGATCCCCGCGTGGCCGGCGCCGGCGGGGCCGTCCCCGCCGTTCGTCCCGTGCGCGGCGGCCGGGCCCGCGGCGACGAACCCGGCCGCGGCGACAGCCGCCAGGGTGATCGCGATACGACGCATCATGAAACCGCTCTCCTTCATGCCATCGGTGACGTGCAGTGCGACCACCCTGCCCACGGAACACCTCCATGGCATATGCGGCACGCGGACACCCCGGCGAGGAGAACCTGTTCGGCCCCCCAGCCGCTGCTCCACGCGTCCCTCACTCCCGCCGCAGCGCCTCCAGCTGGTCCAGGAACCACTGCTGGGGCGGCAGCGCGGTGGCCGCCTCGGCCAGCCGTTCCGTGCGGGCGGAACGCTCGTCCGGGCTCATCGTCAGCGCCTCGTGCAGGGCCTCGGCCGTGCCCGTCACGTCGTACGGGTTCACCACGATCGCGTCCCGGCCCAGCTCCTCGTACGCCCCCGCCTCCCGCGACAGCACCAGGGCGCAGCCGTGGTCGGAGACGACGGGGACCTCCTTGGCGACCAGGTTCATCCCGTCGCGGATCGGGTTGACCAGGGCCACGTCCGCCAGCCGGTACGCGGCCAGCGAGCGGGCGAAGTCGTCCTTGACGTGGAGGACGACCGGCGTCCAGGTCTCCGTGCCGTACGCCCCGTTGATCTCCGTGGCCAGGGACTGCACGGCCGCCGTGTAGTCCCGGTAGACGGCGAGGTCCTGCCGGGAGGGGTAGGCGAAGGCGATGTGCACGACCCGCTCGCGCCATTCCGGGCGGGCGTCCAGCAGGGCGCGGTAGGCGTGCAGGCCGCGCACGATGTTCTTGGACAGTTCGGTGCGGTCCACCCGGACGACGGTCTTCCGGCCCTCGCCCACCTGCTCGCGCAGCGTCGCCATCCGCTCGTCCACGTCCGCCTCGTGCGAGCGCCGGCGCAGGAAGTCCGCGTCCGCCCCGAGGCCGTGCACCCCGACCCTGGTGCGGCCCGTCCCGCCCAGGATCTCCGTGCAGCAGCCGATGAACGCGTCCGCCCAGCGGCGGGTCAGGAACGCGGCCCGGTCCGCTCCGAGGATGCCGCGCAGCAGTTGCTCGGCGATGTCGTCGGGGAGCAGCCGGAAGTAGTCGACGGGCGCCCACGGGGTGTGCGAGAAGTGGCCGATCCGCAGGTCGGGGCGCAGCTCACGGAGCATTCCGGGCACCAGGGACAGGTGGTAGTCCTGGACCAGGACCGAGGCCCCGGGGCCCGCCTCCTCGGCGAGCGCCTCGGCGAAGGCCCGGTTGTACGTCTCGTACGAGGCCCACATGCGGCGGAACTCGGCGTCGAAGACGGGCTCGACGGGGGTCTGGTAGAGCAGGTGGTGGACGAACCACAGCACCGAGTTCGCGATGCCGTTGTACGCGTCGGCGTGGACCTCGGCGTCGATGTCGAGCATGCGCACGCCCTCCTCGCCGACCCCGCGCCGCACCGCCTCGCGGTCGCCGTCGCCGAGGGCCGCGCAGACCCACAGTTTGTCGTCGACGGCGCTCAGCCCGGAGACGAGGCCGCCGCCCCCGCGCTTGGCGTCGAGCGTCCCGTCATCGCCGAGCGTGTACGAGACCGGGCCGCGGTTGGACGCGACGAGGACCTGGGCGGTGGAAGCTGCTGCGGATTCGGCGTACTCGGAGACCATGTGCGCAACCTAGCCCGTTCGGGAAGCCGTCAAACGCCCCCCGGGCCTCCCGCTCCTCGTGCCGGGAGGCGCGTGCCGGGCGCCGGCGGGCCGGGGAGTGCGCCCCGGCGGCAGCCCTCAGGCCGCGTGCCGCTCCGCGTACTCCGCGATCTCCCGCATCGGGGGCCGTTCCTCCGTGTCCACCGCATGGGTGCGGGGCACGAAGCCGTCCGCGCCGCGCTCGAACTGGGTCAGCGCGGGCCGCACCAGATGGCCCCGGGAGAGCCGCAGCTGCGCCGTCCGGTAGATCGCCGCCGCCATCCGGCCCAGTGCCTGCCCGTCCTGGTGGCGGTGCTTGCGCACGCCGACGTCGACCTGGCCCAGCGCGTCCAGGCCCACCGTGTGCAGCGCGTCCACCAGCAGGCCCAGCTCCACCCCGTAGCCGACCGGGAACGGCAGGCGCTCCAGCAGGGACCGCCGCACCGCGTACTCGCCGCCCAGCGGCTGCACGAATCCGGCCAGTTGGGGCCAGTGCAGATTGAGCAGCGGGCGTGCCACCAGTTCGGTGACCCGGCCGCCCTGACCTGCGGTGTCGCCGAGGGGACGGTCGTACATCGCCTTGACGAACTGGACGGCCGGGTCGGTGAGCAGGGGGCCGACCGTGCCCGAGACGAAGTCCGCCGAGAAGTCCCTGAGGTCGGCGTCGACGAAGCAGACGATCTCGCCGCCGGTCACCAGGAGCGACCGCCACAGCACCTCGCCCTTGCCGGGCAGGGCCGGAATCCGGGGGAGGATCGCGTCCCGGTGGACCACCCGGGCGCCCGCCGCCCGGGCCACGGCGGCGGTGGCGTCGGTGGAGCCGGAGTCGATCACCACCAGCTCGTCGACGAGCCGGACCTTCTCCATCAGCTCCCGGCGGATCGTCGTCACGATCGCGCCGACCGTGGCCTCCTCGTTCAGCGCGGGCAGCACCACACTCACGGACGTGCCGCGCGGGTCGGCGTCCCGGGCGTCGGCGAGCCGGTTCAGCGGGCGGTCGCCGGACGACCAGGAACGCCTGGTCAGCCAGCGTTCCACCTCTTCGAGCACGGTCGGTACTCCCTGTGTGTGATCCATCTCGCGGTTCGGACGGCTATCTCGACGGTCCGATGCTTCGGTTACAGTCTTGAACAACGCGGATGACCGTCGCATGTCGGGGTCGGACCGCGGATAAACGCCTGGATCGAAGATCCAGTGCCATAGAGCTCATCCAGAGGGACTGAGGGAACGGCCCGTTGAAGTCCCGGCAACCCCCCTGCCGACCGCGAGGTCACGGTGGGGAAGGTGCCAATTCCGTCTTGTGGCGAAATGCGTCGCAAGGAAGATGAGGAGAAAGGGACTCCGCCATCATGGCTGTTCAGACCGTCGCAGGCACCACCGCTCCCGCCCCGGCCGTCGATCTCGGTCCCGCCGCGGCGCTTTCCTGCCGCGAGTGCGGCGAGCGTTTCGAGCTCGGCCCCCTCTTCGCCTGTGCCTCCTGTTTCGGACCGCTGGAAGTGGCCTACGACCTGCCCACCGGCTCCCCGGAGGAGCTGCGGAAGCGCATCGAGGCCGGCCCGGACAACATCTGGCGTTACGCCCCGCTGCTGCCGGTACCCGCCGATGTCGCGGAGAAGCCCAACATCAACCCCGGCTTCACCAAGCTCGTCAAGGCCGACAACCTCGCCCGCGAACTCGGCGTCACCGGCGGCCTGTACGTGAAGGACGACTCCGGCAACCCGACGCACTCCTTCAAGGACCGGGTCGTCGCGATCGCCGTGGAGGCCGCCCGCGCCTTCGGCTTCACCACCCTCTCCTGCTCCTCCACGGGCAACCTGGCCGGAGCCGTCGGCGCCGCCGCCGCCCGCGCCGGGCTGCGCTCCTGCGTGTTCATCCCGCACGACCTGGAGCAGGGCAAGGTCGTCATGGCCGCGGTGTACGGCGGTGAGCTGGTCGGCATCGAGGGCAACTACGACGACGTCAACCGCTTCTGCTCCGAGCTCATCGGCGATCCGCTCGGCGAGGGCTGGGGCTTCGTCAACGTCAACCTGCGCCCGTACTACGGCGAGGGCTCCAAGACGCTGGCGTACGAGATCTGCGAGCAGCTCGGCTGGCGGCTGCCCGACCAGATCGTCATCCCGATCGCGTCCGGCTCCCAGCTCACGAAGATCGACAAGGGCTTCCAGGAACTGATCAAGCTCGGCCTGGTCGAGGACCGGCCGTACAAGATCTTCGGCGCCCAGGCCGAGGGCTGCTCCCCGGTCTCCGCCGCCTTCAAGGCGGGCCACGACGTGGTGCGCCCCCAGAAGCCGAACACCATCGCCAAGTCGCTGGCCATCGGCAACCCGGCGGACGGCCCGTACGTCCTGGACATCGCCCGCCGCACCGGCGGAGCCGTCGAGGACGTCGACGACGAGCAGGTCGTCGACGCGATCAAGCTGCTGGCGCGTACCGAGGGCATCTTCGGCGAGACGGCGGGCGGGGTGACGCTCGGCGTGACGAAGAAGCTCATCGAGGCCGGCGTCATCGACCCGGCGCTCACCACCGTCGTCCTGAACACCGGCGACGGGCTCAAGACGCTCGACGCGGTCGCCCCGACCTCGCAGGCCACGGCGACCATCAAGCCGAGCCTGGACGCGTTCCGCGCCGCGGGCCTCGCCGGCAGCTGACCACCCGAGACTCCAGGAAGGCACCCACCATGAGCGTCAAGGTCCGTATCCCCACCATCCTCCGTACGTACACGGGGGGCCAGGCCGAGGTCCCGGCGGAGGGCGCGAAGCTCTCCGAGGTCATCGAGTCCCTGGAGAAGGACCACCCGGGCATCGCGGCCCGCGTCCTGGACGACCAGGGCAAGCTGCGCCGCTTCGTGAACGTGTACGTCAACGACGACGACGTGCGCTTCGAGGGCGGCCTGGACGCGGCCACCCCGGACGGCGCGGGCGTGTCGATCATCCCCGCGGTGGCCGGCGGCTGCTGAACCGCCCCGGGCCGCCCCACGGCGGCCTCCACCGCACCTCTGTGTGACCACGGTTGCCCCCTCCGCGAGAGAAGCGGAGGGGGCAATTCTGCATGGTTGAGCGCGGTACAGTTGGGGAAGCCCCGTCTGCTGCTCGTGCCGCCCGCATATGAGAATGCGCCCGGCCCCGATAAGAAGCAGCCAAAGTGCGTGAACCTCTTGTGGCATAAGTGCCCTTTGTCTGGCCCGACTTGCCCGTAAATCTCAGCAAACCCGCATATTCGCGTGTTCTTCGGCGCCCAGAATTCTCGTCCGACTGACCTGTTGCAGAGGGCAGTTGGGCGGATACATTCGGCCGCGGTCGACGCGCTGCGGCGCCGCGCACCCTCTCCTGTCGGAGGGTGAGTTCCGACCCGGGGCCGCGAAGTGCGGTCCCGTGCAAGGGCCAGTAATAGGGGAGTTAGGCATGGCTCAGGGCACCGTCAAGTGGTTCAACGCGGAGAAGGGGTACGGCTTCATCGCGGTCGACGGTGGTGCGGATGTTTTCGTCCACTACAGCGCGATCCAGATGGACGGGTACCGCACCCTCGAAGAGGGTCAGCGAGTTGAATTCGAGATCTCGCAGGGCCAGAAGGGGCCCCAGGCCGACATGGTCAAGCTCGCCGTCGGCTGAGCTCGGCGCGGTCGTCCGACGACACTACTCACGCACGCAGGGCCCGGCCCCGGGATCAGGGGACCGGGCCCTGCGTGCGTTCCGCGTTCCCGCGCTCCGGGGGCCCGCGCGTCTTCGGCGGTACCGGCGAGGGGTGCGCCGCCGGCCGCTCCCGGGTCCCGCCGCGGCCCGCTTCCGGGGCACCTTGGGCCCACGTCCCGTCCGGATCCGGCAGGGGACGCTTGCACTCGCAGGGGTCGAGTGCTAATCATTGGCGTTAGCACTCTCCAGGTGAGAGTGACAGAAACTTGGACCGGGCCGGTGAGGCCCGCAGGCGCGGTGGGGCAAGGAACCACCACGCAGGCAGGCCGTCCGTCGCGGGCGCCTCTCGGTCCGGAGAATCCACCCCTGTCCGGGAGGACCACTTCACATGGCCAAGATCATCGCGTTCGACGAGGAGGCACGGCGCGGTCTCGAGCGCGGGATGAACCAGCTCGCCGACGCCGTCAAGGTCACCCTCGGCCCCAAGGGCCGTAACGTCGTCCTCGAGAAGAAGTGGGGCGCGCCCACGATCACCAACGATGGTGTTTCCATCGCCAAGGAGATCGAGCTCGAGGACCCGTACGAGAAGATCGGTGCGGAGCTGGTCAAGGAGGTCGCCAAGAAGACGGACGACGTCGCCGGCGACGGTACGACCACCGCCACCGTTCTGGCTCAGGCTCTCGTTCGCGAGGGTCTGCGCAACGTCGCCGCAGGCGCCAACCCGATGGCCCTCAAGCGGGGCATCGAGAAGGCCGTCGAGGCCGTCTCCGCCGCTCTGCTGGAGCAGGCCAAGGACGTGGAGACCAAGGAGCAGATCGCTTCGACCGCCTCCATCTCCGCCGCCGACACCGAGATCGGCGCCAAGATCGCCGAGGCGATGGACAAGGTCGGCAAGGAAGGCGTCATCACCGTCGAGGAGTCCCAGACCTTCGGTCTGGAGCTTGAGCTCACCGAGGGTATGCGCTTCGACAAGGGCTACATCTCGGCCTACTTCGCGACCGACATGGAGCGTATGGAGGCGTCGCTCGACGACCCGTACATCCTGATCGTCAACTCGAAGATCGGCAGCGTCAAGGACCTCATCCCGCTGCTGGAGAAGGTCATGCAGTCGGGCAAGCCGCTGCTGATCATCGCCGAGGACGTCGAGGGCGAGGCGCTCTCCACCCTGGTCGTCAACAAGATCAAGGGCACGTTCAAGTCCGTCGCCGTCAAGGCTCCGGGCTTCGGCGACCGCCGCAAGGCCATGCTCGCGGACATCGCCATCCTCACCGGTGGCACCGTGATCTCCGAGGAGGTCGGTCTCAAGCTGGAGAACGCCGGCCTGGACCTGCTCGGCCGTGCCCGCAAGGTCGTCATCACCAAGGACGAGACCACGATCGTCGACGGCGCCGGTGACAGCGACCAGGTTCAGGGTCGCGTCAACCAGATCCGTGCCGAGATCGAGAACTCCGACTCGGACTACGACCGCGAGAAGCTCCAGGAGCGTCTGGCGAAGCTGGCCGGCGGCGTGGCCGTCATCAAGGCCGGCGCCGCCACCGAGGTGGAGCTCAAGGAGCGCAAGCACCGCATCGAGGACGCGGTGCGCAACGCCAAGGCCGCCGTCGAGGAGGGCATCGTCGCCGGTGGTGGCGTGGCTCTGCTCCAGGCTTCGGCCGTCTTCGAGAAGCTCGACCTCACGGGCGACGAGGCTACCGGCGCCAACGCCGTGAAGCTCGCGCTGGAGGCCCCGCTCAAGCAGATCGCCGTCAACGGTGGTCTTGAGGGTGGCGTCGTCGTGGAGAAGGTCCGCAACCTGCCGATCGGTCACGGCCTCAACGCCGCGTCCGGCGAGTACGTCGACATGATCGCCGAGGGCATCATCGACCCGGCGAAGGTCACGCGCTCCGCTCTGCAGAACGCCGCGTCCATCGCCGCGCTGTTCCTCACCACCGAGGCCGTCATCGCCGACAAGCCCGAGAAGGCCGGCGCGGCCGCTCCGGGCGGCATGCCGGGCGGTGACATGGACTTCTGATCGGCCGCGGGGGCTCCGGCCCCCCACCCGATCGCAGTCCTGCGTACGTCCCACGGGGGCGGCATCTCCTCACGGAGGTGCCGCCCCTGTGGCGTTCCCGGCCTCGGCGGCGCCCTGTGGCGTTCCCGGGCACAGAAGGGGCCCGGTGGTGTGCTCTGAGCGCCCGACGCCCCTCCCGGGCTCTCCCCGAGAGCGCGCCGCCCCGGGGCTCTCACCGTGTGAGCGCCGCCCCGGGGCTCTCACCGTGTGAGCGCCGCCCCGGGGCTCTCACCGTGCGGGTGGCGTGGCCGAATGGCTACTTGCCGCACTCTTTCCCCGTACGGCAGCGCGGACCGGGGCGGTCCCGTCGATGACGGCGTCCGCTCGCCCGCCCCGCGCACCCGCCGGGCCGGGGCCGGGCGGGACCGGCCGGAGGCCCGTTCCGGCTGGTTTCCCGTCCCTCCCGGCCACCGCGCCGTCTCCTGCCAGCTCACCGCCCGATCCGGTGACCGCAGCCGACCAATGGTCCAGTCCGCCCGGCGTCCACCCCCGCCCGCACCTCAGCGGTGTGCGACTGCACATGGCGGCCGCCCGGCAGTCCGGGACCCGGCGGAGACGGCCCGGAGTGCCCGCCCCCGGAGGTCTCGCCGTTCGCGCTATCCAGCCAACTTCGCACGGTAAGTCGGAATCATGCGTACCGGTTCGGCAGCGGGACATGATGGCTCTGGTGTTCCTCCGGTGAACATCTGTCGCACGAGCAACGCCTGTTGTGCGGCAGTCAGTCGGGCATAGCGGTCGTCAACCGCGCATAAGGGAAGGTGTCATGAAGCAGCAGAAGAAGGCTTACGTGAAGCCGTCGCTGTTCAAGCAGGGCGACTTTTCGAAGAAGACCGCCGGTTACTTCTACGGCTCGTACAAGGAGTACTGGGTCCGTCGCATCATCTGATCGGCTCCTGGTTCCCCGCGCTCCGTATGAGAACCCGTACGAGAACTTCCGGAAGGTGAACATGCCCGGCCATCTGCGTGACTACTTCGTCGTCCTGCCGGACAGCGCGGCGGGAGCGGCGGTGGCCGGGCAGCTTCCCCCGGGGGCGGGCGGCGCGCCGGCCGTCCCGCACGCGTCGGGGCGGCCCTGGGTCCTCGCCCGTCCGCTGGTCCGCGAGGTGAGCCACCTCCGCCGGGGCGACGACGCCCTCGTGCTCATCGGCCCCGGCCGTGTGCCCGAGGCCGTGCTCGCCGGTCTCCTGGAGGGCGCCCGGGACCGGGCCGGCCTGGAGCGCCGCCTCGCCCGGCTGCCCGGCCTCCACCACGTGGTCGCCCGGCTCTCCGGGGAGACCTGGATCCGGGGCACCGCCTCCGGGCTGCGCCGGATCTACCACGCCCGGCACCCGGAGGCCGGAACCATCGCCTCCGACCGGCCGGCCGTCCTCGCCCGCCTGATCGGCGCACCCCTGGACGACGGCGCGCTGGCGCTGCGCATGCTCGACTTCCTGCCGCATCCCCTCAGCCGCCGCGTCGTGTGGCGGGGGGTGCACGAGACCGGCGCCGGGTACGGCCTGGCCCTGCCCGCCGCAGCACCGGGCACGGCCGCCGTCCCCGGCCCCGCCGAACACCGCTGGTGGGAGCCGCCGCCCGCCGAACTCCCGCTGGCCGAGGGGGCCCGGGCGGTCGGTGACGCCGTCGCCGCCTCCGTACGGGCCCATGTCGGCGGCCTGGACCGGATCAGCTGCGAGCTGTCCGGCGGTGTGGACTCCACCGCGCTCATGTTCGCCGCGCGTGCGACCGGGCCCGCCGAGCTGTCCCTCCTCACCGTGGCCGCCCGGGACCGCTACAGCGAGGACGAGACCTGGGCGCTCAGGGCGGTGGAGGCGGCACGGCACGGCACGCCGGCCCGGGCGGGCGCGGCGGCGCGGAGAGGCGGGGCGGACGCCACCGCCCTGTCCCACCACGTGATCCCCGCCGACGACGCCCCCTACTTCTACGCCGACCTCGCCTCCTGCGCCGCCGAGTTGAACGACGAACCGCTCCCGGTCGCCCCCGGCCGGGCCCGCGCGCACCTCCTCCTCGGCCGCGCCCACGCCACCGGCTCGCGCTGTCACCTCACCGGCTACGGCGGCGACGAACTCTTCCTCGGCCTGCCCCACGCCTACCAGGACCTCTTCCACGGCAACCCGTTCACCGCCTGGAACCACCTCGGCGGCCTGCGCCACCAGCTCGGCTGGCCGCTCCTGCCCACGGTGAGGGCCCTGCTGGACCGCTCCCCGTTCCCCCGCTGGCTCGCCGGGGCGGTCACCGCCGAACCCCAGCCCGTCGCCCGCACTCCGCTGCTCTCCTGGGGGGTGCGGCAGTCGCTGCGGCCCTGGTTCACCGAGCACGCGAACACTCTGATCACCGAGGAGTTCCGGGCCGCCGCCGAACACGCCGAGCCGATCGACCCCTGGCGCGGACGGCACGTGGACATCGACGCCGTACGGATGGGAGCCCGGCACTTCCAGGCGATGGAGGACATCGGCATGACGCTCGGGCTGCCGGTCGCCGCGCCCTTCTACGACGACCGGGTCCTGGAGGCGGCCCTCGCCGTACGCCTGTCGGAGCGGATCAGCCCCTGGCGCTACAAGCCGCTGCTCGTCGAGGCGATGCGCGGTGTGGTCCCGGACGTGCTGCCGGCCCGCACGACGAAGGACCACATGTCCTCGGACGAACACCAGGGCCTGCGCGAACACGCGGGGGAGCTGGCGGAGTTGTGGACGGACTCCCGGCTCGCCGAGCGCGGCCTGGTCGACTCCCGCCGACTGCTCCGGCTGGCCGCCGAACCCTTCTCGCCGGTCCTGGTCGAGCACTCCGTCAGCTCCACCGTGGCCGGGGAGACCTGGCTCCGTACGGCCGAGAACGCCTGGCCCCCGCCCCACCGGCCCTCTACCAGCGAGGCATCGCTTTGAAGCTCAGAAAAGGCATCGCCGTCACGACCACCGAGTACGGCGGCGTCCTCCTCGACGAGAAGGACGGCAGCTACTGGCAGTTGAACGACACCAGCACCATCGTGGTCGAAGCCCTCGCCGAGGGGCACCCGCCCGAGACCGCCGTGGAGCGCATTCTCGCCGCGTTCGACGTCGAGCGGGCGGAGGCGGAGTCGGACGTCGCGGAACTGACCCGGCAGCTCGTCGAGGCGAAGATCCTGCGCCCATGACCACCGAGATGACCATGCCGCGCCGGAACGCGGGAGCGGGCGGGGTGCGGCTGCGCGCGGCCATCGCCGCCGCGTTCGTCCTGGCCCGCCTCAAGCCCGGCCGTCTGCGCCGGGTGCTGGCCGGTTGCGCCCGGGGAGCGCGCCCGGCCTCGTACGCGGAGACGCTGGAGGTGTTCGAGGCGGTCGTCACGTCCAGCCGCCGCTGCGCGGGCCGTTACGGCTGCCTGCCCCGCTCGGTCGCCGTCGCCCTGGCCTGCCGGATGTCCGGTGTCTGGCCCGAGTGGTGCGCGGGGGTGCGGGCGGCCCCTCCGTTCTCCCCACATGCTTGGGTACAGGCCGGGGGCCGCACGGTCGGGGAGAAGGCGGAACCGGCGGATCTGCGTCCCTTGATGGTGGTAGCGGCAGCGGCAGCGGCAGGCGAAGGGGTGCGGGATGAGCACGGTGGCGGGGACGACAGGGGCGGAAGCGGGCAGGCCGCCTGAGCGGGCGGACGGGGCTCACGGCGAGGAGCGCATACCTCCCGAGGACGCCGCCGCGAAGCCCGCCGGGGAGCCCATCGGCGAGTCCTCCGGGAATCTCGCCGGGGAGTCCTCCGGCAAGTCCCTCGGAAATCCCTCCGGCGAGTCCGCCGCGACGTCTGCCGGGGAGCCCACCGGGAAGCCCACCGGGAAGCCTCCCGCGGGCTCCCCCGGGGAGTCCGCCGGGAAGCCCCCTGCCGGCGCCCCCGGGAAGTCCGACGGCGGCGGGCAGGGGCCCTCCCCGCTCCGCCTCCTCCTCTCGCGGGTCCGCCCGCACCGGGGCGTTCTCGTCCGCGCGGGCCTGCTCTCGCTCGCCGGATCGGCGGCGGGACTGGCGATGCCGCTGATGGCGAAGCACGCGGTCGACGCGTTCGCCGCCGAGCGCTCACCCGCCGGTCCGCTCGTCACGCTGACCGCGCTCGTGCTGCTCGGAGCCTGCCTCTCCGCGTACGGGCGCTATCTCATGGCCCGTACGGGAGAAGGCGTCGTCCTCCGGGCGCGCGACCAGCTCGTCGGCCGCATCATGAGGTTGAAGGTCCCGGCGGTGGACCGGCTGACCCCGGGCGACCTCCAGTCACGCGTCACCAGCGACACGACCCTCCTGCGGACGGTCCTCTCCAGCGGTCTGGTCGAGTCGTTCAACAGCGTGCTGATGCTGCTGGGGACGATCGGCTTCATGGCGTACATGGACCTGACGCTGCTCGGCGTGACGCTGGTGGTGATCGTCGGCATCGGAGCCGTCACGTCGTTGCTGATGCCCCGCATCCAGCGGGCCCAGCTGCGCGCCCAGGAGTCCGTCGGCGCGATGGGCGCGGCGCTGGACCGGGTGCTCCAGGCGTTCCGCACGGTCAAGGCGAGCGGGGCGGAGGAGCGGGAGACGGCGGCCGTCGCGTCGGCCGCCCGGCACGCGCACGACCGGGGCGTCTCGGTGGCGCGGTGGTCGTCGGTCTCCGACGTCACGATGATGATGTCGATCCAGCTGGCGTTCCTGGCGGTGCTGGGCGTCGGCGGCGCGCGGGTCGCCTCCGGCTCGCTGGAGATCTCGTCACTGATCGCCTTCCTGCTCTACCTCTTCTACCTGATGGGCCCGATCGGCGGCCTGGTCGAGGGCTGGACGGGCCTGCAGAGCGGGCTCGCCGCGGTGCGCAGGATCGACGAGGTCGAGTCCCTGCCCGGCGAGCCGGCCGCCGCGCCCGGGGACGTATCGCGGGAGGCGCCCTCGACGCCGCTCGGCGTCACGTTCCAGGACGTGACGTTCGGGTACGGGGACGAGCGCGCCCCCGCCCACAAGGGAGTGACGTTCGACGTTCCGACCGGCGGTCTGGTGGCGCTGGTGGGCCCGTCGGGGGCGGGCAAGTCGACGGTGTTCAGCCTGCTGGAACGGTTCTACGACCACGACTCCGGCACGATCACCGTGGACGGCCGGGACATCCGCGACTGGCCGCTGGCCGAACTGCGGGGGTCCCTCGCCTACGTGGAGCAGGACGCGCCCGTCCTGGCCGGGACGCTCCGCGAGAACCTCGCCTTCGCCGCACCGGACGCCTCGGAGGAGGCGCTGGCCGAGGCCGTCTCCCGGACCCGCCTGGACACGCTGGTCGACCGGCTGCCCGAGGGTCTGGACACGGCGGTCGGCCACCGCGGCGTCACCCTCTCCGGCGGCGAACGCCAGCGCATCGCCATCGCCCGGGCCCTCCTGCGCCGCCCCCGGCTGCTCCTCCTCGACGAGGTGACCTCGCAACTGGACGCGGTCAACGAGCAGGCACTGCGGGACGTGATCCTCGAACTGGCGGAGCAGACCACGGTCCTGGTCATCGCGCACCGCCTGTCCACTGTCCGCCACGCGGACCGCATCGTGGTCCTGGAGGACGGCCGGGTCCGCACGGCGGGCACGCACGAGGAGCTGATCGCCTCGGACGACCTCTACCGGGAGCTGGCGACGACCCAGCTCGCGGTGGACGCCCACGGAGGGTCTACGGGGCGGCCCTTGAGAAGCGCGGAGAGGGCCGTCTAGGCGGCCATGGCGGCGGCCGTCCCGCCCGTCGGGTGAGCCGCACGGTCATCGGCGGGCCCTTTCGGACCGGGGAACCAGCCCGGCCCGGACCGCGTTCATCCGGTCGCGTACGCCGGTCGGCCGCACGGCCCCCGGCGGGCCGGCCGGCGGCTCCGGGGAGGCCCCCCGGCACGGCCGGCAGAGGCCGCCGAGCAGCGCCCCGGGCGGGCCGGGGACCCCGCACTCGCCGCACTCCAGGGTGCGCAGGACGGCCCGGGGGCCCGGCAGGACCCGCTCGGGCGGCAGCTTGTCGAGCAGTCGCCGTTCGACGAGGCGGGCGGCGCAGTGGACGGGCGACGGCAGGCCGTGGGTGAGCGCGTGCAGCAGTTCCGCCTCGGTGGCGCCCCGTGCGAACCACTCCGCCACCCGCGGTTCCAGGTGTACGCAGTCGGCGGCGGACAGCGTCAGCACGGGGGCCGTCCGGCCCAGGGCGGCCAGCAGAATGAACGCACGGGACCGGGTGGGGCGTTGGTGTTCGTCTGGCGGAGCGTCGCCCCGGGTGTAGGCGTTCCACCAGTCGTCCTCGCGTGCGGTGCGGGAGAAGAAGCTCCGGGTCACCCAGAGCATGACCTTGTCCGTGATCACGCACTCGCTGCCGCGTCGCAGGTGCCCCGCGCCCTGGAGCCGGTTGAGGGTGGTGCGCAGGGCGCACTGGCCGTACGGGAGGTGTTTGGCCAGGGTCTTCACAGAGATGTCGGAGCCGTCGGGCAGCCGGTCGATGTAGGCCGCCACGGCGGCGTCGCGCGGGAGCAGGTGGGCGAAGTCCCGGTCGGTGCGAGGGCGTTCGTCGGGGGCGGAGCGCTTGCCGTAGCCGGGCCCGGCCATGGGGTGGGGGATCGCGTGGGCGGCCCTCGGGCTCGCGGGAGGGGCCGCGAGAAGCGTCGCGGGAGGCGTCGCGGGAAGGGCCGAGAGAGGGGCCGAGAGAGGGGCTGCGGCAGGGGCTGCGGGAGGCGTCGCGAGAGGGGCTGCGACCGGGGCTGCGGCAGGGGCTGCCGGAGGGGCGCAGGGGTCGGCATTAAGGTGGCTGTCAGCCATGGGGATCGTTGTGTCCGATCTTCGTTGGTGAGACCCCTGTCGGTGTTGGTGCACCGGTGGGGGTCGTCCTTTTGTCTGGTCGTGGTCCTGCCGAACGCTAGAGCCTGGCGACCGTGCGTCGCAACTCGATCACAAAGTGTCAACTTCGCAGCAAGGGTGGGCGGGTGGGAGAACTGACCCATCCACCCCATCACTGTTAAGAGCGCTCGGATCTCGCTGCTTGAGCTTCGGGAGGCGCGCGGGGGCGGCGGCGGCCCCGCGCCGTTCGGGAATGTGACGACCGTCACCGCGGCCGGACGGCAGGTGGTGTCGACCGGATGCGGAGTGCCGGGCGTATACCCGGTGAAGCGAAAGATCCGGGAGCAAGTTTTGACCGTCGAGGAGTTCGAAGAGTTCTACGCCCGGGCGGTCGCGCGTCTCACAGGCCAGCTGTACGTGATGACCGGCGACCTCCAGGAGGCGCAGGACGTCGTGCAGGAGGCGTTCGTCAAGGCGTGGGTCCGGCGTGCCCGCCTGGAGCGTGACGGACAGCCCGAGGCGTGGATCCGTACGGTCGCCTGGCGGCTGGCGGTGAGCCGTTGGCGCTTCCGGCGGCGTTCGGCCGACGCCTGGGGCCGGGGGAGCGGTGCGCCCCGGCACGTCGAGCCGCCGGACCCGGGCCATGTGGTGCTCGTCGACGCGCTCCGCGAACTGCCCGCTCAGCAGCGGCGGACCCTGACCCTGCACTACCTGTGTGACCTCACCGTCGAGCAGATCGCCGGGGAGACCGGACTTTCGAGCAGCACCATCAAGACGCATCTGGTTCGCGGACGTGCGGCGCTCGCCCACCGTCTGCGGGACCCCCGCATCGAGGAGGCTCCTGATGTCTGAACCCCGGGATCCGTTGCGGTCCTTGTTCCGGGAGGCCGGTGACTTCGGGCAGGCCCGCTCCGCGGCGGACCCGGTGTCGAGCATCACCGAACGCGGAACGCGCGCGCAGCGCCGCCGGATGGCCGTGGTCGCGATGGGCGTGTGCCTGGTCGTCGGCGGCGGTGGAGCCGTCGCGGTCGGCCTGCTGCCGCTACGGCCGGAACCGGTCGCCCCGGCCACGGGCCCGTCGCCCGGCTACCCGTCCCCGACACCGTCCGGCCGGCTGCCGCAGGAGCGGTCCTCACCGCCGACGCCGGACAGCACGCTGCCCGGGGGTGCGACGACCCTGGGGACCCGGGGGGCGGGCGACGACCGGCCCACCGGACCGGCCTCGACCGCCACATCGACGCCCACCTCCGTCTCGACATCGGCCTCGGGAGCGCCGCCACCGCCGAAATCGACATCGCCGCCGCTGTCGACATCGCCGCCGACGCCGACGGAGACAACCGATGGGGCCGCGTCGAGGCCCTGACCCCGGCCGTCGCGCGGGCGGCGTACGCCTCACCGCACACCCTGCCGAGGCAGCCCGGCACTCGCCGTACGCGGTCCCGGCCCGCGCCCCCTTCCCCTTCTCCCCCTCTTCTCCCCCCTCTTTGCCCAGCCCCGGCCCCCTCCTCGTCTTCCTTCTTCTCCTCCTCCCCACGTCTGTCCGTGTCCCGGCGACTCGACCGGGTGGTCCCGTACGCCTCGACGTACCGCGAGGCGCGCCCGAAAGGTGCCTGAGTTGTCCACGCTTTCCCCCGGTCTGCGGCCAGAAGCACCCCGCCCAGCACCGCCCGAGCCCCGGGGGCCCGCGCGCTCTGAGCCCCGGACCGTCGGGACCGTTGTCGCCCCCGAGCCCCGGACAGGGCGGTTCCGCCGGGTGGCGGACCTCCTGACCCCCGCCGACCGGGGCGTGCTGTGGCTGTACCTCCTGACCCGAATATCCCTGTGGATCACCGCCCACTTCGCCCGCTGGCTGTTTCCGGCCCGCTCCGGCACGCGGGAGGCGGCACCCGTCCTCGCGCCCTTTCAGCGGTGGGACGCGAACCACTACCTCCACATAGCGCGCGACGGATACTTCCCCGCAGGCGCGGGTCCCTGGACGAGCGGCTGGGACAACCGGGAGGCGTTCTTCCCGGGCTATCCCCTCGTCCTGCGCGCCGTGCACACCGTCGTCCCTGACTGGACGGCGGCCGGACTGCTGGTCTCGTTCGTCGCGGGCGCGGTGGCCGTACTGGCCCTGGCCCGTATCGCGCGGGCGTACCTGCCGGAGGACGCGGCGGGCCACCGGACGGCCGTCCTCTTCCTGCTCTCGCCCTGCGCGGTCTTCCTGGCGGCCGGCTACACGGAGGCGCTGTTCCTCGCGTTCGCGCTGCCGGCCTGGCTCGCCGCCGCGCGGTACCGCTGGGCGCTCGCCGCCGTGCTGACCGCGCTGGCGACGACGGTGCGCGTCAGCGGCCTGTTCCTCGCCGCAGCCATCGCCCTGCTCTTCCTGCTGTCCGTCCGTAACCGGCGGGATCAGCAGGACCGGCAGGGCCGGCAGGTCCGGCAGGAACGGCAGGGCTTGCAGGGCCGGCGGAGCTGGCGGGGGGCGGGCTGGATGTTGCTTCCGGCGCTGCCCCCGGCGGCGTACAGCTGGTACCTGCACACGCACACGGGCGACTGGATGGCCTGGAAGCACGCTCAGGAACGCGGTTGGTACCGCACGTTCCACACTCCCTGGGAGGCGTGGGGGAACACCTGGCACGGGGCGTTCGGCCAGTCGCAGTCCACGGGATACGCGTTCATGTTCCAGGCCGAGTTGGCGGCGATGCTGGTGGGCCTGGCGCTGGTAGCCGTCCTCCTGCGCCGCCGCCGCTGGCCCGAGGCGGTGTACGTGGCCCTCAGCCTGTGGGCCCTGGGCACCTCGTACTGGTACACGTCCATCCCGCGCGCGACGCTGCTGTGGTGGCCGCTGTGGATCGGCCTGGCGGCGCTGACCCTGCGCCGCCCGTGGTTCAGGGCCGCGTACCTGTGCGTGGCCGCCCCCCTGACGACGCTCGTCGCGCTGACGTTCCTGACGGGACGGTGGGCGGGGTGAGTTCACCGCCCCCGCCCGGTACCCGCGCCGAGCACACAGGCGCGTTACGGGGCGTGGCGGACTTTAGACGTCTCCCCGGGCCGGGGCCGAGAGGGAGGAGGGGCCGCAGGCGTCGATGAGGACGCCCACCGCGTGCTCGGGGCCGGAGAACGGCACGCCCGGGCGTCCTCTCTCCGGGCAGGGTGCGAGGCCGGCGATCCGCGCACGCGTGAACGAGGGGCCGCTGACCCACCGCCCCTCGCCGGCTGGCCCACCGACCTGCCGACCCGCTGGCCCACTGACCCGCCGCCCGCAGGCCCGGGGCGGCTTGGGGGTGCTGCTGCCTACTCGACGGCTACGCCTCCGGGGGCAGGGTGAGGATCTCGGCTCCGTCGTCAGTGATGGCGATGGTGTGCTCGCTGTGTGCCGTCCGGCAACCCGTCGCGCTGCGCAGCGTCCAGCCGTCGGCGTCGGTGACGAGCGTGGCGGTGTCGGCCATGACCCAGGGCTCCAGGGCCAGAAGCAGTCCGGGGCGCAGCTTGTAGCCACGGCCGGGCCGCCCGGTGTTCGGGACGTGCGGGTCCTGATGCATGGTCGACCCGATGCCGTGGCCGCCGAACTCCACGTTGATCGGGTAGCCGGCTTCGCCGAGGACCGTACCGATGGCGTGGGAGAGGTCGCCGACGCGTGCACCCGGCCTGGCTGCGGCGATGCCCGCCGCCAGCGCGCGTTCGGTCGTCTCGATCATCGCGACGCTCTCTGCCGGCCGGGCCTTGCCCACGAGGAAGCTGATCGCGGAATCCGAGGCCACTCCGCGCAGGGAGACGGCCAGGTCGAGCGTCAGCAGGTCGCCGTCGGTGAGCGTGTAGTTGTGGGGCCGGCCATGGAGTACGGCGTCGTTGACGGCCGTACAGATGTAGTGGCCGAACGGGCCGCGACCGAAGGACGGCGCATAGTCGACGTAACACGACTGCGCCCCGGCTTCGGTGATCATTTCCTTGGCCCACTGGTCGATGTCCAGAAGGTTCGTGCCGACCGTGCTGCGCCGCTTCAGCGTGTGCAGGATGTGGCCGACCAACGCTCCGGTGTCCTTGGCCCGATCGAGCCGGGTGGAGTTCAGGATCTCAATCACGGGGGACCTCTCACGTGCTTCCAATAACTATACCGGTCTAACTGTACCGGTATTAGAATGGGTGAATGGTCAGGTTGCCGCTCACTCCCGCCGAGGTCGAACGCGGACAGCGTCTCGGCGCCCTGCTCCGCCGGGCCCGGGGCCGCCGCTCGATGCTCGACGTCGCGCTCGCCGCGGGCATCTCGCCGGAGACGCTCCGAAAGATCGAATCGGGCCGCGTGGCCACCCCCGCCTTTCCGACCATCGCGGCGATCGCCGACACCCTCGGGCTGTCCCTCGACGCGGTCTGGGCCGACATCAGCCGGCCGGAGAGTGCCGTCCAGGACCGGCCGGCCCTGCCTGATGCCCGGCACGTGCTGCTCGCCTCGTAGCCGGCGGCGTCGCTCCGGCGCGCGACCGGGCCCGACGCGGTCGCCTTCACAACCGAACTGACCCTCGTGGCAAGGCCGTGCACGTCCTGTGCTCGTCCCTCGCGTGTGAGGGGGGTCGCAGGTACTCCTCGCTGTGATCTCTGCGTCGGTCGGATCATCGTGGGAGTGACGATTCGGGTGCGGGACGGCATGGTCCAAGCCCCGGACTGCCCGCGAGGACGCGGCCCGGCTATCGCACGCCCGCTTCAACAAGGCATGCTTTCGGTGACGGTGTGTCGGTTCAGGCGTGACCAGGCTCCGACGCCCAGGGCTGTTCCGATGCCCAGGAAAGCGCCGACGCCGGCGGGCACCACCCACTGCGTCACCGAAGGCGTGGCATCACCGCTGTTGCCGGCGAGGGCGGCTACGGCGGTCAGCAGGCCCCAAGGGATCAACAGCGTTCCCGCCCAGGCCGGGGGAAGCAACAGCCACCGAGGGAGCCTTCGTCCCCATGGCCGGACGAGGGCGAATGCCAGCATCACCCCCATCAGCGCCAGCACGGCCGTGAAGTCGATGCCGTGTCGTTCCAGCCACACCAACGCCTCGGGAGCACCGTTCCTCTCGAACTCGCCCGCCACATCGAACCCGTCCGCAAGCCCCGCCCTGCCGCCGAACGCCCAGTACATCTTCATAGCGACATAGGGCGCGGCAGCCGCACTGCCCAGCGCCACGACCATCCGAGCTGCCCTTGGCGTCACCACGCGCGCCATTTCCACTCCCGCCCAGTGTTCTCACTGGCCAACGGCTGTCGTCGGCCGTGTCCACCGTGCTCCTGTGGCGGGCGTCCAGGCGTCACGCCTGGGTACCGTCGCCACGACGTGCTTTCCCCCGAGTGGCGGAAGCGCGATCATCCGCTGGTACGCGGTGCGTTCGGACGCCCCCAGTGGATGAGTGCGCATCCGAGGACGAGGAAGGCTGCACGGGCGTCGCCGCGTACCTCCCAGCGGGACCTCGGCCGCCCGGTACCAACGCAGGTGAGCGAACGCGCCCTCTGCGTCCCATCGTTGGGTGCCCGGTGCCCGGTGCCCGGTGCCCGGTCCGGAGCCGTGCTCGGTGCCCCGGCTGGCGAGGGGCGGTTTTACACCGAGGTCCCCGGACGGGGCTGGGGTACTCGTGGTGGTCGTAACCGCGGTCGCCCAGTATCACGAGTCACCGAGGGCGCGGGGGGCGTCCTGCGCCAGGAACAGCCCCGCACGCGCGGGGAGGACGACGGTCTGGACTACAACCCGGCCACCGGGCAGGGAACACCCCCGCACGCGCGGGGAGGACTGCCACAGGCCCCGGTCGGTGCTCGGAGGCGTGGGAACACCCCCGCACGCGCGGGGAGGACAGTTCGTGACCTGCGGGTTTATGCGGCCGGAGGGTTGTTTTTCACCACTTCCCGAGAAACGGGCATATCGCCCACCTCCTCTCATGGCTCCCGGAGGCCGATCGTGCAGCCCCATCGTCCCGTTCGCGGGCGCACCGCCCCCCGAACGGGGGCGGGCCGGGGCCAAGGTGCATGACTCCATCATGGCTCTCGATCCGGCCTGTGCGGGCGAAGCTTGCGCGATTGGGCAGCAGCGATCTTGTAGCTGCGCACGCACGCCCGGCCAGGTGCCCGCAGGGCTCGTCGCCGAAGGCTCGGGGCGGGGCGGGCCGGTGCCATTTCTGCCGTGAGATTCAGGTGCCGGCACGGATTCGGCGGGGGAGTGAGCTCGCCCTGTGAGCCGAATCACGGCCTTCTGTGGCGCGGAGCGGGGGGAAACGGGTGGTTAGGATGGATGTGCTCGGCCCCATGGTCGAGGTGGTCAGACCCGGCCGTCCGGTGTCTGGTCCGAGGCTTGAAACCTCCGGCGCTCGTTGGACAGAACCCCGGAGGTTTCTTCATGTCTGTCTCGCCGTCCCTGCCCGCAGCTCCTGACCCCCGCCGATGGTGGGCGCTGACGGTGATCGCCCTGACGCAGTTGGTGGTCGTGCTCGACGCGACCATCGTGAACGTGGCCCTGCCCCAGGCACAGCTCGAACTGGAGCTGAGCGACACCGAGCGGCAGTGGGTCATCACCGCCTACGTCCTGGCCTTCGGCGCGTTGCTGCTGCTCGGCGGGCGTATCGCCGACTACTGGGGCCGTAAGCGCAGTTACATGGTCGGGATGCTCGGGTTCGGTCTCGCCTCCGTGTGGGGCGGTCTCGCGCAGAGCGGGACCGAGCTGATCGTGGCGCGCGGTTTGCAGGGGGTGTTCGCCGCGCTGCTGGCGCCTGCGGCGCTCGCGTTGCTGACGGTCACGTTTCCGGCCGGGCGCGAGCGCGGGACGGCGTTCGCGGTCTTCGGTACCGTCGCGGGCACCGGTGCCGCCGTGGGCCTGGCGCTGGGCGGCGTCCTGACCGAATTCGCCGACTGGCGGTGGTGCCTGCTGGTCAACATCGTCTTCGCCGTCGTCGGCCTGATCGGCGCGCTGCTGTTCGTCTCCGAGAGCCGCGTCGAGGGCGACAACCGGTACGACGTCTGGGGGACCCTGGCCGTCACCCTCGGCCTGGCCGCCCTGGTCTACGGGTTCACCCTGGCCGAGTCCGGGTGGACCGAGCCCGACACCATCGGCTTCCTCGCCGGTGGCCTGGTGCTGCTGGCGGCGTTCGTGTGGATCGAAGCCCGCGTCGCGCAGCCGCTGCTGCCGCTGCGGGTCGTGCGTGATCGCGCCCGCGCCGGAGCGTTCCTCATCCAGGCGACCATCGGGGCCGTCTACATCGGGATGACCCTCTACCTGATGTTCCACCTGCAGATCGTCCTCGGGCTCTCCCCGCTGATGGCCGGACTCGCGAGCCTCGCGATGACCTTCGCCACCATGATCACGGCGCCCGTGGCCGCCCGGCTGCTGCCCGTTCAGGGCCCGCGTGTGCTGATGACGGGCGGGCCGCTCATCGCTGCCGCCGGGATGCTGTGGCTGACCTTCATCACCGCTGAGGGAAGTTACTGGACAGAGGTCTTCGGCGGCCTCGTGGTCGTGGGCATCGGCATCGCGTTCGTGATCATCCCCGTGCAGAACGTCGCTCTCGCCGGCGTCGGCCACGCCGACGCGGGGGCGGCATCGGCCCTCGTGAACTCCGCCATGCAGATCGGCGGATGTGTGGGCCTGTCGGTGTTCACCACGATCTACCTCGGTGCCGTCGAACGGTCCGCCGCCGCCGGTGGCGGCCGGGCGACCGCCCTCACCGAGGGCTACTCCGCGGTGTTCCTCGCCACCGCCGTCACCCTGGTGGTCGCGGCGGTCATCGCCGCGACCATGCTCCGCGGCCCGCGCCCCGTGGCCACCCCGCAACAGCTCGCCGAGGTGCCGGCCCACGTGGGGTGACCGCTGGCACCGCCGCCCTCCGGGTGCTACGCCCGGAGCGCCCGGAGCGCCCGGAGCGCCCGGAGCGCCCGGAGGCCGAGGCCCTGCCCGGGACTGGTCCGGCGAACCGGACCGGACCCGACCCGGCCCGACCCGGCTCCGCTCATCCTGCCGTCGTACGGTCGCGGTCCGTCCCGTCCGGCCTCCGTGACCGGGATCCCCGCCCCCATTCATCCGCCGCCACGACCAGGCACACGGCCACCAGGATCACGTTCTTGACGACGTACTGCCCCTCCATGGTCGGGGCGGGGGAGTGGGGCTGCCACATCGCGTCGGGCAGGAGGAAGAGGGTCGAGAAGACGCCGCCCATGTGGAGAAAGAACGCGATGAGCGTGGGGCGCAGCAGCAGGCCGGTGATCAGGCCGATCCCGATGGCCGTCTCCAGGGCCGCTAGCGAGAGCAGTAGCCCCGTCTCCGGTACGAGCCCCAGCGTCATCTTCACCGCCGCGTCGACGGCCAGCTGTTCCGCGGGGCTGGCCGAGGGGAACAGCTTCAGGACGCCGAAGCCGAGGAAGACGATGCCCACCGTCACCCTCAGCAGGACCCGGGCGCGTGTGTTGACGTGGTCCGCGAGCCGCCGGAGGGTCCGTACGGCGGCCGTCGACGGGCGTACGCGGCCGAAACCGGCCGGGTCGGGCGAGGGTTCGGATGCGGTGCCGGGCTGGGGCGGGCTCGGCTCGGCGGTGTGACTCCTCATGTGCGATCTCCCGCTGTGTCCGTGGGGGTGGGAAAGCGTGCATGGGCGGCCCGCGCGGGTACGCGGAGCGCCTGTGGGTGAGTACGGGAAGCGTCGGCTCCGTTGCTCTTGCTTCGTTGCCCTGTCGCTTCGTCGCCCGACGCGGGGGGTGGCGGCGCGGGCCCTTCGCTCGGGCCCGTTCCCCGGGGCGGTGGTCAGCTGCCGGCGGCCCCGGCTTCCGGGTCGTCAACTGCGGTGTGGTGAAAGCCGACTGTCGTGCGGCGGAGGCCGACTTCCGTGTGGCGGACGCCGGCCGCGGCGTGGAGCGTTCGGCGTTCCCGCGGTGAGGAGGAGGCGCGGCCGGGTGCCCGCGCCCTGCCGACGAGGAGGGCTGCCGCCGCATACCCGTCGGTCTCCGGCCCCTGCACTACGGCCCGCTTCTCTGGCTGCTCATGCGGTTCTCCTCAGCTGGAGGATCGGGAAGAAGGGGAGGTCGAACGCGCCTGGCCGGATATATGGCGAGGCAGGGGCGGCATACGAGCGCCACCGCCGACTGCCTCTCATTGCTTGGTCTAGACCATACGGACGGGGGTCGGCAGGTCAAGAGGTCTGCGGAGCGGCCCCTGTCGGAGGAGACGCATTCGCGCCATGTTGCACCAGCGCGGTCGGTGTTGACCGCGATCGTGTGCGGCGCGGGGAAACCGGGGGCGCGGATACGGGGCCCGGCGGGGCCGCCCCCGGTTCACCGGCGGGGGCGGACTCCGGCCCGCCCCTCCGCTGAGCTGCCCCGTTCTGCCGGCGCGGGCCCCGTCGCGCCTCGGGGCCGCGGGCCGGGCGTCGTCCTCCACGGCCACTTCGAGCCATATGGTCGCCCGGTCGTCCGGTGGGCCCGCTGCCCACTGGCGCGCCGGATGCCACCGGTGATTCATCCGGCCGAAACCAGCCCGGCCGATTCCCGGCGAAAACGCGCACCGTCCGGGCGGCCCGGCCCATCCCGTGCGGCCCCTCCCCCGCTGCCCAGCCCCCCGCTGCCCGCCCCGCGCTCCCACTCCACGCCGTGCACCGCAGAGGGCGGGCCAGGTACACGCCGCCGAGCAGTCGCAGGGCACACGCCGAGCACAGGGCGGGGCCCCGGAGGCGCGCGCCCCCGGGGCCCGCCGAAGGCCGAAAGCCGGAACCTGGAAGCCGAATGCCGGGCCCGGGACCCCGGGGCCCCGGACCACGAAAGCCGGACCCGGGGGCCCCGGACCCCGGCTCTTGGAACCCGCACCCCAGGGCCCGGCTCCCGGCCGCCCGGCTCCCGGCCGCCCGTCCTCCGGCCGCCCAGCCTCCGGCTCCAAGCGCCGCCCGGCTACCCGCTCCGGTTCAGCTCTCCAGCCCGCCCCGCGCGATCACCTCCGCGTACCACCGCGCGCTGTCCTTCGCCGTGCGGCGCTGGGACGCGAAGTCGACGTGGACGATGCCGAACCGCTTGCTGTAGCCGTACGCCCACTCGAAGTTGTCCAGCAGCGACCACAGGAAGTACCCGCGTACGTCGGCCCCGTCCGCGATCGCCCGGTGCACGGCCGTGAGGTGGGCGTCCAGGTACGCCACCCGCTCCGGGTCGTGGACGTCGCCCTCCGGGTCGGCGTAGTCGTCGTACGCCGCCCCGTTCTCCGTCACCAGCAGCGGAACGTAGGGGAGTTCGTCGCGGAGGCGGGTCAGCAGCTCGTACAGGCCGTTCGCGTCGACCGGCCAGTCCATCGCGGTGCGGGGGCCCGCCGCCGGGCTGAACGCCACGTGCTTCTCGGCGCCCGCCCACGGGGAGGGGGACTCCGAGGAACCCGCCGAAACGACGCTGGGGGAGTAGTAGTTGATGCCCAGCGAGTCGATCGGGGTGGAGGTCACTTCCAGGTCGCCGTCCCGGACGAACGACCAGTCCGTCACCGCCGCCGTATCGTCGACCAGGTCCCGCGGCAGCCGGCCGTGGAAGACCGGGTCCAGGAAGATCCGGTTCGCCACCGCGTCGATCCGGCGCACCGCGTCCCGGTCCGCCCCGGTGTCGCTCAGGGGCCGCAGGGCGTGGAGGTTCAGGGTCAGGGAGATCTCGGCCGTCTCCGGGAGGCGGTCGCGCAGGACCCGCGCGCCCGCCCCGTGTGCGAGGTTCAGGTGGTGCGCGGCGCGCAGGGCCGCGAGGTCGCTGGTCCGGCCGGGCGCGTGGACCCCGTTCCCGTACCCCAGGAAGGCCGCGCACCAGGGCTCGTTGAGCGTCGTCCAGGTCGGCACCCGGTCGCCCAGCGCCCCGGCGACCAGGCCCGCGTACTCCGCGAACCGGTGCGCGGTGTCCCGCTCCGGCCAGCCGCCCGCGTCCTCCAGCTCCTGCGGGAGGTCCCAGTGGTAGAGCGTCGCGACCGGTCTGATCCCGGCCGCCAGCAGCTCGTCCACCAGGCGACGGTAGAAGTCCAGGCCGCGCTCGACGGCGGGGCCCCGGCCGGTCGGCTGGACCCGGGGCCAGGAGACGGAGAACCGGTAGTCGGTGACGCCGAGTTCCTTCATCAGGCGTACGTCGTCCGGCATCCGGTGCAGGTGGTCGGCGGCGATGTCGCCGGTGTCGCCGTTGCGCACCTTGCCGGGCGTCCGGCTGAAGGTGTCCCAGATGGACGGTGTACGGCCGTCCTCGGCCGCCCCGCCCTCGATCTGGTAGGCGGCGGTGGCCGTCCCCCAGCGGAACTCGGTGGGGAAGCGGAGTCCCGCCACGGTCTCGGGGCGGGGACCCGCGGAGGTCGCCGGACGGGCATCGACAGCGGTCATGAGAGTGACACTCCAGAAGTGAGGGGGCGGAGGACGAAGAGAAGGGGGCGGGCGCGCGGGCCGGCCCAGGGCGGTCGGGGGTCCAGCAGTGCGCGGGTCAGCCGGGGGCGGCCGGGGGCCCGGGGGCGTGGGGGGCAGCCGGTCGCGGGCCCGGACCCGCCGTTCGTGTCAGCCCGTCGCCGCCGCCGTCGTCCCGGACCCGACCCGGGGGGGCAGCCGGTGACGGCCTCGGACTCGGCCGGACCGGTCCGGTCCGGTCCGGGCGTCAGCCCTTGACCGCGCCCTGCATGATCCCGCCGACGATCTGCCGGCCCAGCAGGCCGAAGACCAGCAGCACCGGCAGCGTGCCCATCAGCGTGCCGGCCATGATCACGGACTGGTCGTTGACATAGCCGCCGCCGAGCTGGCGCAGCGCGACCTGCACGGTCGGCTCCTGCGAGGACAGCGCGATGATCGGCCAGAAGAAGTCGTTCCACGCGGTCATGAACGTGAGCATCCCGAGCACCGCCATCCCGGGCCGCGCGATCGGGATCACGATCGACCAGAAGATCCGGGCCGTCGACGCCCCGTCCACCCGGGCCGCCTCGATCAGCTCGTCCGGCAGCGACTGCACCAGGTACTGGCGCATGAAGAACACCCCGAACGCCGACACCAGGCCCGGCAGGATCACCGCCTGGAGCTGGTTCACCCACTGGAGTTCGGCGATCAGCATGAAGAGGGGGATCACGCCGAGCTGCGGCGGGATCATCATCGTGCCGATCGTCAGCGTCAGCAGCGCGCCCCGGCCTCGGAACTTCAGTTTGGCGAAGGCGAATCCGGCCAGTGTGCAGCACAGGACCGTGCCGATGGTGATCGAGCCGGACACGATCAGCGAGTTCAGCAGGGCCTTGCCGATGTCGGCCTCTTCGAGGACCGCGTCGAAGTTCTTGATCAGGTTGGGGCCGGGAAGCAGGCTCGGCGGCACCTGGGCCAGGTCGGCGTTGGACCGGCTGGCCGCGACGATCGTCCAGTAGAACGGGAACGCCGAGATCAGCACCGCGAAGCCGAGGACGAGGTAGGAGAGCCAGCCGCCCTTCATCGTCCGGCCCGCCCCGCCACCGCCCTTGCGGAACCGGGGGCGCTTTCCGGGCGGGTCCTGCGGCGGGCGGCCCTTCCGGGGCGCGGTCGGCGGTGCGGCGAGCGCGGTCATCGGCCGGCCTCCTTGCGTGCACGGCGGCGCACGAGCAGGGCGTTGGCCCCGACGAGCACCACGATCAGGACGAACATCACCCAGGCGATGGCCGCGGCCCGGCCCAGGTGGAAGAAGCCCCAGCCCTGCTCGTACATGTACAGGCCGAGGGTCTGGTACTGGTGCGAGATGCCGCCGGAGATCGACCCCTCGAACAGCAGCGGCTCGCCGAAGAGCTGTGTCGCGCCGATCGTTGAGATGATCACCGTGAAGACGATCGTCGGCCGCAGTCCGGGGAGGGTGACGTGGATGAACTGCCGCCACCGCGACGCCCCGTCCATCTCCGCCGCCTCGTACAGCTCGTGCGGGATCGACTGCATCCCCGCCAGGTAGATGAGCGCGTTGTACCCGGTCCAGCGCCAGATCACGATGCTGGAGACCGCGATCTGCGAGGCGACCGTGCCGGTCTGCCAGTCCACCGGGTCGAAGCCGACCAGCCCGATCACGTAGTTGATCAGCCCGAAGTCGCGGCCGAAGAGCTGCGCGAACACGAGCGTCGCGGCGGCGACGGACGTCGCGTACGGGAGCAGGATCGCGGTCCGGATGAAGGTCCGGCCGCGCAGCTTGTAGTTGAGCAGATGGGCCAGTCCGAGCGCCATCGCGAGCTGCGGGACCGTGGACAGCACGCCGATGGTGAACGTGTTGCGCAGCGAGATCCAGAAGTAGTCGTCGGTGAACAGCGCCGTGTAGTTGGCGATGCCCCGCCACTCCATCTCGCCGCTCGTCTGGAGTTCGACCCGGTAGAGGGAGACGAACGCCGTGTAGAGGAGCGGGAAGAGCCCGAAGGCCAGGAACAGGGTGAAGAAGGGGGCGATATAGGCGTACGGGGATGCCTTGCGCCAGGTGCGCCGGAGGGCGGCGGCCCGGCCGTCGTCGGGGCCGGGCCCGGATCCGGACGGGCGGGGCCCGGCCTTCGCGGTGGCGGTGAGGGACACGGTGCGGCCCTTCGGGATCGGGAGCGGGCTGGCGATGGAGCCAGGGGTACGGGGCCGGGGCCGGCCCGTCCGCGACGCGCGGGCGGACCGGCCCCTGGGAGAGGAGGGGGAGAAGGGGAGGGGAAGCGGCACGGAGGAGGGAGGAGAGAAGGGGACGGGAGAGGAGGGCGGTGAGGCCGGGGGGAGGAGGGGAGGAGAGGAAGCGGCGGTGAGGCCGGGGGGAAGGAGGAGGGGCGGGGCGGCGAGCGGCGTCAGCCGATCACGTTGTCCACGCCCTTCTTCGCCGTCTCCCATGCCTTGTCCGACGACGTCCCCTTGCGCTCGACCTCGCTCAGCGCGTTCGTGATCTGCTGCATCACGTTCTGGTCGTGCACACCCAGCACCTGGACCGGGGACGCCTTGGCCGCGTCACCGAAGATCTGGCCGATGGGGGCGCCCGAGAAGTACTCGTCCTTCGCGTCCGCGATCGTCTCGATGGCACCGGTCGAGGAGGGGAAGTTGCCCTGCTTCTGGAAGACCTTCGCCTGCTGCTCGGGGGCGGTCAGCCACTCGATGAGCGCGTACGCCTCCTTCTTGTGCTTGGCCGCGCGCGGGATCGAGAGGTACGAACCGCCCCAGTTGCCGGCGCCGCCGGGCAGCTTGGCGATGTCCCACTTGCCCTTGCCCGCGTCACCGGCCTGGCCCTTGACGTAGCCGAGCATCCAGGCCGGGCAGGGGATCGTCGCGAACGAACCGGCCGAGAACGCCTGGTTCCACTGCGGGGACCACTGGTCGAGCTTGGCGCTCAGGCCCGCCTCGGCGGCCTCGACGGAGGTGTCCCAGGCTTCCTTGACCGCCGGGTTCTTCTCGTAGATCAGCTCGCCGGAGGCGTCGTAGTACCGCTCCTTCTCCTGGCCGATCATGATCCCGTAGAGGGAGCCGACGCTGTCCAGCCAGGCGCTCTTGGCGGGAGCCTTCTTCTTGTACTGCTTGCCCAGCTCCAGGTAGCCGTCCCACGTGGCCCACTTCTTCGCGAGCTCCTCGCGGTCGGTGGGCAGCCCGGCCTCCTTGAAGAGGTCCGTGCGGTAGCACATCGCCTCGGGGCCGACGTCCGTCCCGAGGCCGAGGATCTTGCCGTCCTCGGTGGTCGCCGCCGACCACTTGGCCTCGGCGAACTCGTCCTTGAGTTTGTCCGCCCCGAATTCCTTCAGGTCCTGGAACTTGTCGGCCTGCTGCTGGGTGACCGACGCGATGCGGCCCACCTCGACGCCCTGCACGTCCGCGAGACCGCCGCCGCCCGCCAGGCGGGTCTGGAGCGACTTCCAGTAGTCCGCCTCGTCCTGGGTGTCGCTCTGCTTGATCGTCACGTTCGGGTTGAGCTTCTGGTACTCCTCGTACAGGCCGGCCTCCTTGAAGCCGAAGGACCCGAAGAGGTCGACGGTGAGCGTGACCTTTCCGCCCGCGCTGTCGGAGGAGTCCGACGAGTCGCTGGATCCACAGGCGGCGAGGAGGGCCCCGGCGAGGACGACCGCGCCGAGGCGGGCGGTGGCTCTCTTGGCGGCTCGGGCGATGGGCATGGGAAGCCTCCCTTGGCTTCGGGATGAACCGAGCGCTTTGAGAGCGCTCTCAGACCTGCGTCTGGAGCGTCCCCCACCACCCCCGCCCCGTCAAGACTCGAACACATAACAGCTTGGGGTTACGTCCGGCGGCCACCCAACTGCTGTCTGTGTGCGTTCTCTTGACACTTACGTTTCAGGAGTTTTACGTTCCTTGACACGTGAGAGCGCTCTCGAACGCGCTCTTCCCCCCCCATGATCGAGGTGCTGCTCGTGCGAACCTCCCTCTCCAGACTCGCCTCCAGACCCGCTGCGGCGTCACTCCTCGCCATCGCCGTGGCCGCCGTGGGCCTGGGGCCCGCCGCTTCCCCCGCTGCCGCCGCCACCATCCCCGCCGGCGCCGGCAGCTACAGCGACACCCGCCCCGCCGGTACCTCGGGCCCGACCACCAACACCGGCGCGCCCATCACGCCGAAGGTCACCGCCGCCGCGCGGGACAAGCCGGTCCCGACCAACGACTGGTGGTCCTCGCTCGCCTACCAGCGCTACGGCGACAACCCGTACAGCACCCCCATGTACGGCCACCCCCTCACCTACCAGGCCAAGGCGTCCGGCCTGGAGGTCGGCTACCCGACCACACCCGCGATCGTCGGCGACGGCCGGCAGTACGAGTACGCCCACAAGGCCGACCTCACCGTCGGCCTCAGCGGCCTCAACTCGCCCGATACCAAGGCCGACTCCTGGTCCGACTGGACGGTCACGCCCTACTGGGCGGACGGCTCCCGCACCTTCCGGGCCACCATCGGCCACGGCATGCCCTTCGTGTACGCCAAGGGCTCCGGCGGAGACGCCCGCGTCACGACGGCCTCCGCGCCCACCGTCTTCTCGGACAACGGCAACGTCCTCGGCATCACCGTCGCCGGGCACCACTACGCCCTCTTCGCCCCGACCGGCAGCGACTGGAACGTCTCCGGCTCCACGATCACCGCGGGCCTCGGCGGGAAGGACTACTTCTCCCTCGCCGTCCTGCCGTCCAGGGACGCGCTGGCGACCTACCGGAAGTACGCGTTCAGCTTCGTCACCGGCTCCCAGGTGGCCTGGCAGTCCACCGGCGGCACGGTGAAGGCCACCTACAGCCTGACGACCGAGGCCAAGGAGGGCTCCGAGCGCGGCGCGCTCCAGGCCCTCTACCGCCACCAGTGGCTGCACACCACCGACGCGCTGACCCCTTACACGTACGTGTCACCGCGCGGCACGATGAAGGTGCGCGAGTCCGCCTCCTTCACCACCAGCCAGAAGAACAACGGCGTCGTCCCCGCGCTGCCCGCGTCCAGCGGTGTCGACAAGGCCCGGCTGACCGGCTATCTCAACGAGGTCGCGAACGCCTCCGACCCGTTCTCGGGGGCCGCGGACACCTACTGGACCGGCAAGGCGCTCGGCCGCCTCGCCCAACTGGTGCCCGTCGCCGACCAGATCGGCCAGACCGCCACCCGCGACAAGCTCCTCGGCCTGATGAAGGGCCGGCTCCAGGAGTGGTTCACGGCGGGCGGGGCCAGTGAGTTCAGCTACGACAGGGACTGGAAGACCCTCACCGGCTACCCGGCCTCGTACGGCAGCGACACCGAACTGAACGACCACCACTTCCACTACAGCTACTACGTCTACGCGGCGGCGATCATCGCCCAGTACGACCAGGCGTGGGCCGCCGACTCCGCGTGGGGCTCGATGGTCAAGCACCTGGTGCGCGACGCGGCCAACCCCAGCCGCACCGACTCCGCCTACCCCTTCCTGCGCGGCTTCGACGTGTACGCCGGCCACAGCTGGGCCTCCGGCCACCAGGGCTTCGCGGCCGGCAACAACCAGGAGTCCTCCTCCGAGTCCATCAACCTCAGTGCGGGGCTCGTCCTCTGGGGCGCCGCCACCGGCGACACCGCCCTCCGGGACCTCGGCAGTTTCCTGCTGACCACCGAGTCCGAGGCGATCACGCAGTACTGGTTCGACGCCTCGCAGCAGGTCTTCCCCGCCTCCTTCGGCCACGACACGGTCGGCATGGTCTGGGGCAGCGGCGGCGCGTACTCCACCTGGTGGACCGCCAACCCGGAGGAGATCCACGGCATCAACGTCCTTCCGGTGACCGGCGGTTCACTCCACCTGGCCCGCGAGAAGGCCGCCATCAAGCGGAACATCGCCGAGATGGAGCGCGAGAACGGCGGACCCGCCCAGGAGTGGCGCGACCTGCTCTGGGAGTTCGAGGCGCTGTCCGATCCGGCGGCGGCGAAGGCCAAGTGGGACGGTGTGAACGGGAACTACGAGCCGGAGCAGGGTGAGTCCAAGGCGCACACCTACCACTGGATCAACACCCTGAACACGGTCGGCGCGCCCGATATGACGGTCAGCGGCGACCTGCCCACCTCCGCCGTCTTCACCAAGAACGGCACGCGTACCTACACCGCGCACAACCACGGCTCCACCACCCGTACGGTCACCTTCTCCGACGGCAAGTCCCTGTCCGTCCCGGCCCGTTCGACGGCCACCGGTACGGGCGCCGGCGGCGGCGAACCGGACCCCGACCCGGACGAGCCGGGCCCGTCCACCGGCAACACCTTCCGCCTCAAGAGCGGCGGGGTCCTCACCACCGCCACCACCGACCCGGCGGGCGCGGACTCCATCGCCTCGGCCGACGGCGTCAACCGGGACGGCACCCCGTACCGCCCGACCGTCTACCAGGTCAAGCAGGTCAACGGCAAGGTCACGCCGGGCGCGGCCACCACGTTCCGCCTCCGGGTGGACGCGGGAACGAGGGTCGGGCACGCCCCGCAGGTCCGGGTCAGCTACGACCTCACCGGCGACGGCGCCTTCGACCGGACCGAGACCTTCCGCTACTTCGCGACCGACCCGGTCAACGGCTGGGAGGAGTACACGCACGCGTCCGGCACGCAGGCCGTCACCGGAAGCCTGGGCGAACTCAGGGGCGGCACGGTGCGCCTGGAGATCTGGAACGCGCTCGGCAACGGCACGTCCCAGGTGCAGACCGGCACGGACGCGGCCGTCCTGAAGATCCCGTACGGGCCTGACGCGTGATCCCGTACCGGGGCGACGCGAGCTGCGGACCGGCGGCGGGCCGCGGACGCGTGGCGAGCGCCCGGCCCGCGGCGGGCTGCGGATAAGCGGCGACATCCGTACGTACGTGTGAGGACAAGGACACGTGCGTACGGGCACGACCGGTGCGGCGGGTCTCCGGCTCCTCAGGGCGGAGGTCCGCCGCACTTCTGTGCCGCGCGCGGGCTCTTCGGGCGGAGCCCGACGTACTCCTGTGCCGCGCGGGCCCTTCGGGCGGAGGCCCCGCCGCACTTCCGCGCGCCCCGGGGTCTCAGGCCGAGGCCCGCCGCACGAGGGTCGTCGGGGTGATCACCGAGTCGGGGGCCGTGCCGCTGCCCGTACGGTCCCGGTCCAGGCCGCGCAGCAGCAGGCGGGCCATCAGGCGGCCCTGCCCCTCGATGTCCTGGCTGACGGTGGTCAGCGGCGGATCGGTCGTCTCGGCCACCGAGTCCATGTCGTCGAACCCGACGATCGCCACCTGCTCCGGCACGGCCACCCCGCGCTCCCGCAGGACGCGCAACGCACCCGACGCCATCAGGTCGTTCGCCGCGAACACCGCGTCCAGATCGGGCCGCCGCTCCAGCAGCTCCGCCATCGCGCGCGCCCCGCTCTCCACGGTGAACGCGCCCTCGGCGACGAGCGTCGGGTCCACGTCCAGCAAGATGTCCCGGTAGCCGTCGAAGCGGTCCACCGCCGAGGTCTGGTCGGGAGGGCCGCCGATGTGCGCGATCCGCTCCCGCCCGAGGTCCTTCAGATGCCGCACGGCCACCCGCGCCCCGCCCCGGTTGTCCGCGTCGACATACGGGACGGCCTGGGCGCCGGGGTCGGCGGTCCAGCTGGGCCGGCCCCCGTACACCGTGGGAATCCCCGCCCGCCGGGTGATCGCGGGCAGCGGGTCGTCGGTGTGCAGGGAGAACGCCAGCGCCCCGTCGACGTGTCCGCCGGACAGATACCGCGCGATCCGGTCGAAGTCGCCGGGCCCCTCCACCAGCAGCAGGACGAGCTGGGTGTCGTGAGCGGTCAGTTCCTTGCTGATGCCCCGGATCTGCTGGGAGAAGAAGGGGTCCGAGAAGATCCGTATCTCCGGCTCCGCGATGACGACGGCCACCGCCCCCGTCCGCCGGGTCACCAGCGTCCTGGCCGCGTGATTGGGGATGTAGCCCAGCTCGTCGACCGCCTTGCGCACCTTGTCCACGAGCGGCTTGCGGACCCCGGCGCCCCCGTTGACGACCCGGGAGGCGGTGGCCCGGGACACCCCCGCGTGTGCGGCGACGGCTTCCAGAGTGGGCCGGGACCCGGGGGACTGCTCGGGCAAGGCGGTCGCTCCTCGTCGACGGGGGCGGCGATACCCGTGCTGGTGCGGGTGCGCACGTGGGTGCGCTGCGTGGTGCTGTGTGCGTGCTCGGTGTCGCCGCCGGATTCGTCTACAGCCTAGCGCCGGGCGCCGACAAGGCTGAGAGCGCTTCCAGGAGTGCGGTCGCGGGGGCTCTCGGGAGAGCGCGGACCGACGGCCGGGGGCACCGCGCGTGCCCGCTGCCCCGAAGCGGACCCCCTTACGATGACCGCTCATTCATCACTCGATCTTCACAGGTGAGGACGAATACCTTGAGAGTCCTGCGCAGACTCCGCGGCAGCGCGGCAACCCGGGTGGCTGTCGGAACGGCCCTGCTGGTGGGGGCGGTGGCGGGGAGCGGGCACCACGTGGCCGCCGACCCCGCCGGGCCGGCACCGGTGCGTACCGTCTCGTACAACGCGTGCGGCGCGCACACCTGCCAGAACGTCGTGGACAGCGCCGACACCTGGGTGGCGAAGTTCCGGTCGCGGATGAACGCCGAGGGCGGGCCCGCCGATGTGATCGCGCTTCAGGAGATATGCACCGGCCAGTACGAGGCCCTGCGGCAGGTGCTCGTCGGCTACACCCCGGTGTGGGCCGGCGAGCAGGAGCCCGAGGGGTGCGGGCGCTGGGGCGGCAGCTCGACGAAGTTCGGCCAGGCGCTGTTCGTCAAGGGCGAGGCCGCGGACTTCACGCCGTACCGGGCCCTGGTCAACCCCGACGAGACCTCCCTCCCGCGGCAGCGGTGGGTGCTGTGCGCGAAGGGCCCGATCGGCGGCCGGACCACCCTCGCCTGCGGAGTCCATCTGGGCACCTCGCTGCCGTCGAACGGGACGCCGGTGGTGCTGCGGAACATGGAGCGGTGGGCGGCGGGTTCGCCGGCCCTGGTCACCGGGGACTTCAACGCGGTGCCCGGCCACTCCGCACTCGTCCCCCTGCGGTCGGGGCTGTGCGGCACGGGGCCGTTCGTCGAGGCGGACGCCGGGAGGAACGCCCCGACGGCCTGGGCGAGTGCGGCGCCGTTCACCTACCGGCTCAAGTACGACCACGCCTTCTTCGGCGGCGGGGACTTCACGGAACCGCGGGCCCGGACCGCCGACATCGACCTGACTCCCGGGGAGGACCACAAGATGCTGTGGGCGGAGGCGAAGCCGCTGGAGCGGGTCGCCACGCGGGTGCCGGGCGATCTGACCGGCGACCTCTGCCCCGATATGCTCGCCGTCCGCAAGGACGGCACGCTCCGGCTGTACCCGGGAACGGGCAGGGGCTCCTTCGGCTCCCCCCGTGTGGTCGGCAGTGGGCCCGAATGGAACGGCGCGGTGGTCAGCCACCGCGGGGACTGGGACGGCGACGGCGACGAGGATGTGGTCGCCCGCACGGGCGACCAGCTGTTGCTCCACCGCAACACGGGCACGGGCGACCTCGAACCCGGCGTGGTGATGAAGGTGTCGGAGACCGGCTGGGCCCACGCGTCCCCGGTCGCGGCGGGCGACATCGACGGGGACGGCGGCCCCGACGTCCTGGCCACCAGCTCCACCGGCCTCTGGCTGCACCGGGGGCGGGTGGCGGCGGACGGCGGCTGGCTGTCCTTCGGCGCCGTGCGGATCGGCCCTGCGGAGTGGAAGGACCGCGAGGTCCTCGCCCCCGGTGACACGGACGGGGACGGCAGGGCGGAGGTCTGGGCCCGCGGTGCCGACGGGACCATCGAGCAGTACGGCTACGACAGCGCTACGAAGACCCTGGGCGCCCCCACCGCGCTCGGCAGTCTCCCCAGAGCGTCCCGTCCGCTGGGGCTCTCCCTCGGTGACGTCGACGGCGACGGGCACGCCGACCTCTGGACCACTACGGCCGCCGCCGACCTGGTCTTCCACCCGGGCGGAGCGCCCTTCGCGGAGACCGGTGGCGTGTCGGTGGGAACCGGCGGCTGGGGGTACTTCTCCCGGCTGGGCTGACCATCCCGCAGCGGTCGCTTGCCGGAACCGCGCCTCTTCCGGGCCCACTGCGCGTTGGACACGCTGGGTATGCATGACCATCACTCAGAGTGGAAGGTGTGCGGCATGGAAGCGATGGAGCGGCGCAGGGCGGCGGCGGACCGCGTGCGGACGGCGGAGGACGCCGTGGAGCAGCTGAGGGAGGGGCTGGCGGAGTTCGGGGTGAAGCTGCCGTCCCTGCGGATCGACCCGGTCTCGTGCGCGGGCGACGAACCGGCGCCCCTGGTCGACCTGGGCCGCTGCAACATCGACACCGCGTTGCGGCTGTGCGAGGTGCTGGCGGAGAAGGAGAGCGGTCATGGCGGGTGAGGGAGACGAGCCGGGAGCGCCCGAGCCGGGCGCGTTCGCGGTGGACGTGCGGGACGGGCGGGTCGGCCGGGTGACGGGCCGGTCAGGGCCGAACGTGCGGCTGCGGCCGCCCGGCGGCGGGCCGGAGTGGGACTGCCCGGCGGAGGCGGTGCGGCCGGCGTCACCGGGCGTGGTGCTGCGGGCCCGCGTCACGGAGATCAACAGGGAGGGGCAGCTGCCGCGTTGAGGCCGGGCGGGGCGGGCTCGCCGCACTGCCCCGACGGCGGGACGCCGTTCCGGTCGGTCCCGGGGGCCGGCCCGACGGCCGCGAGTTCACGTTGCCGGCGTCGCTTCTCCGTAGGGCACACCCGCGCGAGGCGGCGGGACCGGCCCCTCCTCGGGGCCGGGCCCGCCGCCGTTCGGGGGCGTACGCCGGGTCACATGATGCGGTACGCCAGGTAGTGCGCGGACAGTTGCTCGTGGTAGCCCGGGTCGTCGGCCTGCCGGTGGCGGTCGAACTCCGGGGAGTCCTTGACCTGTTCCTTGGTGAGGTCGACGTAGACCTTCCGGTCCTCGGTGTCGATGCGCTTCACCGTGCCCGCGGGCAGCAGGACGTCCTTGCCGAAGATCCAGGTTCCGGTGTCGACGAGCAGATAGGCCGAACCCACCTCGTCGGAATTCTTGTCGACTTTTCCGATACTGCCGTCGGTGGCCTCGACCGAATATCCGGTCAGATCGGCGCCTGCGGTGTGGCCGCTCGACGGCTGATAGCCCCAGAGGGAGTCGCTCATTGTGGCTCCTTTCGCGAAGGTCGCCCAGCTCATTCTTTCGGCGGATCGGCGATGCGCCATTGATATGTCCGCTGGGAGATATTTCCGCTGAGCTTCGTGTGCCCGGGGAAAGGCGGCGTACACCTGGGCGGTGAGGCCCGTGTTCCGGGGCGGCAAAACGGGGGCGGGGGCCGGGGGGGGGCCCGGCCCCCCCCCCCCCCCCCCCGGGCGGGGGGGGGGGTGGGGGGGCGTGTGAACAAGCCAGAACCCCCGCCCCCGCGGCCCCCCCGCCCGCGGGGGCGGGCCGCCACTACACTGGGAC